>DATJAO010000001.1:0-5678 GCA_035516175.1 Nitrospirota bacterium
AACGACTTGTGCCATCTCCCGGGGCCCTCCGTCCACGAGCCTGCCCGCTGGACAGCCATCGAGGGAGTCTCGAATACCGCCTTCGTTGAATGCGATCACAGGCCTGCCCATGGCGAGCGCTTCAAGCACCCAGATGCCGAATCCTTCGTTGCGGTGCGTACTGACAGCAATATCGATATCGGCATAGAATAAGAGCATCTCCTCTTTGGCCAATCTTCCTGTCCAGATCACAGTCTCCGTGAGACCCAGTCTGGATGCCCGGTCTTTAAATTCTTCGATCTGACCTATACCTGTTTCAGAGGCCACGAGCGCATATTTGACATCGGGAAATGTCTTTCGGATCTCCGCAAGCGCATCAAGAAATTCTATCTGGTTCTTCCAAAGGTCTCCCACGGTTGCGATGACCTTCGCATGCGGGAAGAGACCGAAACGGTTTCTGAACCGTCCTGAAGGTATTGTCTCCGGCTTGAATTTTCCGAGATCGATCCCGTAATACAGTATGCTTGTTCTCTGCCCCACAGCAGGATCAAAGCTGGTTATTTTCTCAGCAATATATCGTGAAATGGTAGTGATCCTGGACATCCTGCGGAGAAGAAAACGTGATCTTAGAAATTCAGGGACCTGAACCGTGTAGGTGGGAACGGGATTCCGAAACGAGAGAAGTGAGGCCACCCATGACTGAATGATGTCATGTCCGCGCTGGATGCTTACGATTTCGTAACCGCCGCTTCTTATGATCTTCGCGATCTTAAATACCGACGTAAACGCACCCTTACCAGATCGGTGGACAGAATAGACCTCGACGCCGGATCCGGGAAACATCTCCACAAGGGGTGTATTTGGCCGGCAAACGAGGCCGACCTTTACGCCTTTCTTCACAAGTCCGGGAAGGAGGTCACGCAGGAACTCCTCGCCGCCCCCTCTCCCCCTGAAATTGTTCACAAAGAGAATCTTCATACGTTTTTGCATTGCTCATATAGCATAGGGATGGATGCTTGCTGCTCTAGTTTTTTTGCTCTCTGCTTTTACTATATTCCCATGCCTTTGCATACTTGGCGAAGACATAATATGAATGGAACAGATTCAGTACGAGGCCGTGTTTCCCATCGAGGAAGCCAAGCCTGATAAAATATTTAAGCACAAAAGTCAGGACCGGCCGGAACATGATATTCATCCAGCTTGCCTTGAGCTTGCTGATCCCTTTTCCCCCCATGACATCGACGGCGAGTGAGGAATATTTATTGATCGAGGTCAGATACGAGGCAAGGTCGTGATAAGCATAGTGTAATATGGCATGAAGCGTTATGCCCACGCTCCCTGAGACTCGAATAGCCTCGTGTACGGCCCGCTCTTCAAAACGACCTATGCCTCTCCGAAAAAGCCTCAGGTTGTAATCAGGGTACCACCCCCCATGCCTGATCTGTTTTCCGAGAAAGAACGTTTTCCGGGGAATGCGGTAGCCATCGAACGATCCAGGTGATGAGATACAGCCGCGGATCTCGTCGGCGAGAGCCGGCTCAATCGGCTCGTCAGCATCGAGGCTCAATACCCAGTCGCCTCCGGTCTTGTCGATGGCAAAATTCTTCTGCCTCGCGAATCCGAGCCAGTCCTGATGGAAGACCTTGTCAGTATATTCCCGGCAGATCCCGACTGTCCTGTCCGTGCTCCCGGAATCGACGACCACGATCTCGTCGGCCCATTTGACGCTCTCGAGCGTGCGGCGAATATTGGTTTCTTCGTTATAGGTGATGATGGTGACTGACAGTTTGGGAGTCATGGTAAACACGCAATGATTATGGGGCTATGCCCGCGTAACGCTCTCGTCATGCCCTCGTCTGCAATCCGGCAATAGTCACGCTTTCTTGAAAAACTTCATCTACCGAAATGGCCTCCATGCATGCAGGCCTCATGCGTGAGGATGGCTCGCATTCAGAAAAAAATTTCTGCTTGCACGGGGAACATTCCATCCCTTTGTAGATCACCCTTGCGCGACGGCTCCATGGTCCGAATTTGACCGGTGATTGCGGCCCGAAAAGGGCCACCAGGGGTGTGCCCGCCGCCGCTGCCAGATGCATGATACCGCTGTCATTCCCAATGAAAAGAATACACTGTTTCAATAAGGCTATGGTTTCGCGCAGAGTGCATTTGCCGATAAGATCTACGGTACCTTCCCCGAACAAAGGTTTCACTTTCCTGAATGTTTCGATATCACCTGTACCGCCCACGGCAACCGGACGATAACCGGCTTCCTTTCTTAACCGTATCGCAAGCTCGGCAAAGTTTTCCAGAGGCCATCCACGCTGCGGCACTGCAGAAAATGGATGGATCATTACCTTCTGCTCAGAAGCGCTGACACCAGCGTCCGCGAGAACACGATTTGCGCGATCTTCTTCTTGAGCTGTCGTCCAGATCTCCAGAAAATCGTTTTCGACCTTCACGCCGTCCGCTCTCAGAACCTCGAGGAAATTTTCCACCTCATGGCGATCGTGGCGGTAAGGGACCCTTCTGGTCAATAGTAAACCGCGGCCTTCGGTGTCAAACCCGATCCTCTCCCGCGCGCCGCTCAACCACGCGATAACGGCGCTCGATAGGGAGCGTTTGAGTATATAGACCTTGTCGAAATGGTGACGCCGCAGTTCCTTGATGAAGGCCAACTTTGCGGAAAAGGTTCGGTGAGTGCCCCTGCTGTCGGCATGGATGGTCACCGGGTCCCAGTAGACCATGTCATCCACATAAGGTATCCCTTTAACAACGTCAGAAGAGCCAGGCGCTACCATCCATGCAATGTATGCGCCCGGCTCAGCCCTCCGCAGGTTCCGCAGAAAAGGGACGGTAAGCACGGTGTCGCCGATGAACCGGTAGCGCATTACAAGGATCTTTTTTGACGTCAGTTCCATTCTTGATTCGGGAAGACCTGAGAATAATTTCCATCAATTGAGCGAAAGAATCGAACAATCAAAAAAAGCACGAACAGGGCCAACAAGAAAACAGGTCATACAAATTGAAATATACTTATTTCTCCTGTCCATTCAGTCAATAAATGCTTTATTTCCTGCTCATCCGGATCAAGCCTTTGCAATCGTCTGTTGGTGCTCTTCCACCGTGTTCGCCAGAAAATTGACGAGTGTCTCTAAACCCTCTCCGGTGACCGCCGATATAGGAAAGAAGCGGTACCCCGTCTCGCGGCAATGCCGTTCCAGGGTTTCGAGCTTTTCATGGTCCGCTGCGTCGAGCTTTGTAGCAGCCACGGCCATATACTTGCTCATCAGCTCTTTGCTGTAGAGCTCGAGCTCGGTATTGATCTTCTTGAAATTCTCTACCGGATCGCCGGGCACCATACCCGAAACGTCCACTATATGGAGGAGGATGGATGTGCGCTCCACGTGGCGCAAAAATTCGAACCCGAGGCCCGCCCCCTTATGTGCGTTCTCGATGAGACCTGGTATGTCGGCGACGACAAAGCTCTTCCTCCCTTCGGGCTTCACTACTCCAAGCACCGGCGTAAGCGTGGTGAACGGATAGTCCGCGATCTTGGGCTTGGCAGCCGAAATACGCGATATGAGCGTGGACTTGCCTGCATTCGGGAAGCCCACGAGGCCCACATCGGCAAGGAGTTTGAGCTCGAGGAACAGCGTCAGATCCTCACCCGTTTCTCCGGGCTGAGCGAACCTTGGTGCCTGGTGCGTCGCTGTCTTGAAAAATGTGTTCCCCTTGCCGCCCCTGCCGCCTTTTGCGGCAGTAAATTCCATACCGTCAGCGTCGAGGTCGATGATCAAGCCATGTGTCTCGACATCATACACAAGTGTGCCCACGGGTACCCGGATCACGATATTGTCGGCGTCCGCGCCGGATTGCTGCTTGCCGCGGCCTTGCTCGCCGTTCTTGGCGAAATAATTCTGCTGGTATCTGAGATCAATGAGCGTGCCCAGCTGGCTGTCAGCCCTTATGATGATGTCGCCGCCCTTGCCGCCGTCTCCGCCGTCCGGTCCGCCGCGCGGCACATAGGCCTCGCGCCTGAAGCTGACGCAGCCGCGTCCCCCGTGGCCTGCCTTCACATTGATCTTGACCCTATCTATGAAATTCGACATTGTTTCCCGCTAACTCTCAACAAAAATATACAGATACCATCACCAAAATGCAAGCCGGAACGGCTCAAAAAAGAAAAAGGCGGCATGATTGAAATGCCGCCTCGTATAGCCCTGAATGATGAAAATGTTGTTATACAGCCGCGTAGACGCTCACCTGCTTGCGGGTCTTGTCGTAGCGCTCGAACTTCACCACACCCGTGATCTTGGCAAAGAGCGTGTCGTCGTTGCCCTTGCCCACGTTATTGCCGGGATGGAGCTTGGTCCCGCGCTGCCTTACGATGATCGTACCTGCGTTCACCTTCTCGCCGTCGAAGCGCTTCACGCCGAGGTACTGCGGATTGCTGTCTCTGCCGTTCCTTGAACTACCGACGCCTTTTTTATGAGCCATGTTTAAATCCTCCGGAGATACAATATCTAAATTTCAAGCGCCAAATCACAAATAATGTCCAGGTGTCCTTATGAAGGATCTTAACATTCGAATGTTATTTTAGAGCCTGACATTTGGTGTTTGGAATTTGTTGTAAAATTATGCCTTGATCTCTTTTACTTTGATCGCTGTATAATTCTGGCGGTGCCCATTGGTCTTGCGGAATCCCTTGCGCCGCCGGTGCTTGAAGATGAGGAGTTTCTCGCCCCTGCCCTCTTCCACCACTTCAGCCGTAACCATGGCTGACGCAAGCGTTGGCTTACCCACAGATATGTTGTCGCCGTCTGCGATCATGTAAACATCTTTTATCTCAACGGTATCACCCTTTTTGGCATCAAGGGTCTCCACCCTGACCACCTCTCCGGGAGCTACCTTGTATTGTTTTCCTCCGGTCATAATGACTGCGTACATTCCAAAAACCTCCTTCGCCTGCTTCGTCTGCGCATGTTTTTTAAGAGGTCGTAAAATACCATGTAACTCATGGACTTGTCAAGGGAAAAATCTATTTATTCTCATAATTCTATCGATACTGAGTTCCTGCTGTGTTAATATATACCGAAACTACGGAAAAAGGAAGCGTCATGCATGCCATATCATGAGTTCACCATACGGATACCGGACCTGTTCAGAGACAGGCTTATCAACAGTCTTACACAAAATGGCTGCCTTGGGGTCATAGAGGACAGTGATTCCCTCATTGCTTATTTTCCGGCTACGCATGATGTTGATAACATCCTCAGTGAACTAGCCGTACAGAAAGCGATCCTTGAAAAAGTAGACCGGGGGCGTAAGCTGACCTTTGATTACAACCTGATTCCGGATCAGGACTGGAACGAATCCTGGAAAAAGGGGTTCACACCGCTCGATGTGGGAGAACATTTCACTATCCTCCCGCCTTGGGAAGACAAAAGAAGCGGCCGTATCAACCTGATCATTGATCCTGGCATGGCATTCGGCACCAGCCATCACGAGACCACGCGGTCGTGCCTTGTTCTCATGGAAAAATACGACGGAAAAAACGGAAAAGGTCGCTTTCTCGATGTCGGTACCGGTACGGGTCTGCTCGCCATTGCGGCATCAAAATTGGGGTATGACCAGGTGGTGGCCGTAGACACCGACCCGCTCGCCATCGACGCCTCGCGTAAGAATCTCGGGCTTAACCA
>DATJAO010000002.1:0-6133 GCA_035516175.1 Nitrospirota bacterium
CCTATTTATTTAACTGTATCTTTTTTGTCCGGATAAAATCCAGGTCCCGTGAGAACAGGTCGCGGATGTCCTGGATGCCGAGCGCCACCATGGCCATGCGGTCTAGACCGAGGCCCCAGGCGATGACCGGCACGTTCACGCCGAGCGGCACGGTCACCTCAGGTCGAAACATACCCGCACCGCCCAACTCCATCCACCCGAGCTCCGGGTGTTTGACGTGCAGTTCCACCGACGGTTCGGTGAACGGAAAGTATGCCGGCCGGAACTGGAATTCGCTGGCCTTGGCGATCTCCTGGCCGAAGAGCTTCAGGAGTCCGAGCAAGGCCTTGAAATCTATGCCTTCCCCGAGCACGATGCCCTCGACCTGGTAAAAGTCGGGTGCGTGCGTGGCATCTACAGCGTCGTACCGGAAACAGCGCGCGATCGAAAAATATTTTCCCGGTATCTTCGGGCCGGACGCGAGCGTCCTTGCCGATACGGCCGTGCCCTGGCTCCGGAGAATCAGTCGTTTTGCGCGCTCAAGATCGAAAGCATACCGCCAGCCTGTTGAGCCGGTCTTGCCGCCATCCTTGTGGGCCGCAGCGACCCGATTGCCGAATGGCTCCTCTATTTCTTTGCACGATCCAGGTTCTCTCACAAAGTACACGTCATGGATGTTCCTTGCCGGATGGAACTGAGGCATAAACAGGGCGTCCATGTCCCAGAACTCGTTCTCCACGAGCGGTCCGCGCATCTCCTCGAACCCCATGCCGATGAACTTGTATTTCACAAAATCGAGAAATTCCTTGTAGGGGTGCTTCCTGCCGATGCTCTGCCGGGGAGGATTAAGAGCAATATTGTACGCACGGAATTTTTTATTTTTCCAGCTGCCCTGCTTCAGCATCTCAGGCGTGAGGGCAGATGCCTCCTCGCTCACCGCGCCACGTTCCCTGATGAGGTTAAAGACTGTCTTCCCGTCAGCAGTGAGACCGTAGAAGCGGTTCTTCTTCTCCGTTATGCGGAAGATCCCCTTCCCCTTGCCTCGCTTGTGGAAATTTGCCTGTATCACGGCCTGTTTGCGTTCCGGGAGGGTTGATAGGGCGATGGATGCCCCTCCTGTTTCCTCAATAATTTCCTGCAGTAATTCGAAAGGAGTGGTGTCGCCTGCCGGATCAAGTTCTAGTATGCCTCCCTGGGCAATACGAACGACATTGCTTGCCTTGAGCGACCCGACAGCTGAACTCACCTCAGTGGGGTCCATACCCCAGGACTGGATGATGTCCTTGACGGTAAATTGTTTTTTATCACGGAGCGCGGCAATGATGCGGTTCTCTGGAGTGCCCTTCTCCTTGTATTCAGCGCCGGTCTCAGTAAGGGTCTCATAGGTTGTGACCGTTTCTCCTGTGATCGCGAGCAGGCCTTTTGACTGAAGCCAGCCTGATGCCATGTCCAGGCGGGATTCGTCGAGCCCTGATGAGTTCATTATGTCCGATGCGGATAGGGTATCACCCTGATTAAAGCAGAAGAGCACCTTGTTTTCGAGTGGATGGAGGCTGTTAAGCAGTTTTATGTGGTCCAGTGTTGCCATAAGTTGCGGATAAGATTACGTTGATTAAAAAAATTTGTCAAGAAAAAACAGATTGACGGCGCTCTTTATTGTATGATAACGTATATTCAATGGCGCGTGTGAAGGTCAAACCGACGTTAGGCTACACGATCCTGTGCGATGATGTGCGTCAGGAGATGGGCGGCAAGTTCAGTCTCATGGGGCTGTTCGAAAGTATCTATGCGAACGCCTTCCCCGCCGTGCACCCGAGGTTCGCCATCGTTAACGAATGGACCGGAGGGAAGGGAGAATTCAAGGTCAGGGTAAGGCTGCTTGCCCCGGACCGCGAACGGGTCATCTCCGAATCAGAGGCTGCCATAGTCCTCTTCAGTGAAACGCAGCGGCACCGTGATATCTCAATCCGTTTTAACACGACATTTGCAGTTCCGGGGACGTACTGGATAGAAACACTGCTGGACGATGAAAGGGTAGGTCTTGTCCCGCTTACTCTTCAATTAATAACCGACAAGACCGTGCATTGAACTCCATCACGGATCTAAACGGATGGACAGATAAGAATTTTAGATAAACCGCCCTTCAACTTAGAGAACAACACAATAACTTATGCTTTTTTGTACACGCTTGGAAGGAATCTGGGGCCAAATTCATTGGTTACGATGACGCTTGCCCCGATGATCTTTACTGTCAGTTCCTTATCTCAATTTTTTCAGCCGTTTGTATCCGAGCCCATCCGTGATAATTACGCATCGTATCATTCGATCGTAATGAACGACGTAATCCCTTCTTTGGATTGAAGCTGCCTCAGGAGCTTCTCCGCTGCGGCTTTGTTTGGAAAGCTACCAAGCCTTACGCGGTACCAAGTCCCCTTGTCTGGCATGGTGGAAGAGACGATGAACGCCGCATATCCGCGCGTCTTCATTTTTTTCACGTCTTCTTCGGCCATCTCCTTTTCCTGATACGCTGCGATCTGGACTGTATAGCGCAACTTGTTGCTCGAGCCGTGAGTCGAAGTTGTTTCCTTCTTCACTACTACCGGAGGCGGTGTTGACTGTTTCATAGCGGTTTGTTTTGGAGGCAACACGGCCTTTTCCTTCTCCGCCTTGATCTCAATTTTTTTATCCTTGTTGGCAGTCTGTTCGCCTTTGTCCACAGGCACTTCATTGACGGCCTGTTTTTTGTCCGCCTGCTTTTCTTCGGTCACGGATTTGGGCTTGAGGTCGATCGATACCGTCTTATTTTCCTTTTCCGTCAGAGTCTTGTAGAACGTGAATTCTTCCTGTTTCGGAGGCTTGTTCGAGGCCACATCGGGAAGCGGCTGCATAATCTCGCCCTGCACACCGGACTTACTCTGGTATTTCCCTACGTAATATCCCAAGAAGAAGAAGCCCACCATCAGGGCCACGCCAGCAGGGATGATGAACAGTTTTGATATGATCCCGCCTTTTTGATTGTTCATAGCGAACTCCACTCTACTAATTAAGGAAATGAGAAATTGATAATTATAAATTGTAAATGTTAACGCTCATCCTGATCCAAGAAGGAACTTCCCTGACATCTAATAACTTTCAATTGCCAATCTGCAAACTCCAAATCATCTATTACAGGATCAGCATAGCATCACCATAGCTGTAAAACCGGTACTTTTCTGCCACTCCTGTACGGTATGCCGAAAGGATGTTCTCCCTGCCGGCAAACGCAGAGACAAGCATGAGAAGCGTTGACTTTGGCAGATGAAAATTGGTGATGATGCCATCTGTTACCTTGAACCGGTACCCCGGATGGATGAACAGATGTGAGGACCCCTCGCCGGAAGCAACGGTTCCATCGTCCGTTGACGAGGTCTCGATAGTACGCACGCTCGTCGTCCCCACGGCGATTATCCGTCGTCCGTTGGCTTTTGCGTGATTGATTCTCGTTGCTGAATCAGCGGTAATCGAGTAACGCTCCTGAAGCATCCTGTGGTCCGCGATCATCTTAGCACGGACAGGCTGGAACGTCCCCGGCCCCACGTGGAGGGTCACTGTGACGAGGTCAACACCATTCGACTCCAGACGCTGGAGCAGTTCCCCCGTGAAATGAAGACCGGCCGTTGGTGCCGCAACAGCGCCTTCGTGCGCAGCATACACGGTCTGATATCGTTCCCGATCGCTCGCGAATGGATTACGCTTTATGTAGGGTGGGAGGGGTGTTTTCCCGACCTCGGGGAGGATCCCCCTGATATCTTTTACACCGTAGAACCGGACGGCCTTGGTGCCCACATCGCTGCTTTTGACGATCTCTGCCTCGATGCCCGGCGCTATGTTTAGTCTTTTGTCTGCACCCACGCCGCCCTTCACCAGCGCATCCCAGAGGTTCCTTTCGATCTCGGAAAGCAGGAAAATCTCAGCCTTGCCGCCACCCGACTTCTTCGCGAGGAGCCTACACGGAAAGACCTTTGTGTCGTTAAGAACGAGCAGGTCACCCGGTACTAGATAATGTTCGATATCGGAGAAAATGCCGTGCTTGATGTCGCCTGCTTCTCTCTTAAGGACCATGAGGCGCGAACGGTCCCTTACGGGCGAAGGTTCCTGAGCGATGAGAGATTCAGGAAGGTCGTAATCGAAATCTAAAAGTTTGAGCTGTTCCGCGACCTGAGTCATGGCGGGATATTACCATATAATATGAAAAATTCCAAAACCATATTTCATTTGCCATTCTAAACGATCACTATCCGCGTCGGTATAAAGCTCTGCACAGCCTCTGGAGCACGAGAAGCGCATACCAAACCGTTCCTCAGGCTATGGCCAACTAATCCACAAGGCCATAACGTCACTCGAACAGTGCTAGTGACGGTTCGCATGCCGGGGTCTCACCGGCCCGGGCGGTATGGTCACAAGCCGCGACCTATCCCTGTCAGGGACAAGTGACGGCGAGGATCGGGAAGCTCCCGACCGTCCGTATGCTGCAAGCACTGCTTTGTCTTTCCGAGATGCCGCTGCCCACTGGCTCCACACATGCCTGCCGCGATTCCTTGCAGGTAGCGGCAGGGTGCCGTGAAGCTGGCTCGGCAGCGACTCTTCAAGACCTGATGATCTCCGGCCGATGACGAGTGCCGCGGCATTAACTGACGTGTAGGCCGGATTGACCTCATACACCGCGATGCCGGCATCAAAAGCTCTCGCCCTCAGAAACGTCTGGACCCGGGTTTACGCAAGCGATGAGAGCATTCTCGTGTACCGGGGGGACCCCTCCTCAAGAGCTGACTTCTTTTTTTGAAAATCCAGCTTTTCCATGACCAGCGGTTTCCGCGTTCTGACGGCAAACGCCATGATTGATTTTACGGCATCGCCGATTGCCGCGTTTCTCTGCTCCGCGCTCTTCCCATAGGTAATGCAGGGCACCGGGAAGTATTCAACCGGATTGCCAAAACGGTCTGTTTCGGTTACAGCCAGGTGGCCGGCGTTGATATCACCTGTATTTCACGGTCAGGATAGTACGACAGAGCGCGGCCGACTTCGCCGTAGGCTTCCTCAAGTATCCTGAGAACGATCCGTCTGGCCTCGATCTTCTCCCGGCCCTCGTACTTGACCAGAAAATGGCTCGTGACAGCCCGGTTAAAATCTTTCTCGGTTTTATGCTCCCTGCGTATGCGTTCGAGCCTGGTGCGCGGGCCACTGGCAGAAAGATCAAGCTCAACGGCTTTCTCCCAGCACGATGCAGCAGAATCGAGCTCGTCCTTGCAGTAGTATAGTTCGCCGAGGAACTGGTAGACTGTTGCTTCGCGGGGATTTATTTCGAGTGCACGCTTCAGTTCGCGCTCTGCATGTTGGTCGTCGCTGAGATAGAAATAGGCTATGCCGAGGCCGAAGTGAGCAGTAGCCGCCGAATCGTTATTCCGGCGCGCCTGTTCGAAGGAGTTGAGCGCTCCCTTGTAGTCAACTTCCTTTATCTGCTCCATGCCGTTGTTGATGAATTGTGCATAGGCGTTCTGTTCGGTGGTCTGGGTCGTGGCGGTAAGAATAGGGAAGAACAACGCCGTAAGGAGGAAAAAGGCAAACTTTACCATGGATGGACACAGACGAATGCGGGTTTTTACTGGTGGCCGAGTTTTCATCGAATAAGGGATGGCCTCGCGTTTGTCCGCTGCCTCAGTCCTTCATGACCTTCACAAGCACCCTGCGGTCGCGGGGGCCGTCGAACTCGCAGTAGAATACAGCCTGCCATGTCCCGAGCGCAAGCCTCCCCTCCTCCACCATGACGACCCTCGACACACCTATGATGCTCGACTTGATGTGTGCCGCCGAGTTGCCCTCGGTATGACCGTAATTATCATCAAAGGGGATGACCTTGTTCAGCTCCTTCAGAATATCGCGCCCCACGTTCGGGTCCGAGTTCTCATTGATCGTGACCGCAGATGTAGTATGCGGCACATAGATATAACACACCCCCGTTCGGATGCCGCTCTCAGCCACTAGCCTCTGCACGCCCTGCGTGATATCCACGAGTTCCGTCCTCGAATTGGTTTTTACCCTCAGCTGCCTGATCATGCACGATCCTCCTTCTGATTATCAACGCTGGATCCTGGCCACCTTGCCCCAGACCCTTAAA
>DATJAO010000003.1:0-15348 GCA_035516175.1 Nitrospirota bacterium
GCGTTGCGGGCGGAAGCTGCCGAATATGCTCTTTGATGCTGAAGAGGAATCCGAATATTCTTCGTAAGGGCATGGAAAAGGCCGTGGCCGTATACTGCATCCGGTTGGTTACCTTTTCAAATCCGCAGTCCCAGAGAGGCGTCCGGTGGATAGCCCCGGGCCGCGTATGGAGCAGCAGGTAGGTCATGATCACGACTGACAGGATGCCCAGGAACGCGATGGGCGCTGAATAAGAGGCTCGTGCGGCCGCAATCGGCGTGAGCCACATCCATCCGAAGCCCGATGCCGATGAAGCGAGCGCGCCACCGACCAGTTTCTCGGCGAGAGGGTCCATCCACCTGATCATGAACGTGGGCAGAACGCCGAGCCCCAGACAAGTGACGGCAGCAAGCATCATGCCGATCCGCATGGACCAGCCCGCCTCATGAACGCGGCCATGATGATGACCGCGCTGGTGTCCCAGGAACGTCACGCCGAAGGCCTTCACGAAACAGGCGGCGGCAAGCGCGCTCGTAAGAGCCAGGAGCGCGGCCCCCAGCGGGATGAGCAGGTTCAGGAGCGGGCTTGGAAGCGCAGGCGATAGCAGGAACGCCTGGTACGTGAGCCACTCCGACACGAATCCATTGAAGGGGGGAAGCGCCGAGATCGATATGCATCCGATCAGGAAGAACACGGCGGTCCAGGGCATGAGGCGGATGAGGCCGCCCATCTCCTCCATGTTCCGCTCATGCGTGGCGTGAAGCACAGCGCCGGCTCCCATGAAGAGAAGCCCCTTGAACATGGCGTGGTTCAACGTGTGATAGAGGCCGGCGATCAGCGCCAGGGCAGCAAGGAGCGACATATTGAACGATTTGAATATCATGGCAAGACCGATGCCGATGAGGATAATACCGATGTTCTCCACGGAATGGTATGCAAGGAGCCTTTTCAGATCGTGCTGCATCAGGGCGTAAAGGACCCCCAGGACCGCTGATATGAGGCCGAAGACCAGGACGAGGGCGCCCCACCACCAGGGGAAAAAACCAATGAGATCGAAGACGACCCGCACGATCCCGTAAATGGCGGTCTTGAGCATTACCCCGCTCATGAGAGCGGATACATTCGACGGTGCGACCGGGTGCGCCTCGGGCAGCCATACATGGAGAGGGATCACGCCGGCCTTGGCCGCAAAACCGAAGAATGCGAGAAGAAAAGCCGCCGTTGCCCATCCCGCGGGGAGATTGGTCTTGCGCATGGCATCGAAGGTATAGCCTTCAAATCCCTTGAAACCTGTGGCAAGACCAGCCATGACGCCGAAGGACAAAAGGATCGCGATCGCTCCCACGTGGGCGACGACGAGGTACAGAAAAGCAGCCCTCCTGTTCTCAAGACGCTCATCCTCGAAGAGCACGAGGAAGTACGAAGCCGCAGCCATCAGCTCCCACGCGATCAGGAAGAACAGAGCGTCATCGGCGAGGACGACGAGAAACATCCCCGCCAGAAAGAAGGTGTAGAAAACCACCAGGCTTGTCACAGAGCGATGGCCGATAAACCCCTTGACGTACCCGATAGAATAGATGGATACGAAAAAGGCCAGGAGTCCGACGACTACGAGGAAATATCCCGACAGGAGGTCGAGCCTGAGATGAAAAGGGAGATCGGGCAGACCGATAGGCAAAATAGCCTGATACGTGTTGCCGCTTGCCACGGTCCAGACACCTGCAACAGTAGCAAGAAGAGAAGCGATGGTGGTAAGGGAAAAACCAGAATTGATGAGGAGCCTTTGATTATTGCGCAGGAACGGCGTCAGCGCAAGCAGGAATAGAAGCACAGCAAAAGACAAGGATATAATGCTGATAGGTGAAAGAAACACGTCCCTACCTCCCGGAGTATCCCTGCATCTTTGACCTGAAACCGATCATTTCATCTGAAAATCGCGTCTGACACATTCACAAAAAGTCAAACTCCGCCACGGAGACATCGAGATGCGGCGTAAAACGCGATGGCAATAAAAAAAGACCCGATGCCTCCCTGTGACTCAGTGGTGGATCCGTTTTTTATGGGAACATAACGCTTGGTTTCTTCAGTTTATTCAGTGCGTCTATCGATGAGCTGGGAAAGTCCCAGCAAAATCGCGATAGGCGTCGGCGGACATCCCGGGATGTAAGCGTCAACGGGGACAACATTTGCAACCCCGTTCGTGACCGCGTAACTTCCTTTATATATACCGCCATCTTTTGCGCAATCACCGCAGGCCACAACAAGCCTCGGCTCAGGAGTTGCGATGTACGTTCTCTTCAGCGCGAGCTCCATCTGGCGCGACACCGGGCCGGTCACGAGCAGCACGTCGGCGTGCCGCGGTGACGCGACGAAGTCGATGCCGAACCGCTGGATATCGTAGATGGGATTGGTGAGCGCCGTGCATTCCCATTCACAGGCATTGCACGAGCCAGCATCGATCTGCCTGATCCGGAGCGATCTGCCGAAGATTGTATCAATTTTCCTCTGAATGTCAACAATCTTCGCCGCCTGCTCGGGCGTGACGGTGAATCCCTCGGGAAAAGGAATTACCTGTTTTTTTTGTACAATATTATTTATGATCTCTTTAAACATTTCCCGCCTTCAAGTAATAATATAGTGCAAAATCCCTCTGACAGCGTTTACAAGATGTACAGGACCTTTCAAAACCAAGGCATCAACCCCGCTAATCCCATTCTCCTGTCCAGTATTCATCCGCGCAGGCCAAAGCCTTCGGCTCGTGCAGGCTCCATACACCTGGCACCTCACCCCTTAGGGATCCTCTACATGTCCGTCCCTGAATACGACAAGTTAAAGCTCTTGTTGCAGAGAGGAAAATCGGGCACGATGTTCCCATGGACCGCAAAGGGCACTGCGGGCCAGTTGCAGTACGACGGTGAGCGGAATTTTACGCGAAGCGGCTTGCCTTCCTTATCAGCCATGACCCAGTAGAACAGCGAACCGCGCGGCGTCTCAGCATAGCCCAGTCCCGACGCATAGCCAGCGGCCTGTTGCACCGGAACAGCAAGCGCCCCCTTATATCCGCTTTCAATGAGCGCCTGGATCATGGATATGGAGCATTCCGTTTCTTCACCACGTATCATCATGCGCGCGAACACGTCCCCCTTTTCGTGAGTGTGGGATTCGAAGATCAGCCGGTCGTACAGAAGATGGGGATGGGACTTTCTCATATCATCGGTCAGACCGGACGCGCGCGCAGCCACGCCCGTGACGCCAAGCTTCATCGCAATGTCCTTGGACAGCTTGCCCGTGTTCTGGAGCCGTTCGACGTGCGATACCGACCCGAGCAAGAGCTGCATAAGCTCTTTATAACCTCTGGTAGCGATATCAAGGGTCTTAAGGATATCATCGGCCTCCGCAAATACATCCCTGGTGACGCCGCCGACCACGTTCACTCCGCGCAGATACCTGCTGCCCGTGAGCCGTTCATTGAGCTGCATGAGCTGCTCTTTGATCACCGCGCCCTTCATGTACCCCACGGCGAGCGCCGTTCCCGCGCACATGTTCCCGATGTCTCCGACATGATTGTAGAGACGTTCGAGTTCGAGCAGGAGGGTCCGCACAGCAGATGCTTTTTCCGTGATTTCGGCCCCCGCCATCCGCTCAACCGCCATGCAGTATGCTGCACCATGGGAGAAGGATGAGGTGCCGGAAACACGCTCAGCGAGCTTCACCCCTTCGATAAAGCCCAGGGTCTCGAAATGTTTCTCCGTACCCTTGTGAGTATAGAACAAACGCGGCTCAAGGAAAAAGATAGTCTCCCCGACGGCGCTGAACCGGAAGTGGCCGGGCTCGATGATGCCCGCATGCACCGGACCAACGGGGATCTGGACGACTCCTTCGCCTTCGACCTCCATGAAAGGATGGGGAACTTTTATTGTCGTTCCCTCTCCCCACTCCTTGGCATCCGATTCCGTGATCTTCCAATCTTTCCTGAGCGGATGAGAACGCATGGGGAAAGATTCATGGAAAACGAGCCTGCGTTGGTCGGGATGCCCATGCGGCACGAGGCCGAACATATCATTGATCTCACGCTCGTACCAGTGGGCCGCGGGGATCGAGCTTGTAATGGACGGGAAGGAGGGCTCCTGTTCACCTAAGGGAAGCACGATGAAGTAAAACCTGTCCTCGCCAGGGATGGAGAATACGGTATAAATCCGTAAAAGGCCGTCTTTCCCCCGTTCATCCGCTGCGAACATGAGGCGCAGGAGCGCATGCTGCCTGGTATGGAGATGAACGCAGACGTCCTTGAAGTCCTCTTTCCTGACCTCGATGAAGACCTCGTTCAGATGTTCCCGCTTTGATACCGCTTTCCTGAAAATGTTCTCCATCAGTTTACTCCGAGTACTTGAACGCAGGTCCTGATAGTGCTATCGATAAAGCCGGGAACTTTGAGGCCCATTACGATTACCGCCAGCGCCATGACGATCATGATCCCATTGCTGAGAGCATTGCCGGCATTATAGGTCCCGACATGATGATCCTCTGCCGGTAGGCCTGACGCTTCTTCCGGCTTCCCGAACAGCATCCTTCCGAAACCAGACAGGAACCCATAGAACACGATGACGACGAAGAGAAGGAAGAGGATCACGATGGGCCAGAGCCCCCTGTCGACCCCCGCCTTCAGCACCGTGAATTCGCTCACGAAAATATTGAAGGGCGGCGTGCCCGAAAGCGACAGAGCGCCGATGAAGGTCAGCGTGCCGAGGAGCGGCATGGAAGAGAGCACGCCGTTCACGTTAGCAATGTTCGTCGAGCCGAATCGCGCCTGGATCTTTCCCGAGGCGAAGAACATGAGCGGCTTTGACAGCGCGTGGTTCAGGATATGAAGGAGGGCCCCATAGATGCCGACGGGCCCGCCGATGCCGATACCGAGGGAGATGATGCCCATGTGTTCGATGCTGCTGTACGCAAGGAGCCGCTTGTAGTTCTCCTGCACGAGGATGAATATGGCCGCGATGCCGACCGAGATGAGCCCGAAGATGATCAAGAGGTTGCCGGTGAACGCTTCTCCCGTCGATGGCCCGACGATAGATACAAAGCGCATGATCCCGTAGAATGCGGTGTTCAGGAGGATCCCCGAGAGCAGCGCGCTGATGGGGCTGGGTGCCTGGCTGTGCGCGTCCGGCAGCCAATTATGCACCGGCGCCAGGCCGGCTTTGGTGCCGTAACCCACGAGCACGAAAATGAATGCGAGCTTCATGGTCACGGGATTAAGCCGAGGGGCCACGGTTTTGAGCGCCGTCCAGTTGAGCGCACCTTCGGTCCCCATGACGGCCGTGGAAGCATAATAGGCGATGAAGGTCCCGAGGAGCGCGAAGGTGATGCCGACCGTGCAGAGGATGATGTATTTCCAGGCCGCCTCGACCGCCAGAGGCCGCTTATGGAACCCGAGCCCGATGAGAAGGGCCGACACGATCGTCGTGGCCTCGATCCCGATCCACATGATCGCCAGATTGTTGGCCATGGTCACGATAAGCATGGTGAAGATGAAAAGCTGCAGCAGGCCGTAATAGCGCCTGACCCCGCGGAGATCAATGAGCCCGGCTTCGAGCTCGTGCTCAAGGTAGCTGATGGAGTAGATCGCCGAGGCGAGGCTCAGGCAAATCACGATCGCCATGATATAACCCGAGAGAGCGTCCATCGACAATGCGCCGCCCAAGTCCGCAACCGGCGTGGAAATGGATGCCGTAACCGTCGGATAGGCACAAAGCGCCAGAGCGGCAGTGCCGACGAGGCTCGCGTATCCTATCAAGCGTGCATTCCTCAGCACATAGCATATGAAGGCCGTTACGACCGGTATGATAAGTATGGCGACCACGTATATCCTCTCTACCTGAACTTGGTCCTTGTGTCCCGCACTCTGAACATTCTATCCCTTAAGCACCGTCAGCTTGTCGAGATCGGCCGATGCAAAGGCCCTCTTGATCTGGATGGCAAAGATCCCCAGAATGATCACGCCCATCAGCATGTCGAACAGAACGCCCAACTCGATTATCGTCGGCATGCCGAAGGTCAAGGAGAACCCCGCTAGGAACAGTCCGTTCTCCATGAACAGAAGTCCTATCACTTGAGTCAGTGCTTTTTTTCTCGTGATCATGATGAAGAGGCTGATGAGGATCACGGCGATGGATATCTGGAGCACGTTCTTTGAAAACCCGGTGACGAAGATGCCGTCCTTGAGTGACGCGTACACCACGGCCACGAGAATGCCCGAGATAGCGAGCGACACGGAGTTGCTGATGTAGGGCTGCACTTCGTGCGTCACCCGCATCTGACGCACGATCCGTCGAAGGAAAAGCGGTATGATGATCCCCTTGGTGGCGAGCGTGAGCAGAGCTGCGATATAGAGGTGAGTTTCGCCCACGAGGACCGCCACGACGGCGATCAGGCCAGACAGGAGCCAGGAATTGATCGTGTATGCCTTCACATAGGACTCGATGCTCTTGAAGGCGTTTAACGTGACGGCCGTCAGGAGGATGCCTACGGAAATGAAATCAGTTATCGAGAATGCTTCAAGCCAGACTTTCATGACATGAACCCTTTTTTAAAAAAGAGCAATAAAATTACCCCCCCAGAGAAGCAGGGCACACAGAGGTAAAATATCGTTATCTTTTATTCAGTGACCTCAGGTCCTCCGGGGTGAATGTATTCCTCAGTTCCCGATCTTCAATGCTCAATTCCACGTTCACCGGACGTCGTCACTTCCCCATCATGATATGCGTCACGAGCGACAGGAACGCAAGCACAAAGGCTCCTCCGAGGATCGATGGCAGCTGGAAGAAGCGCACCTTTGCGCGCGTGGACTCCACGGCCGCCATGAGGACGGACATCCCAAGCATCTTGACCGCGTAGATGCCAAACGGGACGATAAGCCTGGCGAGTGCTACATTATGGCCAATTCCCGTGGGAAAGAATATATCGACTGCCAGCGTAAAAAGGACCATCTGCTTCATGTAGTGAGCCCATTCCATGAGCGCCAGATAGCGGCCTGAATATTCCAGGATCATTCCTTCATGGATCATGGTGAGCTCGAGATGCGTGTCCGGGTTGTCCACCGGAACCCTACCCGTCTCGGCGATGATCGCTACGACAAATGCTGCGAGCGAGAGCAAATGCGACGGAGAGTATGCCGCGCCCTGTTTCGCGGCAATAACCGCGATATTCGTGGAGCCGGCGGCTATGGCGGCCGCAAAGAGCGCGAGCATCATCATGGGTTCAACGAGAATAGCGACGGTCATCTCCCTGCTGCTCCCCTCACCTCCGAAGGCGGTCCCGGCGTCGAGGCCGGCAAGGGCCATGAAGAACCGCGAAAGGGCAAACGTGTAGATGAGGGCGATCACATCGCCCATCATGCTGTAAGGCGGCTTCACAATAATAACAGGGACGATCATGGCCGCGGCTATGGTTGAGACAAATACGACATAGGGTGCGGCCTCGAATACCCAGGAAGTGACGCTGGATACCACCATATCCTTCTTGAACAGACGTATGAGGTCGTAATAGGGTTGAAGAACGCCGGGCCCTTTTCTTCCCTGCATGCTCGCCTTGAGCTTCTTGATCACCCCGTTCACGAGAGGAGAGAAGAAGATGATTATGAGAAACTGAAAATAATCCATGGATGACACGATCCCAAATCACAATCTACAAATTTCAAACAATTTTCACCCATACCGTTCAAACATCATAAATTTCGGCATTGGCTATTGAAGTCCATTTATATTGAGCGCCTTTCCATTTTCTCCGCGCATCAGTCACCCCGTGGCCAGCTCATGTACCAAATATCAGTAACAGTATCAGCGTTAATAAAATATACGCCAGGTACAGCTGCAGGTTCCCGGATTGAAGCAACTTCACCTTGCGAGCAATCGCATGGATGAACCACGTGACCGGATCATACACATACCGCTCAAAGAACGGCGTGATCTCGCCGCCATACCGGATGGATTTCACGAAGAACGGCTTTATCAGGTACGAGACCCTGAGGTCCCTGCTCGGAAGGTAGATCCGTTTATAAATGAGCCTGAGGGGCTTGGTGAACGCCGTTGCCGTGTACTGCATCCGGGGAGTGAGCCCCGGAATGCCGCAGTCCCAGGAATCGGCATACACGGTCTTTCTCCTGCCGCCTGCGAGCCTCACAAAAATGAGAGCGCCGATGAAGATCATCGCCATGGCAACGGCAAGTGCAGTGGTCGAGAGCGATGCAGAGGACCCGGGCGTCAGCAAGACGCCCTGCTGGTGCAGTTCTACGTAGGATCCCGTAATGGTAAAGACCGCCGGCGCAAGGAGCGCGACCGGAATTTGCGGAAAGACGCCGAAGACTATACAAAATAACGCCAGGAGCGCCATGCCCGAGACCATCCATGCCGAGGACTCCTGGGCCGACGTGGCATGCGGGCTCCGCGCCACGCCGAGGAAGGTGGTGCCGAAGGTCTTGACGAAACCGGCAGCCACGATCGCTCCCGTGAGCGCCAGGGCCGCACCGCCCAGGGGCGAGACGATCTTCGCAACGACGGATGGCGCCTGGAAGCCGAGAAGGAGCGACTGATACGTGAGCCATTCGCTCACGAACCCGTTCAGAGGCGGTAAAGCAGTAATGGCAAGAGCGCCAAGGAGGAAGAAGAAACCCGTGTAGGGCATCACCTTGAGGAGCCCGCCCAGTTTTTCCATGTTCCTTGTCCTGGTTGAGTTCACCACGGACCCGGCTCCCAAAAACAGGAGGCCCTTGAAGAGGGCGTGGTTCAGAGCGTGGTAGAGCGCGGCGGCAAGGGCAAAGCCCGCAAGGACGAGCATGCCGCTGCTCCGGAACATCATGGACGCGCCGATCCCCATGAGGATGATACCGACGTTCTCCACGCTCGAATAGGCAAGAAAGACCTTGAGGTCATTCTCCATGATCGCGTAGAGGATGCCGAGGACCGCTGAGACCGCGCCGACCGCGATGATCGTTATCCCCCACCACTCAGGCCCCGCACCCAGCACGTCCAAGGCGATCCGGAGGAAGCCGTATACCGCGGTCTTGATCATAACGCCTGACATCAGCGGGGTAATGTTCGATGGCGCAACGGGATAGGCCCGGGGTATCCAGGTGTGGAGCGGGATGATGCCCGCCTTGGTGCCGAACCCGATGATCGCAAGGATAAAGACCAGGGACTTAATGCCCTGCGGCAGACTCGGAGCAGCCGCCCCCATGGACACGAAATCCATGCTGCCCGTGTAGTGTGCCAGCACGAGAAAGAGACCGATGATGAAAGCCGTCCCGATGTGGGTCATCACCACGGTAAAGAGGCCAGCCTTTGCCGTTTCCTCGTTCCGCTCAAAGACCACAAGGAAGTATGAGGCCACTGCCATGGTCTCCCAGGAAACAAGGAAGGTGTAGATGTTCGCGGAGAGGACCACACCGTACATGCTCAGGATAAGGATGTTGTACAGGAACCCCATGAAGCCGGCGTTCTTGATCCCCCGGGTGAAGCCAATAGAGTAGAGGGAAACCGAAATGGTGATGATCGATATAAGAACTACAAAGAAGGCGGAAAGCGCGTCAGCATAAAAGGCAAAGCTGAAGATCGATGACACGGTAATATTCTCGCTGGTGAAGGCCGGGGTAAAGAGAAGGTACCCGCCCGCTGCGAGGAAGAGAAGAGCGCCTGTCAAGGAGAAGAGATAGCTGAAGTTTCGTACTTTCGAGAGCGGAAGCTGTGAAGCAACTGCGCCGAAAAGAAAACAGAGAATGCCTATCGAAAATATACTCGCAACGTTCATTGGTCAAAATAAAATCGATTTTCAAATACCGAATGATTCGGGGTCTCGCGGCTGAAAAACGCAAAAGCGGTAAAAATTTACATCAAATCGGAGGGCAATGTCAAGGGGAAATGCGGTTCCTCCACCCGGTCCGGGCAAGCCCCGCAGGATTTCGGGTTAAAACCATAAGACATTGCAGCAAAGGCGCATGGCCCAGGATCAACTCCAACCACGCGAAGAGCGGCAGGAGAAGAATCGGCGACGATTAGCACTAGGAGGATCTTACGGAAATCACCCAAAAAGGGCGGCAAAAACGGGAGTGTATCCTTGTAAATACGCTCCCGTTTCATGACTAATAAAGGAGGAAAAGCATTTAGTTAGTCTTTAGCATGACACTTGTTGCAAAGTGCACGCTGATAGCTTGCCCATTTAGAAACGGGCCTGTTGTAATAGCCTGCTGTTTGCTGAGCGGTAGTACGCCCATGTGCGTTAGCAACTTCAGTGTTGTCAACACCGAATAAGATCGCCATAAGAGGCTCGAGCAGTTGAGTGTCAAAAATTATCGGTATATGGATGATATTCTGATATTGGCTCCAAGTCGGCGGAAGTTGAGAGAAGCAATCAAGGTGCTGAACCAGACGTTCAGTGAGCTGAGACTAGAAAAACGCCCGGACAAGACCTCTATCAGGCGAACAGAAAATGGATTTGATTTTTTGGGATATCACTTCAGCCCTGAAGCGCCCGGAGTAACAACAAAGACCATTTAGCGATTCGTTGTTCGTGCCGTCTGGCTTTGTGATAAGGAGCAGGGGAAGTCTTTCGGCTCCCCCTTGCTTGGGTCGCAAGTGCGGCGGTGGGTAAATTGCTTAAGAGAGGGTCCCGTCTCCCGTGCGCGACCTACGCCTAGCAGTCACTGTACGCATATGAAAAAGAATGATACTTGTGCGGTACAATTGACATAAAGGGTGGTCGGGCCGTATCCCAATATTGCGCATATTGTCGTGGGGGGCGACTGGAACGGCGTGACAACGCAATGGGGGCCTGGAAAGGAGAATGCCTGGTCGAAGGTGATATAATAGACGCCGGATGCAAAAGATGAGCTAAATCCAACTCCCTCGAAGACTGTGCCGTCATAATTTACAACTCCGTGTACTCCGGTGGTAATGCCATTTGCGACTCCAGCTGGTCCGGGAGGCCCCACTGGACCCTGAGGTCCTACTGAATCCCATGAGATTGAGGTTTCAAATCGGTTGCATTGACTAGGACTGCTCACTATTCTTACAAATCCAGTAAGACGCTCTTGGCAGCCATAAATTGTTGCCGCATCACCTACCAGTGGAAATGCTGCAATGATTAAAACAGTGAGGCAAATACCAACTGCTGATATCATAGCTATCTTTCTCATATGTCCTCCTTTCTCCTTCTGCGAAACACATCGGGCCAGCAATAAATTTGACTATTACTATTAGAAATTCTCATTCCTATCAAGTGAGCAAAAGGAGGAGGAGCCTTCCGGCTCCCCCCTTGCCTGAACCTATATGCGGCGGTGAGTGGGTTGGTAAGAGGAACCGCCTCTTTGAACCATTGCCCCGGATAACATATCCGGATTTGTTAATCTACACAGATGAACGCGAAACGTGCGTCGCTACCAATCACGTCGTGTCCAGCGACTGTTTGTGTCAGGCCAGTAGCGTCGGTGATGGTAACGCTGGAGGGTTGGACGCAATGGACTGTGAGCCCAAGACCACCCACATTATCTGAACATGTAATAGGGCTGAGGGTCGTGAGGTCCTCCAAGTCCGGGGTGACAGTGCAACTGGGGAGGACAACAAATGGGAAGGGTACCGTCACATCCCAACTTATCTCATAGATCCCTGTATCACTACTGTGCACAACAGTGAAATTGTTGCCTACACCTTCAATAATAGTCCCGTCATGATCGATTACTCCATGGACTGCCTTGGATATCCCGTTGGCGACTCCGGCTGGCCCCTGTGCTCCTTGAGGCCCTGTTGCTCCAGTGGCTCCTGTCGGGCCCTGAGGCCCCTGTGCTCCTTGAGGCCCTGTTGCTCCGGTGGCCCCTGTCGGACCCTGAGGTCCCTGCGGACCCTGTGGCCCTGCTGGTCCTGCTGGTCCTGCTGGACCTGCTGGACCCTGAGGCCCTACTGAATCCCACGATGTTGGGGTTTCCAACGCTCTACATTGACCGGGACCGCTAACTATTCTGACAAATCCAGTTAGGCGCTCTACGCAGCCATAAATTGTTGCCGCCTCACCTAATCGTGGAAATCCTGCAATGCTTAAAACAGTGAGGCAAATACCGATTGCTGATACCGCAGCTATCTTTCTCATATGTCCTCCTTTCTCACGTTAACAATGTTTTTCTTTCCACATCGTCCCCAAGTTAATGGCATTAGTTAATGCCTATGATTGTTGAACCTGTTATGCCGTCCAGCGTCGCAGAGATGCTGCAATAGCCTCTCGATACAGCTATCGCCTGTCCCTTTGAGTCTGGAATGTTACTAATGGCTGCAATTGATATATCAGATGAGGTCCAGACCACCATCGTTGTTATATCCTGCACAGAATTGTCTGAGTAAGAACCCGTTGCGGCGAACTGGAGTTGTGTCCCAGAGTTGATGCCCAGAGGATTGTTCGGCGTAACGCTAATGGCCCTCAGTACCGCTGTCCTTCCGCTAACTCCGCTAAATTGCTCGACTTGCCCGACTCCTGTGTTGCGTGGAGGTGTGCCTCCACCTTCTCCTCCACAGGAGGTGAGTGCCAGCGTTAGGCCTACCAGTATGTACATTTGTGCTCTTTTGAAACCGGAATTTTTCATGTTTGTCTGTCTTCTCTTTTATTGTTGAGAATTGGGTAAATAAAACGGCCGATTATACCAAAGATTCATCCTTCGGCAGCCCGGCCTCATGCTCTCCATAAACGAGGTTTACTGTCCGCTCGTGGGCACAACTGCCGAGTGTATGCTCGGCAGTGTGTCCGGCATAGTTCCGTCCCACGAACAGTTCATGATGGAGTCCATGAACAATCTACAATGGGTTACCGAATATACCTGGCCGGCGATACACGAGCCGGTTCCCAGGCTCCGGCGTCATCGTGATGTTCTGGAATCCGATTTCCATCCCAGTACTGCCGCTTATGGTGAACTGCACATACACGCCGTTCGAGTTGTCGAGGCCGGTAAGCGTGATCGTGGGTGTGATCACGATGATCTGGCCAAGTTTAAAGTCGATCGTAATGTCATAGCCGTTCTTCACATCCCAGTATACGTTCGGCAGCACACGCTTGAACGTCGAGAAGGGTGCAGAGAACAGGGTGACGCTGTCGAACGTGCCGGTGATCACATCGCTGGCCGCGGGCATGGGCACCTTAAAGTCAGCCCAGAGCAGCACGTTGCCCATGCTGTCCTGTTTGTTCCAGAACTGCACCGCGGCATAACGTATCGACAGGGCCTCCGGGGTGTATATAGGTTCAAGCACTGCGAAGGTAGAGAATGTGCTGGTCAGACCGCAGACCTGCTTGTTAACTATGTCTACCGGCAGCAGGGTAATATCGGTCCAGGAGCCGCCACTGTAATGGTAGAGCCGCAGCAGTTGCTCAGGAACAGTGATCTTGGTCGGGTCATAGACGATGCAGACCTCAACTTGGCCTGTGAAGGTCGCATCCGTCACGATGTCGTATGATGATGTGCCACCCAAGATAGCGAAATTCGGGGGCGGCGTGGGCAGGCTGCCCGTCAGGACAAGCATGGCCGTCACACTTCCGCCTGTCACAACGTCACTGAAGGTAAGAGCGACTTGCGGACCAAGAGCAACCGATACATTCGTTCCTGTCGCCACGGGCGCTACTGCCCCCGGAGTTAGAAGAAATGCATGCAAAGTACCGTTAAATGCCCCCCAGCCGACAATCTGACCAGCATTATTTATTCCCTGTCCGGCTCCTAGGACCCACCCTGATGATGAAGGTATCAGGTTATTGAGGTCATACATCGTGCCGCCACTGTACAGGAAGGCGTGCTGAACCGTATCGCCGGTAAGAAACGACCCACCCACGATAAGTCCGGAGATGTTGATACCGAAGGCCGTGCTAAAGTCGCCGCCAAGAGTGCCGAGGTCGGTCATGGTTCCGCCACTGTAGAGGATTGCGTGACTGGCGGCATCACCAGAAAGATACGAACTCCCCACGATCTTGCCGGAGTCGTTGATGCCGTTGGCCCTGCTATCACTGCCACCAAGGGTGCCGAGGTCGGTCATGGTGCTGCTACTGTAGAGGAATGCATGACTGGCGGCATCACCAGAAAGATCCGAAACCCCCACAATCTGGCCGGAGGTGTTGATACCGAAGCCGAAACTATTGGTGCCGCCCAGGGTGCCAAGGTCGGCCATTATACCGCCACTGTACAGGAAGGCGTGCTGGGCTGTATCGCCGGTAAGATTTGCCTCCCCCACAATCTGGCTGGAGTTGTTGATGGCCTGGGACTCGCTATTGGTGCCGCCCAAGGTGCCGAGGTCGGCCATTATACCGCCACTGTACAGGAACGCGTGAACGGCAGTATCACCGGTAAGAGCCGCACCTCCCACAATCTGGCCGGAGTTGTTGATGTCTGAGCCGACGCTAGTCGTGCCGCCCAGGGTGCCGAGGTCAGTCATGGTGCCGCCACTGTACAGGAAGGCATGAATGTAACCACTTGTAATCGCCGCCTGTCCCGTCACCTGGCCGTTGTCGTTGATGCCTTCGCCGACGCTAGTCGTGCCGACGCTAGTCGTGCCACCAAGGCCGCCGAGGTCTATCACTAGGTAAGAAGGTTGGGCTGAAACAGTAGCAGCAAATAAGAGTATCGTCAGCATTAACATCGAAAATACACTCACCTTATTATTCGTAACAAGCTTCTTCATGGCTCACCTCCTGAATGAGATTTGATCGTACATTACCGACTATGAGCCCTTGGCTCTATATGTGTTGTCGCATCATTCCCGATCAGTAGAACAATCCCTCGCTGGTAGTAGAGAGAAGCCTCAAGGGGCGACACATCTAGTGCCTTGATGAACTCGTCGGTCGCTGTCAGGTAGTAGCTTCTGTTTAAGGCTGCTGTCGCGGCATTGATTGCGTTCTCGTAAGCTTGATACTGCCGTGCAAAGTCCACCTGTGCGGAAACGACCCTGACCATAATCAGCGCGCATACGAGGAGCAGGGGGAGGAATAGGAACAGCCGGATGCCTGATACGGCAGAACTTTTTTTGTAAGGCAGGATGAGCATTGCGATCACCCTATTTATAATATTGCGCAAAAGAAAAAGGGCGAGCTAACCAAAGGCATAATCCTTCAATTCCCAAAAAGAGGTATGTACCACTAGAAACTTGAAATAGTATTGTTGATATATGTGTTCCTCATCGCTAGGTCACTAATACTGCTGTTTTCAACAGGAAAGAGAGGATTGAGCCACCTCCGGCGAGAAAACTCTGTAGGGCGGTAATCTCGCTCGCCGTGAAGGCATAGTCATGTATAACTATACGAAATTGAAACATTACCCCATATAAATCGCAGCATATCACATGCCATTTTTCTAAGTCC
>DATJAO010000004.1:0-35188 GCA_035516175.1 Nitrospirota bacterium
CAGGAAAAGCAAGGACGGTATCAATCGCCGAATCATCCTTGGAAGAGACTCAGAAGAGCATCGGAACAACTTCCCGCTGCTTCCTAAAAGCGGACATTTTTACTTTGGTAGCAGTAGGACATTTCTATTTTGGGTTGACAAGCGGTTAAATTTAGCTTGACATTTTGCGTGGAATAATAGATATTACCACTCTCCCGAGGTTGGAACCGGGCGGATAGCTCAGCTGGGAGAGCACAGCCCTTACAAGGCTGGGGTCACAGGTTCGATCCCTGTTCCGCCTACCATAAAAGCACACTGCAGGAGCTCAGGAGTGTGAGGAATAGTGTTCACTCCATAACTCCTCGACTCCGCATTCTCAGCACAATTGGGGTGGTAGTTCAGTTCGGTTAGAACGCCGGCCTGTCACGCCGGAGGTCGCGGGTTCGAGCCCCGTCCACCCCGCCATTCTTTCGATGCTTTGCAGTCAGGAATAAATCAGTGTTCATTCATGGATGGATGCCTTTTTAAGGATAATGAATTATTACCAAAGGCAGTTGTGAAAATAAAAAGCCGAGGCAGGATGCCTCGGCTTTTCGTCCCTCATTTTAATCTCAGATTGGAAAAGACATCATTATTTCCCCAGCAGCGTCGTGAATGTATCGTGGTGGTTTTCCTCCTCGGCAAGGATCTGCTCGAAGAGTAGCCGCGTTGAGGTGTCCCCTTCGGAGCTTGCCTGCTTGATGATTTCCTTGTAGAGATCGATTGCTTCCTCCTCGGCCTTCGCGTCGTACTCGAGCATTTCTTTCATAGTGCCGCCCACCTTGATGGGGTCGGGCTTGGTCGTGGGGGTGATGTCGAAATAGAAGAGTCGCTCAGCGATCTTCTCGGCGTGCTTCATCTCCGTGATAGCAACATCCTCGAACACATCTGCGATCTCCGCTGACTCCAGGCCTTTTGCCATTACATGCTGCCACATGTACTGTACGCTCACCTGGATCTCCCGAGCGATTGCCTTGTTCAGCATGTCCGTCAATTTGCTGCTTGCCTTCTGCACCATACCAATCTCCTTTCTCGCTGTAAAATTACCGGATCCTCACTTTTGGAAACTTTATCAGAAATTCATGAAAATGGGAACAATATTATGGCGCATCATGGTGAAGAGGCAATGCTGGTGTTTGCATGATGCATCCTATAAGGTTACGGTTAATGGAGCCGTGGTCGGATTCCCCAGTGGGAGGAGAATTCCTGCTCTGCCTTCTCCGGTTCATCAGTGTTGTTGAGGATAAGCTGCCGGAGGTGGTGATAACTATCCAGATCGAGCTGGGTGAATTCAACCGCAAGGCTGCCTGGTTCGGAACGTATTATTTTCCCATCAGCTTCGATAAGCAGTTTGTTTTCGAATGAAGAAAGCATAATGCTTACTCGGCAAGGAACACCGGGAGCGGAAAGGACATCATCGGACGGCATGTGCAACCCGCTCATGCTCACGTTTATTTCTGTGTTTGCCTGCACAATACGGTCACCCGCCCGGACCGTGACCTCGGTGTGAAACGGGACCCTGATAAAGCCTCTTCTATCGGCCGGGCCGTTTGCCATGCGCACCTCGCTGTCTGATGACGGAAATATAACAGATAGCCTAAAGTATATCAGCGGTTCTAGGTTTCCGTCAATGGGAGAGACGCTGTTATTTCTAAGACACCTCTGAGCTCCCAGGAAGGTCTGGAGCGCGGTTCCAGAGCATTTTCCCCGCGCAAACCTATGTTTTGTTTGACATCCCCCCGGGTTTCTGGTAAAACAATACATCCTGCCCTTTTTTCTGTTTTGACAGGCAATTTTTATGGTAAGAGGAGGTTGTTTCATGAAAAAAGTTCTGCTTGTTTTCACTGTTTTGCTCGGTATTTTTATCCATGCGACGGGGTTTGCTCAGCAGGAATTGAAAAAATTTACCGTACAGGAGATCAAAAAAATGTCCATGACGAAAGCGATCATCGAAACCAAGTTCGGCAACATAACACTGAAGTTCTTCCCCGACGTGGCGCCCGGACACGTGAACAACTTTATTGAGCTTGCCAAGAAGGGCTTTTACGACGGGACCACATTCCACCGTGTAATCCCCGGCTTCATGATCCAAGGGGGAGATCCGAATACCAAAAACCCGGATAGGAGCATGCACGGAATGGGCGGGCCGGGGTATACAATCAAGGCCGAGTTCAACGCTAAGCCGCACAAGCGGGGCACGCTTTCCATGGCGCGGGCGCAGAGCCCGGACAGCGCCGGTTCGCAATTCTTCATCTGCGTGAAGGATTCGCCGTTCCTCGACCGGCAGTACACAGTTTTCGGCGAGGTCGAGAGCGGAATGGAGACCGTGGACAAGATTGTATCCCAACCCCGGGATCCGCGCGACAATCCGAACGAACGCATCGAGATGAAAGTCAAGATCGTAGAAGGAAAATAACAGGGTCAGGAGTACCGGATCCAGGGTCCGGTTGTAGGGAAAGGCCTGCCCCTTGCCTCTTTTTATGGAGTATTTATTTGAAGCAGGAAATTAAAAAGATCGTCGTCGCCTATTCAGGCGGGCTCGATACATCGGTCATCATCACCTGGCTTAAACAAGAGTATGGTGCCGAAGTGATTGCGTTCACTGCTGATATCGGACAGGGAGAGGAGCTTGAGCCGCTTCGTGAGAAGGCCATCAGGACCGGCGCGAGCAAGATCTACATCGATGACCTGCGCGAGGAATTCACCAGGGATTTTGTGTTCCCCATGCTGCGGGCGAACGCCGTGTATGAGGGCCGTTATCTCCTCGGCACCGCGATTGCGCGGCCGCTCATTGCCAAGCGGCAGATCGAAATCGCAAACAAGGAAGGTGCGGATGCGGTCTGCCATGGGGCAACGGGCAAGGGGAACGACCAGGTCCGGTTCGAGCTCACTTACTTTGCTCTCAAGCCGGACGTGAAGATCATAGCGCCCTGGCGCGAGTGGAGCATGAAGGGCCGCGAGGAACTTATCGCCTATGCTGAGAGGCACAATATACCGGTGACCGCGACCAAGTCGAAGCCCTATTCCACGGACCGTAACCTGCTGCACATCAGCTACGAAGGCGGCGTCCTTGAGAATCCGTGGAAAGAGTCGACCAAGGACATGTATACTATGGCCGTACCGGTCGAGAAAGCGCCTGACAAGCCAGAGTACATTGAGGTAGAATACAGTGCGGGTAATCCTGTTGCCATAAACGGGGAAAGGGCTTCCCCTGCTGTACTTCTGGCCGAGGCGAACCGGATCGCTGGCAGCCACGGCGTTGGCCGCGTAGACCTCGTGGAGAATCGCTATGTAGGCATGAAGTCCCGCGGTGTGTACGAGACGCCGGGCGGTACGCTCCTGCATGCGGCACACCGTGCCGTGGAGTCCATCACCATGGACCGCGAGTCCATGCACCTGAGGGACAGCCTGATCCCACGTTACGCCGAACTGGTGTACTACGGATACTGGTTTGCGCCGGAACGCGCCATGCTGCAGGCCGCAATCGACGAGTCCCAGAAGAACGTGAGCGGCACGGCGCGGCTCAAGTTATATAAAGGAAATTGCGACACGGTCGGCCGTAAGTCGCCTATCTCGCTCTACAATCCGGAGCTTGCGACCTTTGAGGCAGACCGGGTTTATAACCAGAAAGACGCCGAAGGTTTCATCCGCCTGAACGCTCTTCGGCTCAGAATCGGGAGCAAGGCATCCAAATTAAAGGCGTAGATCTTCAAGACGGCAATCAAAGAAAGAATTTGACACGGGTATACACTGAAAAATTTATGATTAATGTCTTAACATTACCGCATTAATCACAGCTTAACAGTGAGAGTCAGTGTCAAAATGGTTTTGATATGATATGGCAAACAAGAAGACCAAGATAATAAAGAAAGCGAAGACGGCCGCGAAGAAGACCAAGCCCTGGGGCGGCAGGTTCACCGCTGCCACGAACGAGCTCGTCGAGCAGTTCACGGCGTCGATCCCCTATGACTGGCGGCTCTATCCCTACGACATCGCGGGCAGCATGGTGCATGCCGCCATGCTCGGCAAGCAGGGGATCATACCGAAGAGGGAAGCCAACCGCATCATACGCGGGCTTGAAGAGATCCTGAAAGAGATCGTCGCAGGTACATTCGAGTTCAGCGTGGAGCTCGAAGATATCCACATGAACATCGAAAACCGGTTGATCGAGAAGATTGGGCCCACAGGTGGAAAGTTGCACACGGCACGGAGCAGGAACGATCAGGTGGCCCTCGACATCCGCATGTTCCTGCGCGACGAGATCGCCGAGATCCACGAGCTCCTCACCGCACTCCAGGCGGTCATCGTTCATCTTGCCGAACGGCACAGCGATGTCGTTCTGCCTGGCTACACGCACCTCCAGCGCGCGCAACCCGTGCTATTCGGTCACCACCTGCTTGCGTACTATGAGATGTTCGAGCGCGATCGCGGCCGGCTTGAAGACTGCTTCCGCCGGGTGAACGTGATGCCGCTCGGCGCCGGTGCCCTCGCAGGGACCGTACTCCCCATCGATCGGAAGTTCGTTGCCAAGCAGCTCGGTTTCAGCGGTGTGTGCGAAAATAGCATAGATGCCGTCTCGGACCGGGATTTTGCAATCGAATTCGTTGCGGCTTGCGCTCAGATCATGATGCATCTCTCGCGCCTGTCCGAAGAGCTCGTCATCTGGTCGTCATCCGAATTCGGGTTCATCACGATCTCCGATGCCTTCACCACGGGCTCCTCGATCATGCCACAGAAAAAAAACCCCGATGTGGCCGAGCTCACGCGCGGTAAGACGGGCCGGGTGTATGGTCACCTCATGGCGCTCCTCACGCTCATGAAGGGACTACCGCTCGCGTACAACCGAGACATGCAGGAGGACAAGGAACAGATTTTTGGCGCCGCTGAAACGATTACGCTCTCGCTGTCGGTTTTCATTGAGATGCTCAAGGGCGTTTCGATACACGCAGAAGCGATGCGGAAAGCGGCGGAAGACGGATTCATCACGGCCACGGACCTGGCAGACTATCTGGTCCGCAAGGGCATGCCGTTCCGCAAAGCCCACGAAGTCGTGGGCAAGGCCGTGCTTCGTGCTACGGAGCTGGGATGCGGGCTCGTCGATATGCCGATCGGTGAATACACAAAACTGTCACCGCTGATCCACGAGGACGTTTATGACGCGTTATCCGTAGAGGCATCTGTAAGGAGGCGCACGTCATACGGCGGCACGGCCCCGGTGAATCTGAGAAAACGCCTCACGGTTCTCAAGAAGATACGATGAATACCCGGACGCGGTGGTTTTTCAGGGCCATCTGCCTGACGGTTATCCTGGTGCTTGCTGTCTCCTGCGGCAGGAAGACGGACCCGCTCACGCCCGAGAGCCCCCGGCCTGAGGCGGTGAAGGGCATTAAAGCCGTTGTCAGGGACGACATCGCATTCCTGTCATGGCGCGTGCCAACCAAAAACGTGGAAGGCAAGGACATGAATCCCGCTGAAATTTTGGGATTCCGTATCTACCGGGCGGAGATCGGCGACAGCAGAAAGAAGACCCGGTACAAGGAGATTGCCGATATCACGATGGCCAATCCTGCGCCGGCTGAGGTGAGGGCGGGCACAGTTTTCTGGAGCGACAAGAACCTGAGATACGGTCAGGTGTACAGCTATCGGATTAGAGCCACGAGCGAAAGGGGAGGGGCAAGCCCGCAGTCCGAAGAGACGCGAGTGGCACCGCTTCTTTCTCTGGCAGCTCCAACGAACTTTACCGCTGTGGGCGATGACAGCAGTAATCTCCTTTCCTGGAATCTGGTCACTACGAGATCGGACGGGAGCCAGTACGGAGGCTTTGTCGGCTACAATATCTACCGTGGTACGGAAAAAGGCCGGTATGAAGATACTCCGCTGAACAAGGAACCGGTCAGGACGACTTCCTATAAAGATACAGCGGTAGTGAATAATAAGACGTACTTTTATATTGTGCGGGCCGTGGACAGTCCGACCTTGCCGTGGAATGAAAGCCTTGATTCGGTTGAGGCATCTGCCACGCCCAGGAAGATGACACCGCCGGCAAGGCCCGTGGGACTTACAGTCGTTCCCGGCGTGGCCAGGATATTCCTAACCTGGAATGAGAACAAGGAGCGGGACCTCGCGGGGTACCACGTGTATCGGTCGGTGAGGAGCGGCAGGGACTATGTGCGTCTTACAGATAAGCTGTTAAACCGCACCACGTTCTCTGACGTGAAGGTAAAGCCGGGAGTAGTGTATTACTACACGGTCACCGCGGTGGACCAGTCAGGGAACGAAAGTCCGATGTCGAAGGAGCAGAAAGCGTACGCTGAGAAGATGAGACAAAAAACGCGATAAATTGGAAAATGAAAATCTGAGGATAAAATTGACAATTTCCTCTATTCATTGTCCAATTTCCAATCGGATGGGGTTCCCATGCATGACTTTGTCTATAAAAACGGAGAGCTGTACTGCGAAGGGGTTTCTGTCAAAAGCGTGGCCCAGCGGGTTGGCACGCCGTTCTACCTTTATAGCAGCAATACGCTGGTGAATCATTATCAGGCCTTCGATAGAGCCTTTGCGGGCGTTCCGCATATTATCTGCTTTGCGCTCAAGTCGAACCCGAACGGCGCGATCATCAGGTTGCTCGGAAGGGAGGGTGCGGGGGCGGACATCGTTTCGGGCGGAGAACTGTTTCGCGCACTCCGGGCGGGAATCGATCCGAAAAAGGTTGTGTATGCAGGGGTAGGCAAGCGCAGGGATGAGATCGAGTATGCGCTCAAGGTCGGTATTCTCATGTTCAACGTCGAGTCCGGCGAGGAGCTCCTTGCAATAGAGCGTGCCGCAAAGGACATGCGTGCGATGGCGCGCATAGCGCTGCGGGTGAATCCGAACATCGACCCCAAGACGCACGCCTATATCTCTACGGGACTCAAGGAGAACAAATTCGGCATCCCAATCGAGCAGGCGCTGGAGTACTACCAGATGGCCAAGTCTCTATCTCACGTGGAAGTGACAGGAATCCATCAGCACATAGGTTCTCAGATTACCGAGATCCAGCCGTTCGTGGATGCGCTTGAAAAACTCGTAGGGTTCGTCAGCGAACTCAGGTCTGCAGGATTGGACATCAAGTTCATCAATATCGGTGGCGGGCTGGGCATTACGTACAAGGACGAGACACCGCCACATCCCAAGGAACTTGCGAAGGCGATCCAACCGCTTCTCAGAGAGGCCGGGTGTACCCTGGTGCTGGAGCCGGGCCGGGCCATCGTGGGCAATGCAGGTATCCTCGTGACGAGCGCCCTCTATCACAAAGACAGCGGTGAGAAACGGTTCCTGATCGTCGATGCAGGTATGAACGACCTCATCCGGCCGAGCCTCTATGAGGCCTATCATGAGATAAAATCAGTGTCGGATCCTTCTGCTCCTGTGAACACCGTGCTCGATGTGGTGGGGCCGATTTGCGAGTCCGGCGATTTCCTCGCCAAGGAGCGAGAGATGCCCGAGGTAAAGCAAGGAGAGCTTCTCGCGGTGATGAGCGCGGGAGCATACGGTTTTTCGATGTCCTCGAACTATAATTCACGGCCGCGCGTGGCCGAAGTCATGGTCAATGGGAGCGAGTATTACATCGTGCGGGAACGCGAGACCTATAGCGACCTCATCAGGGGTGAAAGGGTCCCGCGGTGGTTGGAAGGGTGGGAGACAAAAAATAAATCTCAATAACCAAAATTCAAGTACGTTCTACCATGCTGGATTGTAAAATTGAAGTTCGGAGCTTATGTATAATTTGTGATTTGATGGATTTGTCATCCGAAAGATAGTACATGAAGAAGATACCCTTTTACAAAATGCAGGGGAACGGGAACGATTTCATTCTGATCGATAATCACAGGGGTGTCCTGCAGGGAATGAATCTAACCGGGCTGGCAAAACAGGTTTGCCAGCGGAACCGTTCAGTCGGCGCTGACGGGCTCATCGTGGTCGTTCCTTCGAAGAAGGCCGACTTCAAGTGGCGGTTCTTCAATTCCGACGGGAGCGAGGCCGAGATGTGCGGAAACGGTTCGCGCTGCGCCGCGCGGTTCGCATACCTTAAGAAAATCGCAAAGAAGGACATGACCTTCGAAACGCTCGCGGGGATCATTCATGCCGAGGTGAAGAAGGATACGGTCAGGGTTCAGCTCACGAATGCATATGGCTTGCGCACGAATATATCGGTGCCTCTTGATCGCGGCACGCGCACCGGACACTTTATCAACACCGGCGTCCCCCATCTTGTTTACCTCTCTGACCATCTTGATGCAGAAGATGTGAATGGTGTGGGCAGAAAAACACGTCAGCATGAGATCTTCAGGCCCGAGGGTACGAACGTGAACTTCGTTCAGATCGTCGGTCCGCACAGGCTCCGGATCAGAACGTACGAGCGCGGGGTGGAGGGAGAGACCCTTGCGTGCGGAACTGGCGCGGTGGCCGCGGCGCTTATCGCGGCAGCCCTGCGCAAGACATCGTCACCCGCGACCGTGATGACCAAGGGTGGCGACAGACTTGTTGTTTCGTTCAAGCGTGAAGGCGAGCAGTTCACGGACCTGCACCTCGAAGGCAAGGCAGAGGTCGCGTGCAAGGGGATGCTTTATATCTAAAATGCATCACTGCAGAGGATGCTGAGAAAGTCAAGGACGAAAGACTTTTTTTGACGGGATTTACAAGATCATATTTAAAAACATCTTATCTGCTGTTATCCCATTAATCCTGTCTAAAATAGCAAGGAGGCTGCTATGTTCAAAGGTTCAATGGTTGCAATAGTTACCCCGTTTAAGAATGGCAAGGTTGATGAAAAGGCACTCGGTAATCTCATCGAGTTTCACCTTAAAAATGGCACGGACGTGATCGTGCCGTGTGGCACCACCGGTGAATCCGCCACGCTCTCCCACGAGGAACACCACCGGGTAGTGGAGTTCACGGTCAGGACGGTGAACAAACGCGTGCCCGTGCTCGCGGGCGCGGGGTCGAACAGCACTGAGGAGACCATCGACCTGACGAAATACGCTAAGAAGGCGGGGGCCAACGGCGTGCTGCTCATTACCCCGTATTACAACAAACCGACGCAGGAAGGACTCTATCAGCACTTCAAGAAGGTGGCGGAATCCGTGGACATCCCTATCGTTCTTTACAATGTGCCGGGACGCACGGGGGTAAACATGCTTCCGGCGACTGTGGCGCGTCTCCACGCGATCAAGAATATCGTTGGGCTCAAGGAAGCCACCGGCGATATGAAGCAAGTCAGCGAGATTATTCGGCTCTGCGGCAGGGATTTCGATGTGATCTCTGGTGACGATTTTACCACGCTGCCGCTGCTCTGCCTAGGCGGAGTGGGAGCAATCTCGGTGACGGCCAACGTGGCGCCGGCCGACGCAGCCGGAATGTTCGATGCCTTTTTCGGGGGGAAGATGGAGGAGGCGCTCAAGTTCCACTACAAGATGGAGCCGCTCCACAGTGCAATGTTCATCGAGACGAACCCGATCCCGGTAAAAACGTCGCTCGCACTCATGGGCAAGATTACTGAGGAGTTCCGCCTGCCGCTTTGTCCTATGGCCGAGGTGAGCAAGGAGAAGCTTAAGAAGTCGCTTAAGGACTACAGGCTTATCTGACTCGAAACTATTCATCACGAGGGACGCAGAGAACATAAGGCAGGGTCAGGGGATTTAACGCTACGCGCCATGCGCTCTGCCCCCGTTAGAACCAGTTGCACAGTTCTCTCAGCGGGAAACAATAAGGAGTAAAAACATGATTAAAGCAGTCATAGCCGGCGCTGCCGGCAGGATGGGTTCGCGGATCATCAACGTGCTCTCGACCTCGGAAGGCATCCGCCTTTCGGGTGCCGTCGAGCGAAAGTCGCATCCCCTCGTGGGCCAGGATTCCTGCGGCCCGGCAGGGCTCCCTGCAGGCGGGGTTCTGACGGTGATCACTGACGACCTCGCCGTCGCGCTCAAAGCAGGGGACGTGCTTATCGACTTTACACTCCCCGAAACAAGCCTTGAACATATCAAGACCTGCGCGGACCTGGGCAAGCCGCTTGTGGTCGGGACAACTGGGTTTACCAAGGAACAGATGGGAGAAATCAATAAGCAAGTTCAGAAGATTCCTTGCGTGCTCTCCCCGAACATGAGTATCGGGGTGAACCTCTGCTTCAAGATCCTTGCAGAGATTGCCAAGACCATCGGCGAGGATTATGATATGGAGATTGTAGAGGCCCACCATCGCATGAAGAAGGACGCACCCTCGGGCACGGCCATGAAGATGGCCCAGGTCATCGCCCAAGCCGTGAACAGGAACCTGGACGAGGTCAGCGTTTACGCACGCAAGGGCATGATCGGCGAGCGATCGAAGAAAGAGATTGGTATCCAGACCCTTCGCGCTGGGGACATTGTCGGCGAGCACACGGTGATGTTCGCGGGCAAAGGTGAACGCATCGAGATCACGCACCGGGCGCACAGCAGGGACACCTTTGCCGCCGGTGCGGTGCGCGCGGCCAAGTGGGTCGTCGGCAAGAAGCCCGGCCTCTACGATATGCTGGATGTATTGGGGCTGAAGTAACAAAAATCGAAAGACACAGGAATGAAGTCAGATGCACGGGCATCAATTACCGTCAAGGAGTTTTATAATGATAAGATATTTGGTCATCATGATTGCGGGACTTTCTTTGCTCGCACCGCTCAAGTCGGGGGCATTTTCTTCGGAGCATCCGGGCTGCGGCGGAGATTGCAAGGAATGTCACAAGCTTGAGAAAAAAGACGCTGAGAAAATCTTAAAAAAAATCCTCCCGACGGGGAACTTGCTGGACGTGAAGCTTTCTCCTGTCGGAGGCCTGTGGCAGCTGGATGTCGAGGCCGAAGGCAAACGCGGGTCATTGTACCTTGATTTCTCACGGAAGCATTTGATCAACGGCCAAATCATTCCTCTTGAGGCGGCGAAGGTCAATTTCTCAAAGATATCGCTCAAAGAGACGCTGGTCATGGGACCGAAGACTGCAAAGAAAAAGATTGTGGTGTTCACGGACCCTGATTGTCCTTTCTGCAAGAAACTGCATGAGGAAATTAAGCAGGTTCTGGCAAAGCGAAGCGATGTCGCATTCTATGTAATCCCATATCCGCTCCCGATACATAAGGATGCATATAAAAAGGTACAGGCCATTCTGTGTGGGAAATCGATCGAGCTTCTCGATGACGCGTTTTCTGGTAAGACACTGCCAGAGCCTGTGTGCCCCAATGAACAGGTGGAAAAGAACATAGCGCTTGCCAGAGAGCTTGGGTTCAATGGAACGCCAACGCTCGTACGGGACGACGGAACCGTGCTCAGCGGGTATCGCCCCTCCGAACAGCTTTCCGAGTGGATTGACGGAAAATAGAAGCATTTGTCGGGGCAGGTATGAAACTCATACGATTTTTGGCTCAAGGCAGGCCTTCACTGGGCATTCTGAGTGGCAATGAGGTTGCGGAACTCGATGGTGATTTTTTCACTCCCTTCAGGACGCTGAAGACAAGCTGCTTATTTTCTCAAATACAGCTGCTGCCGCCGTGCACCCCGTCCAAGATCGTAGCCGTCGGGCTTAACTACCGTGACCATGCGAAAGAGCTGAATCTTCCGGTGCCGGACACTCCGATCGTATTTCTGAAACCCCCGACAGCGGTGATCGGCCCAGGTGAAGCGGTCGTGTATCCTGCAACGAGCTCGCAGGTAGACTACGAGGCCGAGCTCGGGGTGGTCATAAAGGATCGGGTCAGGAACATCAGTCCTGCCTCTGCACGTGACCATATTCTCGGTTTTACGTGCGCAAACGATGTCACGGCGCGGGATCTGCAGAAAAATGACGGGCAATGGACGCGTGCCAAATCATTCGACACATTCTGCCCGGTGGGGCCGTGGATCGAGACCGATCTTAACCCGGAGGATCTTCTCATCGAGTCGTATCTGAACGGAGAGCGGCGACAGTCCTCCCGGACATCGCAATTTGTCTTCACGGTAGATTACCTCGTGAGCTTTATCTCGGGGATCATGACGCTCGAGCGTGGCGACCTTATCATAACCGGCACGCCGGCCGGGATCGGACCGATGAAGCCGGGCGACGAGATTGAGGTCCGCATCGAGGGAATCGGGAGTTTGAAGAACACGGTTAAAAGATAAAGCTTTTAGGACGCAGGTACATGCTGAAAAATCGGATTTCAAATAATCAAAAAAATATGCGTTAATCAGTGTCTAACGTTTATCAGTATCTTTAGGACTGGAGGACTGTATAGAAGTGCAGACAACGGAAGAATCCTATATTCAATCCCTCTTCGCCGTGCGCATCGGCGGAAATATGTTCGGCAAAGAACAGAAGATCTACAAGTTCGAGAAGATCAAGCGTGCGAAGCGGGCCGCGCTAGCAGCTCATCCCGAAATGGAGCTTATTGACTTCGGGGTAGGTGAGCCTGATGAGATGGCGTTTCCCGGCGTGGTTCAGGCACTCCAGAAGGAGGCGGAAAAGCCGGAGAACCGAGGGTACGCGGACAACGGGATTCAGGAGTTCAAGGACGCTGCCGCCCGGTACATGCAGAGAGTGTACGGCGTGAACGGTATCGACGCCGAAACTGAAGTTCTCCATGGCATCGGCAGCAAACCGGTGCTTGCGATGTTTCCCTCGGTCTTTATCAATCCCGGCGACGTGACGCTCTTGACCGTGCCGGGGTATCCCGTCTTGGGGACGCATACCCGCTGGTACGGAGGCACGGTCGTGAACCTTCCGCTCCTCGAAAAGAACGGATTTCTGCCAGATCTCGATTCAATACCATCAGATGTGAAAAAAAGAGCGAAGCTCCTCTACCTCAATTATCCCAACAATCCGACTGGCGCCGGCGCGTCGAAAGCATTTTTCGAAAAAGCGGTGCGCTTCGCTAAGGAAAACGGAATCGTCGTGGTGCACGATGCTGCCTATGCCGCGTTAACCTATGGAGCCAAGCCTCTCTCATTCCTGTCAGTGGACGGGGCGAAGGATGTGGGCGTCGAGATCCACTCACTGTCCAAGGCGTACAATATGACGGGCTGGCGCCTCGCCTTTGTCGTGGGGAACGAGAGAGTGATCGCAGGCTATGGAAACGTGAAGGACAACTATGACTCCGGGCAGTTCAAGGCCATCCAGAAGGCAGGGGTGTATGCGCTCGATCATCCCGAGATCACCGACGAGATCACGGCCAAGTATGAACGCAGGCTGCGGGCAATGACGGGTGTGCTTGCCGAGATGGGATTCTCGGCAAAGATGCCCATCGGCACCTTCTACCTCTACGTGAAGATACCGAAGGGGGTCAGAAACGGGAGGACGTTTGCGAATGCTGAAGAGTTCTCCGAGTTCCTCATTACTGCAAAACTTATTAGCACGGTGCCCTGGGACGACGCGGGCTCTTATCTCCGCTTCTCTGCCACCTTCGAGTCCAAAGGCAGGGCCGATGAGCAGCGTGTGCTCGAGGAGTTCAAGAAGCGGATGGGCGGGCTCCAGTTCGAGTTTTAGAACCGACGGACCCTTCACCGCATAGGACGCAGAGAAACAAGCAAAACACATATGGCACGAATTGACAGATCACACGAATAGCTCAAGTAGAAACTTGTAAATCTATCGTGCGTAACATTTGAACTGTTTGAAGAATTCGCGTTAAATTTTTCCCGGAATTCTCTGCCTCGGCTGCGGTAAGTGTGAACTATTCTATGCCCACCATTGCATACATCGGAATCGGATCGAATGTGGGCGACAGGAAGGCTAACTGCCGTAAGGCCTTTGAGCTTCTGGCGGACACAGGCCAGGTCATCAGCGTTTCCTCCCTGTACTGTACCGAGCCGGTGGGATATAAGGAACAGGAAGATTTTATCAATGCCGTGGTCTCTATCGAGACCGATCTATCTGCCAAGGAACTGCTTGATGCCTGTCGTGCCATTGAGGGCAAGCTGGGTCGCAAGCGCACGCTGAGGTGGGGTCCGCGCACCATTGATCTCGACATCCTGCTGTATGGAGACCAGATGATGAACCAGCCGCACCTTGTAATTCCCCACCCGTTGATGGCAACGAGAAAGTTCGTGCTTGCACCGCTTGCCGAGATTGCCCCCAAGGTGATGCATCCCGTCTTGCATAAAACGGCTGAGCAGCTTCTCCGCGAATTGAAGGATACCTCCACGGTCATGAGATGCAGGTCGGACCACAAAACGCCATGAGTCAGAAATCAGCCTTGAGCCATACCCGATACATCGTAACCGAAGGCCCCATTGGCGTGGGGAAGACGAGCCTCACCAGCATGCTCGCCGAGGAACTCGGTGCACGCCTGATCCTGGAGCGCGCGGAAGACAATCCCTTTCTCACGGATTTTTACAATGACCCTCCCCGGTACCGCTTCCAGACACAGACATTCTTTCTCTTAAACCGCTTTGCCCAGCAGGAAGAGATGCTTCAGCCCGACCTTTTCACGAGAATCACGATCAGCGACTACCTTTTTGCCAAGGACCGGATATTCGCCTACCTCAACCTGGACGACCATGAACTCGTCCTCTATGAACAGATCTATAAGATGCTCGAACCCAAGGTCGCGAAGCCTGACCTCGTCATCTTCCTCCAGGCAGATACGGATACTCTCCTCCGCCGGATTAAACAGCGCGGCAGATCCTTTGAGAAGGATGTGGACAGGGATTATATAGCGGCGGTGAATGAGGCGTATAATCAGTACTTCTTCCACTATTCCGAAACACCACTTCTCGTCATCAACACCTCGGACATTGATTTCGTCAACCGGCGGGAAGACCTCAATGATCTCCTCAAGCAGGTTCTGAATATGAAGCAAGGTATTCAGTACTACGTTCCGAAGTCGCGGGGGAAAAAATAGGCTAGTGCGGGACAAAGATTCAGGGGCAGAAAAGAAGTCATGCATAGTAATATGGAGATAATCACTTCCCTATACGACATGCGATCCTTTTCCGAGTTGCTTCGGAAGCAAGGAAAGGCCATAGGCTTCGTGCCGACCCTGGGGTTCCTACATGAAGGGCACCTCTCGCTCATGCGGGGCGCGCGCCAGGCGTGCGACATTTCGGTCGTGAGCATCTTCCTGAACCCCACCCAGTTTGGACCGAACGAGGATTTGAGCCGCTATCCCCGCGACATCGAAGGGGACCGCAAGAAGTGCGGGTCCTCAGGCGTCGATATCCTCTTCATACCTGATGCCAAGGAGATGTACCCCGAAAAGCCGACGGTGTTCGTCTCTGTTGAGGGGATATCCGACATCCTTGAAGGCGCGATCCGGCCGGGCCATTTCCGCGGCGTTGCAACGGTTGTGGCCAAGCTCTTTCATATAGTGAAACCGAACAAGGCATTCTTCGGCCAGAAAGATTTCCAGCAGTGTGTCGTTATCAAGCGGATGGTAAAGGGACTGAACCTGGACGTGGAGATCATTGTCCTTCCGACTGTACGCGAAACGGACGGCTTGGCTATGAGTTCCCGGAACAGTTATCTTGATGCCGATGAGCGGCGCACGGCAACGGTTCTCTCTCGCGCTCTCTTCGCAGCTCGCGACCTCTACACGGCAGGGGCAAAGGAGCCGGAAAAACTCAAGCAGAAAATGCGTGCTGTGATCCTTGCGGAGCAAGGCGTGGGGATCGACTATGTCGAGGTCGCTGATCCGGAAACGCTGGCGCCGCTCGGTACTGCGCGTGGCAATATGGTCTTGCTTGTCGCGGTACGCCTCGGGAAGACGAGGTTGATCGACAATCTTCTTATCCCGTGATTATGATATCAGGGATATTGCTGTTTGCCCTTTCCGAGGTCAGACCATGAGCACTTCGTACTGTTCCTGGTGCAGGTTCGGGTCGGCCTTGATAACGATCTTCTTCTGAAATTCCTTTTCCAGTTCCTCGACACCCTGCCGTTCCTCATCATACATCATGTCGGCCACCACGGAGTTTACTGTGACGAGCGCCTTCTTTTCGTCAGCGCCGGTGAAAGCCCTCCGGATCTCCCGGAACACCTCATAGCAGACAGTACGGGCCGACTTCACGTATCCGCGGCCGTCGCAGTAAGGGCAAGGCTCGCAGAGGGTGCGACCGAGGCTATCGCGGATCCGTTTGCGCGTCATCTCTATGAGCCCGATCGGCGAGATGTGCGATATGGTTGTCTTTGCCTTGTCGCTGGATAGCGCCTCCTGGAGGGCCGAGTACACTTTGCGGCGGTTGTCCTCCCGCTCCATGTCGATGAAATCGAGGATGATGATACCGCCGATATTCCTGAGCCGGAGCTGGTACGCAATCTCCCGCACGGCCTCGAGGTTGGTCTTCAAGATCGTGTCCTCCAGGGACCGCTTACCCACGTACCGACCGGTGTTGACATCGATCGTGGTAAGCGCTTCGGTCTGGTCAATGATGATGTACCCCCCGGACTTGAGCCAGACTTTTCTGCCGAGGGCGCGCGAGATCTCAATTTCCACGCCGTAATGCTCGAAAATCGGCTCGTCTCCGTCGTACGGTTTCACGCGCCTGCTGAGCTGAGGGATGTAGGAATCGACGAACTCCTTGACCCGTTGGTATTCGTCGGGCGAGTCGATCACCATTTTGTCCACGTCCCGGGTAAAGACATCGCGGATCACCCGGAAAACAAGGTCGAGCTCATTATGGAGAAGGGCCGGCGCAGAGGTCTTTTCTTTCTTGCGCAGGACGTTCTCCCACAGCCGGGCGAGGAATTCTATGTCCGCGGTAAACTCTTCCTCGCTCCTGCCCTGGCTGGCAGTCCTGATGATGTAGCCCGTATTCGGTTTGCGGAGCCGGTCAACGATCTCGCGGAACCTCTTTCGTTCTTCTCCGTTCTCGATGCGGCGCGAAACCCCAATATGGTTGACGCCAGGCATCATGACGAGATAGCGTCCAGGAATGCTGATGTAGGTGGTCACACGCGCACCCTTGGTGCTGATTGGCTCTTTAGAAACCTGGACCAGTATCTCCTGACCTTCCTGCAGAAGGTCCTCTATCTGATTGGAATGAGAGCGCTTCCTCTTGGGTTCAACCTCGAGCTCAAGGCCCTCATCATCCATCATCGGCGCATACTCAGAGGTGCTGTCAAACACGTCGCCTACATAGAGAAAGGCCGACTTCTCCAGCCCGATATCCACGAAAGCCGCCTGCATTCCGGGCAGGACCTTCATGACCCGGCCTTTATAGACATTACCGGCGATGCCGCGGTCCTTCTTGCGGTCGATATAAATTTCCGTGACCAGTCCGTTCTCCAACAGGGCAACGCGGGTCTCTTCCCGGCCTGCATTCACGATGATCTCAGATGGCATAATCTCTCCTCAAACGATTTTATGTCCTAAAACTATTTTATAATAGTACAGAATTTAATACAAGAATTAAAAGTCTCCAGGTGCAGAGAATGTCCGGAAATTACATCATCATAAATATAAAAAGAGGCCTATAAGGATATGGCATAATTTTTGGCATTAAATTTGCTTTATAAAATACAACTATATGTTAAGTAAAACTAAAAAGATTATGAAAGAGGCCGTAGCAACGCTGCATCTCGGGTATAGGATCACCCGCGGTATTGATTACAGGACATTAAGCGCATATATCCTGAAGATTAACCAGTATAAAGATATAGATGAAATCCTCATTGAGGCTTCTCGATGCTTGAAAGACATTCTAGATTGCGAACTATTTGGTTTTGTTATCAAAAATGGTACCTCTGTGGATTTATGGATAGAACCTCGAGTTCACACAACCTCTTTTATTGAGTTCTTAAGGAAAGAGTTCAATAGCCAAATTATTGACTGTACTGTTCATGATTTAGGCAAAAAAACTGGAGATAATTGTCATAATTATGACACTTTAAACATGAGCAGAATTATATCATATCGGGTGACGGAAAATAATATCATTTCGAGACTTTATATCCAGCCTAAAAGAAACATGCATAATTATCACAGCACTATCGTCAACGCGGTCATAGGCTCCATCAGCATTGCGCTGGAAAACACCTTGAACATAAATCAACTCAAAACTGCCGCAACGGTTGATCCGCTCACTAATTGTTATAATCGGAGAGCTTTGGACAGCTTAATTACCAGCGATATCTTCTACGCCAAGCGGTACTGCACCGACCTTTCGGTCATCATGATCGATTTGGATAATTTTAAGAAGATAAACGATGTGCATGGGCACCATGCGGGCGATGCCGTTTTGAAGGAAATCTGTACGCTGCTGCCTGCGCTGGTCAGAAAATCTGATTACCTTGCACGATACGGGGGAGAAGAGTTCGTGCTGGTCCTTCCAGATACGACACTATACAGCGCTGTCAAGCTTGCGGAAAAGCTCAGAAAAAAAATCGAGATGCATGAGACCCATCTCAGTGATAAGGGCATCAAGGTAACAGCGAGTTTTGGCGTGGCAAGCCTTGAAAACAAACCGGATGGTGGCAGCCTTTTACGGGAAGCCGATGAGAGGCTGTACACAGCCAAGGCGATAGGCAAAAACTGCGTTGTTCCGGGGTTGTTGCCCTGTTTCGCCGACAGAGCATTTATATCGAAAGATCATGCGAACAAATACGCAAATGCCATCAGGGTAATATAGTGAGGAAGAATTTATCGACAACGACAAAAAATTCGTAAAATCGCTTATATTAAACTTCAAGAGGATCCTGCCATATCCCCCTGTTGCTGTAATACATGCCGGTCCGTTTTACCCCGAACAATGCTGAATGATCTGAGCTCACGGCGAACAACTCTTGGATCACGTCCTGAACGCGCGGCCTGAACGGGTCTTTATCCAGTAGAATAATCGCGAGTTCGGCCATGTTGCCGATCCATTCTGCAGTAATTGATTCGATTCCTGGACGGATATCCTTTTGCCGGCCATCTTTCGTCACCATCACCGCGGCCCGGGACAAAAAATCTCCAACCCTGTGTCCAATATCATCGGCATATGCGGCCGGGACCATGACCTTATATTTGTGTCTGACGATGCTCCCGGAAAGGGACGGAGATCTTTTCGGAATAACCCTTGCCGCGAGGATCCTTATTCCCAAAGGCAGGGTAGTGTTCAGATTTTTGGTGATCTGCTGGAGATCGATGAACGGGTCGGTCTCCATGTCTAGATACTCTGCTTCGCTCTCGATGCCTACGGAGAGCGCGGGACCGAAGGAGATCTTTGGGTGTGGGTTGAAACCGTGGGAGTACGCAATCGGCAATCCCGCCCTCACGGCCGCCCGGTGGAACAGCGTCATGAGGTCGAGGTGCGACAGGAAGCGGAGCCGTCCGGTTTTTGCATACTTGACCCTGATACGGGCGCTGATATCCTGCGGTGCCGAGTGCTTCATATGTATGTCTGGCAATGTTATCGGTTCGCTTTTTGTCTCAACAGCAGAAGCAGCCGGTTTTCCGAGTGATGGGGTTCCGCCGTCCCTGCATCCGATGCCGCACCGCTCGCACGCCACCCGGCAGTTCCCCGTGATCTCCGCCGCCACTGCGCGCCGGTATTCCCGCTTAAGGAATTCCGTGGTCACGCCGCTTTTTATGTGATCCCAGGGGAGCTCATCGTCAAGTTCGAATGCGCGGTAGGCATACGATGTGGGTTCCAGGCCGCACGCCTGGAACGCCTCTTGCCATGTTGTGAAGGAAAAACATTCTGTCCAACCGTCGAATCGGCAACCGCGTCGTACGGCTTCATCAATGACCTTGCCGATACTCCTGTCCCCCCGCGCAAATGCTCCTTCGAGCAGACTCATCTCCGGATTATGAGGTTTCATGGAGATCCCTTTTCGTCTCAGCCCATTCTCCAAGTAGGCATGCTTTGCCCTGATGTCCTCTCGTGTTGACTGTCCAAACCACTGGAACGGAGTATGTGGCTTCGGTACGAACGTTGAGACGCTGATATTGAGCTGCACATGACGTTTGGAGGCTTTTTTGCCCAGTGCAAGGAGGTTGTGAGCAATCCTGATGATGCCGTCCAGATCCTCGTCCGTCTCTGTAGGGAGTCCTATCATAAAATAGAGCTTCAGGACGTTCCAGCCGCTTGCAAAGATGGTCTCTGCTGTGTCCATGAGATCGGTGTCGGTCACTGCCTTGTTGATTACACGGCGAAGGCGTTCCGTGCCTGCTTCCGGCGCAAGGGTGAAGCCGGTCTTGCGCACGCCTGCAATTGCACGGATCATATCCGAGGTGAGCGTCCCGATACGGAGCGAGGGGAGTGAGATGGAGATGAGGCTTTCCCGGTATCGGTTGACGAGGTCCTGCATAAGCGGCTGGATAAGGGAATAATCGCCGGAGCTCAACGATGCGAGCGAAAGCTCGTCGTAACCCGTACAGGAGAGTGATTCGTGGAGCAGCGCTTTAACGCGTTCAGCGCTCCGTTCCCGGTAAGGCCGGTAGATGATTCCTGCCTGGCAGAAACGGCAGCCGCGTATGCAGCCGCGCGCCACCTCGATTGTGGCCCGATCGTGCACCGGCTTCATGAGTGGAAGGATTGGCTTGTTAGGGTATGCGGCGGATTCCAGGTCCTTGACGAATCTTCTCCGAACGGTTCTTTTCCCGAGGGCAGGCACGTAGAACCCTTCTCGCTGTGCAAGCGCCTCGAGGTATTTTCTCCTGGACGGATATTTTTGGCGGAACTCCACAATATCATGGACTGCTTCTTCTGCTTCGCCGATGAAGAAGGCATCGATAAAATCTGCAAGAGGCTCGGGGTTGACGGCACAAGGGCCGCCCGCGATGACCACAGGGTGACTGTCCGTGCGGTCTGATGAGAGCAGTGGTATTTGGGCGAGTCCAAGCCCCGCTATGATGTTTGTGTACGACAGCTCATACTGGAGCGTAATGCCGATGATATCGAATTGGGAGAGAGGAAGGTTCGACTCAAGGCTCGTGAGCGGCCTCCCGGCGGCGCGCAGCCGCTGTTCGTAATCCGTCCACGGAGAGAACACTCGTTCGCATGCCGTGTCGTCCCTGTTGTTCAGGATGTGGTAGAGTATCCGGAGCCCGAGATGTGACATCCCGATCTCATAGACATCGGGGAAAAAGAGGCAAACCTTGGTCCGTATCTTCGAGAGATCTTTACGTACGCTGTGGACCTCGGTGTTGATATATCGCGCTGGTTTCGCGACCAGCGGCAGGAAATCTTCAAGCATGGAACTCCTTTGAGATTACGGAGAGCATGGAGCTGAGAGCAAAGGGCAACCGGTTCCGGCAGCCGTTGCGCTATTTCCTCCGCGCTGTGCGTCCTCGCATTATTTAATAGAACAACATAAACCGACGTGCTTGAATATTCAACAATAATCCCAGGGCGATGAAGGTGGTGATGGTGGAGGTCCCCCCATAGCTCACGAGGGGGAGTGGTACTCCCACGACCGGCACAATGCCAACGGCCATGCCCACGTTTATGAAAACGTAGAGCGATATCATGGAAACAATGCCGCCGGCCATGAGCACTCCGAGGCGGTCCTTTGCGTTTTTGGCTGTGTCTACGCCGACGAGGAGAAGGATCAGATACAGGAGAACCATGAGGCCCGTACCGATAAAGCCGCGTTCTTCCGCGATCACGGCAAAAATGAAATCGGTGTGGCGCTCAGGCAGAAACGCCATTTGGCTCTGAGTGCCTTGGCGGAAACCCTTGCCAAGAATCTGGCCCGAGCCCACGGCGATCTTGGACTGGTTCGCGTGGTAGCCGCTGCCGAGCGGGTCCGAACTCGGGTCAACGAACGCCCGTATCCGGTTCTGCTGGTACGGCTTTAATGATCCCCATATCTTATGCCGCAAAGGAGGAACGAGGAAGATCGCTGAGACAATCGTTACCCCGATGAGGATCATGATGAAGATTGAACGCATGCGGAGCCCTGCAATCATCACGATGAGGGCGGAGGTTAGGAGCAGCATGAGTGCCGTGCCGAGGTCGGGCTGCTTAAGTACGAGCGCAAGCGGAATCAGGACCATAACGCCGGGGATGGTCAGGTCTCGGAGGCCATAGCCGCCCCGCTTCGGGTCCTCTGCGAAATACCGGGCGAGGGCAAGTGTGAGTGAAAGCTTAGCGAACTCCGAGGGCTGGAACGCGAAGGGGCCGATGGCGAGCCAACGCTGTGCTCCCATGCCGGTCCTCCCCATCACCATGACCAGGAGCAGGAGCAGAAGAGAAGTGGCATACAGAACATAGGCGTACCGCCCTACGGTATGATAATCCGGAATAAGCGCAAGGAACATGATGATGGCGCCCATGGAAACCCAGATGAGCTGCTTGTAATACAGAGACGAAGGGCCTTTCGCTGTGTAGGTCGCACTGTAGACTGCCGAGAGCCCGATGAGCGCAATAGCGAATATGAGGCCGATCATGCCCCAAGGCAGATTAGCGAACCGTCTTTGGTCCAGCATTTTTCATGTACTCCTCTATGACCCTTCGTGCTACCGGCGCCGCCGCGCCGCCACCATGCCCTCCGTGCTCTACGAGCACTGCAACGGCAATCTTCGGATTGTCGACCGGAGCATATGCAATAAACCATGCATGATCCCGCGTATTCTCCGCAAGTTTTCTCCCGGGTATCTTTTGGGCGATCACCTGAGCGGTACCGGTCTTACCAGCCACAATCGCCAATGGGGTCTGGGCTCCGTGAGCTGTCCCATCAGGCTCGTTCACCACGCCGGCGAGCGCTTTCCTGATTTCTTCGAGTGCAGCCGGATCGAGCATGACCCGGTTTTTAAGTTCTGGTGAAAATGTTTTTACTGCGCCGGTTTCCCGGTTTCTGGTCATCTTTAGCAGTGTGGGGCGATAGAAATTTCCGCCATTGGCAATGGCGCTGATCATCTGGCAGGCCTGGATAGGGCTGACAAGTACGAAACCCTGCCCGATGGAATTGATGTAAGTGTCTCCCGGATACCACGGTTCCTTCGTTTTATTCTTCTTCCACTCCGTCGTGGGAATAAGTCCTGGTTTTTCTTCGGGCAGGGGGATACCAGTCAAGCTTCCATACCCCAGCTTTCTTGCATACTCGGCTATACGGTCCCATCCGATACGTTCACCCATGGTATAAAAGTAAACGTCACAGGACTCAACGAGCGCCTGATGAAACGAGACCGCCCCATGGCCTCCCTTTTTCCAACACCGGAAAGTGTGTTTGCCGCTCGTGATGTAACCTCTGCAATTGACCTTATCATCAAGCTTGATAATGCCCGACTCGAGGCCAGCTAGGGACACGATGATCTTGAACGTGGAGCCCGGTGGGTACACGCTCTGAATGGCCCGGTTATAAAGTGGATGGGTCGGATCGTTTGTGAGACGGGTCCAGTCCTTAGGCGCGATGCCCCGCGGGAACAAGTTCGGGTCGTAGGTAGGATGGCTCGCGAGCGCGAGTATCTCCCCTGTATTCGGGTCCATTGCGACCACAGCGCCCGCGCGGTCACCGAGCGCTTCCTCGGCCGCCTTCTGCACATCGAGGTCAATGGTTAGATAGATGTCCGTGCCGGGCCTGGGCTCTTCAATGCCGAGGTCTTTTACCTTTCTGCCTGCGGCGTTCACCTGGATCATCCTCCTGCCTGCGCTTCCGCGGAGATATTTGTCGTAAACCTTTTCCAGACCGCTCTGGCCAGTGAGGAGCCCGATGTCAGACTGTTCCTGTTTTCGTTGTGCCTGCGACACTTTTCCAATATAGCCGAGCTGGTGCGAGGCGAGACCCGCATAGGGATAATGTCTACGGTGCTCCGGTTCGATGATTGCACCGGGTAGGTCATCCTGATGAGCTTCCACGACGGCCACCTCGTCCCACGGGGCCTCTTCCCGTATTTTCACGGGATCGTATTTGGTCCGTACGGGAGCCGCATCAGCGAGCGCTGCGCGGATGGCTTCCGGACTAATTTTAACGATGGCCGATAGCTTGTTGATCGTGGCGTCGAGATCCTGTACATCTTCCGGAACGAGCGAAATGTCGAAGGCGAGCTCGTTCTCAACGATCGGTCTACCGCTACGGTCATAAATGATGCCTCGCGGCGGCCTGATCTTCACCGGCCTGATCCGGTTGCTTTCCGCCTGATCGTAGTAGTATTCGCCTTTTATTGCCTGGAGGTACCACAGACGGATAAAGAGGATAAGGGTGAAAAGGATAATGAACGCCGCCAGAAACGGGAGCCTTCTCTGGATATCGATGGGACTGTCCTGCTGGTACATCTACAGCTCCTTCTGAAGGGCGTGCCGCTTCAGCGTGCTCAGGACGTTCCTGCTGCCGATGAACCGCAACAGGAGGATGCCTAGGACCCCTGTATAGAGCGCTTGCGGGAGCATGCTAGTAAAGAACATACTGAAGATCGGTACGGATCCGTAAATCACCTGCATGAACAAAGCGATGAAAAGCCCTTCTGCCAGGGAGAAAGCCGCCAGTAAGATAAGATTTGATGGACTCGATATGTCGAGCACCCTCCTGCCGAAGATGCCTGCAAACAGGCCTACCATTCCCAGCGTAAAGCCGTTCAAGCCGATGAAGCTCGCCGATCCGATATCCTGGACCAGGCCAATGCCGATGCCTGCGAGCGCAGCCTCTCCTGGCCCGGTGAGGAGCCCGATGATATAAATCACGGCTAGGGCAAAGTCAGGCTTGATGCCAGCCAAAGAAAGGCGGCTGAGCAGGCTCGCCTGAACAGGGATGATAAGCAGGAGGATGATGAAATAAATGCGGGGCTTCATTTCAGGAGCACCAGTGCTTCTTCCAAGCGCGACAATCTGACGGCAGGCTCAGCCACAACGGTCTGAAACGCGCTAGCCTCGTGTCTGGTGACCTTGGTCACCGTGGCGACGGGGAGTCCCTTGGGATAGATGCCATCGAGTCCCGAGGTGACGAGCAGGTCGCCTTCCTGGATGTCGGCATAGTAAGAAACGTACTTCAGAGCGCAGGTGATGATCTTGCCCTCGAGCAGTCCCTCTTCTCTGTTCCTCTGAACCCTGACGGCGAGCGTGCTCCCGGGGTCCGTGAGGAGGATCACCTTTGCCGTACCTGAGAGCACAGCCTGGACTCTCCCGACGATGCCTGTCGGTGCGATCACCGCCATGTCTTTTTGGATGCCGTCGTCTGCCCCTTTGTTGATCGTTACGGTGCGCGAAGAGGGAGACGATTCTTTGGCGATCACCTGTGCCATGACTGATGTCGGGGGATGCAGCTTCCTGAAGCCCAATAGCTCGCGCAAGCGTTCGTTCTCGATGATAAGTTCGTTCGTGATGGAATTCTCGAGCTTCAACTGCGCTGTCTCTTCTTTCAAACGTCCATTCTCTCGCTGCGTATGAATGAGGAAAATATACCCTTTGGCAGCGGATTCCGCGAAGCGAAAGGGACTGGTGATGACGCGTTCAAAAAAGCCGGATACTGCGAGGACCGGCTTCTCCATGAATGTAAACCGTCCAGCCTTCACCTGGAAGGTGATGAGCCAGAACAGAATCATGAAGAGGATGAACAGAATAAGAAATTTTTTATGCTTTACGATAAACTCAGACATTCGGACAGACGCTTGTTCTACATGATTACCTTTTTCAGAATTTCTTCATCATCGAGCACCTTGCCGGCGCCGAGCGCCACGCAAGTAAGGGGATCTTCTGCAATAATGATGGGGAGCGATGTCTCCTCACGGAGGAAGACGTCCAAGCCCTTGAGCAGTGCTCCGCCGCCCGCGAGCACGATCCCTTTGTCCACAATGTCGGCCGAGAGTTCCGGAGGTGTGTTCTCGAGCGCGAGCTTTATCCCGTTTAAAATTTGACTGACCGGCTCAGCGAGCGACTCGCGGACCTCGCTGTCGTCGAGGATCAGCGTCTTGGGGATGCCTGAAACCAGGTCGCGGCCTTTGATCTCCATGGTCTGCCGGGTACTGTCCGTTTTATACGCAGATCCGATCTCGAGCTTGATAGACTCGGCCATCATCTCGCCGATAAGCAGATTGTATTTGCGCTTGATGTAATTGATGATCGCCTCGTCCATTTTGTCCCCCCCCACCCGGATGGCCTTGCTGTAGACCACGCCATCCATGGAGATGACGGCTATATCCGTGGTGCCGCCGCCGATGTCCACGATCATGTTGCCCGAAGGCTCTGATATGGGAAGACCGGTCCCGATGGCTGCGGCCACGGGTTCTTCGATGAGGTAGACATCGCGCCCTCCCGACGTGATGGCTGCGTCCTTGACCGCGCGCTGTTCGACCTGCGTGATCCCCGAAGGAACGCCGATCACGATGCGGGGCCGCATGAAGGACTTCCGGTTGTGCACTCGCTGGATGAAGTATTTGAGCATCTCGCCGGTTATGTCGAAGTCAGAAATCACGCCATCCTTGATCGGGCGTATCGTCTTGACATCGCCTGGCGTGCGGCCGAGCATCCGCTTGGCTTCAGCACCTACGGCAAGCACCCTGCCGGTTTTCGCTGAGATGGCGACGACAGAAGGCTCGTTGCACACGATGCCCTTGCCCTTGACATACACAAGTGTATTGGCCGTACCCAGATCGATGGCCATGTCGTTCGAAAACCAACCCATAATAGTGTTGATGAACATCGTTAGAAAAGGCTCCTTTCGAAATGCAAGATCACGTAGTGAGGCACAGGGACCGGCGGACCGATACCGTCAAAGCCGGCCCATGGACCCGAGACCTTCTGAGATTTAATCTCTCTTGACATCTGTTCGTGCTGCAGAAGATGCTACATATCACGTGGTATCGTGTCCTTTTGCTCCTCTACAACCGAAGGAGGAGATGTTTGTATGTCGGGCTTCTCGTCTGTAGAAGATGACAGGACTGCCGAAACGACCCATGTCCGAGCCAGCATATCGCCGATCCTCATCCCCCGCTCGTCGCCGATGGCGGTGAGGCACTCGATGCCGAGCGCGAGGGGGCCGAGGAGCCAGCCGGCGTAGGGGATTAGAAACAGCATAAAGGCAAGTGCGAGCGGAACGTTTCTGATGATCGATTCCCGGTAGGTCATCGTCTTCTCCCCTTCCAACGGGGCGACCCGGAGACCAATCAGTTTCTTGGCCGTACTCTGCCCCTCGAACAACCCGTCGCGGATGAGCAGGTAACCGGCAGCGGAGAGGAAACCGAGAACATCCGGAAGCCGTGCCAGCCCGATGACAAGCAAGAGATCAACAAATCCTGCAACCGCTCTCGTTGTGAGGTCCGCCTTCTGCAATGAGCCTCCTAAACCGATACATGATAACAGAACAAAAAGTTTATTTCAAGCGTAAAAGTAAATCCGGTCCCGTTGAAGTAATGACAAAAAAAGGGAAAATCCGTTCGGAGAGGTCTCTCTGCTGGACTAATTGGAGGGGGAAGATATACTGTAAAAAATCCAGTTGCACGAACATATAACTATGCCTAATCACGAAGATGGCGGACTTTCACAGCATTTTGCTCTATCGTGGGAGAGGTTTATCCCTTTCCTTCAATGGCGTCACCTGGTGGGCGTGCTCCTTCTGATTGCCTACAGCCTTATCGATATGCATCATATCAAGAAAATCGTCAAAATGAGCAAGCCTGAAACCGCCGTCCTTGCCGTTACCTTCGTAGCGACCCTGTTAGTAGAGCTCGAGTTCGCCATTTATATCGGCGTCATCCTTTCGTCACTGCTCTACCTCAACCGCACCTCCCCATCCGCGCATCATCAACTTAGTGCTTGACCCCGACAGCAACCGGCGGGGATTCATCAACATTCAGAAAAGACCTTCACCCGAATGTCACTACCTCAAGATCGTCCGCATCGATCGATGGATCCATGTTTTTCGGCTGTGAACCACATCGCCGAATAGCTGCATATCATCACCAAACAAAACCCTGAGCAGATCCACATCCTCATTGTGGGAGGCGACATCAATTTCATCGATGTCGCCGGATGCGAAATGCTCACCAATGAAGCCCATCATCTGCATCTAAGCCGCAGAGAGCTGTATCTTTGCTCGCTCAAGGGAGAGGTCATGGATGTCGTGAGACGAGGAGGTTACCTCGATCGCATCGGACATAAGAATGTTTTCCGGACCAAGAGCGAGGCGCTCAGGAAGATCGTCTTCATCAGATTCGATCCCTAACGGTGCCGCGTCAGCAAGGTCCGAATCTTCAACGAATGCCGGCAGATGCCCAGGGAGAATGGGATTTGGAGTCAGCAGTAGTCAATACCACCCGAAAAGAAATAGAGCTTTTTTTGTCCATAAGGTGTATAATTAATCAATTATTATAAGACAGAGAAGAGTAGATTCTAACAGCCTTCGAATCCGCACAACTTAATATGGAATTCATTGTTCATGGCCTTGAGAAATAAATCCAGTGAATTAAAAGGAGGGTATATGCTCGAAAAAGTTTCTGCGGGTGAGAATATTGCCTCGTATTGTACAAAGTGCAAATTGATACTCGACCATACCATCGTTGCCATTAACGGTGAAGAAATTGCCAAGGTAAAATGCATGACTTGCGGCAGTACGCACAAGTACCGGAGTGCTGCAGCCGTCGCCAAACCCCGCTCCCCGAGAAAGAAGGAGGACGCGGCAAAAGCGGGCGAAGTCCTCTGGGAAAACTGCATTGCTGAGGCAAAAGGAAAAGAGCGCACCTACGATATGGGAGGGAAATACCGCGTTGGTGATATTGTTTTGCACCATGTCTTCGGCAAGGGCGTCGTGCGGAAGCTCTACCTCAACAAGTGTGACGTGCTCTTCAAGGATAAAGAACGACTGATGGCGTCGTCAAACTAAAAAATAATTTCACCATAGAGGGCGAAGTGCCCGTTATTCCTGCAGAATCGGGAATCCGAGGTTAGTATTTAATAAGCCCCTGCATTCCTTTCTGCAGAGGAATGATAATATGGAAGTGTCCTTATCGCCGGTGCGGTGAAATATATGTCTTTTCCCTTCTCTTTTCAGAAATGCACAAAACCAAAATCCTCATCACTTGTCCCAAGGGGATACCTCCCCTTCTGAAGCAAGAACTGCAAGCCTTGAAGTTTCCCATTCTTTCGGAGACCGTTGCCAGCATCGAGACCGAAGGCGTCTTTAGCGATACGTACGCGCTTAACCTCTCACTTCGAACCGGACACCGCGTGCTTTTCCTGCTTAAAAAATTCAAAGCGCAAAATGCTGACGAGCTGTACCGCGCCCTGTACGGCGTGAACTGGGAAGACTACATTTCAGAAGATGGATACCTCTGTGTGACATCAGGTGTTGAGAACAAAACGATCAAAGACTCGCGCTATGCAAGCTTGAAGTGCAAGGATGCCATTGTGGATAGGATCAAGGAAAAGCGGGGAAAGCGGCCCGATTCAGGTCCTGAACGGGACCGGTCCGTGGTGCATCTCTACTGGAAGGATGAGCAGTGTGCCGTCTACCTTGATACGTCGGGAGAACCGCTTTCCCGACGCGGGTACCGTAAGATCCCGCTCACGGCGCCCTTGCAGGAAACGCTTGCCGCCGCCATTGTCCTGTCAACTGGCTGGAACGGAAATGGAAACTTCATCAACCCCATGTGCGGCAGCGGAACGCTCGCCATCGAAGCGGCGCTAATCGGCCTGAAACGGGCACCGGGGCTTCTGCGGCGCAACTTCGGGTTCATGCATATTAAAGGATTTAGCGAATCACTCTGGAATGAAGTGCGCGAAAAGGCAAAACAACAAGTAAGACGCTCTTTTGCCGGCGGAATCAATGCTACGGACATCAGCCCTGAAGCAGTGGACGCAGCGAAAAAGAACGCGGTCACAGCTGGTGTAGAGCATTTGATCGAATTCAGTGTGTGCGATTACGCTGATACACCTTTGCCCGGGGGTGGCATCATCGTGATGAATCCGGCTTACGGTGAGCGGATGGGAGAGATCGCGAAGCTTGAAGAGACCTACAAAGGCATCGGGGATTTCTTCAAGCAGAAGTGCAAGGGTTATATAGGCTACGTGTTCACGGGAAATCCGGCTCTTGCCAAGAAGGTGAGCCTGAAGTCGAAACGAAGCATTCCATTCTTTAACAGCGGCATCGAGTGCAGGCTGCTCGAGTATGAGCTATATGAGGGGACGAGGAAGACGAAAAAGCCTATGGAGTCGAAATCTGTCCCCTTATGAAAAGTATGGTCGATCAGGAAGAGCAATTTATGCACTCTTGAGATATTCGATGATTTTTTCTCGGACGGTCTCGAATATCTGTTCAAACCTCGCTTCGTCGTTCTCCAGGAGCGTTATTCTGAAGCCCTTCAGATTGCAGTTGAACCCTGTGAGCGGTACCACGCAGATTCCCGTTGTTGCGAGCAGATAATAGACAAATCTCTTATCGAGGGCCACGTCTCTCGTGATTTTCTCGACGTACTCTTTTACCTCTTTATCTTTTACCGGTAGAGACTGTTGCCCGTTGAGTACCCCCTCTTCGAACATCACGGTCATATAAAAAGCACCATTAGTCCTGTTGACGACGATCCCTCTTATGTCTTTCAGCAGATCATAGGCGATGTTAGAACGCCGCTCATATCTTTTATTCCGCTGCTCAACATGGTCCTTAAACCGGCTGTCCCCGAAGATCCTCGGGATCACCTTCTGCGGCAGCGTAGTGGAGCAGACCTCGAGCATCTTGTCGTCGAGGATGCTCTTCACATATTTTGTGAATAGCGGGTCGTTCTTGGCGTTATACACCTCGATCCAGCCGCACCGGGAGCCGGGCCAGGGGAGCTCCTTTGAAATGCCCTTCATCGAGATACCGCACACCTTGCCGATCACTTCAGCGAGCGGCACCGCCTTTTTCCCGTTATAGGCCATATTGATGTAAATCTCGTCGCAGACGATGAACAGATCGTATTCCTCCGCGATGTTGACGATCTCCTGGACCACCTCTTTGGGATATACTGCGCCCGTGGGGTTGTCGGGGTTGATGATAAGGATCCCGGAGATCGCTGGGTTATACTTTACTTTCATGCGCAGATCATTGAGATCGGGATACCAGAGGTAGTGCGGATCGAGGTTGTAAGAGATATACTCGGCACCAGCGTGCGCGGCTTCGGCGGATGAGTGCGTACTGTAGGCCGGGCTTGGTCCGATCACTCGGTATTCCTTTCTGAGCTGGCCATAGATCTTGCTGATGGCGTCGCCCAGTCCGTTGAAGAATATGATGTCCTCTTTTGTGATCTTGACGTTCCCGTTCTTGTTCGACATCTGTGCCAGAAACTCACGTGTCGCCTCCAAGCCCTTCGTCGGCGAATAGGCATAGGAGGAGTCGTCGCGATTGGCCTCGATGATGATCTCCTTGATCCAATCAGGGATCTTTTCACCTTTTTGCACGGGGTCGCCGATGTTCTCCCAGATGATCTCGCGCCCGAGGTTGCCAAATCCCTTGGCAACGGCAACGATTTCCCTAATCTCGTATTTTAATTCGTCTGCACCGATCGAAACAATATTATTTCTCATGACACTTCCAAATGTCAGATGCCCGGCAGTCTGCTACCAGGGAAAAGACATACCCTCCGTAATGATTTATGAATGCTTATAATTTTACTATATTACTAAAAGTGCTAGGCAGTGTAAAGATATTTATTATCATGGCGGCGTCAGCACCGTTTCCGCAACACGAAAATAAAACGTTATCTGCTTTACAAGCAGAGCTAACCATGATATTTTTAAAGAAAGCGCGATGCAGCGTTGCAGTAGCTCTCGCTAGTTAAGTAGAGGTTCAGTTTTTGCCAAAATAGCAACAAGCATCTTAAAAGTCAATAACACGAATGACACCAAAAGGACGAATTACAAGATAAAAAATAAGCGACAATGGATCTCATTCGTGGTATTCGAATAATTCGTGAAACTAGTGCTTTATTCTTTAGTTTCGGCTTGTCGAAATGAGGAGGAGCTCATGCTGAAGACCATACTTGCAAAAAAGCACATGTCTTAGTCTAGTCTCGGTTCTTTTCTCGCTAATCGTGTTCTTCAGCGTGGAAATTGAAAAGCTGATCAAACGGTCTCAAAAACAACCCCTTTGTTGATTGCGTTTTCATATGGTTTAAACTATCCTGTTATTATCACTATTTGTCTACTCCTGCTTTCAGGAGGTGATTTATGATCCTTGTTACCGGCGGCACAGGGTTTGTTGGCGGGCATCTGATACGGCGCTTGCGGCAAGAAGGACTTCTGGTAAGGACCCTTGCCAGACATCCGGATAGAGCACAGCCGCTCAAAGACCTCGGCGTTGAGGTGGTTGCTGGAGATATTTCGGAAAAGGTCTCGCTCGAGAAGGCCGCAGAAGGCATTGAGCGTGTAATCCATCTTGTGGGCATCATCCAGGAGACCCCCGGTGTGACCTTTCGGGACGTGCACGTGGAGGGGACACGAAACATTATCGAGGCAGCACGCAAGGCCGGTGTTCGCCACTTCTTCCACCAGAGTGCGCTAGGCACAAGGCCCGGCGCGAAGAGTGAGTACCACCGGACCAAGTGGGAAGCCGAGGAACTAGTACGCCAGAGCGGCATTCCCCATACCATCCTCAGGCCGTCCCTCATCTACGGCCTCGGCGACGGGTTTACGATCAGACTGTCGAAGATGTTGAAGCTGGCCCCGGTCATGCCGGTCATTGGGTCGGGCAGGTTCAGAATTCAGCCCATCTACATCGACGACGTGGTGTCCTGCATGATCAAGGCGGTGACCGGCGATGCCTTCCTAAATGAGATCTATGAAATCGGCGGGCCGGATCAGCTGACCTATGAAGAGGTGGTGAAGGCGATTGCAGAGGCAATGGGCATCAAAAGGCTGGCGGTTCATGTGCCCTTATTTTTTATGAAACCGATGGCCCGCGCTCTCGAGACCATGCTCTCGAACCCACCTCTGACCACGGACCAGCTTATCATGCTCCAGGAGGACAACGTCTGCAGCATGCGGGATATCCGCGATGCCTTCGGGATCCAGCCATTAGCGTTCCGGGAGGGACTCAGGAAATTTATCAGGCCCGTATCGAGCTGACAACGCGGGGAAGAGACGTGAAGAAGAGCGACGGCAAAGCCTACGCGACATTTATTGACGAAGTGCGTTTACGGAACTATCTGAACACGGAATGGATGATCGCCAGGGGCAGATGGATCGTGATCGTATTTCTGTCCCTGTATATTAACCTCCTGAAGCCGCAGAGACAGCCGGTCGTTGTATTGAACGCTCTCTTGGCCCTTGCCGCGGCCTATAACCTTGGTGTCAATCTCTCTCTGGGTCGGGTTAGGACGATTTCGATCAAGCTTGCGTTCCTCGTTATGTATTGTGACATCATTGCTGTCGGCACGGGCTTATTTTTCACCGGGGGTGTTAAAAGTCCCTTTCTCTTTCTTTGGTACCTTAGCTTGCTTACAGCAGGGATCCGGTTTGGATTTATGCAATCGCTCCCTATGCAAGTCTCTGTGGCTGTGTTCTATCTCTTCCTCCTGTTCCGAGACGGCAGTATCAATGATCAAGAGTTCATCAGCAGACTGGTAATGGGTCTCTTTGCCATCATCGCCATATCGCTGTATGGGGCCATTTTCTCGCGAGAGGAAAAGTATGCCCATCGACTCATGTCGGAGTTTCACAGGGACGCCATTACGGACCGGCTCACCGGACTATACAATTACGCGCACTTTATCGATGAGCTTAAAAAGGAGCAGTTCCGGGCGGACCGGAACGGGTCCCATTTTTCTCTCATTATCTACGATCTCGATTTTTTCAAGCAGGTGAACGACACGTATGGACATGAGAAAGGGAACCTCCTGCTTCAGGGGGTGGCAAATATCCTGAAAACAAACGCGCGCAGAATGGACACAGTAGCGCGCTACGGCGGCGAGGAATTCGTTATCCTCATGCCGGACAGCGATGGGGCTGAGCATGAAGTCGCAGAGCGGGTACGGAAGAGGGTCGAAGAGGCCGAATTCGCAGGGGTCGCAGACAAGCCGCTCAAGATCACGATCAGCGGGGGCGTATGTACCTACCCTCACAAGGCATTGTCCATCTATGAGCTTCTGGATAAGGCGGACAAGGGGCTCTATACCGCGAAGAACACTGGTAGGAACAAGGTGTGCGATTGCGGGTAAGCCGCAATTATTGTTTCAAGATATAAGAATGATCTCGGAGGTTTGGATGCGCGTAAAGATATCGGCTTTTTCCTGAAATTTATCACCGGGCGATGGCAACGAGGACTACAAATTACAGGATCAAATTTTTTTTGGGTAAGTCAATGGGCCACTATATCTTTCTTTGTCCCCGCTGTGTCAAACTCTGCTACATCGACCAGTAATACCTTTCTTATTTTTTCTCCAATCAGTTTCGTGTAAATTTCTTGCGAGAACTCCTGGTCCATGATAGTTCTTAACGCGGCTGCTCTTTTCTCTGCCAGCTTAGCCCTTTTCTTTGGAGTTACCTTGACGATAACAACATTACCTTGGGGGACCACTTTATATCCCAGGAAGTAGAAAACCTGCTGAGCCTCCACATTATCCCTAAACGCTTCTAAGTTGGAATCGTAGTCTTTTAAGATAGAATCATATTCTTGAGCTCTCTGGAATGAGCCGTAGAGATATCCTGCTATTATTGCAAATCCCAAGATACTCGCCGCGATCGATAGAATTTCAAAGTAAAACAGCACTTTTAGAAATTTCTCTTTAAACCATTGCATGAAAGCGGCCTCCGGTCAGGAAGCGTTCCTACCTCGTCTGAATCATTGAAGCGATCATCCACGAGTAAGTCCTATAGTAGCACAAAAGTGAAAGAAGAGCAATCATGAATAGAAGCAGAAAAAAAATTTACTTCTAGACAGAACATCGGGAAGCCCGGTGAGAGGCAGGGATCTCCTTGGTCTCGGGGAAAACAGCAGAAGGAGTAAACAGAAAAAAGGGTTCATAAGTACAAAATGGGCACAATTATATTTACCTCTTGATTGTTGCTCACGAATGCAACAATGATCTTAAAAAAACTGAATTAAGCCTTTACTTTATTTTTACCATATGCTATTTTTAAAAATAAAGTAACTGCCTGCTGCCCCACTTATTTTACTTACCCAAAAACATTTTATTCAAATTTTCACGGATTTTTTAAAAATCGGATCACGGTACTTCTGCGTTTATCAGGGTGCAATACATCTTTATATCTTTTATTTTACTCAGAAAGGGAAATAACATTGCAACTAAACCTTGGAACTGCGTATGCATGAGAGCGAACATTTATTTTATTCCTTAATTCAGAATTCCTC
>DATJAO010000005.1:0-26776 GCA_035516175.1 Nitrospirota bacterium
CATCGAACCCGTTCTTGTGATCTATCCCTACGACACCGGGCATGGAAAACGCATTACATTCCCGTTCGATACCTCTCGAAAGATCTCGATGCCACTTTCGAATTTCTCGACAGGTCTCGGTGAGGATGTGTCTCTGGGCGATGTGAAAAAATATCTCGGTTCCTACGGCCACAAGGTCTCGGCCGGAGGCGGCAGGGTTACGGTCATTGCGCCGCCCTATCGCGATGATATCATGCACCCCATGGATCTGGTAGAGGACTATGCCATCAGCAGGGGATACGACTCGTTCGAGCCGGTCATGCCGAAACAGTCGACCGTGGGCGCGGTATCCCCTTTAGAATTGCTGTCCGATACGGTGCGGGGTTACATGGTCGGGTCCGGTTTTCAGGAGATCATGTCCAATATTCTGTGCTCACGCGAAGAGCTCTATTACGCCATGCCCGAGGGCGAGAAGCTCGTGGAAGTGGACAACGTGATGTCGCTCGCCTATTCCGTGCTCAGGAACCGCATTATCCCTTCGCTCCTGACCGTCGAGGCGGCGAGCTCCAAGGCATTCTATCCTCACCGCATCTTCGAGGTTGGCGAGGTGGCGATGTTCGACGCAAAGGAGAACATGGGCTCGCGCACGGACCTGAACCTCGCAGCATTGATCTCTCATCCGGGTTCGAACTTCTCGGAAATGCATTCGTCCCTCGATATTCTACTCTACTATCTCGGCCTGGAATATAAGCTTGAACCTGCCGAACATCCCTTGTTCATTCAGGGCCGCTGCGGCAGAGTCATGACCAGTGGAGCTGCGATTGGGCATATCGGCGAAATCCGGCCTGAGGTGCTCGAACGTGCGCAGATCGCCATGCCCTGCGCGGCGTTCGAGATCAATCTGGATATTATCTTACATTTTGTCACGTGACGCGTACTGTTATGTCCCTGTCTTCATAATTTATTATCCATTCCGCTGCAATGCCGATGCTTCTACAAGCTCTTCTCATATATCCTCATTAACCTTCACATCACAATGTAAATAATGTAACGAATAAAATTACTGACTTCATGCACTTATGTGTGGGAAATAAACATATCAGTGCCTTCAATGTATCTTCGACTTTTTGTTGTTATATTTTTAAACCAGTTTGGCATCAATAAAGTAATGATATTTTCTCATTTCTTTCATAATTTCGCCACATTTGGTCGATATAGTTCTTCAAAAAAAGGTAGTCCGTCAAAGCTCGTAGTTTAATGAGAAAGGAGATAATGGCATAAATATGTACACAAGCGGGCACCTTTCAAGAGTAAATAACAACCAAATCTTAACTTTTCTAAACTTATTTGTTGCCCTAGTGTCAAACGAGTCGTAGTATCCATTTCAAGTACAAGAAGGAGGCAATAAATGTATCGTAGATATCCGGGAATTTTAGTAATAGTTTTAGCAGCATTCACTTTGTATGCATGCGGTGGCGGAGGAGGAAGTGGTGCAACGGCTACGGGTGCTGCAACGGTCAGTCTTACCGATGCGCCGGGAGATTTTGAACATGCTTATATCACGGTCCAGAATATCTGGTTCCATACGGACGGTACTGCAGGACCTGATGACGCGGGATGGCAAAAGTATCCGCTTTTTGCACCGGTAACTGTTGACCTTATTGCTTTAAACAACGGGGCAATCAGCAATCCCATATGGAATAACATCGCCCTGCCAGTAGGTAATTATCAGCAGATCAGATTAGTACTCGCAGGGACAGAGGACGCTCTGACGGCTTCGGCTTCCGGCGCAGGTCTTAAGTATAATAATGAGGTAAGAATCGCAGGGGATTCGGCTCATTATCCTCTCCGCATTCCGGATGCCCATCACGGTATCAGGCTTGCCGGCACTTTTCAGATCACGGTCGGGGGTATGTTGAGACTGGCAATCGATGTTGACGCGGGCCATGATGTGGTGGACATCCTACGTAATGGCTTGACTGAATATGTTCTTAAACCGAGTCTGGCATATTGCGACCTTGATGATGCCGGTGCGATCGTCGGCAGCATCGATCCAGTCTCTGCGGCGACGACAACCACATCATCGCATTTTGTCATCAAGGCAGAACAGGTAAATGATCCGTTGAATCCGCAGTATCACGTGGTAAAACACTGGACGAGCGTTGACCCCTCGACCGGCAAATTTGTGCTTTATCCGCTTAAACCCGGAACGTATGATATCGTACTGCGCGGGTTAGGTTATCAGACCGTAATCGCAAAGGGTGTCCCAGTAACAAGCGGGTCTACACCAACAATCACGCCGACGCTTATTTCTATGATCACGATGACTACGGCGAGCACGCCGGACTATACAGTGGGCGCGACTATCACGTCGCCGACCGGCGCATGGGTCAATTTCTATCAGACGCTGCAAGGTACAGGAGAGGTCCCTTACGAGATCAGGTTCAGACATCTAAATCCCATCACCGGGCAATTCTCAGGTTTTAAGCTTTCAGCAGATCCGATTTGGGTAGGGATGTATAACAGCGGCGCAATATCCAGCCTTACCTCGACTAATCCGGTTGAAGGGCCTGGTGGATTTAGCGCATTTGCAGACGCGATCCTGTATGACCGCATGGCTTCTTCACAACAACCTGTAAGCTTAGGCACAACGACAGTGACATTTGCCGCACCACTCACGCCGACAGCACCCGCTGTCAGCAGAAGCATAAGCGGCACGATAACCGTGCCGCCAATGAATATGATGACTAACGGCATTCTCTTTGCGGTACACGACGGTATGATCGTTAATACCATGCCAGTTAATAGTCAGATGTCCGGAGGTGGAAGTGGATTTTACACCATGGCCAATCTGCCGGGAGGATCGTCTTCAGCACCGCTCCCTGAAGCGTTTTACGGTGTCGAAGCGCTTGGCTGGTCCACAACAACCATCGGGATAGGTCTTCCAAGGGTCGCTGACCTGCGCGTTAGTGATGATACCGATATTGATATGCTGATGATGATGCTGCCATAAACGAAGCCTTGTTTCAAAGGAAAAGGCCTTCCCCTGACTTGGGGAAGGCCTTTTCCTTTTGAATTGCAATATAGTTTGTCACTCCATCTTTATCCTGTTCGGCCAGGTGTAGATGTTCATCCGGTCACCGCGCGCGAAGCCGATGAGGGTGACGCCCATGTCTTCGGCGTAGCTTATGGCCATGCACGATGGCGCGGCGCGGCTGATGAGCACGGGAAAGCGGTACATGCCCGCCTTGGTCATGATCTCCGACGTGACCCTGCCGCTCGTGATCAATATTTTATTCTTCACCAGAATAGACTGCAAGAAAGCCTTGCCGATCAGCTTGTCCACGGCGTTGTGCCTTCCGATGTCTTCGGAAAAGAAGAGGATATCCTTGCCGTCAGAAAGAGCGGCGCTGTGCACGCCGCCGGTCTCGATGTACAGCTTTGAAATGTGCCGGAACGTGCTGAGCAGTTTCCTGATGTCCTCGAGTGACAGGAGATGCCCTTTTGCTTCTATCCTGCGACCGGCTTCCGTGCGGTAACTGGTGAAGGTGATGCCCCTGCCGCAACCCGAAGAAATGGTCCGCTTCTCGAACATCTTGCTGAAATCAGCGGGAAGATCTGAAAGCTCGATACGGACAGTGAATTCTTTCTCATCGATCTCCAATTTATTGATTGATGATTTGTCATGGAGGATCCCTTCGGAAATGAGAAAGCCGACAGCAAGCTCTTCAAGCTCGCTAGGTGTGCATAAAAGTGTCACGAGCGGCTCGTTGTTTACGATCAGCGTGACCGGCAGTTCGGACGCAACGGAATCAACAACACCATCGATGTTGCTGCCCGAGACTTTCAGTATCAATGCATCTCTCTTGGTTTCCACAGGTCGAATATAGCACAGAAAAGGGGCCAGGGGCAAGGGGCACGAGTCAAGAAACGAGATAATTGCCGTAAGGAAAAGAAGGCCTCCGGCATTGCTTGTCGGAGGCCTTTTGTTTATTAAGCATGTCCTGCAACTTCAGCTTAGAAGTGCAGGTTCATCCTGAGTGAGTACGCATTCACTTTGGCGAAATCCGCCTCCGCCACGAAATTGATGAGTCCCAAGCTGAGTTTACAGCCCAAAAAGCCCTTGGTCTCGGTGATGTCTTCTTTGGTAAGCGGAATGAGCGGCACATTCGTATTCGGTGTGCTCGTGATCCATACCTCCCCGATACCTGCATAGGGGGTCAGTACGGTGAACCCTTTGCTGATCGAGAGGTCAAGAGACTTGGTTGAGATGTCGAAAACATCGACGCCTGAAAGTTTGGTATAAGCCCCCCGGATGGCAACTGCCGGTGATACCGTGCTTCCCTTGAGGATAGCCCACTTAAGTTCATACCCGACAAGCTTGACATCCGAGCCTGGCGCGGTTCCATACACTATGCCAAGATCGATTGGGATAACAGGAAGTCCGACCTGAACATGCGCCTTGGCTTCGGGTATGTAGCTCGGGAGATCGCTCGGATTCGTTACCGATTTCTGAATGTAAGACGCATTCTTATCATAACTTACCCCGGTGACTTCAACACCGATGTCGAAGCCGGGTAGAACGCCCCCAAGCGGCTCTGCCGGGGCGAGAGGAATATAACTGATTGCAAGTCCAAGGTCTCTGCTCAGATTCTTAAAGTCATCCTGGGTGAAATCGGCAGGTAATTTGAAAGTCACTTTTGCCATTGCCGGTGCAGCCATGAGCAACAAGAGCAAAACAGCCGTAAACAATTTTTTCATGAATAGCCTCCTTGCCCGTATTCGTGCAGTCGATGTGATTTAAATCACATTACTCACTGACAGGCTAATTAAACGTATCATAGTGAGGAGAAATTTGTCAAGGTCATATTCAGGCAGAAGGGTATTGGCGGTTGACACGACATATATTTTGTTGTATAAGAGGTCATCTCCAGGAGGTCATCACGCTTTATGCAAAGACGCTTGGTACTCCTTCTTATTGCTGTACTTTTTATTTCCGTCCTCGGGACTGCTGTCCATACTCATGCGGACGGAACGACTCATAACGACTGCCCTATTTGTGTTACACAGCACCAACCCTCTGCGATAGTATACATATCTCCCTATATTCTGCCAGTAAGTGCAGAAGCTTCCTGTCTTTGCGAAATTTCCTTATTTCTCCCTCAAGTCATCTCAGTACTTGAAGCTCCCCGCGCACCACCGCCCCGTTGTATCTCCATTTGATCATAAACATACTGGTACTTGATAAGGACCGGAACTGAAGTGCGCATGAAAAGATAATCTTTCACGCGTTATTCCAGCGCTATATCTTTTCTGGAATACCATAATGCATCTGTTGCGGAATGGGCTGTCAGCAAAGCATCTGATCGACCCATTCGCCTGAATATTTACGTTATTCCCCGGAGGACTCTATGAAACACGTACTATTCGCGATGTGCGTGTCTGTTCTCTGCTCGTTCAGTCAGGCGGTTTTTGCCGATGATACGGCGGAGCGGCTCCAGAAGCTCGAAGACACTGTGCAAAACCAGTCAAAGACCATTGAAGAACAACAAAACACGATAGATTCATTGAAAGAAAATATCTCAAAGCAAAAGAACCAAGTACCCCTGCAGAAAGGTCAGGTACCTGAGCAAACAGATCAGGAACTCCAGCAGAAGGTCCAAGAGTTGAACGAGAAGGTTGATCAAGTGGTCGAAACGCAGAAGAAGGAAATTCCAAGCATATTCAACCCTTCCATCGGGTTCGTAGGCGAGACGATCTTCTCCTATCGCAGCCAGGGGTCTGCGGAGACGGGCAGCGACCGGCCGGGCGGGTATGATATATTTCAACGTTCGATGGAACTGAACGCAGCCTCGTCAGTGGACCCGTTCACGAAGGGCTACGTGGTCGTGAACGCGTCAGCCGACTTGGCTACCGGTGAATCGACTTTGACGGTCGAAGAGGCAGCGATCCAGACGACGTCACTGCCGGGGAACTTGGAGGCGAAGGCTGGACGGTTCTTCGGCGAATTCGGTCGCTTGGGCTACATCCACGATCATGAGCTGCCTTTTGTGAATCGTCCGCTCGTACTCGCGCAATACATCGGTGGCGAGTCGAGAACGGACGGGTTACAGCTTAATTGGCTGGTTCCGGTAGAGCACTACATCAGCTTGACGCTCGGTACGGGTGATCAGTTTGGTGGTGATAACCCCCCAAACTTTGTCGGTGATTTCCGCCACGGGAGTGGATTGAACTATTGGGGCCGTTTGTCTACCTATTATGACCTGACACCGGATATCTCGCTCGAACCGGGCATTTCAGGCCTGTGGAACCCGAGTACAATTGCGCAGTGGGCACCCGTCCCTTCTAATCCACCGCTTCCGACTGTAGAGGGCAACACATTTACCGAACGCGAACGGCGTCTCGTAGGAGTGGACTTGGTGCTGAGCTGGAAGCCACTTCGCAACAATCAGTTCCAGACCGTCACGTGGGGCACGGAAGTGCTCTACAGCGACAATCGTTATGACGTTACGGATCCCTCGGGCAACGTCCTGCCCAGCCGCTCCGTCGGCTCCTATGGCCTGTACTCATATCTCACGTACAAGTTCCATCGGCAGTGGACAACAGGGATCCAGTATGAATGGATGGAGAACATGCAGAACAACCAGGCTAAAACCTCCGCGTACTCCGCAAACATAACATGGGCCTTGAGCCATTGGAACCAGCTGCGACTTCAATACACGTACACCGACCCCAACGCCGCGACCGGCCTACGTCCGGATAGCGCCGTTTATCTGCAATGGGCGTGGATCATCGGCTCACACGCGCATGGATGGCAGCAACGCTAACTCTCGAAAGGAGGAATATGCTATGAAATCCAAATTATTCAATTTAATATCGATAATCGCGCTCACCTGGGCATTGTGCGGGTGGGCGACGCCCGCTCATGCTGCCAAAATCCGAGTTGTTACGACGCTTACCGACCTGGCTGATTTTGCGCGCGCTGTGGGGGGGGACGAAGTCGAGGTCCGCAGCCTGGCGACCGGAGTCGAAGACACGCACGGGGTCCCGATGAAACCGAGCTATGTGCCGATGATGAACCGGGCAGACCTGCTGATTCTGATCGGGTTCGATTGCGAGCACGCATTCCTGCCAGCGCTCATGGAGGCGAGTAAGAATCCCCGCATCCAAAAGGGCACACCCGGCTATGTGGACTGTTCCAAGGGCATCGTGCCGCTCGATGTGCCCAAGTCGACCGACCACTATCAGGGCGACGTTCATCCCTATGGAAACCCGCATTACACGCTCGACCCGGTGTTGGCGAAGACCGCCATCGAGAATATCTACAACGCGCTTGTGGCCTTCGCCCCGCAGTATGAGGCGGAATTCACGCACAATCGCGACGCTTATTTCGCCAAGCTCGATGCCAAAATTGCCGAGTGGAAGACGGAATTCAAACCGCTCAAAGGCTTGGAGTTCGTTTCCTATCACGAGCACTGGCCATACTTTGCGGAGCGCTTTGGCTTGGATTTTTTCGGCACGATCGAACTGAAGCCGGGAATCGATCCGACCCCGCGTCACATTGAGGAGTTAAGCAGAGCGATGAAGTCAGAGCATGTCCCTATCGTCGTGCGCGAGCCGCAGTTTCCCGAAAAGGTACCGAAAAACATCGCCGAACAGACAGGCGCAACCATGGTAACATTGCCTATCATGCCTGGCGGCGTACCTAATACGGAGACGTATATTAAAATGATGGACTATATTGTACACACGATGGTGACTGCCGCGCAAGCAAGGAAATAATTATAAGGAGAATGTGTCCGCCCGAGTTCTCGGGCGGACACTCACATAACAGACAATGAATGAATCGCTGATCACACTGGATAACCTGAGCATAGGCTACAACGGCCAACCGGTGCTGTCCGGACTCACGCTCTCCATTTCCCGAGCAAGCTTCACCGCTATCCTTGGCGCCAATGGCTCGGGTAAATCGACTTTGCTCAAAACGCTGCTTGGACTGCTGCCACCGGTCGCAGGCCGCATTGATACTGCATCGGCCGGTGCGCCGCTCACGTTCGGCTATGTCCCTCAATCCAATCAGTTCGACCCGGTATATCTGCTTACCGGGTTCGATGTCGCACTTATGGGTGTTTATGGCCGCATACGCTCGGGGGGGCTCATCCCCGTAGTCGAACGCGCCTTCGCACGCGAATGTCTGCATGCGGTGGGTGCGGAGGATTTTTCCCATAAGCGCTTTGCCGAACTCTCCGGTGGTCAGAAACAACGAGTACTCATCGCTCGCGCCTTGACCACACGTCCCGACGTCTTGGTACTGGACGAACCCACGGCGGGGGTAGACCGCGAGGCAACGACCGCTGTGCTGGAGTTCATTTCGCAGATCCGCAAGGAAAGGAAAATCACGGTCCTGCTCGTTACTCACGATTTTTCGACCGTACGTCACTATGCTGAGAAGGTCATCTGGCTTCATGAGGGCAAGGTTTTCCACGGAGCAGTTGACGAACTGCTCACCGCCGAACGGATAGCGGAAATATTTGAAATAGGGATGGGCTGACATGGAAACACTTCAACAAATTCTCTCTTTTGATTTTCTTCTCCGTAATTCACTTTACACCAGCGTGCTCGTCGGCTTCGCTTGCCCGCTCGTTGGTGTGTTTCTCGTGATGCGCCGGTTGGTGTTCATGGGTGTGGCGTTGCCCCAGATTTCCTCGACCGGCGTCGCTATCGCTCTCTCGCTTCCTCTGTGGCTTGGATTCAAATTGACCGAGCATGGCTCGCACAGCGTGCACGCGCTCGCATTTGTCGGTTCAATAACATTCTCACTGACCGCAATCCTGGTGCTGGCATTCCTGGAACGACGCGGTCGCGGACAACCTGAAGGCCGGCTCGGCACCGCTTACGTCGTGGCCGCCGCGATGAGCATCTTATTGCTGTCAAAAAACCCTTACGGAGAAATCGGCTGGCTCGATATGCTGAAAGGAGAGGTCATCACCATCTCCAATTTCGATCTCGTGCTGACCGCGGCAACACTTACGCTCGTCCTCGCGGTACTAGGGCTGTTTCACAAGGAGTTGCTCCTCGTCTCGTTCGATCGCGAGATGGCAATTATTCTTCGAAAAAACGTCGTTTTCTGGGATGTTTTGCTCTACTTACTTATTGGATTAACTGTCTCGATGGCAGTGCTCAGCGTCGGCCCGCTCATCGCATTCGGATTTTTGCTCATTCCCGCGCTAACTGCGCATCAATACGCGCGCAACATGCGCCAGTTCACGGTACTGGCCTCTTTGATCGGCGGTGCGACCGCGTTTTTTGGCTTTTGGATCGCATACCGCTGGGATTTACCGGTTGGCCCGACGGATGTTGTCCTCCTTGGCTTACTCTACACGATAGGCTGGTTATTCGCCAAGATTCTCCCGGGAGGTTTGTGGCATGCTCACAAAACATAAATGCACATCCGTTTTTGGAACAAAGGGATCGGAATGAAGATTTCGACCGCACCGGCTATCGTTGTCTCGCGTAGTAGCATCTTTTTTGCTCTTCTTACCATACGGGCCTGGAGCAAATGGAAGTAACGTGAAGTACCCTGCCTATTAGCGGGGCACTTCCGATAGATTGTATGCATTATAAAGAAAAAAACACCGCTGCTAAAACAAATATGTCACTCCCCCGATTGCCTTGTTAGTCTCTCCGAGCTGAGTCCCATACAGGTTGTGGTATATGGCATGTTGATGCGAGAGCTCAAACGCCTGGTAGGGGGGAGTACAAGCTGCTTGTCCTGTATGGAGACAAACAACTTGACAGTGGATTTAGCATGTGCTACATATAAAAAAAACGTAGCACGGAGGCAATATGTCCAGTTTAACACGGTTTGGTGTGTCCATTGACAGCCAGTTGATAAAGAAATTCGACGCTTTGATTAGCCGAAAGGGTTATGCAACACGGTCCGAAGCCATCAGAGATATAATCCGCGAAAGCCTGGTTGAACAGGAATGGGAGTCGGAAGAACGCGAGACCGTAGGAACGATCACGATAGTCTATAATCATCATACCCGCGAGCTTGAGCATGCACTTACGGAAATGCAGCATAAATCATTCCATCAGATTATTTCCACTCTACACGTTCATCTGGACGCACACAACTGCCTCGAGGTGCTGGTCGTAAAGGGCAAAAGCCGGGACATCAAAACAATAGCGGATCGGCTCATCGGTACTCGCGGGGTCAAACACGGCAAGTTGACGATGACGACTACGGGAAAAGAACTGGTATAAAGGCACAAAAGTCGTGAAAGAGAGCAAACAATTCATTGAATGAACGTGATTCAAAACACTCGCTTCCAGATTATAAGAACGATACCCTTTTGTTTTCATCTGCGGCTTCCGGCGACCACCTTCGTCCTTTACCTAACTTACTCGTTGTGGTATTCTCCTTATGTAATTCACGGCCAAATTCAATAAATCATTTTTTGTCACGAGCGGAGATTTATCAAAAATGAGGTTGGACAATAATGCACATTCCTGACGGATATTTGGGCCCCGCCACGTACGGCACGATGTTTGTCGTGACCATTCCGTTTTGGGCAATCGCCTCGTGGAAACTGAACAAGACCTTGAAATCGAAACAAGCTCCCTACCTGGCATTGGGAGCGGCATTCAGTTTCGTGATTATGATGTTCAACATACCGATTGTGGGCGGGACGACGGGGCATGCGACCGGCGCCACGCTCATCGCCATCCTCCTTGGACCCTGGGCCGCGATCATCTCCGTCTCTGTGGCGCTCATCATTCAGGCGATGCTCTTCGGCGACGGCGGAATAACGGCTATCGGCGCAAATTGTTTTAACATGGCCGTCGTCGGGGGACTGGCAGGCTATGGTATCTATCGGCTGATTGCTGCAGGATCAGATGCCAAAAGCAAAAGACGGCTGGTCGCAGGAGCGATCGCCGCATACGTGAGCTTGAATGCCTCCGCACTCCTTGCTGCGGTTCAACTCGGTATTCAGCCACTGATCGAGAAGTCTCCGACAGGACAGCCGTTATATTCTCCTTTTCCGTTGAGCATCGCAATACCAGCCATGGTGCTCGAGCACCTGCTGCTGTTCGGATTTGTCGAAGCTGCGGTTACGGCACTCGTGCTGAAATATTTTCAGAAAAACGAACCTGATATGCTGGGGTGAGTTTGGGGATTCGCGCCACTGTCGACGTTAACATTGATGATATGACAACCATAAAAAAACTCTGGATAGGTATCGGGATTTTGGTGCTCCTCTCGCCGATTGGACTGATCATACCGGCATTACTCGGAGCAGGCGGTGCATGGGGTGAGTGGGGTCTAGAGGAAATTAAAAAGTTGGTCGGCTATGCTCCCCAAGGCATGCAAAAGCTTTCGCACATCTGGAAATCTCCAATACCTGACTATACGCTGGCCGGACGAAAGCAGGGGCTGGCCGTTGAAAGCTTGGGGTACGTGCTCTCTGCAATCATTGGCATTGCATTCACGGCAGGCGCAGTGTATCTTCTAGCGAAACTGCTGGGACGCAAGATGCGGCGGAATAGATGAGATCAGATGTTACAGGTGGGCGCCTTGTCACGAACTAAATTTTTAGACAAAACGCTATTGGCAGTTGCACATATCGCCGAGCAATCTCTGTTCTCAGAGGCTTATGCACGGAAAGCGGGATTGCTTCAGGCGCTTGACGTCAGGATAAAGTTGCTTAGCTTCCTGTGCATCCTCGTCATGGTCAGTTTTCTCCGCACGCCTCAATCATTGTGGGTGATGTACGGTGTGAGCCTGGTGCTTGCCGTCATGTCCCGTGTCCCGCTCGGGTTTTTCCTGAAGCGGGTCTGGCTGTTCGTGCCGCTCTTTTCGGCCGCAATCGTCCTGCCTGCGCTCCTGAACATCGTAACGCCGGGCGATCCGATCCTGGTCGTCATTAAGCTTGCCCGTAATTATACGTGGGGACCTTACACAATTCCCGCGGAAATCGCCGTTACGCGCCAGGGGCTCTGGGGTGCGATTGTGTTCGTATCGCGTGTTGTTGCGTCGGTCTCTTTCGCCGTGCTGTTCACGCTCACGTCAAAGTGGGGGGATGTCTTTTCCGGGCTCCGTTCACTCTTCGTCCCCCGCATATTTGTGATGACACTCAGCATGACCGAGCGATACCTCTTCGTTTTCCTGCGGCTCATCCAGGATATGTACCGAGCGCGAAAGAGCAGGACGATAAGACCATTTTCTACCGCTGTCGAGCGGAGGTGGACCGCGTCGCGCATCGGGGTTACGTTCAAGAAATCCTTGGAAATGAGCGACGATGTGTATAAGGCTATGCTCTCACGCGGCTTTCAAGGCGAGTTTAGAACCATCGACCGTTTCCACAGCCGGCCTGTTGATTACCTCTGGCTGGTGACGGTTCTCGCTGTTGGTGGTATACTCATCATGGCAGAAAGGGGAGTGCTCCAGTGACCGTAGCTTTTAGCCTGGAAAATATTTCCTACTCCTATGTGAACGGGGCTCCGATCTTGAAAAATCTGACACTGGATTTCATGAATGGTGAACGAACGGTGATACTCGGCGCGAACGGCACGGGTAAGTCGACGCTGCTATCCCTGCTCGACGGACTGGTCTTTCCAACATCGGGGAAGATCACGGCATTCGGTGCACTGTTGTGCGAAGCCACCTTCGTCGACCGTTCCTTTTCAGCGGATTTCAGAAAACGGGTGGCCTTTGTGTTTTCGAACCCCGACGTGCAGCTTTTCTCGGCCACGGTCTGGGACGATGTGGCCTTCGGACCGCTCCAACTCGGCTTTTCCCGTGCCCAGATATCAGCAAGGGTAGAAGAGCTACTTGACTCGCTCCGCATCATGGACATCCGCGACCGCGCGCCGCACACACTCTCCGACGGGCAAAAGAAAAAAGTGGCCATTGCGTCGAGCCTTGCGACAGACCCCGATGTGCTGCTCCTCGACGAGCCCACGAACGGTCTGGATCCACGGACGCAGGTATGGCTCATCGAACTCCTGGACGAACTCCACCATCAGGGAAAGACCATCATCTCCGCTACGCATGACCTGTCCATAGCCGGCGACATCGCGGAGCGGGCAATCGTTTTTTCTGAAGACCACTCAGTGGCAGCGGACGGATCGTTCTCGGACATCATTGCGAATGATGATCTGCTTCTCAAGGTAAACCTTATTCATGAACATGCGCACCACCACGGCGACAAAGCTCATGTGCACCGCCACGGACATTACGGCCATTTACACACGATTGGAGGCACCATGCACGACAACCATAAACATCACAGCCATAGTCATTCACACGGACATGATCAGCCGCACGAGACCGAGACCTTGCGCAAGCTCCAGCTCATGCTCGACCACTGGATTGAGCATGATGACAGCCATGTGGAGAATTACAGGGAATGGGCCGCGAAGGCCAGAGAGGCAGGAGAGGAAGAGATCGCGAAGGAGATCCATCTCGCAATCGGTGAAAACGAGTCGGTTAAGAACCATTTGAAACGCGCGAAGGCGATCCTCGCTGCGAAGCTTGTGCTAAGGAAGTAATGTATTCACCGTTGGGACCGAAGAAGTTAAACAAAAGACAATAACATCTTAGCTGCAAACACCTAGATTCGTATCTATTGCGGCTTCTTTCAGAACACGAATGCTTGTTCTCTCTCAGCGTCCTCTGCAATAAAATAAATTTAAGGAGTTTGTCATGCAGAATATCGATGATAACGATCTCAGGGAAGCCATCCAGTTCCACGGCCATCTCTGTCCAGGGCTTGCGCTCGGCTACCGCGTGGCAAAGGCTGCGCTCCGTGAGCTCAAGGCAGACCGGCCCCGTGACGAGGAACTCGTCGCAATCGTAGAGAACGATTCCTGCGCTGCTGACGCCATTCAGTTCATCACCGGCGCGACCTTTGGCAAAGGGAATCTTATTTTTCGCGATTACGGCAAACACGTTTACACTTTTTTTAATCGACGAACGAACCATGGCGTACGCATATCGGAAGATTACCGCGGGTTCGACAACGACACCCGGTTCCCTGACCTCAAAAAACGGCAGGAGGCGGGAGAGGACGTGTCGCGCGAACGGCAGGCATACATGATGGAAAAGACTGCAGCAATCCTTACAGCCGATGAGAAAGAAATCATGACCATCGCACCCATCACCACTCCGCCTCCCCATGAAGCAAGGATATGGGGCTCTGTTCGGTGCGCGATCTGCGGTGAAAAGCTCATGGAATCCCGCGGCCGCGTGAAGAACGGCAAGATTGTCTGCATCCCCTGTTCCGAACAGGAATAAGCCCATCTTTTCGCTACAATATTCTTGACAATAAACCGTGCTGAAGTTATTATAATCAGGTTCTACCGCCTGTTTCCCAATCGCAACAATAATAAGGAGGTCAGCATGAAAAAAGCCATATTTTATCCATTATTTGCCTTATTGTTGATTACTGGGTGCGTTTCAAAAGGAACATATGAAACCAAACAAAAAGAGGCGGAGTCACTCACCGCACAGAATGACAACCTGCAGGCCCAGGTAAAGAGCCTGAGCGCAGAAGCCGCTGCGCTCAAGAAGGACAAAGAAGCGACGCAGATGGAGAGAGACGCGCTCCAATCAAAGGTAGACGAACTTCAAGCCAAGATAAACGAGTTGTCACAGAAGGCGGAAAAGGCCGAGAAACTCGAACAGGACACGAAGACCTATCAGGACCTGGCCAAGAAACTCGAAAAGGAGATCCAAGAAGGCCAGGTTCAGATCACGGAGATGAAGAACCGTCTGACCATGACCATGGTGGACAAGATACTCTTTCCTTCCGGCAGTGCTGAGATAAGCAAGGACGGTAAAAAAGTGCTGGATAAGGTTGTCGCTATCCTGAAGGAAGTCAAAGACAAACGAATCCAGATAGAGGGGCATACTGATAACGCGAAGATCGTGGGCTCGCTCAAGAAAAAATTCCCCACGAACTGGGAACTTTCGACCGCCCGGGCGACGGAGGTAGCTAGGTATCTTCAGGAGACCGGCGGGATCGATCCCAAACTGCTTTCCGCCACAGGATATTCGGAATACCAGCCCGTTGCCCCGAATGATACAGAAGAGGGTAAGCACAAGAACCGCAGGATCGAGATCGTTCTCCTGCCGCTTCTCCAGTAGGTACGGATGTTCACCGGGATCATTGAAGAGATGGGGAACGTGAAGGCGCTCAGGCGTGAGGCAGGGGCGGCCCGGCTTACCATATCCGCGTCAACGGTTCTTGGCAGCACGGCATTGGGCGATAGCATTTGCGTAAATGGCGTCTGTCTCACCGTTGTGGATATAGGAAAATCAGAGTTCTCTGCCGACGTAGCCAATGAGACCCTGAAGGTCACCGATCTCGGCGAGCTCCACGTTGGCCAGAAAGTGAACCTTGAGCGGGCGCTCCAGCTTTCGGCGCGGATCGGCGGACATCTTGTCACAGGACATGTGGACGCCGTGGGCAGGATCAGGGAGAAGCGACAGGAGGGTAATTCTTGGCGCGTCTTCATAGAGGCGCCCGAGACCGCGCTTCACTACATCATTAAAAAAGGTTCCGTGGCCGTGGACGGCATCAGCCTGACGGTTGCCGACGTGGACATAACCGGGTTTTCCATTGCCATGATCCCGCATACGGCGAAACTGACGACGCTCGGGTTCAAATCCGCAGGTGACAGCGTGAATCTGGAAACCGATATTATTGGAAAGTATGTGGAGCGGCTCCTTTCGGGGAAAGTTGATGGCGACTTGAATCTGGAGTTTTTAAGGGGACATGGATTCGCATGACTGAAAGGGTCAGGATCCAGCAGCCAGGATCATGATAAAGGACAGAGAGCGGAAATATTACCTATGACCCTTGCCGTGACCAAGACGTTGTATTAAAGAAAGGGTGATTTCCATGAAGTTCAATACGATTGAAGAAGCAATAGACGATATCAGAAATGGCAAAATGGTTGTCCTCGTCGACGACGAGGACCGGGAGAACGAGGGCGACCTCACCATGGCGGCTGAAGCCGTGACGCCCGAGAGCATCAATTTCATGGCCATGCATGGCCGTGGACTAATCTGCCTCTCGCTTACAACTGAGCGCGTGAAGGAGCTCCAGCTCCCCATGATGACAACAGACAATACATCTTCATTCGGCACAGCCTTCACGATATCCATCGAAGCAAAAAAGGGAGTGACCACCGGCATTTCCGCTGCCGATCGGGCCACGACAATAAAGACAGCGATCAGCCCGAAGTCGAAACCGGAAGACTTGGCAAGACCGGGGCACGTGTTTCCGCTCCGTGCGAGGCCGGGCGGCGTGCTCCAGCGGGCGGGACAGACCGAAGGCTCCGTGGACCTGGCTCGGCTAGCCGGACGCTATCCTGCAGGCGTAATCTGCGAGATCATGAACGATGACGGCACCATGGCACGCGTGCCACAGCTCATGGAATTCGCCAAAAAGTTCGATTTGAAGATCATCACGGTCAAAGATCTCATCGCATACCGGGTCAAGAAAGAGTCACTCGTTCGCAGAGTGGCGATGACCAAGCTGCCGACCAGCTACGGGGGAGACTTCACGGCCATCCTGTACGCGAACGAAATTGACAGCATGAACCACATCGCCCTCGTCAAGGGCGACATCAAGCCAGATGACGAAGTCCTCGTGCGGGTTCATTCCGAGTGTCTCACGGGAGACGTATTCGGATCGATGCGCTGCGACTGCGGCGAACAGCTCCAAAACGCCATGAAGATAATCGACGCAGAAGGCAAAGGCGTGATTCTTTACATGCGTCAGGAAGGCCGTGGCATCGGACTCGAGGGCAAGCTCAAAGCTTACGAACTGCAGGATAAGGGTAAAGACACGGTCGAGGCAAACCTTGCTCTCGGTTTCAAGGCTGACCTGAGAGACTACGGCGTAGGCGCGCAGATCCTTCGTGATATCGGCGTGGGCAAGATCAGGCTCCTCACCAACAACCCCAAGAAGATCGTGGGCCTTGAAGGATACGGTCTGACCGTGGTCGCCCGCGTGCCGATCGAAATGCACCCGCATTCGAAGAACATCCATTATCTCAAGGTAAAGAAGAACAAGCTCGGCCACATGCTCGAGAAAGTGTAGGGGGAATAAGCAGAGGGAAAGAGTAAAGAGCAAGAAAAAGAACGACGATCTCAAGTTCTACTTATCATGCTCTACGCGCTGTGCCAAACAAGTTTTAAGATATGGAGGAGACATGCCAAAAGTGATCCAAGGCGATCTGACAGGCAAAGGACTCAAGTTCGGGATTGTCGCAGCGAGGTTTAACGATTTTATTACCAGCAGGCTTCTCGACGGCGCGCTTGACGCCCTTCTGCGGCACGGAACAGCCGATGGAGACATTGAGGTCGTGAAAGTCCCAGGATCCTACGAAATCCCACTCGCTGCCAAGGTGCTTGCGCAGTCAAAAAAATATAATGCGATAATCTGTCTCGGTGCCGTAATCCGCGGCGCTACGCCTCACTTCGAATACGTGAGCGCGGAAGTAAGCAAGGGCGTAGCCGCAGTCTCCATGGAATCAGGTATCCCCGTTATATTCGGCGTGCTAACCACCGATACGATTGAGCAGGCAATCGAACGGGCCGGCACCAAGAGCGGCAACAAAGGGTGGGACGCGGCCCTTTCCGCCATCGAAATGGTGAACGTCATGAGGCAGATCTCGTAACAGCGGATGCTTACCCATGAACGGCGGCGTACAGACGGTAGGATATGAGAAGACGCAAGGCCAGGGAGCATGCGCTCCAGATACTATATCAGTTGGATATAAAAAAAGAGAAGCCTTCAGCGTCTGTCCTGAAAAACTTTTGGGCTGAGTACAATCCGGATGACGAAGTAAAGCTCTTTGCAGAGGAGATCGTTAAGGGAACGTTCAAGCACCTTGCGAGGATAAACGGGCTGATACATCAGTGTGCGAAGAACTGGAGTCTCGACCGGATGGCCATCGTCGACCGCAACGTGCTCAGGATGGCGGTCTATGAAATCCTCTACCGGTTGGATATTCCCACCAGCGTAACAATCAACGAGGCCATAGAGATTGCGAAGAAGTATGGTACGGATGAATCGGGTTCATTTGTGAACGGCATCCTGGACAGCGTTGCCAGAATGACGGGGAAGCTGGACGAAGGGAAGCTAGAAGAATAAGAGGAGAAGGTGTCCGGTTTGGAAGTGAAGGTTATTCTGCAAGATATAAAAAAACTCGAGACCGAGGCACTGATTGTTGGTTTTTATCAGGACGCCCGTCCACTTAAAGGCCTTGCCGGAGAGCTCGACTGGCTGCTCTGTGGTTCTCTTTCCGACCTTATCCTGAATAATAAGCTAAGCGGCTCGCTGGGTGAAGTTGCTCTTCTTGCGTCACGGGGCAAGGTGCCGGCGATGAAGATCTTCATGGTAGGCCTTGGGCCCAAAGGAGGGAGTTCCTCCTTGTCGCTGCGCAATGCTGCGAAGATAGCGGTGTCCAGCGCAGTCGGCGCAGGTGTCACAAATATGGCGGTCGAGTATTTTTATTTCCCCTATTTGCCGTATGATACTGCCGTGGCCGCCCTTCGGGATGGACTGTCAGAGGGCGCAAGGGGGATTCCCCTTATTGTGTCGCTAATTGCTCCCGACGCTGCCGCATATGAAAGGATGTCCCGGCTTGTAAAGGCTTAAGTATGTTCAGGAAAGAGGCCCAACTATAGAGATGCTTCCGGCCTTGATACAAAAGCGGTAGAGCTGGCACGGAACAGACAAGATTAAGAGCGAACAAAGAGGTGCAATGACTGCAGGAGTTATTACATGATTCCTCGCTACAGCAGACCGGAGATGGCCAGCATCTGGGAAACGGAGAACAGATACCGCGCATGGCTTGAAGTGGAGATACTTGCGTGCGAGGCGAACTCACGTCTGGGGTTGATACCGACGAAAGCACTCGCGAACATCAAGAAGAAGGCCGACTTCAGCGCAAAGCGGATTGACGAACTTGAGAAGATCGTGAAGCATGACGTTATCGCCTTTCTTACGGCAGTGGGCGAGAAGGTCGGACCAGATTCCCGCTATATCCATCTGGGACTTACATCCTCGGACGTTCTCGACACTTCCCTCGCCTCGCTTATGCGAAAGGCGTCAGACATCATTATCAACGACATCCGCACCATCCTCAGGACTCTCAAGAAAAAAGCCTTGCAGCACAAGAACACCGTCATGATCGGCCGCTCGCACGGCGTGCACGCCGAGCCGATCACGTTCGGACTCAAAATGGCTCTCTGGTACGAGGAAATGAACCGTGCCCTCGAACGAATGCTCAGGGCGCGGGACGTGATCAGCGTAGGCAAGCTGTCAGGAGCCGTGGGGACGTTCGCGAACATCGATCCATTTGTGGAAACCTATGTCTGCCGAAAACTGGGTCTCAAGCCAGAGCCCGTCGCCACCCAGGTCGTGCAGCGCGATCGGCATGCCGAGTTCCTGTCGGTGCTTGCGCTCACTGCGTCCTCGATCGAGAAGTTCTCCGTCGAGCTTCGCCACCTGCAGCGTACGGAGGTGCTCGAGGCAGAAGAGTATTTTTCCGAAGGTCAGAAAGGCTCCTCTGCCATGCCGCATAAGCGGAATCCTATATCCGCCGAGAACCTTACGGGCCTCGCGCGGGTCGTACGGGCCAACGCCATAGCAGCAATGGAGAACATCGCACTGTGGCACGAGCGCGACATAAGCCATTCTTCGGTCGAGCGCATCATCATCCCCGACAGCACTATCCTAATCGATTATATGCTTGCACGATTCAACAACTTGATAGACCGGCTCTTCGTGTACCCCAATAACATGCAGCGCAACATGGCGATCTCAAAAGGGCTTTTTCACTCCGAGAGCGTGATGTTGGCGCTCGTGGGGAAGGGGATCACGCGCGAGACCGCATACACCTACGTCCAGCGAAACGCGATGGATGTGTGGAAACGCGGCGGCGATTTCAAGCAGCTCCTGAAGAGCGATAAGGACATTGGTAAATATCTGAGCAAGAAAGAGATCGACGAATGTTTTGAACTGTCGCATACACTCAAGAAGGTTGACTATATTTTCAAACGGGTCTTCACAAAAAGAAGGTAGAAATCTATGTTCGACAAGTTTCACGAAGAATGCGGCGTATTCGGCATCTATGGCCACCCGGATGCGGCAAACCTCACCTATCTGGGCCTCTACTCCCTGCAGCACCGGGGTCAGGAGTCGGCCGGGATCGTTTCGTCCGATGGCAAACAGCTCTACGGTCAAAAGGCAATGGGCCTTGTCGCTGACATCTTCGTTGAAGAGCGCATCAAGAAGCTCCCCGGATACGCGGCAATCGGACACAACCGCTATTCGACCACTGGTGAAAGTATCGCGATTAACATCCAGCCCATCCTGGTTAATTTTGCTCTGGGAACACTGGCGATCGCACACAACGGCAACTTGGTGAACGCCGGCATCCTCAAGGACGAGCTTGAGGCATACGGTTCTATCTTTCAGTCGACCATGGACAGCGAGGTGATCATACACCTCATTGCCCAATCGCGCATGGCCACAATGCATGAAAGGATTGTAGATGCCTTGGGCCACGTCCAGGGATCATACAGTCTCCTCCTCATTACGGAAAATGAACTCATCGCGGTCCGGGATCCGCACGGCTTTCGGCCGCTCTCGCTCGCGGAACTCGATGGCGCCTATGTTGTCGCTTCCGAAACGTGCGCATTCGATCTTATCGAGGCCACCTATATCCGCGAAATCGCGCCTGGTGAGATGGTCGTGATCAACAGCAAGGGCATTCACTCATCATTTCCTTTTAAAAAAGCAGACCCGTCGCACTGCATCTTCGAGTTCATATACTTTGCAAGGCCAGACAGCATGGTCTTCGGTCAGAATGTGTATTCAATACGTAAGGAATTCGGGAGGCAGCTCGCGCGGGAGACGAGCATTGCAGCGGATGTGATTATCCCAGTGCCGGACTCAGGAGTGCCGGCGGCCCTTGGATACGCCGAGGAAGCGGGAATTCCCTTCGATACGGGACTCATCAGGAACCATTACGTGGGCCGTACGTTTATCGAGCCCCGCCAGAGCATCAGGCATTTCGGTGTCAAAATCAAGCTAAACCCTGTCCGGGACGCGCTCAAGGGCAAACGGGTAGTGGTCGTGGATGATTCAATCGTGCGCGGGACAACGAGCAAGAAGATCATCAAGATGATCAGGAACGCCGGGGCAACCGAGATCCATATGCGAATTAGTTCACCCCCGACCTCCTTCCCCTGCTTTTACGGCATCGATACACCAACACGACAGGAACTTATCGCGTCATCGCACAGTATCGAAGAGATCAGGAAATACATTACTGCCGATTCGCTCGGCTATATCAGTATGGACGGGATACAGAAAGTAGTGCCGTACCGCATGAACTACTGCGCGGCCTGTTTTGATGGTGCCTATCCGGTACCCTTCCCGGGCGAGAAGATGCTGCAACTGGGGTTGTTTGATAAAGAATAAGAAAAATTATTAAACACGGATGGGTAAAATGGAGACGGATGGAATTTGAACAAGCGGATTTAAAGTTTCAATTTTTTGTATTCGTGTAAATCTGTATCAAACATATTAGTTCTATTTTCGCGCCAATTTGTGTAAATTTTCGGCTTAAAAGAGAAGGTTCTAAAGAAATGGTGCCGAGGCGCAGAATCGAACTGCGGACACGAGGCTTTTCAGGCCTCTGCTCTACCAACTGAGCTACCTCGGCATAATGTGGCAACCAACCCAAGCAGGACGATAAAATAACAGAGTGTGGGGTTGATTGTCAAGCGAATTCTATACTTCTTCGGGTGATTAATTGAGAAAAGTCTTTGAAAGGCCAGTGTCTCTGAAAGACAAAGCGTTCCGGTACTGTCCGGGTTGCAGCCACGGGGTCCTGCACAGGATTATTGCGGAGACCATCGATTCCCTCGGCATACATGACAGAACGATCGGCATTGCACCGGTTGGATGTGCGGTCTTTGCATACGACTATTTTGACATCGATATGATCGAAGTGCCTCACGGCAGGCCGCCGGCTATCGCCACAGGCATAAAGCGATCACGGCCCGACTGCGTGGTCTTCAGCTATCAGGGAGATGGCGATCTCGCCGCCATCGGCACGGCCGAGATCATTCATGCCGCTGCGCGGGGTGAAAACATCACCGTTATATTTGTCAACAACGGGAACTACGGGATGACGGGAGGTCAAATGGCTCCCACCACGCTCCCCGGCCAGAAGACAACAACAACCACGACGGGCAGGGACGTGAAAGAGGCTGGTAATCCTCTCCGGATATGCGAAATGCTCGCAACGCTCGACGGTCCGGTATATATCGAACGCGTCTCCATGGACAACCCCAAGAACGTCCTCTCAGCAAAGAAGGCTATTCAGAAAGCCTTCAGAAACCAGATCGAAGGCGTGGGATTTTCCTTTGTGGAAGCGCTCTCCATGTGTCCCACGGATTGGGGCATGACTCCGCTCCAGGCCGTGGACTGGGTCAGGGACCATATGATGAAATACTACCCACTGGGGGTATACAAGGACAAAACTCAAGAAAAGTGAAATTGAGGAATGCAGATTGTGAAATACGCTTAATCAGAAACCTTAATCTGAGATCCTAGTCTAGAACCAGGGAGTTTCCATGTACCAGGACGTAATGATAGCGGGATTTGGAGGACAGGGGGTGTTGCTCGCGGGCAAGCTCCTTGCCTACGCAGGGATGCTTGAAGGAAAACACGTGACGTGGTTCCCGTCCTACGGAGCGGAGATCAGAGGAGGGACCGCAAACTGTACCGTAATTATTTCGAGTGACGAAATCGGCTCTCCTGTGGTCCAGAATCCCAGCGCCATGCTGATTTTCAATGAGGCATCATTCAAAAAGTTCGAGAAGAGGATTAAACCAGGTGGACAGCTTTTCCTGAATACCTCGCTCGTTCAGGAACCTTCGACCCGTTCGGATATAACGAGGATCGAGCTGAAGGCCAATGACATCGCGGGAGACCTCGGCGATATCCGCATATCGAATATGGTAATGCTTGGCGCATTCCTCAAAAAAACAGACGTCGTAGCACTGGAATCGGTGCTTACCGCGCTTAAGCAAGTGTTGCCCCCGAGAAGATATTCGCTGATCCCGCTGAACGAGAACGCTTTAAAGCGAGGCGCCGAAATGTGTTCCATCACAGCATGCTGAAAGCCGTCAGCGAATGCGCTCAACAACAGGTATCGTATACCCAATCAGGATGAAGATCGGCCTCAATTAGTACCATATGTATTCTTCTATCCCCCTCCGCATTTTCTTTCATTTTATTGACAAACAATGCTTTTTCTTGTATCTTGAGGCGAGCTGTTTCAGGGCCGCACGGCAGGGACCCGAACAATTGATGATGTCATTTTTCTGTAGTGATGCAGGCTTCGGTCCGAAAAACGGAGTTGATGTTTGATACCGATCAAGGACATTAATCCCACAGAGCGGTTTGCAATTGTTACCCTGATCATCATCGTCCTGAATATCGCTGTATTCCTCCACGAATTGATGCTCGGGCCGCAGGCCGGTGAGATTTTTGTAGACTCTTTTGCCCTGATACCGAAGAGGCTTTTCTCGCGCGTTCCAGAGGCCTCACATGCCGTGCCTGCCGGGGCTGCACTCTTTACCTCTATGTTTCTGCACGGCGGGTTCCTACATATCGCGGGCAATATGCTTTACCTTTGGATCTTCGGGAACAACGTGGAAGATTCCATGGGCCGCATTCGATTTATTGCTTTCTATTTTCTTTGCGGCGTTATCGCTGCGTATACCCACGCGATCGCCAACTCGGCGTCGACGGTGCCCGTGATCGGAGCGAGCGGTGCCATCTCAGGGGTGCTGGGCGCATACCTCCTACTGTACCCCCGGGCACGGGTGCTTACCCTGATAGCGTTCGGTTTTTATATAAGAACGGTAGAAGTGCCCGCGATGTTGGTGCTTGGATTCTGGTTCGTGTTTCAGTTTTTGAATGCATTTCTCTCGGCCGGCACAGGCGGAGGAGTTGCTTGGTACGCACATATCGGGGGTTTCCTGGCGGGGATTATGTTGATAGGGATATTTAAACGACGAGATGTTCCTTTGTGGAGCAGGAGGAGTGACGACTAGTTATGATTGTCCCGTGTGAATGCGGCGCAAAGCTCAAGATTGATGACGCGAAGGTCGGCGCGCAGGGCGTAAAGGTCCGTTGTCCCCGATGCGGGAACATCCTCTCCGTTCAAAAAACGCGCGCGGAGGAAAAAGAATCTGCTGTAACGAAACCGAAGCCTGCCCTGTCAGGGACCGCCCCGCTTGTCCTTGTGGCGCACGACAGCGAGGTTGTCCGGAATATGGTCCGAACGGTTCTAGTCGATGAAGGATTCGCCGTGGATACTGCCGCTGACGGGCTTGAAACCCTGAGAAAGGCCACGGAGAAAAGACCGAAAGCCCTGGTGCTCGATGTCGGCATCCCGGGCATATACGGTTTTGAAGTGTGCGAACGGCTGAAGGGGGATAAGAATACCGGTGATATCAAAATCGTGCTCGTCTCGTCTGTCTACGACATGAGACGGTATAAACGTACTCCTGACAGCCTTTATGGAGCTGATGATTATATCGAAAAACACCATATCCCGGACTACCTTCCGGTCAAACTCCGCAAGCTGATTATCGCTGAAGGGAACATCCCGATTTCGGTTACTGCCGCTAAGCCTCACCAGCGTGAGCTTCCTGAAATGTCCAGACCGCCGGCGCGAGAGTTTGAGCCGTCTTTTCTCAAGCCCGATACCTTGACGAGATTGGAGCAGAATGGTGCAGAGCCGCAGGACGTTTCGGCACCTGTCCAGATGGCAGGCCATGCGGAAGGTCATGATCTGTCAGCAATAATACCTGAATCGTTCAGTCTTGATGCCTCCATTTTTCAGAAAGATGAGTGCGACATTCCCAGGGTTGATGAGGCGGACCCTGAGGCGGTAGAGAAGGCGCGCCGTTTTGCACGGATCATTGTGTCAGATATCGCTCTTTATAATCAGGATGCGGTCATCGAGGGTCTGAAAAACGGGACATTCTATGACCTTCTGAAAAACGATGTGGATGAGGGACGCGAACTTTACGAAAAAAGGGTTCCCTCTGCGATCAAGTCCAGAAAGGATTATTATCAGGAGGCCTTTGACAATTTTATCAGAGCCCAGCAGAAGAATGTTCGTTGACAGACAGAAAAAGATAGTATAATATACGACCTTGTCGGGGCGTAGCGCAGACTGGTAGCGCACTTGGTTCGGGACCAAGGGGTCGGAGGTTCAAATCCTCTCGCCCCGACCATTCTTTCTTCTAAGCTAAACAGCAAATAACGGCAGACACCTATAGTGGTTTTTTCTTGACCACGTCTTACACGGTATGCCGCTTTGGAGAGATCGACGGCTGCCGACGGGCAGATAAGCGGCAGGATGGTCAAGCGAGGAACAGCATGCCAAACCAGTTTTTATGGTATGACAGAATAAATGGAGCACCTGTACGTTTTTTATTTTCCTGCCCGATGAGGTGTTCATGAGTGAGAGGGAAAGACCAGTTGACGATCTGATGGGCGCCGAGTCCTACAGTGAGGAACTTGAGGAAAAAGATGAAGTTGAAAAACTAAACAGAAGTAATGGCACATCCGATGAAACGGCGGAAGAGACTTCTGAAGGAGCTTCGTCCCAGAAGGGTCTTGATGCCATCAAGTATTACCTCAAGGAAATCAGAAAGACCCCGCTTCTCACCTTCGAGCAGGAGCAGGAGCTTGCAAAAAGGATTGAACAGGGCGATGGGGAAGCCCGCGCCAAGATGATCGAAGCAAACCTCCGGCTGGTCGTGGCAATCGGGAAAAAATACATCAACCGGGGGTTGCAATTTTCGGATATCATTGAAGAAGGAAACCTCGGCCTCATCAGGGCCGTAGAGAAGTTCCAATACGAACGCGGGTTCAAGTTCAGCACCTACGCCTCGTGGTGGATCAAGCAGTCCATAGAACGGGCGATCGTCAACCAGACGAGGACGATACGCCTTCCCGTCCATATTGCCGAGATTGTCAATTCCTACATGCGCGCCGTTCGCCAGCTGACACAATCGCTGGGGCGTGAACCGCTGATAGAAGAGATCGCCAAGAAGATGCGCGTTACCGTTGATAAGGTGAGGAGTATTTCGCAGGTCGTGAGGGAAACATACTCATTGGATATGCTCATAGGCGACCAAGAGGAGGATACGCTTAAGGACATCCTCCAGGACAACAACGCCCTATCCCCGGCCAGTTTTTCCGACGATATTCGCAGGCGGGAGCATATCGAAGAATGGCTCCAGCAGCTTTCAGTGAGCGAGCGAAAAGTGATTGAGTTACGTTTCGGATTGAACGACGGAGAGCCAAAGACCTTGGACAGCATCGGCAAGGAGTTCGGAATCACGAGGGAGCGGGTCCGGCAGATCGAGACCCAAGCGCTCAATAAGCTTCGGGCTATCACCAAGCGGAAAAAGATAGACCTGGAAGGAATGCTGTAAGAATTGCGGATTGCAGAATGTGGATTTCGGTATGAAAATGAATTTAAAATCTAAGATCCGACATTGAATCGCCCCTGTAGCTCAGGTGGATAGAGCAGCGGTTTCCTAAACCGCGTGCCGGGTGTTCGAGTCACCCCAGGGGCACCATAAAATCAAAGAGTTAAGACCTATTCATGACTGAATAGGTCTTTTTTTATGTGCAATAATGTGGCAAAAACCTGCGAGAAATCAAAAAAAAAT
>DATJAO010000006.1:0-42071 GCA_035516175.1 Nitrospirota bacterium
GCCACTAGCCTCTGCACGCCCTGCGTGATATCCACGAGTTCCGTCCTCGAATTGGTTTTTACCCTCAGCTGCCTGATCATGCACGATCCTCCTTCTGATTATCAACGCTGGATCCTGGCCACCTTGCCCCAGACCCTTAAATCATCCATCAATCCCCACGTCTTCGCGTCCTCTTCCGCGTTTTTCCTCGGCGATCGGGTAAATAATGTGAGTAATGAGGGAGTTTATGCGTGCTAGATTTCCAAGAAGATCAAGATGGATGTGGCTTGTGTCGATGGATTCCTGGAACCCCTTGCGGAGACGGTCCAGATGGGCCTGGACAAGCTCCCGCTCCATGGTGCCGAACTCTTCCTTGTTCCTGAGGACGCGGTCCGCAAGGTCTCGATCATTGCTTGCGAACGCAGAGATGGCAGTGTCAAAGTTCTCAATGATCTTTTTGTGGAACGATATAATCTCGAGCATCCCTTCTTCTGAAAAAGTAAGCCCTTTGTTGATCCGCTTCATGGCAAGGGGCATGATGTTCCGATCGATTATGTCTCCGATGCTTTCAAGGTCGCGGGAGATCTCCAGGACGACCATCGAGCGTCGGGTCTGGGATTCAGTTAGCTGAGAAGCAGACAGCCGGGTGATATAGAGGCGGATATGGCGATCGAGGAGATCGATCAGGTTGTCCTTGTTTTTTATGGCAATTACGGTCGATTGATCGTTGCTCTCAAATACCTTGACCGAGTCGATGAGCATCTCACGCACGATGTCTGATGCCCGGAGCGCCTCGCGTGCGGCCTGTCCCAAAGCAATCGCGGGAGTTTTGAGCACATGGTCGTCCAGGTACAGAGGGCCGAACTTCTTTTCCTCGGCCTTCTCCGGCACTAGCTTTATGATAAGTTTCGAGAATAGAATAGTAAAGGGAAGGAACACTATCGCCATAATCGCATTGAACAGCGTATGGGCGTTCGCTATCTGCCGCAGGATGTCCGGGGCAGTGTGTGTGACGAGGCTCTGGAACGGGACAAGGAATGGCAGAAGTAGAGCGACGCCGAGCACCTTGAAGAGGATGTGCGCCCACGCCACCCGCCGCGCTTCGGCAGGAGCGCGCAGGCTTGCGATCAGCGCGGTGGAGCAGGTCCCGATGTTGGCGCCGAGCACAACGTGGATGGCCGCTTCGAGTGTAATGAGTCCATGTCCGGCAAATGCGAGTGCGATACCAATGGTGGCAGCGCTGCTGTGAATGAACGCCGTAATGGCAGCGGAGAGCAGGATCCCCGTGACCGGACTTCCGATCATGACAAGCAGGACCTGGCGGAACAGTTCATTCTGTTCAAGGGGAGCCATTGCATCAGACATGATCTTGATGGAAAGGAACACAAAGCCGAACCCCAGCAGACCCTGCCCGATGTTCTTGTAAAGTTGCCTTTTGGAGAACAGCTCGAAGAGAAGGCCTATACCGATAAGGAGAATGGCATAATCGTAGACGTGAAATGCTATAAGCTGGACCGTGAGCGTGGCGCCGATGTCGGCGCCCAGGATCACGGCCAGGGTTTGGCGGAAGCTCATCAGCCCCGCGCTCACGAACCCCACCAGCATGACCGACGTGGCGCTGCTCGACTGGATGAGTCCGGTGATGAATGCTCCTGCGCCCACGGCAGTAAGTCGGTTGCTCGTGAGTGAACGTAGCAGCGAACGGATCCGGGGTCCTGCTACGTTCTGCAGCCCGTCGTTCAGCAGCTTGATGCCGTAAAGCAGGAGGAGCACACCTCCGAAGAGGCTCATGTAGATCATGAAGTCACTATGCCTAATTTTTCCCTATTCGTCAACGGGAAACTTCATCGTGCCGTGCTCTTGTTCTTCACGAATTCGATTTCCTCTTCCCGGGTTCTGACCTCTCCGTCCAGTTTCGCATCCAGGAGTTTGGCAAGGAGCTTCCGGTATTTCGGTCCGGGCGGGATGCCCAGAGTCCTGAGATCATCGCCCGTAATCGTGACTTTGACATTACGCAGGTGCATGAGGTAGAGGGAAATATATTTTTTGGCCGTATCCTGCCTTGCTTTTGCCATCACCAGAAGGATCGCCTCGGTCTGTAGCGGCGCGAGAAGGTCGTACACGCGGCTCGGCTGGAGATTTGTCTCCTTGTAGAAGATGTAGAGCACCCCGCGGTATCGTTCCCGCGCTTGAAGCACTTTATCTCGGACCCTCGCAGGGACCGCAAGCCGTTCGAGCGCCTCTTTGACGGCGGCATCCTTCAAGCGGTCCAGTAGGCCGAGAAAGTAAACGAACCACTTCTCGATCCTGATGTCCAGATAGAGGAGCCGGAACCAGGTGAGTGTCTCTGCTATGTGGCCAAAGAGCCGTTCTGTTTCAGTAGAACTTTTAAGGTTGGGATGAATGAATTTGAGGAGGTCGAAGTCTTTCATGCGCTTAAAGACCTTCACTGGCTCCGCCTCCGAGAACATGAGCACCAGCTCGGTGTACATCCGTTCTCCCGTGAGCTTGTGGAACAGTTTCATGTTCACGGCGGTCTTGATCAGGTTCTGGGTGTGCTTGCTCAGGCGGAAATCAAAGCGCTGTTCGAATCGAATTGCACGGAGCACGCGAGTCGGGTCCTCCACGAATGAAAGGCTGTGGAGGACTCGGATCGTCTTTTCCTTGATATCCCGCAGGCCTCCGAAGAAATCGATGAGCTCCCCGTAGCGCTTCCGGTTCAGCCTCACGGCGAGGGTATTGATGGTGAAATCACGGCGGTAGAGGTCTTTTTTAATGGAAGAGAGCTCGACTGTGGGTAGAGCGGCCGGGGACTCATAATACTCGAGCCGCGCAGTTGCGATGTCGAGCTTTAGTCCGTTCGGGAGCACGACGACAGCCGTGCCGAACTTTTGGTGGGTCTTCATGCGGCCACCGGCACGCTTTACAAGCATGCCAGCAAACGTTATCCCGTCCCCTTCTACCACGATATCGATGTCGAGGTTGGTAACGCGCAGGAACAGGTCACGCACGATGCCACCGACGAGATACACCGGGAACCCCGCCTCTCCGGAAACCTCGCCGACTGTCATGAGCGCATCGCATACCTCCGGCGGCAACCGTTCCTCGATCAGGCCCTTGATGATCCGGGTGGAACGCGGTCCGAAATCCTCCCGTTCGGGGACCTCTGCTAACCGTTCTTCATGCAGGGAACGGAGGAGATCGGTGCGGGTAATCGCACCCACAAGCATACCGCTGCGATCGAGCACCGGGATGAACCGCTGGTGCTCTTCGATCATGATCCGCTCAACCTGAGCCATGGGTGTGTCAGGAGAAACGACTGGGCCACCGGTGGTCATAAACTCTTCGACCTTCTGCGTGCCCAGCCCGTGGAACAGCGCCTTCTGCACGACCTCGCGAGTAATAGTTCCCTGGAACTTTTCGTTGCTCAGGACAGGCAGCACGTTCACGCTGAAGCGGGTCATCGCCTCGTTCGCCTCCTGAATGGTGTTTCCTGACGGTATGGTCTTGACCGGAGAGGTCATGATCTCGCTCGCCACCGGACCGGGCTTGATGTGGTGTTTCAGGACATCGATCAGGCGCTCCTTGGTCTGCAAATAGGTCATGTCCCTGACCACCGCTGATGCCGCTGTCGCATGGCCGCCGCCCCCCAGCTCCTCGAGCACCTCGCCTGTGTTCACCTGGGGGATCCTGCAGCGTCCGATAACGTTCGTCTTGTCGCCCATCTGCACCACGAGGAAGAGCACATCGAGGCTTTCCATGTCCCTGATCTTATGCGCAAGGTTCGCCAGGTCAGGGACATAATGGTGGGTGGCCATGGCCGCTATCACCACGCGAACGCCATTGATATCATAGCTCGTGGCGGCAGTAATAAGGTCGTTCAGGACAGCGATTTGTTCTGGGGTAAGCTCGCGGGAAATGAAATCGGAAACGATGTTTAGTTGTGCTCCTTGGGAGATGAGGTATGCCACCGCCTGCACGTCGCGCTCCGTAGTCGACACAAAGGTAAGCGAACCAGTCTCCTCGTAAATACCGAGGGCAAAGATCGTGGCCTCGAGCTGGGTGATCGGCAACCCCTTCTGCCGCAGCAGTTCTACCATGATCGTGGTCGTGGCCCCGATCATCTCCACGATTTCGAGTTCTCCCCTGACATCTCCTTCCATGGTCGGATGGTGGTCATAGATATGCACGGAGACGCCCGGTCGTCCGAGAGCGCCCGCAAGCTTGCCCAAGCGGGCGGGATTCCTGTTATCAACGATGATGAGCCTGGTGATGCTGTCAACGTCAACATTCTTGAGCCGTTCCGACTCCACGGCATAGAACGTGGATTCGAGAAAAAAGTCCCTCATGCTTTTTTCCTGGGAGCCGGGAAAGACGAGCGTTGCCCCGGGATAAAGCTTCTTCGCCGCTACCATGGAGGCCAGGGCGTCAAAATCAGCATTCGTATGACTGGTGATCACATCCATAGTTCAATTTCGGCTCGCGGTTCGCAGATTGCGGATTCGAATCCTCATCATGAAATCCACAATTAATCATCCTCTCGGATGGTACTTCCCGTGTATCTTCCTGAGCCTCTCCATCGAGACGTGGGTATAGATCTGCGTCGTTGAAATATCCGAATGGCCGAGCATGGCCTGAACCGCCCGTAGATCGGCGCCGTTATCGAGAAGGTGTGTGGCGAAAGAGTGGCGCAGCGTATGCGGCGATATGGCCGTTCCGATCCCGGCCTTCAGGGCATAAAATTTTATCCGCTCCCAGAACATCTGTCTAGTTATGCCTCTCCGCCTCGAGCTGATGAACAGAAGGTCGGAATCGCTGCCGTTCAGAAGGGCCGTCCGACCGCTCTCGAGATACCTCCTTACCGCAGCCGCCGCAACCTCTCCCATGGGCACAGCCCGTTCCTTCGATCCCTTTCCCATAACGATAAGAAAACCTCGTTCGAGGTTTATGTCCTGGAGCCTAAGCCCGACCAGCTCACTCACCCGGAGCCCCGTGGCATAGAGAAGTTCGAGCATAGCCTTGTCCCGGAGTCCCATCGGTGTTGCCGTGTTAGGTTGGGCGAGAAGGGCATCGACATCAACTGTTGAAAGTGTGTTCGGCAACCGCCTCCAGCCACGCGGCGTTTCGAGGTTCACGGTCGGGTCCGTCCGTGCCAAGCCGTCGATGATCAGGTATTTATGAAGCCCCCGCACTGCGGCAAGACTGCGCGCTATGGACGGCGTTGAGATCCCGGAAGTCGATAGATGTGATAGAAAGGAAACCACATCGGTCTGCGTTATTTCATCGTGACTTTTGTCCTTCATAAAAAGCAGGTACTTGTGCAAATCTCTCTCGTAGGACTCCACCGTATTCCTGGCAAGCCCTTTTTCAACGGCGATAAAATCGAGAAACTTTCTGAGTATATCGTCTTTCATATAAATGCCAACACTGCTACCTCTTAAATTGATTCTATGTTATCATAGCGGAAAAAGCAAGTAAGGGATATATCGATTGCAGGAGACTGAGGAGATTCTGACCGCGGGCATGGGGGTTGACGGTTCAGATCACGAACCCTTCATCGTTCTCTGGAAAGCATCGCGCGGCATTGAAGTTGCGTAGCCTTTGCCTGGTTTCCGTTCTCCACATATTCAATGGAGAATCCTGCTTCTGAATGACGTATCCGTCGAGAGAGACCGAGGTGACGATCTTCGAGATATTTCAGGCCGTGTTTCCAGGATCTCCTGGGGAAGATGCTCCGGCAGAACCTCATTGTTAGCATCCAGGATCATCGCGCTTTATGACATTCTTCAGTTCCTGCGTGTCCCCTGGCCAAGAGTAAACAGGCAGGCTCTGCTCGGCTTCATTGGATATGCCCTTCACGCTTAAGAGGATGCGCTCCTCACCCGACGCTCACTCTCCCGATGAAATCTTTTATGGCTCCGACGCCCTGTTCCGACATCACGCGCTCGATGCCCGACAGGACCTCGAGTGTTGCCAGCGGATTCATGAAATTTGCGGTCCCGACAGCTACGGCTGAAGCGCCGGCGAGAATGAACTCCAATGCATCCTCTCCGGTTACGATGCCCCCCATACCGATGATCGGCAGCGGGACCTTCTTCGCCACCTGCCACACCATGCGCACGGCCACGGGCCTGATCGCAGGCCCGGACAGGCCGCCGGTACAGTTCGCGAGCCGCGGCCTCCTGCACCGCACATCGATCGCCATGCCAAGGAGCGTATTGATGAGGGAGAGCCCATCGCAACCCGCGTCACGCGCGGCACTGGCAAACTCGGTCACGTCGGTCACGTTCGGCGATAGCTTGGCGAAGAGCGGCAACCGTGTTTTCTTACGGATTGCTGAAAGAAGTCCGAATGTGGCCCGAAGGTCCGTACCAAAGGCCATGCCGCCAGCCTTCACATTCGGGCAGGAGATGTTGACCTCAATGCCCGAAATACCCTGGGCTCCGTCGAGCCGTTCGGCCACACCCACGTACTCCTCAAGGCTGAAGCCGAAAATATTGACGATTACCGCAGTGTCGAATTTCCTGAGAAAGGGAAGTTTTTCACTCAGAAAGGCATCGACGCCCGGGTTTTCAAGCCCGATTGCGTTCAGCATGCCCGATGGTGTTTCCCAGATCCGCGGTGGTGGGTTGCCCGTAATAGGCTTGAGCGAGATGCCCTTAACGATCACACCGCCGAGCTTGTTCAGGTCAACGAACTCGGCGAACTCCTCACCGTATCCGAACGTTCCCGATGCGGTCAGCACGGGGTTCTTGAGCTTGATTCCGGCGATGTTCACGGAGAGATCGGGTCTTAATGACACTTTTATTTTTGTCATGATAAGTAATAAACTGTAATACAATGACGGAAAGTCTTTATGTCAAAGGCGCAAATAGCGCCAAGGAAATCATAGGAGTTATTGCAATGGTCAACTTTGGGATTGTTTGGTCGCTACGCTCCTCGCAATGATACAACAATAAGTGCGTTTAAATACATTCTTCGCCCTGATCGGCCCTTCGCGATCTTCGCGGCTAAAAGTTTTAGCTCTGGCTCGCCAGGGCCAGAATCCCTATTTTCGGTGTGGAATGGGCAATCGTATCTGCTCTCCCCATGAGACCTCCCGCGCGTCGAACACCGGCCCTTCCTTGCATGCCCGCTTGTAACCCCCTACGAGCATCGGGATCGAGCAACCCATGCAGGCACCGAGACCGCAGGCCATACGCTCTTCCATCGATACATAACAGGGCATCGAATGCTCGGCAGCGATCCTGCTTACGGCTGCAAGCATGGGATGGGGTCCGCAGGCGTAGAGCACGAGATGGGTCTTTTGCTCCATCTTCGTCAGGAACTTATTCAGGATATCGGTGGCCATCCCCCTGGCGCCCATACTTCCATCTTCAGTAGCTATATGCACCTTTAAGATAGTGTCTTTAAAACTCTTTATGATGCCGCTTGGAGGCAGACATCCTTTATTTTTCGAGCCGATGAAGAGATGGGCACGAGAACCGGCCCGCTGCGACAGAAAATACAATGGAGGAAAACCGCTTCCGCCCGCGACAAGAACAGGCGTCATCCCTTTGTCCGGCATTGGAAAACCTTTCCCGAGCGGACCGAGCAGATTCAGGGTATGGCCGGGTTTCGTGCCGGCAAGCATTGTGGTTCCCCTCCCGACGACGCGGTACACTATTTCGATGGATGATTTTGAAGGAACAGAAGAAACGCCGAAGGGACGGGCGAGGAGGGGGTCCAACGTCTCCGATACCCTGAGCATTACGAACTGGCCCGGCAGCGCCGTAGCGGCCGCTTCCGGGACCCTGAGCACCAAGCGGTAGAATCCCCTGCCGACGGATTTGTGACTAAGTATTGTGGCCTTGTGAAGCCTATTCGGAGGCAATCTCTATCTCCTGTATTTCGTATTCCACGGTCCTGGCCGGCGCCTTGATCACTACGATATCGCCGACCTTGTGACCGATGAGCGCTTTGCCTACGGGAGACTGCACTGATATCTTTCCCTTTTTAAGGTCCGCCTCCTCCTGGCCGACAAGAGTATACTTCTTAATATCTCCGGATTCTGTGTCCTTAAGCGTTACCGTCGAGCCGAACACCACTTTTTCGTTCGTGAGCTTCGAGACATCGATGATCTGGGCATGAGAAAGCTTATGTTCCAGTTCCCGTTTCTTGGCATCAAGATGGCCCTGCCGCTCCTTGGCGGCGTGGTACTCCGCATTTTCCGACAGGTCGCCATGCGCACGTGCTTCTTCGATGTCTTTGATGTTCTTGGGCCGCTCAACCTTGATGATCCGGTCCAAATCCTGTTTGAGCTTCTCATATCCCTCTTTGGTCATGGGGATCTTCTGCGTCATGATGTATGATACTCCTGAATGGATTTTACCTGTAAATGATTCCTCTTGATTGCCGCGATACCACGTACAGCGGCCTTTGCCGCCGAGATCGTCGTGAAATAGGGAATCCCCTTCATCAGCGTAGTACGCCGGATGGAGTAGGAGTCTTTCTGCGCCTCGGCTCCGTAGACCGTGTTGATGACGAAATCAACCTGCATGTCCTTGATCTGGTCCACGATATGCGGCCGGCCTTCGGTCACCTTGTTCACGGTCTCGACCGTGATCCCCCGTTTCCTGAGATAATCTGCGGTGCCTCTCGTTGCCACAATCGAGAAGCCCTCCTTCTCCAGTCCCTGCGCCACCTCAAGCAGCCCCGGCTTGTCCTTATCCTTAACGCTCAGGAACACGCGTCCTGAAACGGGCATGGGATTGCCCGCCGCCATCTGCGACTTTGCGAAGGACATTCCGAAGTCCATGTCTATTCCCATCACTTCGCCCGTGGACTTCATCTCCGGCCCGAGGAGTGTGTCTACACCGGGAAACTTGGCAAAGGGGAACACCGCTTCCTTGACAGCGATGTGCTTGATCTTTACCTCTTTCGTGAAGCCGAGTTCAGTGAGCGTCTTGCCCGCCATCACCCGCGCTGCGAGCTTTGCAAGCGGCACACCGATGGCCTTGCTCACGAACGGGACGGTCCTCGAGGCCCGTGGGTTCACTTCGAGCACGTAGATCCGTCCTTCCTTCACCGCAAACTGTATGTTCATGAGCCCAACCACACCGAGCTCAAGTGCGAGCGCCCGCGTTTGACGGTCAATCTCACGGATGATGTTCTGCGGAAGAGAAAAAGGAGGCAGCGAGCACGCTGAATCACCGGAGTGTACCCCGGCCTCTTCGATGTGCTCCATGATGCCCGCGACAACTACCATCTTCCCGTCCGATATCGCGTCCACATCGATCTCGACGGCGTCCTCGAGATACTTGTCGACGAGCACCGGACGTTCGGGTGAGGCTTTGACGGCACGGGACATGTAGTTCCTGACGCTCTCCTCGTCGTACACAATCTCCATTGCCCGGCCGCCGAGTACGTAGGACGGACGCACCATGACGGGATATCCGATGCGGTTTGCGGCGTCCACGGCCTCGTCGCAGGAAATGGCAGTCCCGCTCTCGGCCTGTAGCAATCCGAGCCTGTCCAGGAGCTCCTTGAATCGCTTCCGATCTTCAGCCCGGTCGATGCTGTCGGGCGATGTACCGAGAATACTCACGCCTAACTGTTCGAGCGGCACCGCGAGCTTGAGTGGCGTCTGTCCCCCGAACTGCACGATAACGCCGATGGGCTTCTCCCGATGTATAATATGTAAAACATCCTCGAGTGTCAAGGGTTCAAAGTATAGACGGTCCGATGTATCATAGTCCGTGCTCACAGTCTCTGGGTTGCAGTTCACCATGATGGTCTCGTACCCGTCTCCTTTGAGAGCGAAGGCTGCGTGTACGCAGCAGTAATCGAACTCGATACCCTGGCCTATCCGGTTAGGCCCTCCGCCCAGGATCACCACTTTCTTCTGGTCTGTGGGATTCGCCTCGCACTCTGCGGTGTGAAGAAGATGTGGAGTTGAGGAGCTTGCATTTGATCTCTTAGACTCCCCTACCCCGGAACGCTCCAACCTGTAAAAAGGTTTCTCATAAGTAGAGTAAAGGTACGGCGTATGCGCCTCGAATTCGGCTGCGCAGGTATCCACGGTCTTGAATACAGGCGTGATGCCGAGTTCCATGCGCGTCTTCCGCACCGCGTCTTCAGTGGTCGTAAGCAGTTTGGCGAGCCTGCGGTCTGAGAATCCATACTCTTTTGCCAGTCTGAGCGGATGGTCCAGAGAAGCTGTCTTGTCGAACAGAACGCGGGGACCCTGTTCCCTGATTTCCTTTTCCCGGTCAATAATCTGTCTGATCTGGTTGAGGAACCAAGGATCGATCTTCGAGAGATCGAACATCTCATTCACACTCATGCCTATGCGGAGACCGTCCGCGATATACCAGAGCCGCTCCCAATTAGGAACACTGATCTTCTGGCGGATGTCCGCGATGCCGTGCTCAGGGTCCGCGTCCCGGTCGCGTCGCGATTCGAACCCGTAGCGGTCGATCTCGAGCGAGCGAAGCGCCTTCTGGAGAGCTTCCTTAAAGGTCCTGCCTATCGACATGGCCTCGCCAACAGACTTCATCTGCGTGGTCAAGGTGGCATCGGCCTGCGGAAACTTTTCAAACGCGAAGCGCGGGTACTTCACGACAACATAATCGATGGTCGGCTCGAATGATACAGGTGTGGCCCTGGTGATATCGTTCGTGATCTCATCAAGGGTATAGCCGACGGCGAGCTTGGCAGCGATCTTCGCGATTGCAAAGCCTGTGGCCTTGGAAGCGAGCGCCGAGCTGCGGGACACGCGAGGGTTCATCTCGATCACGACCATCCTACCGTCCACGGGGTTCACCGCAAACTGAATGTTCGACCCGCCCGTGTCCACGCCGATCTCGCGGATGATCCGGAGCGAGGCGTCCCGCATGATCTGATATTCCTTGTCAGTCAGTGTCTGTGCCGGCGCCACCGTGATGCTGTCACCGGTATGGATGCCCATGGGATCGAGGTTCTCGATGGAACAAACGATCACGACGTTGTCCTTGGTATCGCGCATCACTTCGAGCTCGAACTCCTTCCATCCCACGACTGATTCTTCAACCAGTACCTGGTGCACCGGGCTTGCCTCGAGGCCTCGCGTGATCAGGTCGGAGAACTCTTCCTTGTTATAGGCGATGCCGCCGCCAGTTCCACCGAGGGTAAATGCGGGACGCAGGATAACGGGGAAACCGACCATTTCGAGCATCTCGTAAGCCTGCTCCTTGCTTGTCGCGAACCCGCTCTTGGGCACTAAAAGGCCGATACTCTCCATCGCTTCCTTGAACAGCTCGCGATCCTCTGCCTTCTTGATTGCCGGAAGCTTGGCGCCGATAAGCTCGACGTCATATTTTGCAAGCGCCCCGGACTCAGCGAGGGCCACAGACGTGTTGAGAGCGGTCTGGCCTCCCATAGTAGGGAGCAAGGCGTCGGGCCGTTCCCGTTCGATGATCTTCTCCACCACTGACGGCGTGATCGGCTCGATGTACGTACGTTGCGCCATTTCCGGATCTGTCATGATCGTGGCCGGGTTCGAGTTTATGAGCACGATCTCGTACCCTTCTTCCCGGAGCGCCTTGCACGCCTGCACGCCCGAATAGTCGAACTCGCAGGCCTGGCCGATAACGATCGGCCCTGATCCTATAATAAGAATCTTTTTAATGTCTGTTCGCTTCGGCATTTAATCCTCTACCTCACAGTCCCCGTAATCTGAGAAACGTCCAAGAGGAAACGAGAAAATTGATGACGGATAATAATGATACTATGATTCCAGATTTCCCTAACTCCCTCTTCGTCATTATGCTTTAGTCAATGTTTTGTATCCACCCGTTTTCGAGTCCATACGTCTGCATGACGTGATATGCCTCTTCGTACTCGTTAGCCGTAATTCTGCGCGACAGCTCCTTGATCTCATGCGCCCTGTATGCCGGGAAGTACTGTGACATGAGACTGACGTACACGTCCTTTGAAATATCGTCCGCGAGGAACTTCATGATCCTCTCGGTGCCGGAGACCCCGTTGGGCAGGACCAGATGGCGTATGATCAGCCCCCGCGTCGCAATCCCATCCTCATCGAGCACCACGTTGCCGACCTGTCGGAACATTTCCTTGATCGCCGCTCGGTTAATCTCCGGGTAGTGAGGCGCCACCGAGTACGTGCGGGCTACGGCATCATCCGAATACCGCATATCCGGCAGGTAAATATCGACGATTCCGTCAAGCAGACGAAGCGCTTCTAGTGACTCATACCCATTCGTGTTATACACGATCGGCAGGGAGAAGCCCCGCTCCCGCGCAATGCCGAAGGCCTTCAGTATCTGAGGCATGAAGTGCGTTGGCGTCACCAGGTTCAGGTTGTGGCACCCCTGTTCCTGCAGCCAGATCATCTGACATGCCAGATCCCCAGGCGTGCGTTCCTCACCGTTGCCCAGCTGGCTGATGGGATAGTTCTGGCAGTATGCGCAGCGCATGTTGCAGTTGGCCAGAAAGATCGTGCCCGAGCCTTTAGACCCCGAGAGCGGCGGTTCTTCACCGTGATGTTGGCCGACGCTCGAGATAACAGGATTTAATCCTGATCTGCAGAAACCAAGCTTGTCGTTCTTTAATCGGTTCACCCCGCATTCGCGGGGGCATACACGGCAGGATTCCAGCAGCTTATATGCTGCCTCGACCCGTTTTTGCAACTCTGTTTCTGAAATCGTTGTAATCATGCGAACCATTCAGCCATCAAGCCACAAAGACGTCTGAGAGACATTTCATTGGTATTCAACTTCGCGTCGTTGTGCTTTCATGGTAATATTGTCTTTTATCTTCGCTTTATGCTTCTCCATCATCTCCACGAATCGCTGGAACAGGTACCTGCTGTCGTGTGGCCCGGGAGACGCCTCGGGATGATACTGGACGGAAAAAGCAGGCAGGGTCTTATGCTGAATTCCCTCGCAGGTATTGTCGTTCAGATTCATGTGCGTCAACACGACTTTGTCCTTCACGGACTCCATGTCTACGGCAAAGCCATGATTTTCCGCCGCGATCTCGACCCTGCGCGTGGTCAAATCCATGATCGGCTGGTTTCCGCCATGATGACCGAACTTGAGCTTGTACGTCTTTCCACCGAGAGCAAGCCCCAGAAGCTGCTGCCCAAGACAGATGCCAAAGATCGGCTTCTTGCCCAAGAGCTTTATGATGTTCTCGATCGCGTAGGTCACGGGCTCCGGGTCACCAGGCCCATTCGACAGGAACACGCCGTCGGGGTTCATACCAAGCACCTCTTCGGCCGGCATTGTTGCCGGTACAACCGTGACATCACAGCCAGCGCTCGTGAGCAGGCGAAGGATATTCCGCTTGATGCCGTAATCGTACGCAATAACTTTATACTTTACTGATGACTTCTGCGCATACCCTTTTTCCAGGTTCCAGTCACCCTCCTCCCAGGTATACGGTATTTTGCAGGTAACATCCTTCACCAGGTCTAGGCCGCTCATTTTTGGAAGGACCCCGGCCTTGGTCACCAGGCTCTCGGGATTCATGTCCCGCGTTGAGATAACGCCAGGCTGCGCCCCGAAATCGCGTAAATGGCGGGTCAGCGCCCGAGTATCGATTCCCTGGATCCCCACAATACCGTTCTCGTTCAGATACTGATGGAGGGTCTTCTTCGTCCTCCAGTTGCTAGGGAAATCGATGTATTCCTTCACGATGAAGCCTTCGACATATGGCCTGCCGGACTCCACGTCTTCTCCATTCACACCGTAGTTCCCGATCTGGGTGTAGGTCATCGTAACAATCTGGCCCTTGTAAGAGGGGTCCGTCAGGATCTCCTGGTACCCGGTCATGCTTGTATTGAATACGACCTCACCGGAAGTCTCGCCTTCCGCCCCGAAGGAGTATCCTTCGAAGACCATCCCATCAGCCAATGCAAGAATTGCTTTCTTCATGCTTTCTCTGTCCTTTTTTACTGTTGAGTTCGTTGAGCATGCAAAGTTTCAAAAATTGCACATAAAATCTTGAATCCAAAATTTATCTCTCAGCGTGTTCCCTGCTTTCTCTGCTGTTAGAATCTATCCCGGATGTTCCCGTTGATGTCCACTACTTCTGCTTTAACTTTATCTCCGTCAACGGTTACGAAGATATAATGGTAGAAGCCCCCATCTTCGTCTTTGGCGTACAGCGGAGCACCTCCGCCTCCGGTAATGACATGGGGGATCCCGTCAACGGTCTTTCGAAGGTAAAAATGTTCATGACCGGTGAAGACCATGGTGACCTTTCGTGCCACGAAAAGCGCCTGGAGCCGGTCCCTGTCTTCCGGGAACTTGTCGAGGCTGTTCCCCATATGCATCCCCCTCCCCCGCTCCGTATCGGTATAGAGTGGGTGATGGATGAAAATGAACTTGTGTTTCTCCTTTGAGTTCGCCAGCACGTCTTCCAGCCATTTGAACTGTTCCCCAGTGATCTTCTTCTCCTCCCCTTCAATAGAGGAGTCAAGCACAATGAAGAGAGAATTCCCTGCAGTAAAGGAATAATAGAGCTTATTCCCCGGGAGGTCGACCTGCTCCTTGTAGGTTTGCGCGCTTCCCCTTACCCCGGGCTGTACATCATGGTTCCCGACGGTCAGAAAGTACGGCACTGTCACAACCTTCGATAGCTCCCAGAATTTGGCCCACTGCTCACGGTTACCGGGCGTTGCGATCTGGTCTCCCGTATTGATCATAAAATCCGGCTTCTGATCCATCGCCATGCTGATCAGGTGCCGATACACATCATCTCCCGAACGATTATCACCAAGGACCACGAAATTGAATTGCGGTGGGAGTTTCTCCAGTGCGGCAAGCTTCCGGTTGATGTGCTGAACCGGTGCCGCACATGCTGACACTAAGGTCAAAACAATGAGGAGAAGCGTACCGATGTACTTATGTTTACGATCTATTTTACCCATGGCCCATGCTATTTTATCCTTGACCCTAGAGCTTCCCGCCCACGATCGTCCGGACCGCTTTACCTCTCAGTTTCCATCCATCGAACGGTGTATTCTTTGATTTCGATTTGAACTGAGACGCATCCACCGTCCAGTCCTCATTCGAATCAATCATCGTTATATCGGCATCCGCATCCACCGAGAGAGTCCCTTTTTCCAGTTTGAGGATCAACGCAGGATTCACGCTGAGTTTACGGATCACCTCAGTCATCGAGAAAACCCCCTCCTGCACCAGCTTGAGTGTAAGTCCGAGGGCTGTCTCGAGTCCGACGATACCGAAGGGAGCGTAATCGAACTCGCCGGACTTTTCGTCCATGGCGTGCGGCGCATGATCCGTCGCGATCACATCAATGGTTCCATCCTTGAGACCCTGCCTGATAGCGGCGACATCGTCCCCTGTGCGAAGCGGCGGGTTCATCTTCGCCAGGGTATTGTACCCCCGGACAGCCTCCTCGGTCAAAGAGAAGTAATGGGGGCAGGTTTCAGCCGTGACTTTCACGCCTCGGGATTTCGCATCACGGATCAGCCGCACGGAACCGGCGGTGCTCACATGAGCGATATGGAGCCTGCCGCCCGTGAGCTCGGCCAACGAGATGTCCCGGGCCGTCATCACGTCCTCGGCCGCACGGGGTATGCCCCTGAGCCCCAGTTCCGTCGAAACGATACCATCGTTCATCACCCCTTTGAAGGACAGCGTGCTGTCCTCACAGTGAGAGATAATGAGCATGTCGAATATCCTTGAGTATTCCATGGCGTGGCGCATCATGGATGCGTTCATCACGGGCTTGCCATCGTCCGAAATAGCCACGCAGCCGGCATCATGGAGTTCCCCCATTTCGGCCAGTTCCTCGCCTTTTGACCCTTTCGTGACCGCACCGATCGGAAAAACCCGTGCCGATGAACTTCTCGCTTGAGCAAGAATAAACTCGGTAATCGAACGGTTATCGTTCACGGGGTTCGTATTCGGCATGCAGCAGACCGACGTGAACCCCCCGGCTTTTGCTGCTGCGGTCCCGGTAGCGATAGTTTCTTTATACTCGAATCCCGGCTCGCGAAGATGCACGTGCATGTCGATGAGGCCGGGGACAACGAACTTGCCCGAAGCATCGATGACCTGACCGCCGTTCGCCGGGAGAGTTCCCGATTTCTCGATCTTGGCGATCTTTCCGGCGGACACGAGGATGTCAAGTTTCTCGTCCACCTTGTTCACCGGATCGATGATATGACCGTTTTTGATAAGAATATCCATATAACAGTTGCCGGATTCCAGCACCAGCTTGATTTCTGGACCCCGGACCCTTTCTTTTACGCCTCTGCCTTGATTCCGCCCGACAACAGGAACATTACCGCCATCCGGACCGCTACCCCGTTCGTAACCTGGTCGAGAATAACCGGTGTACTGTCAGCCACCTCTGATGAGATCTCCACGCCGCGGTTCATGGGGCCGGGGTGCATGACCATAGCATGCTTTGTTGCACGCGCGACCCGCGCCAAGTTAAGCCCATACAGCCTCGCATACTCGCGCACGCCCGGGAAGAGCCCCGCGGCCTGGCGCTCGAGCTGAAGCCGGAGCATCATGATCACATCCGCTCCATCGACGGCTTCATCCATATTGTAGTAGACCTTTGCGCCCATACGCTCGATCCCCGGCGGTATCATGGTCGGCGGGCCGCAAACCCTTACCTTTGCCCCCATGGTAGTAAGGCCGCAAAGATTAGACCGTGCCACGCGGCTGTGCGCGATGTCGCCCACGATAACGGCCGTCAGCCCTTCGAGCCTGCCGAGCTTTTCCCGAATCGTGAACATATCAAGCAAGGCCTGCGTCGGATGCTCATGAAACCCGTCTCCAGCATTGATCACTGAACTCTTGATACGCGTAGACAGGTACTCCGGGGCGCCCGAGCAGGAATGACGGACGATGATAATGTCACACTTCATGGCTTCTATGTTGCGGGCCGTATCAAGGAGCGTTTCGCCTTTGACCACACTGGATGTCAACGTAGAGATGTTGATCATATCGGCAGAAAGGCGCTTGCCTGCCAATTCGAAGGACGTCCGCGTCCGCGTGCTTGCCTCGTAGAACAGGTTGATCACTGTCTTCCCGCGGAGCGTCGGCACCTTTTTGATGTCACGCTCGGACACGTCCTTGAACGTCGCAGCGGTATCGAGGATGAGCCGTATCTCCTCTGCGGCCATGCCTCTTATCCCGAGCAGGTCTTTTGAACTGAGCGCCATAGTCAACCCTCTGGTGTCATGGGGCCAGGATCCTTGGCCCAGGGTAACGGATGCCTCCCTTGACCCTGTCGTTATTCCGCGAGAATCACTACCCTATCTTCCACTCCATCCTCTATGAGCATCACGTCCACTTTCTCCTTTGCCGAGGTCGGCAGGTTTTTGCCAACATAATCGGCACGGATCGGGAGTTCCCGGTGTCCCCGGTCAACGAGTACCGCAAGTTGAATGCGCCGTGGCCTGCCGTAGTCCATCACGCTGTTCAACGCTGCCCTGATAGTCCTGCCCGTATAGATGACATCGTCCACGAGCACCATCATCTTGTCCTGGATATCGAAGGCGATGTCCGTGGCCTGCGGTACCGGCTGGGACTTCCGCGTAGCCAGATCGTCCCGGTACATGGTGATGTCCAGGCTCCCGACTGAAGGTTCTACTCCTTCGATTTCCTTTATCCGTGCGGCAAGCCGCTTGGCGAGGTGCACTCCGCCCCGTTGGATACCGACGAGAACGAGGTCTTTCGCGCCTTTGTTCTTTTCCAGGATCTCGTGCGCTATCCTCGTCAGCGCCCTGTCGATGCCGGCTTTATCAAGTATCAAAGCTTTTTCTTTGAGGCTCATTGTTTCTACTCCCCAAATTCATTGAAAAAAGACACAAAAAAACCTTCTCCCCAAATTAGGAAGAAGGTTCGCTGTTTATACAGAGCGTTATTCTGCCGTTATGATCTTTCATTTCTTGCCCTTCCTGGCCTCTCAGGACCAGACTTAAAGAGGATCGCTGTGACGGACATACAATACTCCTACAACCGTATGTCTGTCAAGAACTTTCTTCCCTTGGAAATTCATTATTTTTCCTGACGGCCGATCTTTCTGGAAGTATCGCACATTCTGTACCCGGGCTCGATGTGGAAGAGAGTAGCTGGTTGAGTGAAAACACTATCTTTACTTGTAACGGCCATGTCGGTGTCAGCTGTTGATCTTCTTCAGCAGCCATGCCATGTTCTTTCCCAGGTTCTTCATGGTCTGCACGCCTTCCACGTCATTGTTCACCTCTCCCGGTTGCCTGCCTATGGCCAGGTTCCAGTAGCTCGACCCCGGGATGATCATCTGAGTGATGAGGAAGAATGAGTTGAGCGAATTAAAGACATGCATGGCTCCTGCGCGCCGCACTGCCACAACGCCGGCACCCACTTTGCGTTTGAGCATATCACCGTTCGCGCGTGACACCATGCCACACCGCTCGATCAGGGCCTTCATGCCGGCTGATACGTCGGCAAAATATGTGGGCGATCCGAGTAGAATGCCGTCGGCCTTGAGCATCTTCTCGATGCATTCATTAATAATGTCCTTCTCCACAGCACAGCGTCTGTCTTTCTTCTCAAAACACTTATAGCAGCCGATGCATCCCTGGATCGGCTTGCCCGCCAGTGTGTATATCTCGGTCTCGATACCCTCCGCCTTTAACTCTTCGAATACCATATTCAGAAGAATGGACGTGTTCCCATCCTTCCGAGCGCTGCCGTTAAATGCAATGACCTTCATAAAATCGCCTCCTCTATATTCTGATAAAATATTTTCCGATGGATCTCTACCGCAGGACTGTTATAACACAAAAACCGATTCATTAAAATGATATTTTGCGTTATCGCATCACGTACGGAACGTGAGTCCGATGATAGGCCGTATTCTTTCCACAAATGCCTTTACAACATTCCACAGTGCGATTAAAATAAGATTGAGGTGACGGATGATCGAGCTGAAAAATGTCAGCAGACTGTACGCACACGGGACAAAGAAAATACAGGCCCTGCATGCCATTACGCTTAACATCAAGGCCGGAGAGTTCCTCGCGGTTATGGGGCCGAGCGGGTCAGGCAAGAGCACGCTCCTCAACATCATCGGCGGCCTGGATCAGCCGTCCTCGGGAGAGATCTTTATAGACAACCGGCCGCTCCATGGAATCTCTGATGACGAACTTACGCTCATCAGGCGTAGGCGGGTGGGGTTCATTTTCCAGTTCTTCAACCTCCTGCCTATTCTGACAGCAGTTGAGAACGTAAGTCTTCCTCTCCTGCTCGAAGGCATCCCCTTTCCAAAGGTCAAACCAAAGGCTGAGTCGCTCCTGCGAAAGGTTGGGCTGGGAGAGCGCACCGGGCACCGGCCTGAACAGCTCTCCGGCGGCGAGATGCAACGCGTAGCGATCGCACGCGCGCTGATCGCGAGCCCTGCCGTGCTGCTGGCGGACGAACCAACGGGCAATCTCGACTCGCGCACGAGTGCGGAGATATTACGCCTGCTCAAGGACCTGCACACCGAGGGCCAGACGATCGTGATGGTAACGCACGATTCGAAAGCTGCTGCGTGCGGGACGAGGATCATCACGCTCCGGGACGGAAGCATATCCGAAGATACCGCTGCTGGGGGCCGCGTATCATGAATATCAGGAACCTATTCCGCTTCATCAGTCTCAGGCGTTTAAAGCTGCAGAAAGTCCATACGATCATGACGATCGTCGGGATATGCCTCGGCGTTGCGGCCATAATCTCCATCGGCATCGTGAACAAGAGCGTCTTGCGCTCCTTCGAAGATTCGATCAATCGCGTCACCGGCAGGACCGCGCTTCAGATAACGGGTCCGGCGTCAGGGTTTCCCGAGGGCCTCATCGAACGTGTTCAGACCGTACCCGGCGTGGAATATGCGGTCCCCGTAATCGATACGCAGGGCATCCTCTCCGGCGCGCAAGAGCCTTCGCTCATGATCCTCGGCGTTGACGTGCTCCAAGACGGCAACATCCGCGATTACAAGCTCTCGGATGAGAGCGCCGATATCCCCGATCCGCTTTTGTTCCTCGCGCGGCCGGACTCCATCCTCCTTACCCGCGCCCTCGCAGAACGCGAAGGTATAACAATCGACCAGAAGATCAAGGTCCAGACGGTACGCGGCATCCAGACCTTCCGTGTGCGCGGTCTGTTGAACCCCGAAGGCCCGGCCAGGACCATGGGCGGCAACATCGCCATCATGGACCTGCCCGCGGCGCAGATGGCCTTCGGCAAGGAGGGACGCATCGACCGGATAGATGTCAGTCTCATCCACGGCGCTGACCTCGAGACCGTGAAAAGTCGTATTCACGGGGCAATCCCCGAAGGATACAGTGTCGACACGCCGGCAGGTCGCACCAAACAGGTCGAGATCCTCATCTCTCACTTTCAGAAAAACATTAACCTCATCAGCTTCATCGCCGTGTTCGTCGGCATGTACCTCATCTACAACGCCGTATCAATCTCTGTGGTTCAGCGGAGAAAAGAGATTGGCATCCTGCGCGCTCTCGGCACTACCCGGAGCCAGATCATCAAGCTTTTTCTGGGTGAAACCTTCATTATCGCGATCGTGGGCTCGGCGCTCGGTGTCGGGGTAGGCATTTTCTTTGCCCGGTCGGCGATAGACATGGCCGGACAAGCCGTATCCGAACTGTACCTGAGGACATCGGTCACTGACGTCACCATCTCCGGTGTGAATCTCGTGGAGGGATTTGTTACGGGCATTGTGGCGAGTATTGCTGCTGCTTTCTTCCCGGCGCTTACAAGCACACGAATAACGCCGATATCGGCCATCCGTTCCGTACCTTATTCGGAAGAGGGGTTTCTCTCGGGAGGAAAGCTTAAGATGGTTTCTGCGTTACTGGTCTTCCTCGCTGTGACTCTGCTGATCCTTTATAAAACTTCAGAAACCTCCCCGTACCTGCATTCCACACCAGCCATGTTTTCGGCCACGATATTCCTCCTCCTCGGGATTTCCCTGGCAACGCCCTCTTTCCTTCAGGGTTTTCTTGCGCTATTCCGTCGCATGGTCGCGCCTCGCGTTGGTGCGGCCGGAAGGCTGGCAGGTCTCAACCTCCAGAAGAACATCGGACGGAACGCCGTGGCAGCCGCAGCCATCTTCTTCGGCATCTCGGTCTACGTAAGCTCAGCCGGGATCATATACAGCACGAAGAAGTCAGTGCTGGATTGGATAGACTCGTACGTGCGCGGGGACATCATCGTGACCTCCGGTCACCCCATCGCAACCACAGGCGCGCAGAACATCCCCATGCCCGTTGACATGTGGAAAGAGATCGAGAAGGTTCCTGGAGTGCTCTCGGCAGATCCGTTCAGGAAAATATATATAGATTACCATGGCAGGCGCATCCTGCTCATGGTCCTGGACATCCCGCGCAGGATGAAGTACAGCCCGTTCATGGTTGCGAAAGGGACCCGTGAGGACATGTTGCGAATGCTTCCCGACCAGAACTCTATCACCATGAACGAGGCGCTCGCAGCGCAGGAACACGTCAAGCCGGGAGACTCGATCATGCTCCCGACACCGGAGGGACCGGTTGGATTCAAGATTGCAGTAATCAACGTCGATTACAGCTCAGACTCGGGATCTATCCTCATGGATATCCGTACTTATCAGCGCTACTGGAAGGAATTTCTCGCAGATTCCTTCTCGGTACGTGTGACATCGAAGGAGAATGTTGAAGCAGTGCGCGATGAGATCGTCAAAGGATTCGGGGTCGACCGCAAGCTGTTCGTGCTCCCGGCCCGGGATTTCAAGAACGAGATCCGCAAGGTCATCGACCAGGGCTTCGCCATCAACCATGCGATCAACATCATCACTATTCTGATCGCCTCTCTCGGCATCGTCGTCACCCTGCTTGCGTCCGTGCTCGAGCGCACGCGCGAGATCGGGATCCTCCGGTCCATTGGCATGCTCCGGCGCCAGGTATCGCTGGTGGTCGTGATCGAGTCCATGCTCCTCGGCGTCATTGGCGGAGCGCTCGGCGCGGGTGCGGGGATCATCATAGGGTGGATGAGCCTTGAAGGGTTCCTCAAGGCCGACTATGGCTCGAGCATGCAATACCATATCAATTACGCTTCGATCGTTTGGGCCATGGCGCTCTCGACGCTGCTCGCCGCTTTGGCCGGTGTTTACCCTGCCAGGCGGGCGGCGAAGACTAATATCGTTGAGGCGCTTGCGTATGAATAACCATGACTTGACAATAAGGAAAAGCACATCACGTTACCGCGAAGACGCGAGGAGCGCCACGAGAATCTTAAACTTATTTATTAATGGTTTTCAAAAGCCTCTGCATCCTTTGTGCCCTGGCGGTTCAGCTATTGTGTACGGGTTTGGATTCTTGATTACCGTTGTTTTCACGTCATTAGTGTTTCTTCCCACGGCCCACGCCATGAGCGGACGTGAAGTATATGAGAAAGTGCATGAGGTGCGTTCGAAGGCGCTCGATCGGAAGACCGAAGCGATTATGATACTTTTTGACAAGAGCGGCGGCAAGCGGACGAGGACCCTCACGGAATACAGCAAGAAAGCAGACCCCGAGGCGTACAAGGTTCTCGTTGTGTTCAAGAGCCCCCCGGACCTCAAGAACGTCGGGTTCCTGATCCATGCTCATACCTTCGCCGAGCGCGACCTCTGGGCCTATTTCCCTGAATACAAACGCATCAGGCGCATTCCTGCAAGCTCGCAGGACGATTCCTTCTTCGGGTCGGATTTTTCGTATGACGACTTCGGCGGCCCGCCAAACCTCGACGACTATAAGTTCAGCATCTTGAAAGAAGATGTCGTCGGTGACAAGCCCTGCTACGTGGTCGAGGTTACGCCAAAGATCCATCGTAAATACACACGCTACATTGCCTGGGTTGCAAAAGACCTCTGGATTCATCTCAAGATCGATTACTACCAGGGAAAAGAACTGTACCGTACCGGAGTGTTCACGGATATCCGCATCATCGACGGTATCCCTACACCGTTCAGGCTCGACATGGAAAACAAAAAGACCAACCACCGGACAGAACTTACGGTCGAGAGCATCCAGTATCATACCCATTTTTCAGACGACCTCTTCTCTCAACAGTCGCTTGAGCGTGCGGGAAGATAGAAAGCATCAATCACAGATTTGCCCGAATGAACACGGACAATAAATTCAGAAAAGTTCCTTTCAATGAAATCTCCCTTCGCCCCCCTTTCCCAATAGAGGGTTGGGGGGATTTGATCCCCATAATCGTAGCATGTATGGCGCTGTCTATCGTCTCCCCTTCCTTCGCCGACGAATCTCTCTCCGTTTCAGGCAGATTGGATCTGCGCGGGGTGTATGCCCTTGATGACGACAGCGTGAAGGAATACCCCAGCCTTCTCGGCAGGATCAAGATCGACACGCTGACATCAGCGTGGCGGTTCCACTCATGGCTCGAAGGAGGATGGGATGGCACCGTCAAGAGGCCGCCGAGGGACCTCGCCCTCTTCAAAAAATACGATGAGGTCTATCAGAGCAACACGCCCTACCTGGAGTTTAAAGAGATCTACATAGCTCACTCATCGAATGGTCTCGATTTGCGGGCAGGTATCCAGCGCTTTGCCTGGGGAAGGCTCGACGAGTATCCGCCGAACGACCTCTTGAATCCCTGGGACTATACCCAGTTCCTCAGAAAACCGCTCGAAGACAGGAAGATCGGCGTCCCCTCTGTCTCTGCGACATTGAGCAAGGGAGACTGGACCCATGATTTAGTCTGGGTCCCCTTCCTCGTTCCCTACCGACTCCCGATGCCCGACGAGCGCTGGGCTGGGATACCAGCGGCTGCAACAATCGCCCAAACGATCCCGAACGCAGATATAACTCCCCAGGAGCCCGACCTGCCTGACCGTACGTTCTCGAACGGAAACTTTGGGCTGCGCGTGAAGCATACGGGAGATATCGAATGGGCGTTAAACCTTTTCCACGGTTATGACCCGCGACCGCAGTTCAAAACGACGGCATTCTCGATCACGCCGCAGGGTGCAAATATCCTCATTGATCCGGGCTATGTTCCTGCCTTCCACCGGATTACTGCAATCGGTTTCGACGCTGCCGCAGTATGGGGAGACTTGAGCATCCGGGCCGAGACAGCCTATGACATTAACCGCTACCTCGACATCCGCCGCGAACTCTGGGGATATCCAACCGTACCATCGCCAGGCGTCTTCCCCCTCAATCCTATCGAGCAGCAGCATAATACATTAGATTATGGCATCGGAGTGGATTACCGGCTGTTTGAGGACGGGCTTTTGACCGTGCAGGCGCAGCAGACGATCATTTTCGGAAATATTGACTCGTTATATGAAAGAAAAGTGGAAACCATCCTCTGGGCGAACGTCAAGGTTGGTTTTATGAACCAGAAGATCGAAACGAACCTCAACGTGGCCTATAATCCCGAACACGGAGACCACATGGCAAAGGCGGATGCGTTCTATGTCTTCTCCGATTTCTGGAAGGCGGGAATTACCGCGGTCTCTTTCAACGGACCGCCGCAGTCGATCTTCGGCAGGTACTCAAGGAACGATCAGCTGGAGGGGGAAATCATTTACTCATGGTAGCACCACAACCCGGTTTCTGCCCTGCTCTTTCGCTTTGTACAGCGCGGTATCAGCCCGGGAAAAAAGCCTGTCAGAGCTCATATCATCATCCCTTTGCATCGTCACCCCAGCGCTCAACGCGATCGTAGCCTCCCTCACTCCGTCGCCGATGGCCTCACGATGAATTATCTTTCTGATTCTCTCCGCGACCATGACCGTATCTTCCAGATACGACTCCGGACATATGACGAGGAACTCCTCTCCGCCGACCCTTCCGATAAGGTCGTGCTTCCTGAGGGCCTCTTTCATACGCACGGATACGACCCGGAGAACGACATCGCCGAAGAGATGGCCATGTGCATCGTTGATCGTCTTGAAGTGATCGATGTCGAGCATAATGAGACTGAGCGGCCGGCCGGTGCGCTTCGTGCGCTGGAATTCCTCTTCGAGTCGTTCCACGATGTATCGGCGGTTCCGGAGGCCCGTCAGTTCGTCGGTGATGGCCACATGCTTGAGGTGCGTCTGCGTCTCGTTCAACCGCTTGATGAGCTTCACCAGCTCATCATCCGTTTTCTTTTCCATGATATCCCGGTGGGTCTCTACAATGGCAAAGATCTGCCCGTGACCGTTCCTGACGGGAGATGCGGTGATTTCGATCTGATGCTCGTCTCCCTGTATGTTGTAATGGGTGTGGATCACCTTGGCTACATTCTCGCCACGCTCAAATATCAGCGAGTGGGGGCAGACGATATGTGGACTGTCGCAGGGCGCATGCCTCCGGTGGGCAACCTCGTAGCATTTTCGGCCAATCATATCCGACTTTTCCAGACCGAGTGACGCGGTTGCCGCCGAGTTGGCTTCAAGGATCGTGTAATCCCTGCCAATGACAACGACGCCGTCACCCATCCCCTCCATGATGTGCTCCAGGAACAGCCGTGCCTGTTCATTCTCCTGGACCGTGCTCTTGAGCTTGCTTACGAGCCGCTCGTTATATACCCTCAAAAAGACCGGCTCTTCCAGGGGGACAAGGGAGCTGCCGGAAGGACGTCCCTGCCCCCCTTCCGCAAGCACCTCTTTCACGGTACATATAATTTCAGAATTCTCAGCAGGCTTGACCATATATCTCGACACGCCGATTCTGCGTGCAAGCTCCTGGTCTTTCTTATCGAGATAACTGCCAGTATAGAATACGACCGGGACATCCTTCAGGGCATCGTCTCCCTTCATCTTCCTCAGGAACTGGAATCCATCAAGGCCCGGCATGAGGACATCAGTGATCACGAGCGAGGGGTGCTCCGCTTTCGCTTTTTCGAACCCATCTTCACCGTCTCCCGCCACCACGACATCGTACCCTTCAGAGACGAGGATGTTCCGAAGAATAGTACGCGTGACATCGCTGTCATCAATGACGAGTATCTTCATTTGACCTGGTACCGTATGAGCCTTAAGAAATGCTCGATAAGATCGGGGTTAAAGGCGGATCCCTTCCCGCTGATCAGGACTTCAACGATCTTCTCGATCGGGATATCGCCCTGGTATGAACGCTTGCTGCGCATGGCATCGAACACGTCGGCGACGCTGATAAGCTGGCTTGCGATGTTCGGTCTCCATCCGCCCTTGATCGAAGGGTATCCACTCCCGTCATACTTCAGGTGATGTTCCAGAGCGGAAAGCACGGCGAGCTTGGGGATACCGTCGATCCCCATGAGGTACCGAGCGCCCTTGACCGTGTGGGTCTCGATGATCTTACGTTCATCCTGGGAAAGTTTGCCTGGCTTGCTCAGGATCTCATCGGGGATAAAAATCTTTCCGACATCATGGAGCAAAGAAGCGACCCCGATCTGGTGCAGATGCTCTCCAGTAAAACCCAGCGTCTCCGCCTGACTCATGGTCAGGATGCAAACATTCGTAACGTGGGTAAACGTATATTCATGTGCGGACTTGAGCGAGGCGAGGAGGCTCAACGGGTTAATCTCCGTGCGGAACGCCTGAATGAATGCCTTGACCATTTCATCCACCCCGCGGACGTCAATCTTCCTGTGTTTCTTGATGCGGAGATAGAGATCCTTCAGTTCATCAAGCTCTGACTCCGTGAGGGAGAGCAGTTCCTGGATGGCCTCCTGCGAAAGTCCCTCGAGGGAGCCGCCCCCGTCCCCCTGTGAATGGTCATCATCTTTTTTAATCCTGAGCTCCACTTTGCCAAGCTTTATAAAAGAAGTGGAGCGGACCGATGTGGAATCGAGCGAAGCAAGGTCCTGTATCAGCGCCTGAAGGTCGGCCCTCGGCAACCCGGCGACGAATGTCAATCGTTCAACGGCTTTTTTCTGGAGGATACGGGTGAAATTGCTTACATACGATGTGGCCACCGATTCAGCAATCTGCCTGTTGTCCGCCACGAGGTCATTGCCTATAAGGAAAATCGTCAGTTCTGGCTTGAGCTGAAGCATATCGGCAAGCACGGTGTACGCTTTTTCGACATACTGCGCCACCTGGGGATGGGTCGGTGAATACAAGCTCATGTTCGTAATCGCAGCGGTGAGCTGTGAGATCACCCGCGAGAGCCCTTCGTGGAAATCATATTCGGCCATATATCGTCCTGACGGGATTCACCCCCTGCAATTTTGCACGTGTGATCTTCAATCGACCGTCACGTCCTCTCCATCAGTTTGCTGCACGCCATCCTTATCTTTTCGCTGTCCAGGCGTTCTCCGATCTTAAGAAGATTGCCGATGCTCTCCCGTGGATATCTTCCGAGAGAATCGAAAAGGAGCTCCTTCATGCGCATAAGCCCCTGAGGATAGAGCGACCATGACGCACGCGCCAGCTTCTCTAAGTCGGGAATCGCATGGACATCGCCAATCTCGCCAAGCGCCGAGATGATCTCTTCATTTACCGTATAGTCCGCTTCGAAGAGGATGACCCGTTTAAGACGAGAGAGGACATCTTCAGTAACCTCGTGCACACGGTACTGTCCTGCCAGGGCAACGGCCTGTGAAGCGACATCAGGGTCCTTTGAATGAATCGTGTCACGCAGCAGTTTCACCGATTCAGGATCCTTGAAATGCAGGAGAGTGCTCAATGCCTCCATTCTGACCTTCAAATCCCGGTGCTTGATTAGTTGCTTGACATAAGGAATTGACGTCTGATTGCCCGCTCGCCGGATGAGGATGAGGAGATTTCTTACGTAGTACGGCCGCGAATCACGCAGTCTCTTGTATGCCTCGCGCACGGCCCTATCGCCAAAGGCGCTGAGCAGATTGAATACCAGCCGCCTCCCCCCCACCGAGGCGTCCTTGCTGTAAATGTCCAGGAGCCCGGGCACGGTGTCTGCACCCATGGCCTGGATCAGGCCTGCCGCCTCCCGCCCCTTGTCCTTCATCCATTTTTCGAACGCCTTCAAGACCTTAAGCCTGAAGTCGCTGTCAGCAAATATCTTCCGCGATTCCTCGGCCAGGGTACGGATGCCCTTGACCGGTTTTTCCGTTGTATGGCGCCGGAGCGTTTCCGAAATATCCCACAGGAGCTCGAAATTGCCGGTTTCGAGAAACCCGGGCATAATCGTAATAAGCTTTTGGGAAAATTCTTTATAGTCCTCCTCGTCAATATTTTCCTCCATGAAGGCAAGGAGTGCTCGGCCTATCTGGAAGTCGAGGCGGGCATCCTCGAGCGACTTCTTATACTCCTCCAAGGGAAAATGACTTCTTACAATGGCAGCGCCGGCTGACATCTGTCTGAGCATTGCATCATAGTCTTTAGACACATAATCTTCGTACTTTTCACGGTCAAAGAGCTTCTGCATGTGTTCGGGAAGAATGATCGGCGCATGCAGGCTGTTCTCCGCCTTCTTCGACCCGTCGCTCTGCGGCCCGCCGGTCGCCGCGCCCTGTGCCTGCGATTGCGCTTTGCTCAGCTTGCCCACAAGCCCCGCTAAGGTCGGCGAGATTTCTCTTCCTTCGGCGCTCGCCTGTGCGATCATCTCGATGACCATATCGTCGGTAAAGCCGCCGATGATCTCCTCTGCGGCAGACGGCGAGCTCGACGCTATGCGCTGAACTGCGATGGACAGGAACTGTTTCCTGAGCTCGGGGTGGAGGTCCTTTAAGAGGACATTGAGGCTCTCAAGGGTCTGGGATTGCTCATGCGTAAACTGTTTTTTTTCCGCGGCCCCGCGGATGTGCGTTGTGATGATGCGGTCATAGCTCTCCACAGCTGCATTCGCATCCAGCTTGCGCTCGTTGAGAAGGCGCGCGAGTTCCGCCGGGTCAATCTGTCCCGCGTCCTTCAAGGAGACACCCTGCCCCTGAGGTCCGGCAAGCTTGCCCTCCGTGAGCTGAGACACAAAGTCCTGCCACACTCCCACACTCGTCTTGCCTCCGGCTCCTCCCTTTCCGCCCGTCTTCTCTCTTCCTTCTGCCTTTGTCTGCGGATGAAAGATCTCCTGCTCCTCGGTAAGATAGAAGCTTCCGTAGTCGATGGGCAGAATCCTGATATGCGGGATGGAAAGATTGGACATGACTTTTTCAATACCACCCAAAGCCCTGATATCGTCCGGTTTGGTCGTGAGAACGCGGTGGAACCGCACCAGCTCGTCCTTGTCCAGACCATGGATAAAGGTGACCGCTGCTATCCCTTGCTGGTGCATGGAAAGCGCGAAGTCACGGAACACCAGGTTCTTTTGATCGAGGTAGTCCTGACCGACAAGCAGGGTGTCCTTTGCCACGCCAAGCGTCATCTCCGGCCGGATCTCGAACAATCGCTGCAGGATCCCATACGCACGGTCTATGCTTCGGGTTATCTGAATATGACCGGGAGGATAAATGCCGACATTCTTGCGGGAAATGTTGAGTTCGATGACGGCTTCCGACAGGAGTTTGGTATCGATGGGAAGCTCCCGCTCAGCAGGCGCTTGGGACGCCGTATGAGGACCTTGTTTGTCTTTGTCCTTGCCTTCTGCCATACTCGTATTATATACAATTTTCTTTATTTTTCCATGATAATAGTACAGAAAATATCTATTGATAAACCGGATTTCGTTAAAGAAAATACCTGTTCTTCCGATATCAAATTAATGACCGTTCACCGGAGACGCTTCATGGTTGATCCCTAGGATATGCTTTAATTAAGCAGAAATAAAACATCGACACGCACTGCAACTATATTGCGACACGATACATCATTATGATCTTCAGAGTGTTCGACAAAGAGGAACTAAAGTAATTCCCGTGGGCACGACGGACCTCACCAAGATATTGGACATGGAATTCCAGTCGCCCCGGTAGAAACAGTGGGGCGTAAGTGCCTGGGCAGCGGCACGTGTGCCAATGTCTGCCCCACCTGCTATTGCTTCGGCGTTGAGGAAACGGTAGACCTCAATCTTCGGGGAGCGCGAAAAATCAAAACCTTCTACTCCTACAACGTTGTGGAGTAGCGGAGCAGATCAGAATAACAACGATGACAGACACTTTTTTCATAGGCTTGCATATCGCATTGCAGATGTGTTGTCAATCCTATGGATGCACATCTACGGCCCGTCTTTTTTCTTGACAACACCTGTTCGGGATGTTACATTATTTCCCACTCACAATATATGATACGGGTTGTACATTTTGGGGCTGTAGCTCAGCTGGGAGAGCACAAGGCTGGCAGTCTTGGGGTCAGGGGTTCGATCCCCCTCAGCTCCACCAAAAATATTCAGGGGTTAGCGATAAGCGCTAATCCCTTTTTCATTTCACTGTCAAGTTTTTGTATAGTGACGTAGCGCTGAGAGTTGAATCGAGTTTTTCTACAGTACTTACTTTGTGTGTCGGTGATAGGTGGGCGTAGCGGAGGGTCATCGTAAGTGCCTTCCTTCCGAGCATTCCTTCACCGAGGTCAAATCTACGCCTGCCATGACGAGATGCGAGGCAAAGGTATGCCGCTTTGAGCACTATCTCAGCTATATTATTTCCTGGATCTCCTTTCTAGTATCCCGAGTCCAGCCAGCCCCGCACTCACGAGAATGAAATTGCATGGTTCGGGTACGGAAACAAAGGACGCACTTTGAAGGTTTATATCGTAAGGAGTGTCACCCGTGTAACTGGCGGGTATCCTGTCAATTGCCTGAACGATAGTTAAGCCTGCGGGCCACCGTAAATCACCAGAAAATAGTCATCTATAGAGCAGTAGAAATGCAGTAATCAACTCCTTAACAGCAGAATTGGCATTCTTTGCACTCCCTACGCTGCTGAAAAAAGCAATCGGACAGAGCTTATCCTTTCTGTGATCATGACATAACGGTGGATAATGGATGTGCGCGCATTTTACCTAAAGCTTTTCGCTCTTTTCATAGACGATCATTTCGTCCTGCGTGCGCAGATCACCAGGATGGTAGAGAGGGATGGGGTATTCCTGCTGTTTAAACTTCACCGGCGCGGTTTTTTTATCCACGAGACCTAGCGCCACCGCGACACCGTAAAGGATCGCCTCGGGACGGGGAGGGCAACCGGGAACGAAATAGTTCACGGGAATAACCTTTTCAACTGGACCGATGACCGGGTAGGAATCATGCCATAGTCCGCCGCCGCAGGCGCAGGAACCGATGGCGAAAACCAGTTTCGGCGCCGGTATTGCGTCGAAAGCCCGTTTCAGTGCCAGCGCCGTGGACCGCATAGCTGGCCCCTGACAGAGCATCACGTCGGCATGACGCGGTGATCCAACCAGCTTTATACCGAACCGTTCAGCGTCATAATAAGGCGTAAGCACGTTCAATACTTCGATGTCACATCCGTTGCAGCCGCCGCTGTTAGCATGGTAGACCCATAATGATCGCTTGAACATTTTTTGGCAGAGATTCTTGAACATGATGTTGCTCCTCACCCCAGGAGGCCGGATTCAAAAGACCAAAGCATAAAGGCCTCTCACGCAGAGCCGCTGAGAATGCAAAGGAGACCTTTAAGTCAAGGCTTTAAATCCAAGTTTCCCAGCCTTTCTCTGCGAGCGTTCGACTGAGCTCACACCGAAGCCTTTGGCGACTTTGTGCGAAATATGTTACCATTTCTCCCGACTTAATTCTTATTTTAAACCATGTTCATCCTCGATTAATACTAACCTCGATTAATCCATTTCCAGCTTGATATCATCCACGACCGGCTCATCTCCGAGATAGCTCTGGGAGCGGAAGATCCACCGGTCATTCTTCAGATCGTCGAACCGGTACCCTTTCATTTTCAATTGCTCAAGCGGTGACGGCTCCTTGAAGCAGCGGCCACAGCGCTGGCACGTGCTCATGAACAGTTCGAGTGTCTGTCCGATATCAGTGATGTTGTCAGTCGCGTTCTCAAATTCGTGGCTCATGGTGATGGCCTTTTCCGGGCAGACGTCGGCGCAGCGGCCACAATACGCGCATCGGCGACCGAGGTATTTCAGGATGCGGATCTCCTGACAGAGATCGATCACCAGGATCTCGCGGGCCGGGCAGTTGTTGGCGCAGCCTGCGCAACCGATGCACTTCGCTGAGTCGAAGATAGGCCGGCCCCTGAACTTCGGAGGTACCGGCTGGGCCTGAGCCGGATAGGGCAGTGTCACACGACCCGCCTTCAAACAGATCAATGCTTCCTTCAATTTGCTCAGAACAGACATGACATCCCCTCGATCAACCTCTTAGTATCCATAGCCGGCCATCACAAGAGCACCGAACGCAATGACCAGCAGGGCGGCAAAAAAACGGATGGCCTGGTCAACGCGGTAGCGCGCGTGTGTCGCGGCCACAAGTGTAACGAGCAGCACCAGAACTGATACCTTTGCCCAGAACAGAAGCCATCCTAGCGGGAACGTGAGTTCCGAGCCCCATGGCGCGAACACTGCAACGAACAGAGCACTGTAGATGACCAGTTTCGCCATCCAGGCGTACTTGACTATTGCCAGTTTCGGTCCCGAATACTCCATGAGCGCACCTTCCATGATCTCTGTTTCCGCTTCGCTTATGTCAAAGGGCAAGCGCTCCACGAAAGCCTGGAATGACAATAGCATGACTCCCAGCATGATAGTCCCCGACCATGGGAAACCGGACTTCACATAGACCGAACCGTTCAGTACCGTGTCCAGCCGGAATGACTGAGTATGGATCGCCCCGATGATGATGGCCACTGCGAACAGAGGTTCCAGCGCGATCATGGTCATCATTTGGCGGCTGATGCCCACGAGGGAGTAAGTGGATCCTGCCGCCAGCCCCGCGAGCAGCGTGCAGATGCCGGAAAGGGTCAGCAAGTAGATCAGCAGGATAACATCTCCCTGCCCATTCAGGGGAGCAGAAAAACCCATTGGCACAAGGCATGTCACTGCCAGTACAGTCGCCAGCGACAGATAGACCGCGAACCGCTGCATGAACGGCGACGAGCCAGACTCAAGGTCTTCCTTGCCGAGGAGCTTCAGCAGGTCGTAGTAGGGCTGTAGAATCGGCGGGCCCTTGCGAGACTGGATGATCGCGGTGACCTTGCGCAGTACGCCCTGGAGCAACGGCGCTACGAACAGCACCATGCATATATTCGCCAGTCCGGCCAACATCGTCCTCGTCATTGTCGCATCCATACTACAATCTCCGACCCTAATGAAGGAAAGCGCTATGTTGGAGATACTATTTTCCGCAAATGAGAGATCGCAGAAAACTCACCAGATATTCTGGTTTAAGACCAAGACTTGGATTTTATATTTACTCTGCATTCTCCGCGCGCTCTGCTGGAGACGCCTCTAATGATTCCTTATCCTCGACAGTACTTCCAGTTCCTTCTGCGACCATATCCTCGCAGAGCCTGTTCTTAAATCGATCGTCTCCATCCTGTCCGTGCAGGAGAAACAGGGATCGATGCTGCCGAGGGATATCGTCATGTCAGCGATCTGCTGGTCCTTGATCATCATAGGCACAGCCTGGAGGTTCTGATAAGTCGGCGCACGGACCCGCCACCTCCGAGGCCGGTTGTTCTCGCCGGTGATAACGAAATGATGGCTCTCCCCGCGCGGAGCTTCCACCGATGACACACCCATGCGGCCGATTGGCAGTTCATCGGCGATGACCGCCTGTAGCGGTCCGTCCTCCATTTTTTCGAGGCACTGGCGGATGATCCTGATGGATTCGAACACTTCCCGAGCCCGGACGAGTACACGCGACCAGACGTCCCCACCCTGCTCAATGATCACGTCGAAATCAACGCGGTCATACGCCGCATAGGGATGATCGCGACGGCAATCCATGTCAACGCCGGCAGCGCGCGCAACGGGACCGATAAGGCCAAGTTCTTTCACCGCTCCGCGGTCAGCAACACCCACGTCACGAGTACGCTTCTGGATGTTCCGGTCCTTGCTTACTGCAGCGACCACAGGGCCCCATTCGGCTTCGAGCGTGCCGAGCACGTGGCGCACCTCGGCTTTCAGGTCCGCGGTAAGGTCCCAGCGCACCCCGCCGATGACACAGAGGGCATAGGTCTTGCGGTTACCGGTGATCTTTTCCGCTATCCACATTATCGGTTCGCGGATGCGGAAGCTCTGCATGAATAGGGTGTCAAAACCGACGAGGTGGCAGGCCAGGCCAACCCACAGTAGATGGCTGTGCAGCCGCTCGATCTCGAGCATGATCGTGCGCATATATTCGGCGCGCGGCGGCGGCTCGATAGCCGCGGCGGCCTCGACGGACTGTGAATAGGCGACGCTGTGCACACAGCCGCAGATCCCGCAGATACGCTCTGCCAGCATGTTGATGTCATTGTAGGACATCACGGATTCAGCGAGCTTCTCGATGCCGCGGTGCACCATGAAACCGCGGTATTCACAGCCGCGCACCATCTCTCCCTCGACGTAAAGGCGGAAATGGGAAGGCTCGTCGAGCGTTGGATGAAATGGTCCGAATGGCACGACCATGCAGCCCTCCGGCGGATCATCAAAGACGAACTCCTTATTCTCATCGAAATCCTGGGGCACATGATCCCAGGACATGTCCTTGCGAAGGGGATGGAGGCCGTCCGGCCAGCCGTCCGGCAGGACGAGCCGCTTTGGATAGCAATGACCGACGGGTTCAATGCCGACGAGGTCGCGCATTTCGCGCTCTGCCCAGCTTGCCGCGAGCACTTCATCGGTGATGCTGTCAATCTTCGGATCGTCGTGCGGCACGGAAACGAGAATGCTGCAGAGCACATGGTCCTTGTCAAAAGCGAAATTGTGCGCGACCAGGAACGTACCGGAGAACGGCCGGTCATCAACACCGATACTGATGATATACCGGGCATCGAGGTCCCGGAAGAGATACTTGCATACGGCCTTGATCGCTGCGCGTTCCACAAAGGCAAACAAATGCCGGTCATCGGGTAGATCAGCGCGCAGAAGTGTGCTGCCGAACTTCTCCTTTATCTGATTCAACCGTTCACGTGCGATCATGATTTAGGTTCCTTCAATATATTTTCCCCTTTCGAAGAGGGTGGCGTTTCGCCGCCTAGCCAGCGGAAATAGCGTTTGATCTCTCCATAAAAATTGTGAGCATTATACCGGTGACAATCAGCTTCCCGTACATAGCCGCACAGCCAGGGAGCAGCCATGCGTCGCTGGGCCCCTCCGAGCTTTGAGAGTATACGGACGAACAGGAACAGCGCCCCAAGCAGGAAAGCGAGCGCGATTGGTACGAACACTGCCGCTCCGCGAAGTTCCTGCACCCCGGATAGCGGCCCGCTTGAGATCGACATGGCATCAGCAAGGACAGCGTCGAAGCCCTGTCCGCGAGCAGCGAAAACCTGGTGCATGAAACGAAACGCGACGGAAGGCACGATGCCGAGAGCTACGCAGACGACGGCGAGAAGGACCTGCGGCAGCTGCATGATCCAGGGGACTTCGAGCCCGCCCCGCCTGGCGGCCTTTTTCATTACCAGGGTGCTCGGCCGCGAGAGGAAGCTCACACCGAAGAATTTGATGAATGAAGCAAGGGTCAGGGCGCTGGTTAGAATTGCTATAATCGCGCAGACTGGAAGATAAAGGGCAGCGCCGCTGCCTTGGACCGCAGCAACGTAAATGCTCCATTTGCTGACGAAGCCGTTGAAGAGCGGGACGCCTGAGATGGAAAACGATGCAACGAGGACCGTGATTGCGGTGACGGGCATAAATTTCATCAACCCTCCCAGTTTGTTTAGATCCTGGGTGTCAGTAGCGTAAAGCAGAGAGCCGGCATTCAGGAACAATAAGCCCTTGAAGACGCCATGATTCATCACATGAAACAGGGCGCCGAACATGCCTATCGCGGCAAGCCCCGCGAGTCTTTGATCACCAGTAGGGATCAGGGCCATGCACGCGCCAAGTCCCAGAAGGATGTAACCGATCTGGCCGATGCTGTGGAAGGCGAGCAGTCGTTTTGACTGCTCCTGCTTGAGCGCCTGCATGGTGCCTGAGAACAAGGTGATGGTGCCTAGTACGGAGACGATCATGCCCCAAACCACGAGCGGGTAGGATGCCCATGCGGACGATGGCACCAGCCATAGAAAATAGCGCATGAGGCCGTAGACACCGGTCTTAATCATGACCCCGGAGAGCATGGCGCTCACCGGTGATGGCGCCGCTGGGTGAGCATCGGGAAGCCATATCTGGCCAAATGGCCACATGCCCATTTTAATGCCGAACCCTATCAGGAACAGGGCAAATGCCACCATGGTCGCGCCGTAGTTCTCGCTGAGGAGGATGGGAATGTTGGCACTCAATGAGTCGAAATCATATTTCAGCGCCGCATGTTCTGCCGATGCGCTTGCGACAGCGAGCAACTCGGCTCCGATCATGGTAGCAATACAGGCGATCTCCATCATGACGAGATACTTATTCGCGGCGCGGATATTCTGCGGTTTCCTGTTCTCATACCGGATCAGCGCATACCCGGAAAGCGTCATGAGCTGCCAGAACAGGAAGAAGAACCACATCATGTCCGTGGTGCTCAACAGGCCGTACATTGCCGCGAGAAAGAGCAAAAAATGAGGATAGTACCGCGCTGCACCATATCCCGAGTAGGAATGCAGGTATGCGATGGAATAGAACGATGCTGGCACAGCGATGAAGGCGGCAAGCAGGAGAAAGATCGCGGACAGGCCGTCCACATGAATGCGCAGGGCAAATCCGAATTTTGGGAGGGACCAGACTTCAACCGGATGCGGCGAGGGCCCTTGCGTCAGCACCATCGCAACAGCGGAGCAGATCAGGACAGCTGATGCCAAGGTGATCAGGAAAGCAAGACTGCCTGCTGCGGTCTTGTTCCGTGAAACGAGGAGCGATGCCGCAGCCCCTGCGATGCACAGCAGGATTGCCGACAGGACTGATGCTTCAGGAGTCATCATGCATTCACCTCTGTAACGACCTTTGCATCTTAGTACTCTCCATGATGAAAGGAATCCGTTACGACGAAGTTGCAAAAAGGCAAAAAATCAGAATTCTGGGGTTGAAGTTCTCAATACTTTGCGTTCTTCATGCCTTGGCGATTTAGATCCTTCAAGTATCGTTTTATAAGCTTGTGCATTCTCTGCCTTAATTCTGGCATCATTCCATATATCGCACAACATCTCCTCGAGGATGTCCTTTGCCTTCTGTACGGCCGGAGAAAGTCCGTGCACAGGCTTAAGCGATCCGGGCTGGACACCGAGAAGCCACACGCACGTTCCTCCACGTGCCGTGATACATTTTGCCAACAGGCCGAGGGAGACCTTGTGGGTCGAGATCTGCGGGAACCGGGATGCAATCTCATTCGCACCGAGGAATATCACCGAACCGGGCTCCCCTCTGAATTCAACAGCGTCAAGGAAAACCAGGTGATCAAACCCCCTTTCAGTCACGGAACCGGTCATACGTTCCGGTGCGGTACCTGCATTGATTACATTCTGGGCAAGTGAAGCATGTCCCAATCGAATCAACCGCTCCGCTATCGCATCAGCCAGCTTTACCCCAAAACCGTCATCACCGAAGTCCACACTGCCGATCCCCATCAGGCAGACGCGGCCCTGAAAGCAGTGTCCTAGTTGTTCCCGCAGATCGGGCATCAGATGTCCTCTCCTAGCTTTTTGATCTGTTCATAGGTAAATACCGGACCGTCGGTGCATACATACGCCACACCGATGCAGCAGTGGCCGCATTTGCCGACGCCGCATTTCATGTACCGTTCCAGTGTCGAGACGATGTTTTTCTCCTCGAATCCCAGATCAAGCAGGTCATTGATAACGAACCGGAACATTACCGGTGGCCCGCACACAAAAGCAATGGTGTTGTCCACGGGGATCTTAACTCCCGGCTTTTTGAAGAGGCTTCCCACTACGCCGATATTGCCGGTCCAGACGTCGGTGGCGCATGTCCTGTCCACGGTGAGGCTGCATTCGACGGCTGTGGCCTGCTCCCATTCGCGGAGATTGGACACGTACATCAGCTCGCTTGGGGTTTTCGAGCCGTAGTAGATCTGAATGCGACCGAATTTATCGCGGTTATTGAGCGCGTACACAATGCAGGAGCGGAGCGGAATCAGCCCGATTCCACCGGCAACGAATACCAGGTTCTTTCCCTCATAGGCATCCATGGGGAAGCCGTTTCCGTAGGGGCCGCGCACACCGAACTTATCGCCTGGATTCAGTTGATGGAGCGCTGATGTGCAGCTGCCGACGGAACGGACGGTGAAGAATGTCTCCTGCTCAGTGGGGCTGGGCGGCAGCGAAGTAGGAAATTCGCCGACTCCGAAGAGCGAGACTTGGGCGAACTGACCGGGCCGGAATTTCTTGAATGCCTTTTGTTCCGCCTCGTCTTCGAAGTGCCAGTAGAACGTCTTGACCTCGGCGATCTCGTCGGTCACGCGGTCAAGGATCGCGGTTTTCGGCATATAGATGTTCTCAGTCGGCATGAGCATCAGACTCCAGTGAAGCTCTGCGGATCATCTCGACCACATTCGGCATCCCCACATCCCCATGGCATACGGCGGCGCACCGACCGCATCCGACGCAGGCCATGGAGAGCTCCCGCTGAATGAAATAGTGCGCCAGCTTCCGGAAGAACCGCCGGTTGCGGCGGTCATGTACGGCGCGGCGCGGATTGTGACCGCCGGCCATGCGCGTGAATCCGGCGAGGGCGCAGGCGTCCCAGATGCGGACGCGTTCGATCTCGTCAGATCCTGTCTGGTGATCGGAAACCGTAAAGCAGGTGCAGGCGGGACATACATAGGTGCAACCGCCGCACTCAAGGCACCGGTTGCCTATATCCTCCCAGGTCTTGTCGAGGACCGCTCCCTGCGACACATACCGGACGGTTGCGGAAAACCAGCTCGTGGTATTCTTGAAATGTTTTCTTACCTCGTTCAGTATGGCGATGCGTTTTTCCCGGTGTGCTTCCGAGCCACGCTTGAACATGCTATCCGTGAACAGCGCCTCGCCTGCCGGCGTTCCCGCGACAACCATGAACTCGTCCCCAAGGTCCATGAGCTGCAGATCAAAATGGTCCTGTGCAGCCGGTCCAGTGTCCGTGCACAGGCAGAAACATTCGTTATTGACGTCCTCTCCTGGTATGGTGCAGACGACGTTGACAAGGAACAGGTTCCGACGTCGTTTCTCATAATAGATATCGCGGTATTCGCGGCCCAAATAGAACCGGTCGAGGTGGTAAATGCCGGCCACATCGCAGGAGCGGATACCGAAAAGGGCCCGTTTCGATTCGCGGTACGTGGGTTCGATCAGGAGATCGCCGTTGCTCCTGCGTACGGTGAGCAGTCGTTCCATATGCGGGAACACGAAGCTCTTCGGCGGATAGTAGGGATTGGGCAGATGGATCTCGAAGCGTTCACGGTTGTCGTCGGAGATGGACTCGAAGAAGGTGTCACGGCCGCGTCCCCGGAATGGCGCAATGACGTCATAGCCCTGCCCCTGGAGCAGGTCCGCAATCTTAAGGACATCATCCCGGTCAATGATGCGGGCCTTCATGCGGCCTCCTTTTCCAGGCGCACCGGCAGCAGTTGTACCCCTTTCTCCTGGACGACCTGAAGCTGCCGGAGAACCTGGCCAACGAAATAGGGTACATAGACAGTGCCACACATGACTTCCGGCGTTACCCTCGCAGCTGTTACGGAGGAGCCGCTGGTCGTGCGCAGACGGATCTTTTCCCCGTCGCGGATGTTATACCGCTTTGCATCGCTGGTGTTGATCTCGACAAAGCCGTCCGGGTAGTCGAGCAGAAGCATGCGGTACTCGCGCTTGAGCGTTTCGCTGTGCTTGATCAACACGTTCTGATGCCAGTAATAGAGTGAGTGGCCGAAGATCAGCGTGAGCGGATACTCGTCGTTCGTCACAACTGGCTGGGCGGGCTTCTCGATCGGTATGAACGTGAAGCTCTGGCTGGGATGGCCCGGGGCGAAAAGGAATTGCGTGCCCATCGGATGTTCCCGGGTGCACGGCCACTGGCGTCCGTAGTCATGGCTCAGGTTCTCGTAGTTCGCACCGCTGTAGAATGGCACCGCCATGCCGATCTCATCCATCACGTCAGCGGCAGAATTGTACTTCCAGTCCGCTCCCATGGCCCGAGCAACGCGTATCAATTGCTGCCACGCGGACTCAATCCCTGGCGGAGGATCTATCACTTTATCGGCGATCTGAATGCGGCGTTCCGTACTCGTGAAAGTGACGCGTTCCTCGCCAAATACCGCGGTCGGAAGAACAACATGAGCGTACTTGCAGGTTTCGGTCAGGAACACGTGCTGCATGACCACAAGATCGCACTGGCGAAGTGATTCCCCCGCCTCGCTGATAAATGCGGTGCTCGCCGGATCGTACCGGCAGAGCCAGACTGCCCGCACCGCTCCCTCGCCGCGGTGAGAAAGCACCCATTTTGCACTCATGCCGCGGCGGTGCGGGATCGATGTCTCCCACATTTTTTCGATAGCCCTTCGTGCTCCATCGTCCCCGACCATGCCGTATCCCGGCAGGCGGTCCGGCAGCATGCCCATATCGCACACGCCCTGAAGGTTGTTGTGTTCGGTCAGCGAAAAGATGCCCCCGCCGTCTTTGCCGATCTGGCCGCAGAGCAGACAGAGGTTTACCATGGACTCCACGGAATCGTGCTCGCGCGCTTCGATGCCTGTCGTGTACAGTATTGCTGCTGACGCTGCGCGCGCGTAGTCAAGGGCAGCAGCTTCGATCTGATCCGCGGGTACGCCGCAGGCCTCGGCGGCCATCAACAGGTCGCAGTCGCGTACTGACTCAAGAAACGCCTCATAGCTGGAGCAGTGCGATCTAATGAACGGCAGATTCATCAACCCGCGGTCCACAATCACCTTTGCCATGGCACCGAAAAGCAGCGACACCGTACCCGGCTTGTGCTGTAGGAACAGATCGGCGCTTTCTGCCACGCGGTGACGGCGAGAGGCCATGACGATAAGCTTGGCGCCCTTCAACTTTGCGCGAATTACTCTGCCGCCGATCGTAGGCAACTGCCTGCCGAGGTCGACGCCGCTTACGATGATGACGTTGCTCCGGTCCAATCCCTGAATGGAATTCGTCGTGCCCGGCGTGCCGATCATCTTGAGCAGGACATTGAGCGCGTAGTTGCTGTACACGCCGGCTCCATGGTCCACGTTGTTGGTCTTCATGACCGCACGGGCCAGCTTCTGCAACAGATAGGACTCTTCATTCGAGCAACGGGGGGAATTCAAGAAAGCAATCGAGTCGGGCCCGTGGGTGTCGCGGATCGCCTTCAGGCGGTCCATGATAAAACCGAATGCCTCATCCCAGGTCACTTCCTCAAGTCGGCCGTTTTTTCTTAGCAGTGGTTTCGTCAACCGGTCCGGCGCATCGATGACCTCGTGGACGTGCCAGCCACGCACACAGATTCTGCCTTCATTGGCGGGGTGGGACATACTGGGAGAGACGCCTACCACGCGATTCCCCGACGTCTCAAGATAAAGTCCACAGCCGACGCCGCAGAAAGTGCAGGTCGTGAGCCTATGAGCCATAGCCGACCTTTTTTAGAAGGGGAACATGTAAAGACGAGGCCATGCGATTCTTCTCCATCGTTAACCCAGACAGGCCTCCGGAGACGAATTCTCAAAGAATTTTGTTTTATCGTGAAGAGATCCGGAAGCGCTACACTATACTATAGCATAAAAAAAATCATTTCTCAGGTTGCAATAGGCTTTCTATTTTACTATAATCGTGTATGAAACGCCGTTACAACAAATTAAAACTAAGGTATATTCTGCCAATAAGTTTCTTTATAATGATGAGCGCGGTGGATGTGACTTATGGCGCTCCGATGGTGTGTTCTTTTGTCGGTTTAAATAGCGGCACTATATCATTTCCCACCCTCGATCTATCAACTGTGGGTCCTGTTTATGGCACCGTTACTTCGAATGTGCAATTTACATGTAGTAAGAACATTGCGTACACCATCACGAGCTGCCCCGCGAGCATAACGGGCAGCGGGTTCTCGACGGCGGCATCGATCCCTGTTGGCATCTCGATCCTTCAAACGGCGTATCAGAATGCGAAGGCAGGCGCTCATTCCGATACCATTAC
>DATJAO010000007.1:0-19435 GCA_035516175.1 Nitrospirota bacterium
GCATCGAGCGTATTTCGCGGGGACCGTTGGCAAGGTGACCCTTGCAACAGCTAGGCGCTATGTTTTGCAGCAGGGCACAAAAGAGAGACCGCGAAAGCAATGACCAGACCTGTCCGCCTATCCCGCCTCCTGGCAATGCGCCAGGGAGGGGGGAATGCTCGGACATTAGGTCAACTGATGATTTTATAATTTTGAATCGAGGATATTCATTCTCACGGCACATGCAGGACTTTATGCACTTGGGGAATGACGCGCACGTCCTGCAGTATCTGGAGAGCGGCATTCTGAAATTCTATCAGTTTTACCGGCTCGGGTGTAAGCTGACCGCTCGCCGGCTGAATAATGAAAGGGATGGAAACGTCGATCTCCGCGATGATGTTAGCTGAGGTCAAAATATCATCAATATGCGTATCCCGGGTTATAACAGCCTTTATAAAGACCGATTTTCCGCGGATGAGGGAGAGAAACTTGTTATGCTCATCCCAGAACGGTCCGAGGCCCGTGGCGGATGGAAGCTTGAAATCCATGCTGACCACATCAACCAGGCCCCGGATATCCTCCATTTCCCGGTAATGGATGCCGCTGGTTTCGAGATATATCCTGAAATTCGTCCGAACGTGCGGAAGCCATTCTGTTAGGAACTGACACTGCAGGAGAGGCTCGCCGCCTGTCAGACTGAGTGTAGGGAAAGATGGCCCCCGTACGGCCAAGCGAGTACAGAATTCTGTCAGTTGAAGCGCGGAAAGGGGATTGAAAACCCGCTCATACTCGGCGGAAACCGTTGATCTTTGTACGCGGCAGTACCCAAGCCCCCCTTCATTGTCTACGCGGTGTCCTGCCTCTGGAGTATCGCAGTAACGGCATCGGATATCGCATCCCTTGAACCGGATGAAGATATGCCTCTGCCCGACCCACGGGCCTTCTCCCTGAATGGAAGCATAAATTTCTTCTACACGGGCATTGATCATATCCGCAATAATACAGAACAATAACCTGAAATACAAGGGCGGGCTTAGAACATGACCTTTTCCAGCCTCCCTCGGGTTAAAGATTTTAGAAAAAAAACCGAAAAAAGTACTATGAAAATACTATTTCGCTTGCCATCTTTCCTGCTTGACAAAGCGACAAAAATCATGTAATTTAATAACTAAGTAGGAGGAAAGATAGTGCAGAGGATTCTCTTTATTTTACTGGTACTTAGCTTCATTTTATTGCCTATTCCCAGGATTTATGCAACTTCCCCGGTATTCCCCTCCCAGGAGGAGAACGGCGTTCCCTCTCAACTAAAACCGCCCTCGGAAGACGTGGCCCAGCTGGATGAAGTCATCGATGACTCGGCAGAGGAAAGAACCTATCAAATCCCCATGATCCTGAACGACAGCGTGGAAAACCACCTGGAGTACTTCAAGACACGCGGCAGAGACGTTTTCCAGATCTGGCTTGACCGCTCGGTCCGTTATATGCCGGTTATGAAAGAAATCTTTCGGAAGAAGAACCTACCGGAGGATCTCGTCTATGTCGCTATGATCGAGAGTGGGTTCAATCCGTACGCTGTATCATGGGCCCGGGCAGTTGGGCCATGGCAGTTCATGCCGGCTACCGGTAAGCTATACGGCCTCAAGGTGGACTGGTGGATTGATGAACGCAAGGACCCCATTAAATCGACGGAGGCAGCGGCAGAGCACCTGAAGGACCTTCACAACCTCTTCGGTTCCTGGTCTTTGGCCTTGGCCTCTTATAATGCGGGTGCAGGCAAGGTACAGCGCGCTGTATTGAGAACGCGCTCCGAAGACTTCTGGGACCTCAAGGCATCACGGTATATCCGGAAAGAGACAAAGAACTACGTGCCTAAATACATGGCCGCGACCATCATTGCCAAGAACCCTGAGGCATACGGTTTCAACGTTACGAATGTCGCACCGTTTAAGTATGATGAAGTGGTGATCACCGAGAGCACGGACCTCCGTCTCATCGCACGCTGCGCGGGCTGTTTGTATGAAGAGATCAAGGAACTGAACCCCGAGATCAGACGTTGGGTGACGCCGCCGGATTACACAAACTATGTCCTACGGATACCGCCCGGGCGAAAGGAAGCATTCCTGGCGAACTTTGCCGCGATCCCTCCGGATCAGAAAATTAAATGGGAGCGCCACGAAGTAGCCCGGGGCGAAACGCTTGCGGGCCTCGCAAAACAGTATAACACGACCGCTGATGCCATCCGTGACATCAATGGTCTCAAGAAGAACCGCATTACGCCTGGCAAACACCTGCTCATCCCCGTTGACATCAACAGCAAGGCGCAGGATGTAAACTTCCTCACCCCCGGACAGAGTGGCAAACAGCAGCAGATCCTCTACCGGGTCAGGCGCGGTGAGACACTCGTGAAAATTGCCAAGGAGCATAATGTGAGCGTTTCCGAAATCAGGGAATGGAACAAGGGAGTGGGTAAATCTGTACGCGCGGGGCAGAAGATAAAACTCGTCGTGGATGTGGACCAGATATAGGGATAATCAATTTGCAATCAAAGGCCGGAGGAATATCCTCCGGCCTTTTTTATTGAGTCCGGATGATACCGTTCTGCGACCTACATTGCTGGTTCGCCTGTTTTGCTAGGTCCATAGTGTGGTAACCAGTACGAAAGTGAAGTCTTTTGTCTTCTTCATGTTCATGAAGAAATGCATCATATCCATTTCTGTATTGGCTGTTATTTATCATTTTTCCCGGAAGGGGGATTCGGAACAGACTCGATCTTCTGAACTTTGTTTATGGCATCCATTCCCCAGGTGGTCCCGGCGAGCTTTTCAGCAATCGACTTGTATTTATTTTGAGCCTCTGGAACGTTCCCGGATGCCTCATAGAGCCTGGCAAGCTCCACGGTAGCAGTCCCCGGGCCCATGAGTGACTCGGACTGCTCGAACGACTTCACAGCGTCAGCCTGTTTACCGAGAGAGTTGTACACATAGCCCATGCGCTGGTACGCAAGACCAACCAGCAGTTTGTCATTGGAATATTTTGTAACGACGGTCTGATATTCCCTGAGCGCTTCCTCGGGATGGTCCAGGTTCACGAGGCAGTTCCCGATGTAGTACTGGGCTATGGCGCCGCTCATGGTTCCTGGATATTTATTTTGAACTTCGCGAAAGAGCGAGAGCGCCTTACCGTAATCGACATTCGCGCCAGCTGCTGGGCTATAATACTCATACGCCGTAGCGACAAGTGGTGCCGCTTTCTGCTCGTCCAGGGACTTCTTGAGCCAGTATCCTGCAATAATCAGCAGGATCGCGACCAGAGTTGATACAGCGATCGTAAACTGTTTCTTATAGGATGACACAAAAGCTGAGATTTTGTGTGCAATGGTCACAATTTCCTGCTCGGGCTGTTTTTTTGCTGCTGACCCTCTTTTCTTGATCGTGGGCATCTGCTAACCTCCCTGTGATGGTAAAGAGTGCGTAGCGTGTACAGGCTGTCCTGCATTCAATCACGCTTTATTTATTTTTTCTGGGTGGCAACTGCTCTTGCAATCAACCCTTTAGAGTTTTCGAATATCTCGCCGATTTTATCTCTGTTCAAACCTGCGCCGAGCAGAATGTCTTCGGCCTGTTCATCGGTAATCAGGTCACCGGGCTCATGCGTGTCGGTGTCGATGACCAATTTGGCCCCTGTCTCACCGGCGATTTTCGCAACATGCCCGTTCGACAAACTGTGCCCTTTTCGCGAGGTGATTTCCAGATAAACGTTGTTCTTTACAGCAAGTTCAGCCTCATCTTTTGTTATGAGACCGGGATGCGCGAGAATGTCCACGCGCGCCTCGATGGCTGCCCTGTTCGTACCCGGATGAACGGGCTCCACGAGCGTTTCTCCGTGCGCCACAACGATTACCGCTCCGAGGGAGCGTGCGCGCTCCGTGAGCTCGGTAAATGTCTCCGGAGGAAGGTGTGTGAGCTCGATGCCGGGCAGCGCTGTAATCTTCCATCGTCGATTGAGTTCCTTGCAGGCGGCTGCCACTCGCGGGATGGTGAAATCCAGGTTTGAGGCATCGGCGTGGTCCGTGATAGCAATCACCGTGTAGCCTTTCATCACCGCCCGCCGCACGAGCTCCGATGGTACAAGCACGCCATCGCTGAACAGAGAATGGGTATGGAGATCGATCATGGCGCTACCTTCTTTGTATTCAAGTGGTGGAATTGTACATCGGCAATCTCAAAGCTCAACATGCATTCCTCGATTTTCATTTTTACTTTTCCAATTCGCGAAGAGCGCGCAGTTTTTTCCCCTGATAGCTTCCCCGCCGGTCCATAGAAGCATCGAGGTCGCGCAGAAACTCACTGCGCGTCTTGTTCCAGACCGGTGCAATCAGGATATCATCGGGCGCTGCCGCAAACAGCCTCTGGATCACGATATTCGGTGACAACCGCTCCAGAAAATCAGAAACCATCTCAAGGTATTCATGATACCCGAAGGTCGCAAACGGCTTAGCAGCATGGAGGTCGGCAAGTACGGTACCCTTAACCACCTGGAGCTGGTGAATCTTGAGAAATTCGATCGGCAGGCTTGATAGCTCGTCGGCCATACCGAGCATCTCATCCCGGGTCTCCGTCGGGAAGCCCAGAATGATGTGCGCCCCTACCCGGATGCCCCTTCCCGCAGTTAAAGCAAGCGCATTTTTAAAGCATGCGTAATCATGGCCCCGGTTGATGAATTCAAGTGTTTTGTCATAAACAGACTGCAGGCCATACTCCACAAGGATAAAAGAGTCCTCGGCCAGCGATTCAAGGAGCGCGATCTTTTCCTCATCAACGCAATCGGGACGCGTTCCGATTGCGAGTCCTACGACTCCCGCGTTATCAAGCGCTTCACGATATAACCGCTCAAGGACCTCGACGGGTGCATAGGTGTTCGTGTACGGTTGGAAATAGACGATAAACTTCTCCGCTCCGTAGCGGGAATGGAGGTAGGGAATGCCCTTCTCGATCTGGTCCCGCAGAGACATCGAACTCGCGCAGGCCGCAGGCCTGAAACTGTCGTTGTTGCAATAAATACAGCCGCCCACGGCTACGGTCCCGTCCCGGTTCGGACAGGTAAATCCCGCGTCCACGTTCACCTTGTAGACCGGCGTGTGGTACAGTTCCTTCATGTACTGCCCGAAGGCATGATAGCGCCTTGCGGCCTGTCCGACCGGTATTTCCGATATTTTCATGGAAATTTGAGCTTCCTGTGTTAACGAAAAAGCTATAATTGTCTGTGTAATATACCAGAAGAAAAGGAAAAAATCCAGAAATTATCTCATGACAGCCGATTTACCATCGTACTAGCCTGTGCCACACGACAGGCCTCTATAGAAAACATATGCTTTATCACTGCTTCGAAGGTTCTTCATAGTGCTTGCAACTACCAGCAGGTGGATGATCATTAAGACTGGATTGAGCCGAAGCTTTGAGCAAGATGGTCAGTTGACCAACCGTCTCAATGGGAAGTAAGACCGAGATGATTATGCCGCCCGCATCCGCTTCCTAGTTCAATGGTTAGAACTCAAGATCTTCAAACCAAGAATTGCTGCGAGTAGCCGGCATATACGCTTATCGTCTCCTGCCGATTGACAATTTTTCAGACCTCATACCATGCCGTTTTGCGTTCCACCGCGTCGAGAAACTCGCGCGCCTCTGCTAACAACATTTCGATCTCTGACCGTGTAATCATCTTCAGTTCGCCCGATGAGCACTTCGGCTTGAGATCAAACGCCCTGCGCAGGGCTTCGTAATAATGCTTTTCAAAAAGGCCAGTTTCAACAAATTCCTTTTCAAAGAGCGCGATGGATACGCTCTGCATTGCCGCCGGAATGTCTCTTGAGTGAAGCAAAGCGAGCACTGGATAGTAAAAGGCATAGTACAAGCTGTTTAACACGTATCCAAGGTCAGCGCCATTGGCGAAAAGGCCCTGAGCCTCTTCGTATGCATCTCTGGCTTGGGCCAGCTTAAATCGTATGTATTCTTTATTCGTCTTTTTTATTCTCATAAAGCCTAGTCTCTTGATGTCTTACGCTGTTCTTTACCGTCACCTCGTCCACGTCGTAGTTCTGCCAAAGAGGGGAATCCCGACGAATCCCCTCAGGTCCAGTTGATGGGGGGAGACCAGCTTCATTTTGCCGCGGTAAGTCTTGCCACTCTTGGGATCATAAACTGTACCACCGACCCACGTATGTCCATCGGTAGAAGTAAAATCATGGACGATATTGAGCCCGATGATTAACCTCTTCCGGAGCGACGGATCCGGATTGTGGTGGTCCAGCCTCGGAGTGCCGAGAGTGCCGTCTTTCGAACCTTCGGGATAATTCGGTTCTTCTAGCCAGATGATCTTTCCACAGTATTTATCGCCGCATTTATATATCTCGATTTTTGCGTCCTTTTCTTCGTTGTTCCACACGCCTAGAATGTCATCACTGCCGGCGGAGTAGGCAGGAACAGTCGTCATAAGCATCATCCCGGCAAGTGTAATAATGATAATATTTATCATCGTCCCCTCACCTCACCAGCGACTTCACCACCTTCATATTCCTCGGATCGTCATCTTCCGTTTCTTTCGGTGTTTCCATGATCTTTGGTACGTCTTTAAAGGCCGGATGGTTGAGCAGTACTTTAAAACCGTCGACCCCTATCTTGCCTTCACCAATATGCCAGTGGCGGTCAACGTGAGAATTGAAATCTCTCAAACAATCGTTTAAATGCATCCCCTTCAACCGTTTCAGACCCACCGTAGAAGCGATCTTCTCGGCAAGGGCATCAACTCCTTTTCGAGTGCGGATATCGTATCCCGCTGCAAAGCCGTGGCAAGTGTCGTAGCACAGGCCGATATGGGAAGGTTTATGAAGGAGCGATATAACGTCCCGGACCTGTTCAAGTGTATATCCTACATCCCCGGCCTCTCCGGCGGTATTTTCCAGCAAAATCATTGCCTTGGGAACGTGAAGCTTTATGGCCATATTTAAAGCATCCGAAACACGGCCAATCATCCATTCTTCGTTCTGACTGCTTGCCGAACCGAGATGGGTCACTAAATATTCCGCGCCGAGCGTTTCAGTGCGTTCGAGGTCGATCACGAAGTGTTCTATTGACCTTTCATATAGGTCAGGACGGTTCGATGCAAGATTGATGAGATAGTTAGTATGGACAAAGACCGGGCCGATGTCCCATTGCTCACGGAGTTTCTTGAACTCGGCAATGTCGTCTTTATCGAGCGGTTTCACGGCCCATCCGCGGGGGTTCCTGCTAAAGATCTGCATGCATGTGCAGCCGAGCTCGAAAGCACGCTGGACCGCGAGAGAAAAACCACCTGAAATAGAGACATGGAAACCGATTCTCATAGATGCCTTTTCATCACGGATGAACACGGATTGATTCGAATAATTGCTGGTAACGATCAAATAAGCTGTTTTTTTATTTTTCTCTTATTAATTTATTAAAGTCGTCTTCACTCAGTATTTTTACGCCGAGACTCTTTGCTTTATCATATTTCGATCCGGGATCAGATCCTGCCAGCACATAGCTTGTCTTCTTAGAAACCGATCCTGCGGCATGTCCGCCTTGTCGCTCGATGAGTTCCTCAATCTCATTGCGCGGCTTGGAAAGCGTTCCAGTAATAACGATAGTAAGTCCTTCGAGAGGCTTCTTCTCTTTTTCCCCGCTCTCGAAATCCGGATTGGAGACATCTAGTCCAAGCTTTTTCAGCTTGTCGAGGGTATGCAGGTTTTCCTTGTCGTTGAAAAAGCCTGCAATCGACTCAGCGATTTTCTCTCCCATCTGTTTGATCTCGATTATACGATCTGGCGTCACCTTGTATAAGTCCTCGAGTTTTTTGAAGTTCTTTGCCAGTTGCTTTGCCGCATATTCACCGACATGGAGGATACCGAGGGCAAAAAGGAACCGGGCGAGTGTCGTCTTCTTACTTTTTTCGATGGCGTCGATGAGGTTTTGGGCGGATTTTTCGGCAAAACGTGGAAGTTCAAGTAGTTGTTCTCTCTTGAGCTGATAGAGGTCAACAAAATGCTTGATGAGTCCTCGAGTATAAAGAAGCTCTACGTTCTTCTCTCCGAGGCCTTCAATATCCATGGCGCCCCGAGAGGCATAGTGATTGATCTTTTCAAGAACCTGGGCCGCGCAGTTCAAGCCGATACAGCGGTACGCAACCTCACCCTCACCCCGGGCCACTTGAGAACCGCAGACAGGACAGACCGTGGGAGGCGGAAACTTCCGTTCCTTGCCCGTACGTTTCTCCTTGATGACAGCCACCACGTGCGGGATCACATCCCCCGCCCGCTCGATCACCACCGTGTCGCCGACCCGGATATCCTTGCGATCGATCTCATCCCAATTGTGCAGCGTTGAGCGTGAGACCGTCACTCCTCCGATTCGGACCGGTTTGAGCATCGCAACCGGCGTAATAGCGCCGGTCCTGCCTACGCTCGCGGTTATATCTTCTACGGTCGTTGTACCCTGGTGGGCCGGGAACTTGTACGCGATTGCCCAGCGAGGCTCCCGAGTTTTAAAACCGAGTTCTCTCTGGAGACTGAAGTCATTCACCTTGATTACGGCTCCATCTGTCTCGAAAGGGAATTTCGGTCTCTGTTCTTCTATCTTGTTGATGGCGTCGATGACCTTCTCGATGCCATTAACCACATACACTACTGCAGGCGCGGGGAAATGGGCCTTCTTGAGCCAGTCGATAAAATCCGTGTGGCTCCTGAACTCAATACCCTTCATGGCACCAACGCCGTAGCAAGCCATATGGAGCTTCCTTGCGGCGGTGATGGATGAATCGAGCTGACGGACCGAGCCCGCCGCAGCGTTTCGAGGATTTGCGAATAATGGCTCGCCGTTCTTTTCGCGCTCCTTGTTCAATTTTTCGAATTCATTCATATCCATGTATACTTCGCCGCGGATATCAATCTCCTCCGGGATGTCCACACCTTCGATCTTAAGCGGTATGGCCCTGATGGTCTTGATGTTCGTTGTAACATCCTCGCCTTCGTACCCGTCACCGCGCGTTGACGCTCGTTCAAGCAGCCCTTTTTTAAACGTAAGCTCCATAGCAAGACCGTCGTATTTCGGCTCGACAGTATACTCAACCTCAGCATCAGACTTGAGGAATCGTTTCACCCTCTGGTCGAACTCCAATACTTCATGGGGGGAGAAAGCATTGTCCAGTGAGAGCATGGGTTCTGTGTGCTTGATTTTTTCGAATTTATCAAGCGGCGGCGCGCCCACACGCTGTGTGGGTGAGTCAGGCAGGACGTAGTTATACTTTTCCTCAAGTTCTTTTAATTTCCGGAAGAGCCTGTCATATTCCTCATCAGAAATGATTGGAGAATCGAGAATGTAATAGCGGTAGTTGTGCTCGTTGATTTCCTTTACGAGCTTGTCTATTTCCTTTTTTGAATTGTCGGTAATCCTATGCATAGTATTAGGAATGGAGAAGATGGCCCTTGAAAAAATTACCGCTTCATCATGCGGTCAAAATCTCAATATTTGCCTCAATAACATGCCTATTTATCTCTAAGAAGAGATCGTCGATCATCAGGAATTATTCTTGCTCTTAAGATATATCAGGAAACCGACAAATATTATGGAACTTAACACAAACAGGCTGACAAGAGCAATGATTACCAACTTAATCCAAACTACTTCTTCTTTAAAGACTGCCTTATGAAAAATATCTCCATATGTTGAAATATGTTTTTGATAAATGGCAAAACGAATAATGATGAAACAAAAAAGAATGATCAAACAGATAAAAACGATGTATGCCGAGACCAGTTTTTTCTGTTTTCTGTTCATGTCCCGCCTAAAGCAGTTCCGTTACAGAACAAATTTAACTAACCAGTATCGATGGCAGTACAAAGCCACCATCGCCACGGGACGCTGTATACCATCGGCAGGAGTCGGCGGCTTTCTCTAACGGAATAATGACCATTAGATAAGTTCCTGGTAAAAGACTATTCCCCGTCTTTCTCCTCCAGCTGGTAATCCTTGATCTTCGTGAGGAGTGTCTTATAGCTTACCTGCAGGATTTCGGCGGCGCGAGACTTGTTTCCACCGGTCTGCCTTAGGACCTGTCTGATTCGCCGGGACTCTGCGATACGCGTAGCCGCCTGAGCGACGCCTTGGAGCGGGCCATCCATCGGCACGTTCTCTGCAAGGGCATCGATGATGTTCGATTCGCTGATGCCGAGGTCCAGGGCGCGGATTACCCCACCTTCAGCATAGATCACGGCGCGTTCGATCACGTTCTGCAGCTCACGGACATTACCTTTCCAAGGAGACTTCATGAGTATGTCCATGGCCTCATTTGATATCGTGAGCGGGCCTTTCCGTACCTCTGCGGAGTACTTATTCAAGAAATGTTGTGCCAGTGCTGGGATGTCATCTCGCCGTTCCCGAAGCGGCGATATAGTAATGGGGAACACATTTAATCGGTAAAAAAGGTCCTCACGGAACAGCTTGGCAGCTACTGCTTTTTCAATATTTTTGTTGGTTGCGGCCACGACACGCACATCGATCTTTATGGGTTTGCCTCCGCCCACGCGCTCGATCACCTGCTCCTGGAGCACGCGGAGAAGCTTTGCCTGGAGCGCCAGGTCCATGTCACCGATCTCGTCCAAGAACACCGTCCCCATGTCCACAAGCTCCAGCTTACCGAGTTTCCGAGCATCCGCGCCGGTGAACGCGCCGCGTTCGTAGCCGAAGAGCTCGCTTTCGAGCAGTTCACGCGGGATCGCCGCGGAATTGATTGCCAGGAAAGGTGCGTTCTTGCGAGGACTCAGGTAGTGGATGGCGCGGGCAAAAAGTTCTTTACCCGTACCGCTCTCCCCGTAAATCATCACCGTCGCATTCGTAGGCGCCACTTTTTGGATCTTTGTCGTTATCTCCTGGAGCTGGACGCTTTTGCCTATTATCTTCGGCAGACCGAGCTTTTCGGCGAACTCTTCTTTGAGCAGAATATTTTCCGTAGCGATACGGGTAGCGTCGAGGGCCCTTTTAATAAGCACAAGCAGATGTTCCATATCAAAGGGCTTGGTCAAGAAATCGTAGGCTCCGTCCTTTACGGCTTTTACAGCGGTTTCGATCGTACCAAAGGCCGTCATCACGATCACCGGCAGGAGCGGGTTGTCCTCCTTTACTGCCTTAAGCACCTCGAAGCCGTCCTTCTTTGGAAGCTTGAGGTCAGTGAGCACCAGTCCGATGCGCTCGTCAGAAAGCTTCTTGATGCCTTCGGCACCGTCCCTTGCAGGAATCACCTGGTAGCCTTCGGCCTCAAGAGTCTGCTTGAGCATATCGAGCATGCTGTCTTTGTCTTCGATCACAAGTATCGTATCAGCCATTCAATCATTACCTCGTCGGGATTGTCACAGTAAAAGCGGTCCCCTTTCCTTGCGCGCTCTCCACCTCGAGGCGACCTCCGTGCGAGAGGACTATCTTATGTACGAGTGCTAACCCGAGACCCACGCCCTTGTCCTTCGTTGTGAAAAACGGGAGAAATATCTTTTTGATTGTGTCCTGGTGGATCCCTATGCCAGTATCAGCTACTGTCACGGTGAGGTTCTTGCCCCCATGCGCATCGATGGTCAGCGTTCCCCCGTCCGGCATAGCCTCCACGGCATTTTGGAAAAGGTTGTTTAAGGCCTGCCGCATGAGTCCTTCGTCGAGCAATGCCTCCACGTCATCCAGACTTAAGACCGTCATGACCTTTTCACCAGCTTCTTTTGCCTGAAGGACGTTCGAAAGGCAGCCCTCGATCAATTCCTTGATATTGACGATAACACGATTGAGCGAGGCAGGCCGTGCGAAAGTCAGGAGGTCTCCAATGATCCGGTTCATGCCGTTGATCTCGGACGTAATATCGCGGATTATCCCCTGATTCCCAGGGTCAATTTTTTTTGATAACAAATTGACGTAGCCGGATATGACGGCCATGGGATTTCTAAGCTCGTGGGCTATGCCGGCCGACATTTCTCCGAGCGCGGTAAGACGTTCCTTGAGTTCCATTTGTTCCTGTAGCCGCTTAACCTCGGTCAGATCCGAGAACGAGAGGATAACACCGAGCGCCTCGCCCTGCCGCCGGTCGGTAAGCACCGCAGTATTGAACCCGAGCCAAGCCTTACCCTGCGGACGGTCAAGGGTGGCCTCCATCCTTGTCGAGGGAAGTTTCTTATCAATCGTATCGCGCACTGCCTTGCAAATATCGCTGCTGCTGAAAATATCCTGGCAGTTCTTGCCCGACGCCTGTGCCCAGCTGATGCCCAGCATATCCTCGGCTGCGCGGTTGATCGTGGTCGCACAACCGTTCTTGTCAAAGGTCATCACACCGCTCGTAACACACTGCAGGATATTTTCATTGTAGCTCTCCACCTTCTCGGCGCGTTGTTCGGCAAGCGACTTGAGCCGTTCGAGTTCCTTTTCTTTCTCTTTAAGTTGTTTCGTTACCTCATGGAACGCATTAATGATGAATGCCGTTTCGGTCGATTTTTCGCTTTCTTCTTTCTGGATGCCAAGCTCACGACGATAGCGGCGGGCAATGCTCCAGAGCAGTGCAGCACCAGTCATAACGATGAGAACGCCGAGAAGCAGTATGGAAAGGGATTGCATGGTCATAGGCGGATAAGGCCCAAATACCAGGATATGATATCGCTGCCGTAGAAAACGGTCGTGATGGCACCGAGGGCAAGGAAGGGTCCGAAAGGGATCACCCGGTCCATCCGGTGCCGTTTGAGTACGATGAGCGTAATCCCTACCAAGGACCCGACGAACGCGCCAAGCATGATAGTAAGGAGCGCTCCCTTCCAACCTAGGAAGCTTCCGACCATGCCCATCAGTTTCACGTCACCGCCGCCCATTGCCTCGATGTGCCTGAGCTTTTCCCATACCCACCCGATGGTCAGGAGCGGGAGTGCGCCGCATACCATTCCTATAACCGCATTTAGGAAGCTCTTCAGATACGGCCACATATGCGGCAAGAACCGGTCAAGATAAAATGGAAGCGGGTCGGACAGCTGAGACATGAAGAAGGGCGCTATCGAGACACCGAGAAGTATTCCCGGGAGCGTGATCGTATCCGGTATAATCTGGAAATCAACATCGATAAAAGTGATGACAATGAGGGATGAGCAGAACGCCATCATGAGAAATGCCTCTCCGCCAACCCAAAACTCATTGACAATCCACGCATAGAACAGTCCGTTCAAGAGCTCGACGAACGGATACCGCCATGAGATCGGTTCGCCACAGTTCCTGCATTTGCCGCGAAGGATCAAGAAACTGATGAGAGGAATATTGTCGTAGAATTTTATACTCGCCCTGCATCGGGGACAGTGCGATGGAGGTGAAACGATGGAACGGCCACGCGGCAGCCTCACAATTGCAACATTCAGGAAACTGCCGATCAGAAGGCCTAGGAGAAAGAACACCGCCGTGATCATACGATGGTCTCCTCCTTCTGCTCTGGCTCAGTCTTGAATGCTGACTGCTCGTTCTTGATCTCAGCGTTCAGTTCCTCGAGGTCACTAATACGGGCATTGAGCTCGGCCAGCGCAGCGGCAATGACCTCGTCCTTCAGCAACTGTTCACCTGCCTTTGGCATTGCTGAGCTGCTGCTGAGGCCAGCGACCTTGCGGCCGATAATCCGGTGCAGTTCGTCTATCCGGTTCTGGACCTCGTCGAGCCGAATCCGCAGCCGGACAATGCTGAGCTCGGCCTTGACCCGTTCAGCGAAGATTGAAGCTGTTGCGGCAATTTTCTTGGCGCCCATTTCAAGATTTACTACGACTTTTTCCCAAATAGCCATCAAACAACCTCGCGAGGATTATTTAACCACCGATGACAAATAGCATGCCTATCTCAACAACACAGAGTCGGGGAAGTAAACAGGCAACAAGAATTTAAAGCAATATTGATCTGTGTCAGTCCGCGCCTATCCGTGGCTAACTATCGACTTTACTTTATCAGAATACTGTGAAAATATCAACCTACGCCTATGAGCCCGAGCCTGCCCTGCCACTTCCTTTTGAGAAGTTCGCGGAGCCGTGGATAGTTCGCGAGTGCCGGATCTTCGCTGATCAGCGCGAACGCCTCGGCCCTGGCCCTTTCGAGGAGGTCGACGTCACGGATGATGTTCGCTGCATGCAGATCAGGCAGGCCGGACTGTCGAGTGCCGAAGAATTCTCCGGGTCCGCGCAGACGGAGGTCCTCTTCGGCGATCTTGAATCCGTCATTGGTGCGCGAAAAAGCGTTCAGACGATCCCTGGCCTCCTCGGCGAACATCCTCGGGCCCATGAGGATACAGTATGACTGGTGCCCGCCGCGGCCCACCCTGCCCCGAAGTTGATGAAGTTGTGCCAGACCGAAGCGTTCGGGGTGCTCGATGACCATGACCGTGGCGTTCGGCACATCCACACCGACCTCGATCACCGTGGTCGAGACGAGGATGTGGGTCTTGCCTGATTTGAATTCGGCCATGACCGCCTCCTTCTCGTCTGCCTTCATCCTGCCATGCAGAAGCCCAACCTTCCAAGACGGGAAGATGTCTTTCTGTAAATAGGTGGCCATCTCGGTTGCGGCTTTAAGATCGCTCTTCTCGGTTTCTTCAACCAGGGGGTAGACCACGTACGCCTGGCGCCCCTTCCCGATCTCGTTTTCGATAAACTGGTATGCCTCCCGGCGTCTACTCTCGAAATAAAGTCGCGTGATAATCGGGCTTCTGCCGGGTGGAAGTTCATCGATCACGGACACATCGAGGTCACCATAGACCGTGAGTGCGAGTGTCCGTGGGATTGGCGTTGCCGTCATCACCAGAACGTCTGGGTCGTATCCCTTGGCCGTAAGCGTCGAGCGCTGCATCACGCCGAATCGGTGCTGTTCGTCGATGATGGCAAGGCCAAGGCGATGAAACTTCACGTTCTGTTCAATGAGGGCATGCGTGCCGATCACGATCTGCGCCACTCCGGACGCTATATCTGCAAGCAGCACTTCCTTCTCTTTCTTTTTGATACTACCCGAAAGGAGGCGAACCGAAACACCGAGGGGTCCAGCCATGGCGTAAATATTCTTGGAGTGCTGTTCCGCAAGGATCTCAGTCGGCGCCATGATGCACGCCTGGTAACCGTTCTCTACGGCCACAAGCGATGCAATCATGGCCACAATGGTCTTACCACATCCCACGTCGCCCTGGACCAGGCGGTTCATGGGATGGCCAGCGGTCATGTCTTTTTTGATCTCCGCGATCACCCGTTCCTGAGCATTGGTCAGCTTGAAGGGAAGGTTTTTCCTGAGATCTGCCTCAAGGCTGCACATCGGTTTGAACGAGATCCCCTTCTTTTCCACCGTCACGCCACGTTTCCTGAGTGCCAGCCCCAGCTCCAGCGTGAGTAGCTCTTCAAAACTCATGCGGCGATGCGCCGCACTCATGCCGCGGTTCAGAATGGCGATGTCCTTTTCTTTCGTCGGAAAGTGGATTTCAAACAAGGCCTCTGCGGTAGGCATGAGAGAGTATTTCTTTATGAGGCGATCCGGCAGAGGCTCAAGCACCGCTGCGCCGCATGAGTCAAGGATGCTCTTCATCATGCTCCGGAGATAGCGGACGGACAGTCCTGCCGTTGTCCGGTAAATGGGCACGGTCCTTCCGGTATGAATCAGACTGTCGGCCTCATCATCGTCCATGATTTCGTAATCGGGGTTGTCTATCTGAGGGATGCCGCCTTTGTACGCGTTGGCTTTCACAATGCCAGAGAGGATAACTTTCTGGTGGGGCTTGAACATTTTTTTCATGAACGGCTGGTTGAACCACGACCCGATGAGCATTCCGCTCTTATCTGTGATGAGAAGTTCGAAGATTTTCACCCGTTGCCGTTTGGTCGAAACGACCTCAGCCGAGACCACCTCGCCCGAAACGGTCTCGTAGGACCCAAAGGTCAGCCGCCCGATCTTTTTGAGGTTCCCCCGGTCCTCGTACCGCCAGGGAAGATAGGAGAGAGCGTCTTCTATCGTCGAGATGCCGAGTCTATTGAGCAGTTCTGCCCGTTTCGGGCCTATGCCTTTGCAGTACTGGACCGGTGTATCGAGCTGGAGAACCGTAGCGATCGAACTTCGCGGTGACAGACCCGGCGCCACGCGCTCCGAAGAGGGCGTTTGGAGATCGCGAACAGTGTTCCGGGAACCGTGCTCGATCGCATCAATCAATTTTGATGCTTTTAGAATGCGCTCTTTTTTCTGATCCGGGGTTATGCTGTCGAAACCGGTGAAAAGTTTTTCTATCGCAGTGATGTCGTCGTGCCGAGCGGTGGCCTGACTCAACTCTTCCACTTGCGCCCTGATGAACGACTCCATGGACGCCAGGCTTTTAACATGCGCAAAATTGTCCCTGGCAGCGAAGTCGAGCGGTTTCCTGATCCTGTCGAGGATGGTCTTGAGGTCATCCATAGGGCTGGACAATATTAGAATATTTTTTGACGTTTGTCGAGGGAAACTAGGGCCTGAGAGGAAAAGCTTCTAGCAATGACATGATTGTTTATTCTGCCTGGCTGTAACGGGCGTTTCGCCACTTGAGAGCCATTTTCGCTTCAAGGCCTGAACACAGCATGGCCGCACTGTCTGCCCCGGCATCCGGGAGGGATTTTATTGCCGCTACCCCCGCGTGCGGTGGGCACTTCCTGCTCGTTCAATCGCTAGCCGTATGTCTTTGACCGCATGAGATTGTCGTCGGCGTCCTGTCGGTATATCAACCCTGAAACCTCTGCCGGGCGACACACCGGACATATTTAACACGTTAGTGCAAGAAATTTAATTGAGAAAATAGTGTGGAAGCCGCGGATGGAGAACTCGATGATGATTGATTTTTTCAGCATCTTTGAGAGTCCAGGGTCGCTTGATTATCGATTTTGCTTACCGTCTAGCATTCCTTGGTCGTTCGGAATCTTTTATAAATGGGATATAAGTGACTCTTCCACAATCACGACATAGTCGTCAGGTTACTCGTACCGCAGGGCATCAATGGGGTTCAGGAGCGATGCCTTATAGGCGGGATAGAAACCGAAGAAGATTCCGATGAATCCCGAAAAGCTGAATGCCAACAGAATGGAAAGGATCGACACAACGGTGGGCCAGCCCGAAACTGATGAGAGAATCACTGCCGTGGACACACCGGTGACAATGCCCATCACACCTCCTATTAGCGACAGTGTGAGTGCTTCGACGATGAACTGAAGCCGGATGTCCCATGTCTTCGCTCCGATGGCCATGCGAATCCCGATCTCGCGGGTCCGCTCGGTGACGGACACGAGCATGATGTTCATGATCCCGATCCCGCCCACGAGAAGAGAGACCGATGCAATAGCGCCCAATAATAAGGTCATGACCTGCGTCGATTGTTCAGCCGCCTGCATGATCTGAGTGAGGTTCCGCACGGTGAAATCGTTGTCCTGTTTCGGGCCAATGTGGTGGCGCTGCTTGAGCAACTCATTGATCTGCCGCTCCGCTGGGGACAGGTCTTCAGCGCTCTTTGCCTTGACCATGATAATCCTCACCATGCCGGGAAACTGGGTCCCGAAGAGCTTCTTCTGTGCGGTGGTCACGGGGACATAAATGACGTCGTCCTGATCCTGGCCCTGAGCCGATTGCCCTTTGACGGACAGCACGCCGATCACGGTAAAGGGTACATTCTTGATCCTGATCGCCTGGCCTACCGGGTTTTGATCTCCGAAAAGATTATCCACCACGGTCTGGCCCAGCAGTGCCACCTTTGTCGCACTCTTCACATCCTGGTCGGTAAAAGGCCGGCCAGAGGCCAAAGGCCAGTCGCGCACTGTCAACATGCCCGGCGTTGTCCCCGTCACGCCCGTTGACCAGTTCAGGTGTCCGACCACTATCTGTGCCACGCCTCCCAGGATGGGACCAACCTCCGCTACTGCGGGGCATTCTCTCAATATGGCCTCGGCATCCCCCATGGAGAGCGTGGGCTGCGAGCCCGCACCCATCCTTACCCCACCGGCAGTCGTAGATCCGGGCAGGACAATGAGGAGATTGCTTCCCATACTCGCTATCTGTGCGGAGATCTGCTGGCTTGCCCCTGTACCTACTGCAATCATGGCGATCACGGCTCCGACACCGATGATTATGCCGAGCATGGTAAGAGCCGAGCGCATCTTGTTCACCCAGAGGGCCCGAAACGATATTTTTATGGTTGAAGGAATGTTGATCATTCTTTATTGAGGAATCCGCTAAAAAGCAGCATGCGCCATAGAGGTCACAGGGAAATGCAGAGAGAAAACTTTTATTGCTAGGCGCAACTCGGTGTCTCGGTGACTTAGTGATATGAATTTATGTGGCGAACTCGGCCTTCTTCACTGGCTCATCACTCACGATGCGGCCGTCAAGAAATTTTATAACCCTCTTGCTATATGTTGCGATATCCGGCTCATGTGTCACAACAATGATCGTGATATGCGATTCGCGGTTCAGCTTCACAAAGAGATCCATAATCTCTGCGCTCGTTTTCGTATCGAGATTGCCCGTCGGCTCGTCCGCAAGGATGATGGGTGCCTCGTTCACGAGCGCCCTGGCAATGGCGACCCGTTGCTGCTGGCCACCCGAGAGCTGGTTCGGGTGATGGTCTTCCCTGCCCTCTAGTCCAACGCTTTTAAGCGCTTTCATGGCCCGCCCGTGTCGTTCACGAGCCGGAAGTCCGTTGTACAGCATGGGCAGCTCGGTGTTCTCAAGGGCAGAAGTCCTCGAAAGCAGGTTGAATCCCTGGAATACGAAGCCAATCTTTTTATTTCGTATTTCGGCAAGTTCGTCACGGGAAAGCCTGCCCACGTCGACTCCTTCCATAAGATGGGTGCCACCCGTCGGCTGATCGAGACAGCCCAGAATATTCATGAAGGTGGACTTTCCCGAGCCCGATGGGCCCATGATGGCTACAAACTCCCCCCTTTCAATTGTCGTGGAAACCGATTTCAACACTTCAAGATCGATATCGCCGAGATGATAAACCTTGGCGATATCCCGTACCTCGATGAGCGCCATGTTAAAACATCCTCGGAGCAGTCGTAGCGGATCCTTTGCCTTTACGAAGAGATTCTACGATCGTCTGCTGTCCTTCCTGCAAGCCACCGGAAACTATCTCTGTATAGTTCCCATCGCTGATGCCTGGGGTTATCGGGACGCGCCTCGGCTTGCCGTTTTCAAGAATCCAGATCGCCGGGCCTCTCTTCTCTCCGGCACCCGCACCCGAAGGCTTTTCGGACATCCGAAACCGAAGCGCCGCATTTGTGATCCTTATGGCATCATGTCGCGTCTGTATGATGATAGAGACATTGGCGGTCATGCCGGGCATGAGCTTGAGATCCCGGTTGTTCACCTGGATCACGACGTCGTAGGTGACCACGTTCTGCACAATG
>DATJAO010000008.1:0-68691 GCA_035516175.1 Nitrospirota bacterium
GCAGGAAAAGCAAGGACGGTATCAATCGCCGAATCATCCTTGGAAGAGACTCAGAAGAGCATCGGAACAACTTCCCGCTGCTTCCTAAAAGCGGACATTTTTACTTTGGTAGCAGTAGGACATTTCTATTTTGGGTTGACAGCGAGGCAATTTTATGTTGACAAGGATTTACCACTTTGTTATATTTGCTCAGTCTTAAGCCTAGAAATATACTGCGGGTGTAGCTCAGCTGGTAGAGCACAACCTTGCCAAGGTTGGGGTCACGGGTTCGAATCCCGCCACCCGCTCCATAGATAACAAGGAGTTAGCCGAAACAGGCTAGCTCCTTTTCTATTTGGGGGAGGAGATCATTAACTCGACGCAGGTGCGATTGCAGGCAATTGGATTTTTTAAACCATCCCGATGCTCAAGAGCGCATTAACTTCCGGATCGTGGGACCGCGGTTTGGCGGATCCCTGACAAAGATGAGCAAATCGATAACACCGTCGGCTATGTTGGCGCCGATTTACTGATTCCCGCACAAAGACTCGCTCCAGAGTCTGTTCATATTGAAGCCAAGTTCTTGTTCCAAAATCACGTCGGTCGCCCCGTAGTATATCTCTTGTGATGATCAAAGAGCACTTCGTTGTATTTTGCTCATTGAATCAAATCAGGCTTTTTATCGTCATGCGAGACGACGGCAATATTTTTATCATATCAATAAATCCGATTCTTCACCTGATGCACTAACTGAGGGACACTCACCAGATGGCTTGTTATTTCTCTTGACAGGTGCCCTTTAGACCGATGCGTAATCTAAATCGCGCCGAACTACGCTCTCTTCATATCAGGGCTGCTAGGCATCTTCGTTATAGATCAAGCTTATTTGGCTTTGTGCAAGGCGGTGCCAGTTACCTCCTTGACACCCACAACGACACCAATAAGCATTTCCTTGACGGCTCTTACGGCGGTTGTCCCTACAGAACTTGCGGCGTCAATGGCGCCATTCACGGCTACCCGCGCTACTTCTTCGGCATTGCCGCCTACCTCTTTTGTCGCCTCTATGACGCCGTCAACGGCCCGCCGGGCGACCATGGCCACATCTGCCCCAACATCGGCAGCCCCTTTTACAGCACCCCTCACGGTCTGGCCCGCGGTAGAAATGATATCGCCGCCAACATCGCTTACGCCCATGACTACACCTTTCGCCACGCTCTTGGTGCTCAAGATCAGTCCGGTGCCGACCTCTTCCGTGGCCTGGATAGCGCCCTTGACTACGTCCTTCGAGATGCCTGCTGTTTCACGGGCGATAGAGCTCGTTGAACTGAGAGTATTGGACACGGTGTTACGCACAAGGCTGACGATTTCCGCTTCGATCTCATTAATCCCTTTGAGACTGCGGATAACCCCCTCCTTTACAGCTGATCCAGCTTGACCGATGTCTTCTTTTGAAGCCGCGCCGCCCATGGGTCCTGTTTCTTTCATAATCTTTCTCCCTTCCCGCTTTATGACTATAAGTTTCGAGTTTGATGTTGCACCTTATTTCTAATGCTAATTTATTAAAAAAATGGGCTCCCTGATTCGGTGAACAAACAATATCCTGACGCAGAGGACGTAGGGAATGTCATATGTAGTGACGTACAATTATCCTAACGCAGAAGACGCAGGAAATAGCAGCGTTCTTGGGGGGCTCGATTATATGGTGCTGGCTGTTCCCTGCGTCTTCCACGGTTGTTGTCCGTCGGGACTCCGCCGTGTCTTCTAAGCGTTACTTAAACCTCATGGGATAATACGTATAACGCTTGCATCCTATCGAATATGTAAAATGAAAGCATAAAGCTTGAGCTAGGTTCCGCTTAAGTCGGATAAGTGACCTCTTTTATTCCCCTTCTCTCACCAACCGAATTGTCCGTCAGTATTTAACCGTATGCTGAGAAATCCCTATCTTTGTGCCACTCCTTCCCCTGGATTTGATAGCGCCTTAGCCACTTATAAAACCATTGCTTCGATCGGTTGAGGCTGACATAGATTGTCTTCGGCGACTCGCCTTGCAAAATGTACCGGCGAATTGCTGCTTTCCTGATTTCTTCTTCCATATTTGGCTCCTTGGATATTGGCCCGTAGTGTCAAACTTATAACACTGAGATCACGAAAAACAGCTTAAATGCGGGGAGTTGCTGCGTCTCTGCCGTTCCTACGATTTCATCAAAAAGCCACATCTGCCTAGTAATATAAGCTAATTCAATCATATTTTTGTTGCAATAGTGTGAAAGCTTCGTTAATTCTCTGTTAAATTTATCGAAGAGAACCCACACGAGGTTCGACGAGCTCTAGATTGTCGGGCTTTCTGTTACATTCCCATGTCAGCCAAGGACCATGAATTCTTGTATAAAAAAAGCCCGAATCCAGATAAGAACATTTTCTTATCGGTGTTCATGGTCATTTGCCACTGCCTCGTCATAATTACCTGAACGCCATCGATTTTGTGTTCTACAAGAAAGTCCACGACCTTGTTAACAAGAGAGCATATCCTCCCAAGCGAGCAGATCGGTATCCTGTAATAATCCTGTAACAAATAATATGTAATATGAGGTCGCCTAAGACGAGACGCGGTGAAGTTCATGAGTGAGAATCGAAAAGTGCATCTCGAAGATAACGTGTCGTAACCCAAATATCTAAGGACACGGCGGGGAGTTGGCTATGGTATAAATAGTAAAATGATAATTGAGGCTTTTTTTGCTTCATTGCTTTAGTACGTCTTCTGGAAATTCTTCTCAGATTAGTGCAGAAATGCCTACCAAGGTGTTCTGTAAAATCCCGGTGGTTGTCGCTCAGAGTGATTTAATCGAAGCGTGCTATTCAATAGGAATCTGATAAAATCATAATTGCAGGGTCCACTGACACTGCAAACTGGGATGTTAAGAGCTTTTCCCCCGCTAATAAATTATTGGACGGGAAACGATTGAGTGGAGATAAAACATGATGAACGTAAAGGATAGAATCGGACGTATTCTTCCAAAAAAGCTAAAAGCAATTGTCCGACCGTATTATCAAATAACATACAGAACATTTGCATGGCTAGCCCGCGATAGGCCTTCGACGCTAGCTATCGGTTCTCTATGCGGATTTGAAGTCGCTTATCGAAAGAACACCGCAGATGAAGAAGTTATTGGGCACAGTTTTGACAATGATATTTTCTTCTCAGGAGTCCCAGAGTATCAACCTGAGGGGGGCCACGTGATCATAGATATCGGGGCTCACATCGGCACATTCTCCCTTCTATCGTCGGCTAAAATAGGATCTGGCAAGGTTTATGCTGTTGAAGCCAGTGAAGATACATTCAATCTCTTACGAATTAACGTCGCTCTAAATCAATGTACCAATATTTCAGTTCATCATTTAGCCATGGCAGACAAAGAAGGTAACTGCATGCTTTACCATGATATCGGCAACTGGGGGCATTCTACTGTTTCAAAACATTTCAGGTCTAGTGAAACTGTAGAGTCTTGCACGTTGCCCACATTCTTAGAAAGGAATCTGATTAACGAATGCCATTTTATGAAACTGAATTGCGAAGGAGCGGAATTCCCTATTTTGCTGAGCACGCCAAAAAATATACTCCAGAGATTCGTTACCATATTAGTCCTTTATCACTGTGATTTATGGAAAAAAAATACAGAAGCTGATCTGATTTCTCACCTGGAATCCAGTGGTTTTAAATGCTCAATCCGGAATCGAACAGAAGTGCGTGGCTGGATCATTGCTACACGGACTGGACAAATTAGCAATGGCAAGAAATAAGCCCCAATTGCCAAACCGCCGCAGTGGACGTGCCTCAGCTTCCGATCGTGCTTGATTCTGACTTCCAGGTGCGGCTGAGCGGCGAAGTTGATTCAATAGAAAGAAGAAACGCTAATAGAAAAACGGACGATCTGGCTCTTATTACGGTGCTGATTGCTATGTCGATAAATAATGGGACTTAGGTGATTCGGGATGCCTTTATTCGCCTGCAACCTTGACAAGATCGATCCATCGCCGGAAGCCTTGCCCTCGAGCTTCATTCCCGCCTGGTTCAGCTTGCCCCGGAAATAGTTCATGAGGCAGGTTCTACTCGGAATCAGTTGAGGCAATTCACAATGACGCCTTGGTGAATGACGACGAGCCTCCATCGTTCTGTTGCTCGTACTCTGCAGCCTTCATCAGATGGTTCTTCACTGTCCGCTGAGATGAAAAAGCCCGAAACGAGATGCGAGCACATCTTTTCGCTTCGGGCTTGCTGGTGCCTCGGCAACGTACATGCAGATCAGTAAAGGACACCGATCATTTGTTCTTCAATATTTCTTCGAACTGCTCCACTCGCTCGACAGTCCCGCGGGCAAACTTGATTTTGATGGATCCCGTGAACTTCCTGTCCATGAGTATCTTGATGAAATCGATGATTTTCGTCAATTTGTCCATCGCTCTGCCTCTCCAGTCATTGCCTCTAACAGCGGTTTAGAACCAACCCAAGTATCTTCTCCTTCGGAAAATACTGAAGCGCCTTCTTGACGTCGTCCATTGAGGTCTTGCCCGCTTGAACAACAACAAGGATCTTGTCGACAAGGGTCGCCATCGTGAGCGCGTCGGCGCCGGTCAGAATGGGTGGTACGTCGAAAATGATGTACCGATCGGGATAGCGCCCCTTCATGCCAGGTACTAGTTCCCGCATTCGGGGAGATCCGAGGATCTCGGCGCTTTCATGAAGCAGGCGGCCGCCGGAAATAAGTGTTATTTTCTCTATGCCGGGCCAGGTTATTAGTTGAGAAACGGGCGTGTTGCCAATAAGGTAATCAATAAGCCCCTTGTCTCCCGGACACCCCAGGTACTTATGGATGCTTTGCTTTCTCAGATCACTGTCGACAAGCATGACCGTACGCTGGAAATCCCGCGCGATGGAGACGGCGAGATTTATTGCGGTGAGCGTTTTCCCCTCGCCCGGGAGTGCGCTCGTGACCATGAGCGTGTTGGTAAAAGGCTCCCTGGTCCGCTGCAGGACCTGCGTCCGCAATATCTCGAAGGATTGCTCCGCCGTCGGGTTGTCAAGACACGGGAGACACCGGTTCTTAGCCAGAAGCAACGGGTCCAGTATAACCATCCGGGACTTGTTATAAACCGGTGATACCCATCCGGCCAGGTTTTTGTCCTGATCGCTGGCATCGTTCCAAACGGAAGTTGGCGGTTCTTTTATTTTCTTGTTTCCGCCATTTCGCCTGATAAGATCCATCGTTTCCTTGATCTTTTTCGTCATCGATCCTCTCTTAGCCAGGTTTTTGTCCTGATCGGTGGCATCGTTCCAAACGGAAGGCGGCGGTTCTTTTCGTTCCTTGTTTCTGCCGTTTCGTCCGATAAGTTTCATCGTTTCCTTGATTCTCTGTATCATCGATTCTCTCCGTATAACCATCGTGAATTCTTTAAATAGGCATGTGCCTCAAGACACGCATAAAGAAGACATCCAAATCCATGAAAAAGAAATGGATTACTACAGTAATGACTATTATCAAGAGGAACGAAGAGACAACGGCTATTTTGAGCCGCTTCTTTTTACGCAGTTGGTCCTCGAAAGTTAAGATCTCCGGGATCTCCGTCAGGACAGGAAAAGGAAAGTTCTTTACCAAATCCTCCGCCTTCCGGGCAGAACGGTCGGATGCCTCCTGGAACGACGCAGTCCCCACTCCAGATCCGATGCCCAGAATGAGTCCGATAAGAAGAATGGCCTGACGGTTCGGCCGTACCGGTTTTTCCGGAAGTCTTGCCGGATCGATCAGCGTGAACCGTTCGCCCATCTGCTCCTTTTCCAAGCCATGGGCAACCTTGGATTCCATGTATTTTCTCATGAGATCGTCATATTTGGCTTGGGTATTGTTCCGCTCGACAGTCAACTTCTTGTACCCTTCCTCGACTTTGGGGGCCGCTTCCAGCCTGTGCCGGAAATCATTTTGTTTCCGATCGAGTTCTTCGAGCTGTTGCTTAATGGACTTGATCTCTGCCTGGACGCTGGCCAGTTGCGCAGCCAGCGCCACGTAGCCGGGATTGTCCGGTTTATCCTGCGCAGCAGTTTCGGTTGTTCTTGCCTGGAGCTTTTTTTCAAGATTGGCGATCTCCAGCTTGGTTTTGATCACATCGGGGTATTCCTCCGAATATCGCGCTTTCAGGCCGTTGAGAACGACGCGAAGTTCCTTGAGCCGTTCTTTGTCCTGATTGGTTGTGTCTGGCGCCATGGTCGCCAGCTCAGTCTGGTAATAGCTCTCTTTTTCCCGGAGAGACCTGAGCTGCTCGTTTAATTGGTCCCGGTTTCGTTCATTCCAGTCAAGGGATTGGAGGTTAAATTGGAGCAGTTCGGGCAGTGCCCGGCTATGCTGTTCTTTGTAGACCGCGATCTTTCTTTCCAGGTCGGCAAGCGTGGCTTGAACGGAATTCATTTCCTCCTCCAAGAACTTCGTCGTGCCTTCCGTCTGCTGGTCGACCACCTTCATATTCTCCTCGAGATAGAGAGATGCGAGTTCGTTCGCGACTTGCTGAACCACTTGCGGATTATTGCCCTCGTAGGATACGGTAAAGGCAATGGCAGCTGTTGTTTTCTGTCCTGTCCTCCGATCGATGACGTCGGCCATCACGATATCGAACTTGATGTCCTTTTTCCGCATGTCGTCGATGATCTCTTCCGATGACAACCTGTTGCTTTTGTCAGCATACAGGTTGAAGCGGTGGATAATGTCGAGCAGTCGCGAAGAGCTCATGATCCGCTGGTTGATCTGCTGCAACCGCTGTTCAGCGTAGCTCGTCACGGCCGCCATCACGTACTCGCGGGAGATCTCCTGTTCCTCGATGAGAATTGTGGACGTAGAACGATAAACAGGCTTCCAGAAATGAAGGACCAGCGCGGCAAGCAGAAGGATGACAAATGTGGGAACGCTGAGCGCCCAGCGTCGTCGTTTAACGATACTGACGATATCCCTGATACCTGTTATTTTGGACTCCTCCATAAAGGCTCCTTCTATTTATACTGACTTGAGCTGCAATAGGGGAAACGAACGGTCAAAAGGATGAAGAACAAATCTCTATACGCCGTGCCCGATGCAATGTAGTCGATCCTCGTGTGCTCGTATGATGCTTCTAGTGCTAGGTCCCTTTCGCCGCTCATGCGGGCAAGGTCGTAGCGGATGACCGGCGATATGGTGACGTTGGTCTGTGTGAGGACATGAGCGGTAGTATATGTGGTGTACCCGGCCACCAGGACGGCCGATAGTTCACCAGTAATCTGATGCCTCGCCGTGAATGTTAAGGCTTGGCGCTGGGCCGGAGTCTGGTGTCCCGAAGCCAGGTAGGCCATAGTGAAATCCTGAATATAATGAAGCTCTGCGCCCGTGTATTCCCCCTGATAGCTCAGGGAAAGTTGACCCGTTCCAGCTGTTTCGGTATAGTCCTGTTGTTGGTTGCCGAAAGGAGCCAACTGGTTCACAAATATCTCAGTGTCTGTGCGGCGCATGCCGCCATCCACGAGGATGGTCCAAGCCTTGCTGATATCGTATGAGAAACCGATGGTCCCCATGACATTGATGGTTTTCGAATCAGGAAAGAGATACTGGCTATATCCAGTGTTGATCCTGCCATTCACCCGAGGAAGGTCCTTGCTTAGATCGATGACAAGTCCCGCCTTCGCATCATGTGAGGTGTCACGATATTGCGGGATTTCATAGGAACTCCAGCCGAATTGGTACATGGCCGAAAGCGATGTCGTTTCTGTCATATGGTAGTCCATGGACGCCGAGGCTAAGATACTCTCCACAGGCGTCGCTATAAGGGGCAGTGTTGTCGATGAGGAAGTATTTCCTCCACCGGTGTTCGAGTCATGGGTTGGAGGTAGTGAAGAAGAGCTAGTCGCTGACCCAAGGCTTGGATTGGAGTCCTTTGCGTAGCCGGCTTCTGCTGAGACATTGAGCAGTGGTGTTGCGGAATATCGTATACTGCCGTTATAATGCTGATTGGTTGCATCAAGTTCCTCATTTCTGGAGTAAAGGAGCCTTTGCACCTGAAGTGACAGCAGGGAATCAAGCCGTACTGTCTTGTCGGTCATCGCAAATCCAAGCGATGGGATGGTGATATAATCCTTCCTGATATTGTCCGCGTCGGTGGCCAGCAGGATGTTGTTGTTATATTGCTCACTTATTGCCAGGGACGGAACATAACAGATCTCATCACCCCGGACAATTGCCGGGCAGGCCAGCATGAGCATGATGAGCGTGACGAATCGCCTCACGCTCATCATGGTACTACGACAACATCGCCTCTTCTGAGATGGATGTTCTGCTCCAGGTGCTTTCCGTTCACGACCTCATCGTAATCGAAGGGGAATATGGTGGTCTCGTTTTTGCCATGACGTAATATCCTGATCTTAGTCCCTTTCGCGAAAGCGTTGAGCCCCCCGGCCGTGGCTAGGGCTTGCAGGACATCCACGTCGACAACCATGAAAAACCTACCGGGATTGTTCACCTTGCCGATGACATAGATAACCAGGCTGTTGATCTGCTTTACATCGATATAAAGAACGACCGTCGGGACGAAGCGCTTTAGTTTGCCCTCCATCTCCGATTTCAACTCGAAAACGGTCTTGCCCGAAGCGGGGATATCCCCGATAAGAGGAAACGAGATGAACCCGTCAGGCCTGACCACGCAGGAACGTGTCAATGCATCGTCCTTCCATACGGATATGTCCAGGACGTCACCTGGACCGATCTGATAGCCCTGTTCCACACTCGTAGCAGTCGGTGACGGGGCCGATTCGCTTGATCCCTCGGTCAGGGCCGGGATCGAGACACCCAGCAGACCGACCATCAACAGAGCCAGTATTGTGCGCGCCATGTTTCCTGTGTTCCTCCTTGTTTTTATTTTGGATTAGCGAATTGCCGCCATCGTCTTCTCGGCCTCGTCCCTTCCAGGGAACGCTACTTTTGAAACGAGGGCCGTCTGCAAAAACTGCTTCGCCTTTTCCGGATTCCCGAGCCGATTGTACGCCATGCCAAGGTGGTAGTTAATGATCGGGTTCCCGGCGCTCCCGTCCTGTGCCTTTTTCAGCAACTCGACGGCCTGCTGCATATCACCCTTCCGGTAGTGGACCCAACCCAAGGTGTCTAACACCGTCGGATTGTCGGGATTCAGAGATCTCGCCTTCTCGGCAAGCGCAAGGGCACGGTCAAGGTCCTGTTTTCCACTGCCATACTCGCACAGAAGATAAGCCAGGTCGTTCGTCGTCGACCAGAGATCCGGTTGGATCTGCACGGCCTGTTCCATTTCGTTTATGGCCTTGCCCCATTTCTTCTGAGTACCGTAGAGGGCGCTCAGTTTGACGTAGATTGCCGGATTTTTTGGCGTGTGACGCTTGATTTCCAGGTACTCCCCTTCCGCCCTCCGCTCGTCCCCCGCGAGCAGCATCAGGTCTCCCAGATCGGCACGCGCGTCCAGGTCCATGGGATTCGCGGTCAGCAACTTGCGATACTGCGCTTCGGCATTCTTGAAATCCTTTTGTGCTGTATAGACGCGGGCCATGGCGCGGATCGTCTCGCGGAAGTCCGGTTCGATCTTTAATGCATTCTGGAGTGTATCGAAGGCCAGCTTGTACTCCTTGTTCAGGAGATGAGCGTCTGCCAGTCCAACATAGCCGGGAATGAACTGCTGCCGTTCGTTTACCACCGTCCTGAACGATGACACAGCCTGAAGAGCTTCCTGTTTCCTGAGATGAATGGTGCCGGCGATAAAGTTGGCATCGACGTTCTTCGGGCTTTCCTTGATCACCTCGTCGACATACTTTTTCGCCTTGTCCAAGTCCTGGTGGGTAAGATAGTACTCAGCCAAGGAATTCTTGGCATGCAGAATGTTGGGATTTGCAGGGTCCCGATCCAACCCCAGGCATTCCTGCAGGACGGCAAGCCCCTGATCGGGGCGATTGTCTGCAAAGTAGAAAGCCCCAAGGACAAAACGGATAGTGAAACTCTTTCCATTCTGCCGTATCCCTTCCTTTAATAATTCCTCGCCGTCGCTCGGCCTCTTTCTGGTGAAATAGAATTGGGCCGCCTGGACCCACCGGTCCTCCTTCTTGGGATCCGCCTGTACAAACGCTCGCAGCACATCCCTTGCCTGCTGCTCCCTGCCAGACTGCCAGTAGATCCCGGCCAGGCTGAGGCGATGCTGGGTCACCTCCGGTTCAAGCTCGATGACCTTCTGCACTTGGCTTACCGCCTCATCCATCCTATTCTTCTTTATATAAAAATCGGCAAGGCTAAGATACAGGGGAACGGCTTTCTGATTGTCCTTGATGCCATCCAACAGGACCCGCTCGACGTTCTGTGCGTCATTCTTCTGGGCATAGATCGAGGTCAGCATCAGGTAGCCCTCGGGTTTATGCACGTCGCGGCCCAGGACAGACTCGAAAAACTGGCGCGCCGCTTCCAACTCCTTTTTCTTCAGCAGTACTGCCCCTTTGAGGATGAGCGCGTCCTCGTAAGCTGGTTTGTTCTTGAGGACAAGTTCTGCCTTATTCATGGCATCATTGGCATTGCCGCCCGCCAGGAGGAACCATCCAACCTGAACCTGGGCCTCCCAGTGCTGGGGATTTAGCTCAACAGCCTTGGAAAAGCTGCCAGAAGCTGCGCGGGGGTCCCCGGACTTGAGAGCGGTCATTCCCAGCATGTAGTAGGCATCGGCATACTTAACATCTATCTGGATCGCGTTGCTGAATTCCAGCCTCGCTTTAGCGTACTCTCCTTTTTCATACAGCACCCTGCCCTTGTTGTAGAACTTGGCTTTTTTTTGCTCGGGCCCGCCACAGGACACAATCATCATAACTGCGAATAGCGCAACGGTTACCATGAACATCCGGTTCTTCATCCACATGTTCAACACCTCCCCTTTTCCATAGCCGGTATCTAATAAACTGCGGCAATTGTTTACGTTTATCGGGTCATGTATCGTTCGGGCGATACCTGTTCGGTCCTGACCCGGATGGATCCGTACCCGCTGAAAACCCCTTGTCAGACTCCCACGTATCCCCGTACACCGAGGACCAGTGTTACCAAAAACGTCGCCGTCGCAAGGACATCAAAACTTTCCCGAAGCTCATTGATCAGCACTTCGTAGCCGAAGAAGAACACGATGATCTCCACTGCCAACAGTCCCAGGTTGAAATGCTGCACAAGCTGACCCGTCAGGTTGGGTACGGTCACGGCAATGAAGATGATTAGAAAGTCCATGGTAGACATTCTGAATCCTTTCGATCGCCTCGAGAACTTGACCGTGAGTATTATGAACAGCGCAATGATGCCGAAGCACAACCGGTAGAGGAATAGCGCCTGCTCGTTCATCCAGGAAGACCTTCCTTCCTCGATGCAATAGAGAACGAGGGGAATAGTCAGGTACAGCACCAGGCGCAGACACCCACCCAGGAATTTCTTCCCAGCAAAGAAGACTCCCAGGATCAACACGCTAGCGCAGAGGGCCGTGTTAGACACATAGACGGGAATCCGCGCTGGAATGAAGCAGGAGGCCAAAAAGAGGAGTGGGATGGCTAGCTTCGATACACCAAAGGATACCCTGATAACAAAGTAACTCTCCCTGATCTTCCGCAGCCAACCTTTGACCACCTTCTCGATCTCGGGAAAGCGCGGCAGCCGAAGGACCTTGCGGTCCGCCGCAGCGAACAGGCTTAGCATAGCCACGCAGAAACCACTATAGCCAGCCACGAGAAGCCAGTCGGAATAATATCTAAAGAAGATGGCTGACAGGATCATCAACGCCTGGATCAAATAGATGACGAACACTGCCTCGGAGTGGGAAAGCCCGAAGCTGATCAGTCGGTGATGAAAATGATTCTTGTCCGGTGAAAAAGGAGATCTCCCCTGGTTGATTCTCTGCACCATTACGGTCAGGGTATCGAGCACGGGAAGTCCGAGGATAATGAGAGGCAGTACCGGGCTCAAGGGAGTATTGCCTTGAGTCGTCTTGACCGCTAGTACGATAGCGGTGAACCCCAAAAGTTGACTTCCAGTATCTCCCATAAAGAGGCTGGCAGGATGGGTGTTGAACCGGAGAAATCCGAATATCGCCCCGGCCACGGCCATGGTTATGAGCAGGACCGTGTTGCTGCCATCGAGATAGGCGAGATAGCCTATGCAGCAGAAGCTTAGTAGCGAGACCCCCCCAGCCAGTCCGTCGAGGCCGTCAGCCAGGTTCAGGGCGTTCGTGACGCCGACTATTACCACCAGCGAGAGCGCAATCTTCATCCATTCGGTCAGTTGCATCTCACCTGGCAGCAGGCTGCCAAGGGAACTGATCTTAAGCCCGCCATAGAATATGATAACCAGGGCTGCGAGGATCTGTCCGCCGAACTTCGTCTTGTAATTGAGCCCTTTCATATCGTCGATTAATCCGAAGAGTATCAGGATACTCGTTGCAGCTATAAAGGCACGCACGAACTCGTCAGCTATGGTCCAGAGAATGATGGGGATGAAGACACCGACGGCCATTGCTAGCCCCCCGATCCTCGGCACCGGCCGGACATGGATCTTCCGGGGGTTAGGAAGGTCCACAACCTGGTACCTGTCCGCAAACCTGATCATCATAGGTATCAGGCTGACGGTGATAAAAATGGAAATAAGAAGTGTCGAAAAATAAATCATATGTATTGCCCAGCGACAAAGAACAGAGGTATATATTGAACGTCGCTTATAACGATTAGGGTCCTTACGTACCCTGTGCCGGAATAAACTCGTTTAAAGTTGGTATAATGTCCTTTACAAAACTTTGTAGTCTTATTTCTGCATCGTCAATCTTTTCAGATGAATATATCGGTGTTATCACGCGGATCAATGCGCCGTCCGTCCTCATTCTTACTAAGGCATCCCAAAAGTTATAAATCTTTATTTCATAAACGTTCGTCAAAATGCGGCCGCGTTGATTAAACCAGTAATACACCAATTGACTGCTCCCGCCCTTCTCCATTATGGCGCGCATAACGGTAATCGACGACGAAGATTCCCCGGACAAAGGTATGGTCAATGTTCCGGCCTCCTTGAAGATCCAGCCGCTGCCGGGCAAGCAGGTTTCAGGAGTATGAATGGATTTGCCTTTGCGCTGACTTTCATAATATGCTACGTATATATTGACGGGCGGGCTATTCGGTTTGGTGTAATTGATGACTGTATAATCGGTAAATTCAAGCACATCGATAAATTCCTGACCCAAAAACTGGTGTGTGCCTTGCCAATCGCCAATCAGAAGCGGGAATTTGCTGAACGACCGGGTGATTGGTTGTTTTTCTCTGAAATCGATAAAAGAATGTATACCTATTGTGACGGCAAGAAGAGAAGCTGCAACAATGAATTGAGGCTGTTTGAAGAAGACATTCGCATTTTTCTCAGCACGATTGTCTGCTTCCAAAGGAGCCGAATGTTCGCGAGCGGTCTTGACAGCAACTTTCTCCCTCATGAAATGTTCGTCAGGGAGCGGCAGAATCCTGCGCAATATCCAAACCTCTGCTAACAGGACACTGAGAGAGATCATGAAAATGGCCCAGCCCGAAAAATCATGAAAGAACCCATCCGCAGCTGCGCGGCCTAGGACTGGATAAAGAACAGCCGTTAATACAATTCTGAGGCTATTGGTGATAATGGATAAGGGAATTGTTGAGAGTATGATAATAACTCTCTTCCAAAGCGCTGCGTTGTAAAAATAAGCCATCATCAAGCCCAATAAGACAAGAGGGAAAAGGTATCGTAGTCCGCTGCACGCATCCACAACTTGAAGTTGAGTGAACCCCAAATCAATAATATTCCCTTCCCGATATGCCGACATTCCTAGGAATTGAATCATGGTAACGCCGAGTTTCGACGACAGCAGCCTGAGGTTGAAAGTAAGCTTCGTATTCATGAAGTGCGGCAGCGGGAAGAGAAACAAAGATACGCAAATCGGGAAAGCCATGATTTTCAGTTTCTTCCATCCTGCATGCGCCCAGAGAAGCCCTACGGAGACAAGCCACGAAGAAATATACATGGAAAAATATTCTCCGGCCAGTTCTCCGACCCAGAACAGGAGAATACCAAGTAGGACGACAATTAACCCAACCCAGGATGGCACACTTGGTACTTTTAGCCATGTATTCTTTTTCTCCCATATCAGGTAGAGAACAACTAGCGGAACGAAGTAGCAATAGTTATAATCACCTCTGGCCCAATCATGTCCCACAAGCCAGCTATGCGAAGAATAATAAATTATGGACAGCAAGAGCCCATAAATAGCTCCATACCAAACGGCTTGTGACCTTGTCACAGGCATCATCTTCAATTATCGCTCTCCTCAGAAATTATTTGAATCCTGCGGTCCAAATCCAGAAAGAATGAACCAAATGCGCTCAGCGGCATGACCATCCCATTTTGGCGGTACTGAAGCATGCGCCTTCTTCTTAAGGCTCTCTCTATAGGCGTTTACTATGCGCGCCCGCGTTGTTCCAGAGAGCACATTTGTGCCTATCTTAACCGTGATAGGCCGCTCCGTATTGTCCCTGATCGTAACACACGGGATACTTAATGCCGTTGTCTCTTCCTGGAGCCCCCCACTGTCAGTAAAAACAACCTCGGCATCTTTCCAGAGGAAAAGTGATTCTATGAAGCCAAGGGGGGGCAAAAGAATAATCCGTTCAGAAAATTCTATATTGAATTGATCAGCCATCTTCTGCGTCCTCGGGTGAACCGGGAAAATGATAGGGAGGTTCTCGGCAATCTCATTAAGGGCGGAAACAATGCCCTGAAACGTCTCACAATTGTCGACATTTGAAGGCCTATGCAGGGTCATAAAGGCGAATCTCTTTTGTTCTTGCTTCAGAGCATAAACGCCGAACTTCTGAGTATCGACTGTCCCATTGTTCAACTTGTCAACCTGATAAAGCAAGTTATCAATCATCACATTACCGACAAAATGAATACTCTCCTGCGGCTTCCCTTCCCTCAATAGGTTTTCGATCCCGCTTTCTTCGGTAACGAGAAAATCATCGGATATTGCATCCGTAACCATCCTATTGATCTCTTCCGGCATAGTAATGTCAAAGCTTCGAAGCCCGGCTTCAACATGAGCCACCCTGATTTGGAGCTTCTTCGCTGCAATGCTGCACGCCAGAGTGGAGTTTACGTCACCCACAACTATGACCAGGTCCGGTTTCTCCGTCTCGCAGACGGCCTCGAACGCCGTCATGATTTTCGCCGTCTGCACCGCATGCGTACCGGACCCCACATTAAGAAAGTAATCCGGCGCGGGCAATTCCAGGTCATCGAAAAAAGACTGCGACATTGCATAATCGTAATGCTGTCCGGTATGGACGATTTTGCACACGATCTCTTCGTGCTTTGTCGATTCGCGGTATATTGGCGCAATCTTCATGAAATTGGGCCGGGCCCCTGCAATGAGGTACACTTTCATAGTAAACTCCGCTTGGCGTGGAATAGCCCGTATTACGCCCTCGCTATGGTAAAGATGCCTTTCAATTTTTCGATGACCAAGAGAGCAACAAAAAGGGGCAGTAACCTTTGCCGCTTGAATCTTTTCGGCTCTGACAGCAGCCGGTAAAGCCATTCGGCGTTATACCGACACCAGATTTCCGGTGCACGTTTCACCTTTCCTGCAATAGTATCGAGAGTGCCGCCGATACCCTGGCAGACTCGCACGTTCTTCAATGATTCTTTATTGGTGGCAAACCATTTTTCCTGCTTCGGAGATCCAAGAGCGATAAAAAGAACTGTCGCGCCCGAGTCATTGATCTGGCAGATCAAGTCGGCCATACCCTCATCCTTGACGTATCCGTTGGCCCGTCCTACGATCCGAAGCCCGTGAAAACGCTGTTCAAGAACACAGCATGCCCTCGCATTCACTTCCTCACTGGCGCCGTACACGAAAACCCCATGGCCATCGCTCGCCGCCAGACTGCAGATATCAAAGATGAACTCTGACCCGGGGATCCGTGAAAATCTTTTACCATGCAAAACTCTTGCAGCAAGGACCATTCCTATCCCGTCCGGCAGCAGAATATCCGCCTCCCTGTACGCGTCAAAAAGCACAGGATTTGCCGGTACCGAAAAATTCTTCTCCGGGTTGCTGGCAAACACGGCATGGGGCTTCGTACCGTGATCCAGGAACTGCTTCACCTTGTCCCGCGCCTCGTCTCGCGTCAGAGGATCAACCCAGATATTCAGAATCTTTAATCGCCCATTCGCATTCTGCATATGACCTTCCCGATCTGTTCTGCTCCCCTCCTCATCCCTGTACAAATCACTGTAACGAATTCTGTTTCCGCAGGTTCACCCTTTACGGTCAGCGTAAGCACGGAACTGGCCTCCTTAATGCCATACTGCGAAGAATGCCACCCCTGAATCGGATCTGTCCTGCCGCGGAGCAGATCGAATTCTTTTCCACCCATGAATCTCATAAACAGTACACAATCACCATGTTCAATCCTCCACAATCCATCTCCCTCTGGCTTGGCCACAGCATTCGGATGCAGATGCCAATTCAGTTCGAATTCATGGATCCCTCTCCCAGCGAAGCGGTCGCGGACAAGAAAAACCGAATCGTCTGCATGCCAAATCGCCCGCCGGTGGACAACAGGACGATCAAGCCGTACATATCCGTTGTGCTCAGCCTCGATGAGGAAAATTCCGTCCGACTTATCGTTATGAATGACGCGGACTGCGTAAGGCCGGCTCCAAACGAAAGCTGTCTCCTGATAAGCCTGGTCCTTCCCGTCGATCGTAACGGTATTATGCGCGCGAGTACTCTTGAAATGCTGTCGCCATTTTTGCTCTCCGTTGTATAGACAGGTTCCGGCATCCACGAGAAATCCCCGGTCTCCTATCGAAAGCGTCAGCGAAAGGGCGTCCGCATGGCCATGGTTATAGAGAGGCGGCATTCCGAGGGGGCCGTGATCGAAAGCCAGAAGACCTCTCAGTGGCGTTCTGATGACGGTATAACCTGCCTCGGGAAACGTCTTTACGATGCCGTCACCGCAAGCCTCCGGCTGCCGTTTCGGCCTCACGCCAGGTGCCACGGCATGGCCGTCATCGCTGTCCCCGATTGATGGAAGGATTCCGCGTTCATCTCGGAAAAAGCCAAGGAATGTCTCGGCCCGGACGAGTCTTTGCTTCAGCGTGCTGCAATCCACAAGGGCATTCTTCTCGAGGAAATCGGTTGCCAGCCAGATGATATCGAGAACAAACCTGTGGTACGCGAAGGACTGCTCGATAGGACCGCCGTCGTCCAGGATCTGTCGATGCGCTTCCTTTTTGAAGAGCCGAACACCCGATTCCAGCCATTTCCGCCCTTCCTCGCTTTCCTGTAAGACAGCCCCGGCGAACACAAGCCCCAGACATTCACATAGCGTGTGGTTTCCGAGAGATGAATAAAGCGAAAGGTTCCGCGACACCCACCACGCGTGTTCATAGAGGGCCTTAATAATTTCCCGGTGCTCCATGGTTGTCAGATTGTCCAGAATCTTCAGTGCGTAATAAAACACGGGCATACGCAGACCGCACTCCATGGGAGACATATAGTGGGGTCCACGGAGAAAAGGGTTTTGACGTATCCATGTCAGAACAGCAGCCCGGGCAAAGGATTTGACAACACGAAGGTCTTGATGTCGTGGGTTCTGGTGGATATGAATCAAGAGAATAGTCAGATGCTGCAGACGGGCAGGCTCCCAGACCATCCTGATATCTGGCTTTTCCGGGGTGAGCCGGATGTCAGCAAAATACGTTCCCCTCTGTTCCGCTTCGAATTGTTCGATGAGTTCTTTCTTTCCGTTCAATAAATAGGTCATGCCTCCGAGTATGGCCTCGATGACCGTTTCATCTGCTTCCATGACGAAAGAGGGCATCTGGAGATTTGGGGTCCTAGATCCATCCAACAGCGAGGCAGGGATCACCTTATTAAATGTTCCTGCACTGCTCCTCATACGCCGGACCGTGAACGCCTGGTTGATCCGGTAGGATATTTCCTTGAGGGAAGCGTTTTTTATCCTGGCTGTGTAAGATTTAATGTTGCGGTTGGGAAGCATCCCGTGCGATTCCTGCTCTTGATTATTATTGAAGTTGATATCCTGCGCCCTCCTTATGGTGGGTTGAGGAGGGTCCTTTGACCAGTTTGCTGCTCTCACAAATGGATGCTCATGCCCGTTCGCAGGGATTCCATTACTTTAAACGTGACCAGAGACGTGCTGTACAACTCTTCGAAAGGGATTGGCGCTTTTTGGCCCTTGATGACCGAATCCAGAAACGTTCTGACCTCCGACTTCTGCCCCTTGTCTTGGCTCAAGAGCCCTCGTTCCTTCTTTTTACCTCTGGAGTAAATGGCGAGAGTCTTGAAATCATCGATCACCGCTGTGCATCCATGTGCATAAATTTCAACTCGTTCCTTGGGCAACCCCTTGTCCCCGTTGGACAGGTACGAGATCGTGCCGATGGAACCGTTTTCATACGAGAGAGAAATGTTTACAACGTCCTGCAGGTTTCTTGCGTCCTTCATCGCTTGGGCATGAACGTGCACCGGTAGCGACCCGTTCATAAAGGTGAGGAAATCGACGAAATGACACACTTCACCGATGATGCGACCGCCTCCGATCTCGGGATCCTGCATCCAGGAGTCAGCCGGAACGGCACCTGCGTTCACGCGGTATATCATGGCCATCGAGCCGCTGCCGAACTTATCCTTGATCATCATCGCCAATGGCGAGAACCGACGGTTGTATCCCACCATAAGCAAAGGTGAATGGTCAAGCGTGCGTAAGCAGTGGGCAATCTCTGCGAGTTCCGTCTCCCGCGTACAAAGCGGTTTCTCAAGGAAAACATGCTTTCCAGCCCTGAGGGCCTTCAGCACATAATCGGCGTGTGATTCATGGCGGGTGGCGATGAATACCGTGTTGATGTTTTCGGTCTCGAGGATATCCTGTTCGTTGCTTACACAGAACTCGAAGCCGAATCGGTCCCCAACCGACCGGGACCCCGTGCCCGTCACCGTCATGACCCCAACAAGCTTCACCCTGTCATTTTGAGCTATATTGGGCAGCAAATGACTTTGCGCGTAACTGCCGGCTCCAATAAATCCGATAAAAGCACCTTTAGCCTTAAGCACTAACCCGTGATCCCGGTTGATCATGATTCTATTATTTTGGACTGGTCTGTTTACATCGTATTCGATCAGGATGCCGATCACAGGCTCCGCTTTCGACAGCATCATATCGTAGGCTGCCTGGGCGTCGTCAAGCTTGAACACGTGAGTCGTGAGGTAGCTTACGTCCATCTTTCCTGAGGAAAGCAGCTCCTGGAATGCTTCCATGTTACGTTTTTCTGTCCACCGGACGTATGCCGCAGGGTAATCAATACCCTTCACCTCATACTGCGGATCGTAGCGGCCCGGGCCGTAAGAGCAGGACATTCTGACCTGCAGCTCTTTGCGGTAAAAGTAAGGGTCGCGATCAAAACCCGTAGGCACCGCGCCGACGACGACAATCGTACCTCTCTTGCGGGCGATGGCGCCGGCGAAATTTATCGGATCCAAGGTATCTGTCGCTGCCGTTATGATTACCCCGTCGCAGCCGATCCCCTGCGTGAATTGCAATATGAGATCTTCAATACCGTCCGCATTTCTCTGCAGCGCAATATCAACGCAGTGCTTTCCAGCGGTTTCCACCATCGTTGGATCAATATCTATGCCAATGACCCGGATGCCCGAAGCCCTTAAAAGCAGCGATGAAAGCTGGCCCAGGAGGCCAAGACCGATAACGGCGCAGGTTTCACCCAGCCGGAGGTCAGCCTGCCTTACACCCTGCATGGCAATGGCGCCAAGCGTGTTGTATGCCGCCTGTCTCAGATCGGATTCCCTCTGAAGCTTCACGCAGAGGTTTACGGGCACGGATACAAACTCCGCATGTGAAGCCGTCAATCCCCCACACGCAACATGATCCCCGATGGCGAACTCCGTTACACGCTCGCCAATACTGACTATCTCGCCGGAACTCGAATACCCGAGCGGCGAGTAAGCATCGAGCTTCTTCATAACGGCACGATAGGCCTGAGTCAGGCCCTGGCTCTGGATGACATCCATGACCTGCCTGACCTGCTGCGGTCGTGCTTTTGCTTTCTCGATCAGACTGCTCCGTGCGGCCTTAACGGTGCTCGTGTCTGTACCTACACTGATGAGAGAATAGTGGTTTCTGACCAGAACATGGCCTGCCTGCTGGGCAGGCACGGGCACTTCAAGTATCTGCATTTTCCCGTCTTTTAGTGTTTGCGTGAGCTGATGCATATGGCTTCCTTTTAAGGGTTTGATACCCAGCAAAAAGCACCTATGTTCAGGCTGCCGATATTTGTAGAACAGATTCCCGAGTTATCACAAAGTGAACTTACTGTCTCAGGCCATTGACCGGCACCGATACATGGAGAACCTGACTGCAAATGAAAGTTCCAGCCTGCAGCATTGACAAAAAGCGGATCGCCTTTATTGGCAGGGTTCTGTCCATTTAAATCGGAATAATTTCCCCATATTGAGCCGGTAAACCAGTTTGCTGATCCCGTCGCTGTCTGCCCTCCACCTACGCTGAGACTGACTATCCCCGCATTACTGACAATATTATTGCGGATATCGGAACCGACCTGATCCTGAATGCCATACGTCGGAGATCCATAGATGGTATTACCATAGATTTTGGTTTGATCGGCGCTGATGTAAATCTTCGATCCATTGACCACGTTGCCTTCAACGATATTCCCGGATCCGGAGGAAACGGAAAGGCCATAGCTTGTTTGGCCTGAAAGAGTGTTGCTCACTATAGTATGACCACCGGCACCGGCATCCACAGAAATCGCCGCAAAGCCCGAGCTAGCAGTTATCCGATTTCCGCGTACGGTATCCCCGCTTTCTCCGGTGTGTAAAACCAATGCAGAAGTGTTCGGACCTCCGCTTAGGGTAAAGGTATTATCCAAAAATTTTACGCCCGAGGAATTTACAGCATATGTTTGCGCTGACCATCCTCCGCTAAGTGTGCCGGAAAACGAATTGCCGGCAATTACCGCATCATTAGCAGTATCCAAAGAAAGAAGAGAAACTAAATTATTCCCGCTCCCGTTTAATATATTGCCTCCAAACTGTAATCCGGAAATATGACCGGATGCCGCGCCTCCTGCCAGACTTACCAAACCCGACTGATTTATTCCTGCATTCACGATGCTGAGGTTCGTAAATGTCCAGTTGTGATGAGACGTGGTAAGACCTGATGCGACATTTGTGCTGCCATCTATGGCGAATCCTGAAATACCGTAGGATGCAGTGCCGATCGTGCCGCCATTTATCGTAACGTTCGTTATGTAACAGGGCGTGGCAACATCCGGCAGACCGTAAAAACAGACGTGGTCTGACAGGATGATTCCATATGCATCTAGGGGAACCCACGACCAGGGAGACGCATTATATAGGCGTAAACCAATATTATCAATATTGACGTTGCTGATCGTGACATTATTGATTCCACCTGAGCCATTCGCAATCAGTGCAATGCCGCTATAACAATCTGAGATTGTGAGATTATTGACCGTTGTATTCTGGGAAGGGGCAGCCTCGGTATTGCTCCCGGGACCGTTATAATTGTCGGACTGGGATTCTATATGAAACGCCGCCTCAGGTATAGCTGAAGTGCAGTGTTCGATATCGACATTACTTATGTTTGCATTATTCGTATTATACACAACCACCCCCGCATTTCCTACATTCGATGCAGTGATGTTGTCGATCTTCACACCGTCGTACGCGGCAATTGATACTCCTATATAATCCGCCCCGTTGATTACGATATCATGTATGTACATATTAGGTGTTGTCGTCAGCGCAGGCTCGATATACTGGTCATTTGTCGTAATGCCATATACACCGATAGCGTCTTGTGTAACACGAGCCATTCCGCCCGCGCTATATACGGAATCTAGTGTTCCGCCCGTGTCACTTAAACAGGAGCCCTTACTGTCCGTCGTTCTGCCCTGCAAGCCATTGAATGTGAATCCGGCTATTTCTATATTAGGCCCCGGGCCGTTTGTGTTGTGATGATAAAGCCAGACACCTCCGCCGCCAACTTGTCCATGCCATTTGCAATAATTTGCACGCGATAATTGCATAGTGAGAGCTGTCTTTCCTGCTCCACTGCCGATAATGCGCAGACGGTTTATAGGGTTTGTATCGTGATTTACGAAAATTGAGTCCCAATCCCAACCATGGGGACCGCTGTCTGCGCTTTTGGCTGATCCGTAGTATCCTGCGGTGCCCGACACAGCCTGCGCATCGGACAGGCTATACCACGTTCCCGGCGGAATATATAATGTCCCGCAGAACTGCCCTTTCTCATCCGTCTTGGGCGTTGTTGGGCAAAGCATTTGCAACAGCATGCTGAGGTCATGCCAGTCAAGCGTTCCGGACCTGTCATAATCGCCAGCAATAATGCTATGAATTTTGCCGTCACCCACTGTGTCAAATATTCGGTACGTGAACAACAATGGATTCGCTGATACGGCTATAGCCCTAACATGGGCCTCAGTATATCCGGTTTCAAGGATGGGAGGACTGGCATTTGTGTTCTGGTCGTTTGACACGTTCTGCCTTTCAGCTTGGCTGATACCACCGCCACCCGTACTACCTCCGCAGCCGGATGACAATATTGCAACCAGTATAAAATGCAAGAGTAAATTTAGCTGCCATCGTCTCATGCTCGCCCTCCAGTGCTGCTGATAAAACGGACGGACTTTGATCTGACTCCCACTTGAGGTTGTCCGCCTAGCGGCCACAATGGTTGGTCACTTCCGTTTTTTCTTTATCCAACTTTAGATAGGACGAAGCGAAGCTTGCCTCGCATAGTCGTTTCAATCGAACGACGTAAGCGAGTTCAATGTTGGCCCGTTAGGACCAATTGCTTTCGGTCCTTGTTGAGAAGCTGATTCTCATTGTAATTGGAATAGTTTCATCCCTTCACTACTCGAAAGAAAATTTCGAACCTGTCCTGATAGACCGAACACTCATTGACGTTGATCATGGCTTTGAAAGTGAATCTCCCCCAGCAGGAGCTGGGGGCATTTTTTATGTTACATGCAAAACTTAGCATGAGCCCCGCGGGCTGCCGCTCCATCACCAGACAGGAGTCTAGTGTTTTATGCGGCTCAATAAGATTCATTTCAGAGTCAGTTGTTCCATGAGAAATACCCTTTTTTGTTGAACTAAACATTTTTAAACCAGTAGTTATGCCACAATGCCAAGTTCAGCAAATTCCATAATTTGAAACTGTTGAACCTTTTATTTCGCTCATGACTATTGAATATATTCTCAATATACGAAACGTTGAAAAGCTCTTTTATGAGGTTGCTGTCAAAGATGACGTCTCTGGCAAACTTTACTATTCTCGGCGTCACCATATTGGTTGCTGAACCGCAGAAACCCCATTTATTCCGGTATATAATTTCATGCGGCAGAATCCCCTCAGCCGCTTTCTTCAATATATATTTAAACGTACCATTTCTCTGCTTCATGGCTAGAGGAATGGTAAGAGCGAACTCCACAAGATCCTCATCCAGGAACGGGACTCGGGTCTCGATTGCATGGGCCATGCTCATCTTATCCACCCGCATAAGCAACAACTCAGGAAGTCGATTCTTAAGCTCGATCTGGATGATCGAGGAAATAGAATCCGAGGAGAATCCCCCTGTCTTCAGTTGCTTTATATATGCACTGGAGAAGGTCTTGTCCCCGCAGGATTTAAGCAAAAGCCTTTTTTCCTCATCCCAAAAGGCGATCGCATTACCCGTGAAAAGTGGCTCATTGCAGCTTGCTCGACGGAACATGTCTGCTGCATAAGGAGTTAGCATATTCCGGGCTGTCCTATAGAAGCAGGATCTCAATACTGCCGGTGTCTCAAGGAAGTATTGATAGAAATACCGGTTCACCCGGTCGAATTTATGATACATGCCATAACCGGCAAATATTTCATCACTGCCTTCCCCAATCTGGATTACCGGAGTTCCTGCGTCACGGGCCAGCTTTGACAGGTAGTAAAGTGGTACACACACGGGATCGGCAAGCGGCTCGTCCTGATAGTAGGGCAACTTCGGCAGAAAGGATATAAAGTCCATGTCGTTGATAAAGAGCTCATGGTGATCGGCTTTGAAATGTTGGGCTGTTCTATGCGCCGCGACGAATTCATTCGATGGATCGCCTTCAATGCCGACCGTGAACGCCTGAACAGGCCTATCCATGATCTCAGCCATTAGGGCAACATTGAGTGAGGAGTCAAGCCCTCCGCTGAGGAAAACACCGAAGGGAACATCGGAAACCATGCGGCGTGCGACAGCCTGCCTCAACAGCCTTCTCGTCTCCTCTATACAATCCTTCTCTGTGATATTGAAATTGTCCGGCCCAAACTTCGAGGGATCCCAATACCGCACTCTTCTTGCATTGCCATTCTTTTCGAACTTCAGGTAAGTTCCCGCTTCCAGTTTCTGCACCCCGTGGAAGATGGTTCCCGGCGCTGGAGTATTCGCAAAGGTCAGGTAATGGAAAAGGCCCTGTTGATCAATCTTTTTCCCGAAATCCGGGAGCGCCAGGATGGCCTTAATCTCTGAGGCAAAAGCGACGATGCCGTTATCATTGCTGTAGTACAGAGGTTTGATGCCGAGACGGTCGCGCACCAGGGTCAACGAGTGGTCTTGTCTATCATAAAGCGCAAATGCGAACATGCCCCTGAAACATCTTAGCGCACCTTCGAGGCCCCATTCGTGGACCGCATGAAGGATGACCTCCGTATCGGTCTTTGATCGGAATGAATATTTTCCGGTCTTCTCCAGCTCCTCGCGAAGAGACTGAAAATTGAAGATTTCACCGTTGAACGTTACCCATAGACGACCATCGGCCGTACTCATGGGCTGTCGTCCAAGGGGGGAAAGATCGATTATTGACAGCCGTCGATGACCGAGACCCGCATAGAATCCACCTTCATTCGTTACATAAGTGCCCGCATCATCCGGTCCCCGATGCTGCATTGTATCGCGCATCGCGGAGAGTTCAGCGGCAGAGAGCGACCAACCTGGCCTCGTGGAAAACACCCCGACTATGCCACACATGGCGAAGCTCCAACGGTGAACGACGTCTTATCAGGTTCCTTCTGCATATAATCAAGAATGGACTTATTGGCTTTTATAAACATAACCCCTGGATAATTTAAGCTATCGCCTGCAGAATCATGAACGATAAGAATTGATAACCGTCTCATAATGAAGGTGTTTACCTCTATCGAGCCGCTTGGAACGCAGGGCAGACGGTTCCTTTCCACTACATTGCATTGTGCGTGACCCACTCATAATAGCGAAGGTCTATGACTGACTTCCAGACCGCCCCACTCCACCGCTAGTAAGTCGCTGCCATACGTCCAGTGGACAAGAGGAAATCAGCTTTCTGAATGACCTGTAGATCTGTGGGTCGTCGGCAATTATGACCTTGCCCGTACCAAATGGTCGAGCACCCGCCGAAGAAGAGAGCTAAGAACCACAGGATGAATAATAAGACACTCCCAGTCATCAGACCGCTCCTCGTGTAATTCCAGCACTCAATTAGGTTTAGTCTGACCGTATCGCCCCGGTGAATCGATCTTAAAATGTCGTCCGGAAGCACTTCAGCAGAGCGGAATTATCGTAAGATGATTCCGCGACCACAGTGACCTTGCTTGACATATCTAGCCTCCAGCCATTGCCGTTATCTCGTTCACCGCAGAGTGCTGCGAAGATTCGCTGTCAGCCGTTGGTTCGAGTCCATCAACCCCTCGCAGCGCCAGACCCACAAAGCCCCAAACAAATATCTGGTAACCCGGGTAGGCACCGGGGACCAGACCCAATGCATCAATCATCCACATGCCTACAAGCATGACCGCCATCGTGTTCAGCGGTGACGGCACACGTCCGCACTTGACCACAACGCGGATTGCCATGGCCCCCAGAAGCATCAGGTAGAGCATCAACCCAAAGATGCCGGTTCCGAGAAGAGCACGAATAAAATCATTGTGGGCTCCCGTATGAGAGGACCCATCGCCAACAAGTTGAAGAGCAATTGGCGCTTCAGCGAAGTTTTTCATCAAAAATTTCCATCCTCCAATCCGCCCCTGGAACATCCTGTCAGTTTTTTCCTTTCCCTGCATTGCATTGATTTCCTTGGAGTAGACTGTATCCAGGGTTGAAAACTGACTTTTCATGAGCAATGCCGCGGCTAGGATCAGTAATACTATCAAACCCAGTCGCATGAACTTTCGCTGGAATGCATTCCAGATAAGGAGCCATTCGGCAATGATAAGATAGCCTGCTTTGGAATAGATCCTGTAAACCGTAAACACCGAGACGGCCGTCAATACCAGCAGAAAGCTTCTCGATAGAAAACGAATACCCGACAGGAAGTAGAACCAATAAAGCGCCACCGCTGCTAACGTCTGGAAGCAGTAGAAGCGAAGAGTGTAGGCGTCGTGGTAGAAACCGATGTTCCTGACCAGCCCCCCGATTGTAGCCTCGGAACGTATCACACCTCCAAGGATATTCTGGTAAACCGACATGCCCAGCGGCGTTAGGCCAGCAGCAATGTGGGCGACCAACAAAGCGTGGAAATCTTTTTTCGTTTTGAAAAATTCCTGAAAAAGAAAAAACCCTATGAATCCGTTAAATGCCCGGAAGAAATAATCCGTCGCCAATAATAAGTCATTGCCTACCGTCATTATCACGGCTACGCCGAAAAGCTGAAAATAAATATAAAAGACCCAGAGCGTTGACAAAGGGGCTCGATGGAAGCCATGTTCCTGAGACATGATCATTTTGAAAAAAATCAGTGTAGGCAGCAGGACACCAAAGAGCTCCGGTGGCCTGATGCCGGCAATACCATATTTGTAATCGTAAAAGCAATCAATGACGGGCCTGATCAGGACTGCGACCAGAATCGCCTTCTTTGTATCCAGGAGCAAGGTAACGACAAAAACAAAAATTAAGAAATAGGGTAAGACTATCATCTGGAATTTATCTTCTTTTTATGCATTTTTCTAATATACTGCAGAGGTTTTCCTCAAAATGCCCCAGCGTATATTGGGACAGATATCGTTCCCTGCCGGCTTTCCCCATTCGTTCTCGCAAACCCCGATCAGTTAGCAGCAATGCCAGTCGATCAGCCACTATCAGCGGATTCAGGCGGGGAACAAGAAAACCGGTCACACTATCCTGAATCATATCCGGGATTGCACCTTCATACGTGGCAAGCACCGGCAGACCATGGCCCATTGCTTCCAGAACTACGAGCGGATAGGCATCGTTATAGGTCGGAAAGGCCATGATATCTGCCTCTGCAAAGGTTCGCCACTTGTCATCGCCGTATCGAGGACCACAGAATTCTGTCAGCTCCTGCAACTGATTCTCGTGCAAGATTTTGCCGAACTCAGTTTCCACCGCCTTTGACTCCCAGGCACCGGCAAAAGAAGCGCGAAACGGGACGCCCCGCTGCTTCAATAATTTAAGCGCCTCCAGCAGGATAAAAATCCCTTTGTTCACGAACAGATTGGAGAAGAAGAGGATGCGCGGCACCCCATCCCTGTGTACGGTGTCGGTTTCCCGTCCTTTTAACGGATCTACTATGCCGTTGGCCAGAAAATGGCACTGCTTGCGTTTCACCACCTGGGAAGCGTCCTCGTAGAGCGATGGTGAGAGCAGTACTACCTGGGCTCCTTGAAATGCCCATGTATAGAGAGCCTTTTTCAGCGGGCCTGTCATTGCCTGGGCAATCCCCTTTCCATGCAAGTGGTAAAGGCGACGGGCTCCACAAAGCTTCATGATCGCCACATAGAGCAGGTCCCGATAGAAAGCTCTGCCATTTGGAGTCAAAGTGAAATAAACGAGTTCCGGCCGGCGCACAAGGCAGTGCCGGGCAAGATCCCTCACTTGGGAAACGATCAGGAGAAGCTTAGCTGGCCGCAGTTTGCCAATATCTTCGATCGATGAGGCGCTCTTCAGTGGCAACACTTCGAGTTGGAAATGTTCCCTCAGCAAATGTGAATTCACTACCTGCTCACCCATGATTGTTACGCCATTCACAGGCGGGGGGAGATGGGCCATGCAAAGTATCAACGGTTTCCCGTAACTTGCAATTTTCGCCATGGTCGTTCAGCCCGCCTGCCTGCTCGAGGCGGTGCAAAATCCCCGTTCGGCATGAATTGCCGCCAGGAAAGCGTTCATGCTCCGCTCCACGGAGAACTCCCGAGCAATTTCGAGGGAAGCGGCAGCCATGCGCAGCAATTCTGTGCGCGGAAGGGCGAGAATCCGCTCTAATGTCCGGAACAGTACAACTACGGAGTTGGACGGCACCACGCAGCCGTTACCACGGACTGCCTCCGGATAGTTCCCCACGCCATCCGACACGACAAGAACGTTTCCGGTGAAAAGTCCCTCGACAACGGCCAGCGGATTGTTGTCGTGGAGCGACGGCAGAACGAAGAGGTGACTCTCCTGGAAATGACGGGCATAGGTTTCCTGTTCACAGAACCCCGTCATTTCGATACCGTATGCCTGATAAGCTGAAATATCGAGCGGTCCGGTTCCCATCACCCTGAGGAGACAGGTCTTGCGCAACTCCGGATGATTCTTCAGCAGTAGGGCGTACGCCTCCAGCAGCAGCAGAATCCCTTTTCGCTCGATGAGCGATCCGCTGAACGTCAGGATGAGCCGCTCATTGGCAAACTTTTTCGACAGCTCTTCTGTCGTAAGTCGGAAACGCCCTTCTTCAATCGTATTGGGGGCATAGTGGAAGGATGCACGCGGCAGATAGTGCCTGATGTATTCCTCCGACAAGCATCCCGGTACGATGAAGCTTTGTGCTCTTCGATAGATTGCCTGGCGGAGCTGACCCTTGAGGAATGAGACCTTCCCCTCTGTAGCCGGGGTTGCCTCGCTCCAGATGGCATAGCGGATCGTACGTTTCAAGGCATACAGAAACGCGGCAATGCCGCCGCTGTCGGGGGCGCAGATGATCATGTCCGGTCTAATCCGCTCCAGGTCTTTCATGAGGGAAAACGGCAGTTCCAGATTCCGCTCGTAGCCAGCCCCGATACTGATGCAGCGGGCCTCAACTTCGGCAAAATCGCGGTCGGCAAAGGCGCTCCATCGGCGACGCGCCTCTGGCTTGCCATAATATACTAGTGTAAGGTCTACCCCCGGATCCCGGGCAATGGCATTGAAGAGCGGCACTCGGTAGGGGGTGAGATATTTCTGAAGGATGACCACTTTCTTCACACGATTCTCCCTGATTCATTCCATACGATCTGGCGGTCGGCTCGCCCGGCTAAAAGGACCGCCTGCCAACATCTCCACCTGTTCATCGCTTAACATGGAATAAAGGTAGATCCCCAGCCCTTTTCCCCACCGTTCTCGAACATATTCCACCGAGCTTCGCAGCTGATCTGCCGGCTTCGGCTGCGGCAAGCCGCTCTTCCAGTCATGATTGGAAATCAACAGCACCAGCTTATGGGGGTCGCGAAACTGAGCCATTGCCAAATGATGACGCTCCACGTCAGGCGGATCGGCATACTCCATATCGAACACAACGTCCACGAGTCCGGAATTGGCCCAGCGCGCCTCCTGGCGCCCTTCCTGGTTCGGGTACGATTGAGGATTGCCGTCTACACTGAGGATACAACCGGGACGCAGCTCTCTGACGCGTTGACTTATTTCCCGCACAACCGCCTCTACCGCAGTGTCCTGCCATTCCTGAAGATGAGGTTCCAGAGTTCCGTCCGCATTGGGGTGGGCGACATCGTGAACCAGGTCACGGTCGTATCGTACCCGATAGTCGGTTACGCACGATGTACAACGGCAGGTCCCCATTGTTCTGATGTAATCGAGATTGATGCCGTCAACCGGATAGCGTTTCGCCACATCAGTGATCAACCCGATGACGAAGCGTTGGAAGGCCGACCGGTGCAGATCAAAGGCATCGGCCGGCGTCGCCGCACTGAAAAACTCGCCATGTTCGCGGCTGAACTCCTTCTCCCTGAGGGTCACCGTCAACCAGGGGTGGACTTGGATGCCGTTTTCGTGGGCGATGCTGATCAGCCGCGCCAGGGGATCCCTGCCGGCAAACTGCTGGTTCCGAGCCGCTGCTATAAGGCTTGTCGGGTAGCGGGCGCCATTGCCATGCCAGACGCAGGGGATGTAGACATTAAAGCCGGCCTTCTTGATTCTCTGGATGATCTCCCGGGCCCCTTTCTCGGTCTGCCAGCCGATTCCCTCGTCGAAGATGGCCCGCCACTCCGATAACGAGCCATCCTTGTGCACCGGTAATTCGCGCCGGACCGGTTTTTGGTGCTCATAGAGAGCACGAATTTCTTGATCGGTAAGGGTTCGTCGGACGAACGCCAGTTCAGCGAAATCAACATCGGCCCAGCGCCCGTTTGCGAGCGGAGTTCCCTGGTCTGAGCCGAGATAGAGCTCCTTTCCAGGTCGATATCCCCCGGTATAGCGCGTATCCTGCGCCGCTAGTATCCCATTCACATAGAGTCGAATATATCCGGGGGTTCCGCTCTTCCAGACAGCGGTTAAATGAGTCCACTCCCCTTTTTCATACCGGATCTTCCTGGCCATGTTGGAGTAATCCTGATTATTGCCGATTAGATAGGTAAGCCCGGCCCCGTTCGGCTCCCACCAGCCTCGGGAAAAGGTAAAATAGCCCATTTTACCGTCCTGCCAAGGGAAAGAAAGAAAAGTGTGTGATGCCTTGTCGCTCTCATCCCAGTGTGGACGGACCCAGAACGATACACACCCTGCTGCAGGGTCGATGAACCGAGCGGTATCGAGCGTCAGGAATTCTCCCTTGTTCAACCGGAGGACCGTCCCAAAAAAGCCGTCGGCAACTATGCTGCCGGGCTGTTTACGGATGGTTCCGACTATATTTTCGGGCAACTCCCCTTTCGGCAAGACCTGCATTGCGCCAGTGCCGGCGGGCAAGTCCCACGCGCCAGCCCACGCAGGGCCGCAGAAGGCTAGCAAAATCACGAGCAGTGGCAGCAAGCCGCCATATCCCAGCGCATAACTCACTGAACGAGAGACTCTCATGTTGATCTAGGTCTCCTGCTCGGTACGGTTGAGTGCACTGCGACTAAGCACCATCTTCAATTCCCTGGCCAACATCCTCCAGTCCAGAGCCTGTTCCGCCGACTTTCGGGCATTATCTCCCAGTCGGTGGCACAATGCCCGGTCGTCATAGAGTCTTACGATCTGCTTCTCCATTTCTTCCCACGACTCCGCCACCAGTCCGCAGTCCCAGGCAGTCAGGAACTTACGCGTATGCCCCAGATTCGTCGACAGAATCGGAATTCCGGCAGCCGCATACGTGGCGAGTTTGCTTATTGAGACCCTACTCCACCAATCACTGACGGGATAGGGGATGATCCCTGCATCCGCGCGGTTAGACAATATCTCCATATATTCCCGATAAGTGAGCCCGGTGAGCACTTTCAGCCAGGACCGGTTCGGCAGGTCCAGTGTCCCGTCCAGCCGTCCACAGCAGAGCAGCTCGACAGGGCGGATCGCATTTACCTTTTCGATACAGGAAAATAGTTCCCGAGCTCCTCTGTCGACCGAAAGGACGCCCCCGTAACAGATTGCGAAACCTGCGTGGTGCGGCCTCCGCGCAACAGGTCGGACCTCGGCGACGTTCAACCCCATCGGAATGACGTGGAATGCCTGAATATCGAGTTGATGTTGCGTTTGCAGGTACTCTCCCATTTCAGGGGCATTCGTGATGACATGTTCCGCCGAGCGGAGCAACGCCTTTTCCTGGATGCGCCGCAAAAACAGCATGACCCTCTTTTTCACTCCGCTGCCTACGAACATATCGATCATCATAAGGGGTGGGTCGATGAAATCAACGACGACTCGCACCATCCCGGTCGCTTTCATTGCTCGTAGCAGCAAAACTGTAACTGCCGAAGTAACGAAGGCACTGGTCCTCAACAAGGGATAGGCAATGACCAACGTCGTCTGCCGCTTCCCGAAACAGGCCCGCATTAGCTCACTCATCAAGAAACAAACGATCGTACTGCTGCTCGTTATTAGTTCGTCTCCTTTTTTTTCGCGTAGGCAGGAGTCAGCCAGAGAATACCAGGCCGTCCGAAACGATGCGTCTCCATCCTGGAACAGCTTCCCGTACAGACCTTTATATCTCTCGCACCACGGCCCCAGACCCGATGTTTCATTCGGGTAAAATTCGGTTATGAAGGTGAGCCGTTTCATGGGGATTTTTCATTCCTCCCTGTTTAGTTACGAGTCTGTGCAACGAGTTGATGATCATGTCGTTCTTTACCCGGCAATCGAAGCGCTCGTCATACCGCGCTGCATTCAGGGCAAGAGTAGTGCGCAGTTGCTTATCCCGATACAGTAGGAGGATTTTCTCCGCCAGGTCGCGGGCATCACCCGCGCGAAACAGCAGGCCGCTGACACCGTGCTCGATGATGCGCCTGATACCCGCGATATTTGAGGCAACCACCGGTCGCCCCAGTGAAAAGTACTCCAGAACCTTTATCGGATAGGTCTGGGCCAGGTCAGGCACGTCTTTAAACGGCACTACGCAGACCGTAGTGCCCCTTATGATCTCAAAAAGTTTATCATGCTCGACATAATCGATGAACCTGACCCGTGTTAAGCCCTGCAATTTTGTGACCTGTACCCTAACATGTGGCGGAATTTGGCCGATAATAGTCAGCACAAGGCCGGGAATCACGTCTTTCAGAAGGGTGAATGCATCAGCCAGCGTATCCAGCCCCATTTGCAGCGTATAACTGCTCCGCATGCACAGTATTGAAAAATCATTGTGGGGATAATTATCGACGGCCAGTTGAAGAGAGTTGTTCTCCTGAGAGATTGCATTGAAACAGAGAAGCATCTTCTCGTCCGGAATACCGAAATAGTGAAGTTCAAAATCAGGAATAATTGAGACAATGAACCCGTCTGCTGAACGGTAAGCGTATTTCATGACGCTGCGGATCAGTCGCAAATGCAAAAAGTGCATTATCCCTCGGCCTCGCTCAACACGTATCGGGATATCCCACACATCCACAACCCAACGGCACCGGGTCAGCAGCCTGGCAAAAAGCCCGCATACCCCCAGGAAGGAAGGCCCGCTAATCACAATATCAACGCGGCCATTCTTTCTTTTCCTTAAAAAAAACAAAACGGCATGGACTATGTACGACGTGTTTCCAGGCCGCGGGGAATTTAGCACAGCGGTCCCTGTCGGGACTGCGCTGGAATAGTCAGCTCCATATGGAGCCAGTATGGTAAGGTTTGTCTTACGGCTCAGGAAGTAGGCGCGCTGATAATAGTTCATGTTCGCATCGCCGGGTTTCGGTCGTGCGGGACAGACAAATACTACGTTCAGCCCGTTTTGCGACGTTCCCTCCCCGGAGACGTCGCCGGATGAGCATATATTTTCGCATATTTTGATCAACCTATCCACGATACACTGGTTTTTTAATTTACCATCGAATTTCTCGTTGTATACTTTAGCGTTCGTAGAAATATACTTTCTTAACTTTTCGTTATGTATCAATGTTTCGATTTTTTCTGCAAGCTCAATATGATTTCCTGGCGTGAACAATAACCCGTTGTAGCCATCATCAATCATTTCAGATATTCCTTTGATACGAGCAGCTACCAGGATTTTCCCCTGGGTAAGATATTCCATTACCTTCGCTGGATATGTCTGAGCTAAATCCTCAACATCTCTCCAAGGAATAACGCAACAATCGACTTCATTAATCAACTTCATGAGTTCGGGATGTTTCATAAATCCGGTGAAAGTAACACGCGTCGATGCCCTTAATGTAGTTATCGATTTTTCGACGTCCTCATCTATAGTTCCTACTATCCATAATCTTATATTGGGAATTTTTTTTTCCAGAATGCTGAAGGCATCGCCAAGTACATCAAGACCCATATTTCTGTTATGATTGCTCCTCATACACAACAACCGGAATGGCAAATTCTCATTTTTGGGCTGATAATCAGGAGGATTTTCAGGCACACATATTGTAGTTTGCCACTGCAGTATCTTTTCTTGTGGGACTCGAAAATATCTGAACCCCATATCCGGCCTGATGCCCACAATAAAGAGATCGGCCGAACGATAAAGATGGCGGAAAAGCGCCTTGGTCAGCTGGTTTTTCAGCAGCTTGAAGGGCTTGGTGCCGAGATAGCGTAAAGGGATGTCCCAGACGTCAACCACCCAAGGCAGCGCAAATGCCACCTTGGCCACGAAACCGACTAGGCCGATTACAGACGGCTCGGTAATTACCACCACAGCTGGCCGCCGATTTTTTTTCATGCTCAACCAGCGGATAGCTTCAATTATCACCCCCATTTTGCCGGGGAAACAGCTATTGACCACGACTGTTCCGATATCGGCATGCTCAGAGAAATCTGCCCCTTTTGGACAAATAACGATCAGCTCCGTAATCCGGCTCAGAAAATGAACCCGCATAATGTGTTCGAAATTTTTCCCTTCACGTCCTAGGGAGCTTGTGATGAATATGACTCTGGGTGGATTTTTCATATTCCGTTCTACGTTTCTTTTTACGGCCATTTATAAATTATATTTTCCTGATCGCTGCATTTTTCGCCTATTTTGAGCGCACCCCTGCCGTGAGGATTGGTTTATGATCGGCGGTCCGTTTTCTTCCATCGCGTCGTATGAATTCTGCCGATCAGCAGACTGGCCATATGCGGATGTTATACGCAAGCGCGCTCCGGCAAATCTTCGCATCGAAAATGCGCCTTCTTTTTCGATAAGTTGAGAGAGAAAATATAGACTCTAACCAGTAATTTGAACTGTTCATTATGGCCATTTACTAAAGGTAGCAATTTAAAGTGCTTTCTCTTCCAGAGCATTGCCTGTGAGTCTTCAATTTTCAGCAACTCATTCTCCTTGTAGACGTTTATGTCGTAATCTTATCCAGTATGGGCATGTGGGGGAAAACCTCTCTTTTTACGAATATTGGAACTATCAGTCCTGCCGATAAAAGTAAAAGAGCAATCCATATGAAATTTTCACCATCCAATGTAGTAAATTTGAGCAAAATCGCTTTTACTAAACCCATGCTTATAGTGTTCATAAGATATATCGGAAAAGAAAATAATCCCAGTGTGTTCAATATCCTGAATGATGACGTAACCGGGAGCCTTACGAAAGCATGAATGGCAGGAATCGCGATTAGACCAAGCCAGGTTGCATCTCTATCAGGATGCAAAATGAAAAGACCGACCGCAAAAACACCCAGCCATAACCAGCGAAACTCATCGATGGCAAAGATATATCGTGTCCACGATGATACGATTACCCCTCCTAGAACAAAATACAATAGATGATAAAAAACCTCATGCATTGCAAAAATATGGGGTACCGGCACAAAATGTATGATGAATGCCAATAAAAAGATGATCCATAGTTTGCGGGCTGTCACCAGCATAAGGAGAGGAACCAAAGCATTTAACAGAAACAGAGCGTAAATGTACCAAAGGAATGAAGCAGCGCTGCTATCCGTTGGAACATAAAAGACCTTGAGTATTTCACAAAACGATTTAGGCGGATTATCGACATAGAAAAAATGCATTGCCAAGACTTTTCCTATTGCTACTATTATAGAAAACAAAAAAAATGCGGGCATCAGTCGCATAAACTTTTTTCTGATAAAGCTTAAATAATCTTTCACGGAAGAGATGTCTGGACAGGTCAGAAAGAATACAACTCCGCTCAGGAACATGAAAAATGACATATGGAAGCTATATATATATTCTCTAAGCGTCTGATACCATGCAGCCTCGGCAGGAATTCCGACGGCGACAATATGCCCGGTAACAACGAGGAATATGGCTATCCCTTTTCCTCTATCTATATCCTCAAGCCTCTTTTTCCCCATCAACAATACATTATAACGAATATGGAAATTTGCTAACAACCCGACCAGCCTATACTTGTCGAACATTTCATTCCATCCTCTTTAATCCGATGGCAGGTTCAGGCTGTAATTTCGACAACCTTTTTTCTATTGAGTTGTGACCTGTATACTAAAAATAAAACGAGCGCACTCTGGAACAGGTAGGCAATGAGCCGAGCAGCGACGAGACCAGCAGCCCCCCGATCAATTAGCAGCTCAGTCATTATAATAAAGAGGAGGGCCCAGCAAAGATTCAGGAAAAAAGCAATCCAGAGACGCCCCTCAGCATTCAGCGACTGACTGACTGGGGACACTATCGCCACAAGTCCTGCGGTTACAATGGAGATAACCAGCACCGGCCAAGCAGGAGCAAAGCCGGCTCCATAGAGTGACAGCAGCCAGGGACTCGCAATTGATATAACCAGAACCAGTGGCACAACCACAAAGGCATTAGCCAACACCGTTATTTTCAGTATCCGGCGTGAACGGGCGTTGTCGCCGGCCCCTACCGACTCCGCCAGCATCGGTAAGACTACCTGCCCCAGAAGGCCGGGGAGGAACATAACTAGGCCGAACCACTGGTTGGTGGCATTGAAGATCCCCATCTGGGCATAACCGCCGGGTTTATTTACGAGTATAGCACTGCAAACCCATCCAACCGGCCCGAACAGTGTACTTGCCAGAACCGCAGGCAGGCTGAAGCTTTTGAGAACCGCCAGCTCCCGCCAGACGCCTGTAAAACTGAAAGGCACACCAGCCTTGGCTGCTTCTCGTCTCACCGCCAGATGGGTAACCAGCCAGCCAAACGCGCCGCTCGCTACCAGTGACCAAACCGCTCCGTACAGACCACCGAGGAGAACACCGCATACCATGAAGATAAAAGTTGCGATGCCCGACTGCAGATTAACCCATGCAATGGTCCTGAACGCATGGAATCCGGCGAGTGAGCCTGTCTGTGCACCATTCAGTGAGATCAGGAAGAAATACAACGCGCTTATCCGCAACAGACTGCTAAGATGTGGGGCAGCCAGGGTTTGTGATGCCACCCATGGGGCGAAAATAGCCAGGCATACGGCCAACAACATGCTTGAAGCAAATGACACGATGCCGGACAGGGCCATTATTCGGCCGGCCCGCTCTGAGTCTTTTTCGCGGTTTTCGGCAATGTGCTTGGTGGCCGTTAGGCCGAGGCCGTAGGCAATAATGGCACTCAGGCTCACTACAGTGCCCTGAATAATACCGAATTCTCCAAAACCTTCCTTGCCCAGACGTCGTGCCAACAGAATAGCAGCAAGAAGCGAGAGTCCGCGGGCCGAAAGTGTGCCGACCAAACTCCAGAAAGTCCCGCTGGCTAGACGGTAACCGAGGGGAGATACCCGGACACGGGCCACAAACAGGGCAACGAATGGCGGCATATAACGAATAAACAGCGTCTTCACTTTGTTATCTTCTCCGTTCTCCGCCTAGGCGTATCGAGAGAAATTCGCCGCAGGTCGCGTGAGGCCCGTTTCGCCGAATAGGAATTGAAGCTTGTCGTGCGCCATAATCTCATAAGCAAAAAACCAGCATATTTTCACCGATTCTGAAAGCATCCAGTAAATCCGCTGTTTGACCTGGAACAGTTTACCATCAGGTGTTTCCACTCGTGCCGGAATACAGGCAATGGCATATTTTGCATCACCGAAAACCCTTTGGGCTATTAGCCTGATTCGTCGCATATGATACTCAGAACTAACGAAGACAGCAGATTTCAAACCATAGTCATCCATGAGTCTCTTTGCAGCCAATATCTCGACATGGGTATCTTCAAAGTACGGTTTATAGGAGAGTCTTTTCCTCCGGTCATAAAACAGCGCAATCTCTTCGTCGGTGATTCCTTTGATATCTGAGAGTTGCTTTGCGGTGACAGGGAATACCTTCATGTAGGCCGGGACGATCAAATACCGAGCCCTGCATTCGACGGCAACCTGGCAGGCTTTCCGCCGGCGCGCAACAAATTCTGGACCAACTAAGAGAATCACGGCATCCGCAGGACGGGGCGAATCGGAATAGGCTAGATACCCCGGCAGGAGCAGAAGAATGACCAGCGCCAGCAGGAGGAGGATCGACAGAAGATAGCGTATAACTTTTTTTTCTCTCACTTGATCGATCGCCGATCCTGTAGCTTTTTTACGATTCCATCAAGCAGGTCATGCAACACGGACAAACCGTAAATATCTCTATTCAGAGAAATGACCAAACGGGCGCATGATATGCTCTTGTTTCGTTACGATATAATGAATACTTGCTGTCAGCGTAAACTATAGCCACAGGTCACGTAGGGCACTCGTATATCCAGTTGAAAACCGGTTGTACCGAAATAGCAAGAATTCCCTGCCTACCGGTATGACTCTGAGCATCCGCTGACGGGGCAGATTGGCCCTGAACAGCATGTGCCGGATCTTATGCCTGATCAAATGCACAAGTGTATCATTCCCGCCGACCCTGGCTATGATATGCCGATAGGCGACATCATATTTCTCCGCCCAAACGTTGAACACGTCAAACCCGAAACGCCTTGCACCGTCTGCTAATACCCGGAATGTCTTTTCTCTTGCTCCCACTTGATTGTGTTGATGTTGCCGGTAAAGCAGCAAAGGATCTTCAATCAGGCCCACACGCGCGACAGCGGAGACAATCAGGGCTAGCCACTCGTCATGGAGCCAGGAATCCGGAAAAGGGAGCAGCAAGTCGAGGTATCTCCTAGAAAACGCCATCGTCGCCCCGGTAACGACATTGTTCTTGAGGATGACCCTGAAACCGTCGCCACGGCGAACCCTGCGCTGCAAATCGCCGGTAAACCGCACTTGCTGCCAAAGCCTGAAATCCAGAGGCCGCTTCTTCGCATCAACTACTTCTGCATCGCTGAAAACCAGCCCCAATGGCGGATTCCAAACGAATTCCTTTTCGATAGATGCGAGCTTATGGCAAAGCCAGACATCATCCTGGTCCGAACATACGATAATATCGCCGGAACAGTTCATAAACGCCTTTTCAAAGTTCTTGGTGATCCCCAGGTTCTCCTCATTAATGATCAGCTTCACGGGGAAACCGGCTGCTTTCGCAAATTCACGAACTAATTGGACGGAACCATCCTCGGAACCATCGTCCACGACAACCAGTTCGTCGGGCCGGCGACCCTGCCGGGCAATGCTTTCAAGCTGCTCGCCGAGGAACGCCTCGCCATTATAACTACACAGGGCAACGCTGATCTTTAATGGCTGCGCCACATACCCCCCTCTGAATCAGCCAAACCTTTCCTCAACCGGCCTTTTTGCAAGATTGCCGTGCGCAAGACAGCCCGCAGCACCAACCATAACGGAAGAAAGAGTGTGTCAGATATAAGCCTAGCAGGGAAACGCTCATTCGAAATGCTTTACGCCCTGTAACAGAGTCCGTTATTTCCGCTGACCAGATTGCGCGAATCAACGATCGGAATGCCGAATGAGAGCAGATCCAGTGATCGGTATTCGTCATGCGCCGTTGCAATCAGCAACAGGTCGTAATCACCCGTAATAGGCATGGAACGGCGCCCGGCGAATCTGGCATGTTCACGCGTTTTGTGTATAACAGGAATGAAGGGATCATGGTAATCGACAATGGCACCCACCTCTTCCAGCTTTTCCATAAGTCGATACGAGGGTGATTCCCGGTCGTCGTCCACGTTGGACTTGTAGGCCAAGCCGAGGATCATGATACGAGAGCCCTTGACCGGTTTGCCTGCTTCGTTCAGAGCCATCATCACCTTGCCGATGACGTAGTCGGGCATTCCGGTATTGATTTCACCGGCCAATTCGATAAAGCGGGTATTGAAGTCGAATTCACGCGCTTTCCATGTCAGATAGAAGGGATCGATGGGGATGCAATGACCGCCGAGCCCCGGCCCGGGATAAAAGGCCTGGAAACCGAACGGTTTCGTTTTTGCCGCTTCAATCACCTCCCAGATATCTATTCCCATCCGGTCAAAGAGGATTTTCAACTCGTTCACTAGGGCGATATTGACGGAACGGTAGATGTTCTCAAGAAGCTTAGCAGACTCGGCCACCCTGGTTGATGAGACAGGGACGGTCCTTTGTACGATACATTCATATAGTTGCTTTGCCGCTTCGAGACACTTCTGAGTGTAGCCTCCCACCACCTTGGGGATATTCCGGACACTGAAGTTGCCGTTGTTATTCGGGTCCTCACGCTCAGGAGAAAAGGCAAGGTAAAAATCTTCTCCTGCCTTCAACCCCGTTGTTTCCAGGATGCCTCTGACAAGCTCGTCAGTCGTTCCCGGATAAGTCGTCGATTCCAGGATGACCATCTGATTTTTTCGCAGGGTCTTGGAAATCGCTTTTACCGTTTCCACAACATAGGTCATATCCGGTTCACGATTTTTGTTCAGAGGCGTAGGAACCGTAATGAGAATACAGTCAACATCCTTCAAAAGCTGAAAATCCGATGAAGCGATAAATCGGCCTGATAAAGCATCCTGAAATCTCAAAAGGTCGATGTGATGGATATAGCTTTTCCCCTGATTTAACGATTCGATCTTGGCTTTATCGATATCGAAACCGGTCACGTTGAATCCGGCCTTGCAGAACTCAATGACCAGAGGAAGTCCCACGTAACCTAGACCAATAATGCCGACACGGGCCTCCCTGCGATTAATTTTTTCTATGAGGCTCATGTGTTTCCTCCCATGACAAATTGCTTTTCTCTGAATCTATGAACGTATTCAAGAAAAAAAAGAAGAGTGGGAAAACTATCATTTCTTTATGTATTCCGGGGCAATAAACATCCAGTCTGCCAGATCCATATCCCGGACCGCTGTCGGATTCCGTTCGTAACGGGTCGGATCATACGAGAATAACCAGGATTGCTCTGCTAAACCTTCTCGCAAATCATATGTAACCTTCTCATTGATACGAAGAACTTACTATGATGGCTGTGGCAAGGCCCAGGTCATCCATTATTCTCTTTGCTTCCAATGCTTCAATATGCTTTTTTATAATAGGCTTTGTAATAGGCGAGCTGCCGTATTTTCAAGAGTTTTTTACTGACCTTAAAATCCGGGGTGAGGCGCGTAACAGCCAGCCAGACGCCATCTCATGGAATCCACCTAAGGCCGGAACAAGCAGGTATCGAGCATGCCCTTCACTCAACAGGTCTTCAACTTCTTTTTCCCTCGTCTGATTATCACCACTAGAAAGAAGCATGACCACATCCGATATAATAGGCCTGTCGGCGTAGACCAGGTAGCGAGGGGCATAATGAAGGAACAGCCTAACAAAAATTATTGATGCTGAGAATATCAGTACAAGCGATTTATTCTGTTCGGCATCCCTTTTCCTGAATCACTCAACGGTAACGCTCTTCGCCAGATTACGCGCTGGTCCACATCGGTCCCCTTAAGGACCGCGATATGATAGGTGAGCTGCTGGAGTGGCACCGAGAGCACCAGCGGCAGAAGATCCTCGGGCACATGAGGTATCGCAATGCTCGCATCGGCCTTCCGGGTTATTTCATGGTCTCCCTCGGTGCAAATTACAATCACGCGACCGCCCCGTGGGATGACTTCCTCCATGTTGGAGACGACCTTGTCAAAATGGCGGTCCCGTGGAGCCAGAACAACCACTGGCACATTTTCATCGATCAGTGCGGTCGGGCCGTGCTTCATCTCGCCGGCAGGATATCCCTCTGCGTGGATATAGGACAGTTCCTTCAGCTTGAGCGCTCCTTCAAGCGCAATGGGATAACTCATGCCACGGCCCAGGTAGAGGAAATCCCGGGCGTGGTAAAAACGATGTGCAAGCTTTTCCACCTTCCGGTCGAGTTTGGTAGTCTCCTCCATGATAAGCGGAAGATGCGCGAGGGCATTGACCAGCTCCGCACGACCCTGGCCTCTTCGCCCTTGATGGTGCAGATACCAGCCGAGTCGTATGCCCGGTACTCCAGCTTTTTTAAACCCTCGAAGATGATCGGAGTGGCATCTTTGTTGCCGATATATCCTACAATTCCGCACATGGATCAGGACGCCACCTTTTGCGTGATCTTCTGTTCCCATTTCCAGGCATCAGCAACGATCGACCGCAGGTCATTGTATCGGGGCCTCCATCCGAGCAGATGCCGGATATTGTCCGCCTTTGCAACAAGAACGGCCGGATCACCCGGGCGTCGCGGCGCCTCCCTGACAGGAAAATCAACTCTGGTGATGTCCTTCATGACCCGTATCACTTCCCTGACGCTGCTCCCATGGCCATAGCCCACATTCAGCACAACGGACTTGCCGCCGGACTCAAGGTAGGATAGTGCGTCCGAATGTGCCGCTGCCAGGTCCTCTACATGGATATAGTCGCGTATCCCCGTCCCATCTGGTGTCTGATAGTCCGTACCGAAGATGGAAACCCCTTCCCTCATTCCGAGTGCTGTCTGGCAGCAGACCTTGATGAGGTGGGTTGCATCCGGTGTCCGTTGCCCCATGCGCATCAAAGGGTCCGCCCCGGCGACATTGAAATAGCGAAGCGCGACGTAGGTCATGCCATGGGCAAAGGCGGTGTCACGCAGCATCCACTCGCTCATCAGCTTGGATGTGCCATAGGGGTTGATCGGGATCGTTGCAGTGTCCTCGGATGCAACCCCCTGTTCCGGCATTCCATATACCGCAGCCGTACTAGAAAAGATAAAATATTCTACGGCAAACCTGCTGCAGAGTGTCAACAGGTTCAACGTATTGCGCGTATTGTTGCTGTAATACTTGAGCGGTTTCGCGACTGATTCAGGCGCCACAATGGAAGCGGCAAAGTGGAGAACGGCCTGAAAGCGGTGACGTTGGAAAACCGCCTCCGCTGCCGCATCATCGGCGAGATCGCCAACGACCAGTTCCACCCCGGGCACGACGGCATCGGCAGAACCCGTGGAAAGGTTGTCGTAGACCACTACGTCATGACCTTGCTCATGGAGCTGCCGGACAACGTGGCTGCCGATATAGCCCGCGCCGCCTGTTATTAATATCTTCATCTGATTCTCCCTGACAGCTGATATGATTTTGAATGTTCGACGTTCTGCGCAGGAAATAGTGGGTGCGCCCAGTGATTCTCTCCTGGAGAGGACCGACAGCCGGGAAGCTTTTGGCAATGCTCCGCCCTCTCGGTCACAGGGCTTCAAAAAAAGACCGGGAAGGCAACGGGCAGATACCCTTGTTACGCCTGCGGATTGAGAGCGGTTCCGGAGACGGTCAGTCCGCCCTTACGCCGCCTCGACATCATCCGCGCTCATTTTGACTGCCACACTTCTCCCGAGCAGTTCCATGCTCACGAGAAATACATGCTGATCTTGCTTCTGCTTCAACACTCCCCGAGCGCCCCGGAACACACCTTTCATCACCCGCACCGGCATCCCTTCCTGCAGATGAGGATAGATGTCGATTCTTTCCCCGCTTCCGAGAAGGATCTTCAGGGAGTCGATCTCTTCAGGCGCCACCGGTGTAGGATGTCCGGGAGCAAGCGAGATGAACATCACCGTACCCCTTGTTTTGATCACATTCTGGAATTCATCGGGTTCCGGGGCGATGGAGACGAAAAGATACCCGGGGAACAGAGGCACTTCCACCTGCTTCTTCCGGTCATTCCATTGATTCAGCCGGGTTACGGAAGGAAGAAAGGTCTCTATACCCTTCCGCCGAAGTTCGCCGGAAACAACGAATTCGTGCCTCGATCTTACGTACAATGCATACCAGTTGGTCTGTGTCATAGCGGATACCTTCCGTAACGGTCCGATGCTCTAGAGCGTCCGGCCCGGCTCCCGGTTGCGTCAGGGCCTCTTTGCGGCGCTCATCTCTTCGGTGAGAAGGACCTCCACCGATGCCTTCTCGCGCAGGGTCTTTGCGTACAGATCGGCATCCTGTTTTGCTTTTTCCTGGACCAAATGCTGACGGAGCTGTTCCTTGACGACGTCATAGGCCAGGATGGTCTCCGGCTTTCGGTCCACCATCTTGAACAGGTGGAACCCGTAACTTGTCTCGATGATATCACTTGTTTCCCCCGCTTTCAGTTTGAAGACGGCGTTCTCGAGCTGCGCATCCAGTTGCCCCCTCCTGATATATCCCAGGTCGCCGCCGTTCTTGCTGGTCGGGCCGTCGGACTGCTCCCGTGCCAGAGCCGCAAAATCCTGGCCTTTCTTCAGGTTCTTCAGGATCTGTTCGGCCTTTCTTCGCGCTTCCTGTTTCCGGACATCATCCCATTTGGGATCGGACTGGACCAGGATATGGCTGACCCGTGCCTGCAGCGGCTGCTTGAAGAGGCCAAGGTGGCTTTCGTAATAGCTGACCATCTCGGCGTCGGTCACAGTGACCTTAGCGACGAATTGTCGATCCACATACTGCTGCAGGGAGCTGTTCCTCTCCAGTTGCGACCGCAGCGCTTCCTCGGTCATGTTTCTCCGGCTCAGCTCATTCTTAAATTCAGCCTCGGTCGGGAACTGCTGTTTGAGCACCGAGATCTCTCTGGTGACAGCACTCTCATCAGGCTTGATCCCTGCTTTGCGGCTATCCTGGTAAAGGAGCTCCCGCCGGATCATGCTTTCCAGCACTTCCGTCCGGATTGACGTGACCTGGTTGCAGGTGAGCGGTCGTCCGGTACCCAGAAAGGTCTTCTGAATCAGGAAGACTTCCCCATCAAATTCCTTCCGCTCGATGGGAATGCCATTCACAAGGGCGACTCGATCCGCGTTCGATTCCGCCTTCTTGGCTTCTCCCCAAACGGGCGAGGTCATGGTCATTCCTATGGCAAAGAGCACTGCGATCCGAAAACTGATAATCTTGGTCATGTTAAGGTGCCTCCATCATTTTTGAGTAATCTTCTTCTGGTCGATCTCTTCCTGGTACTGGCTTGTCAGTTGCTCAAGTTCCACCTTCCGTACCTGCGTTAACGGCTCCTTCTCGAGGAGTACCGCGCCAAGACCCTTGTCCTTGTATTTTTTGACGAGTTCCTCGGCGATTTGGGCAAGCTCGGCATTGTTCGAGGAGCAGGTGCTGAGATCTCTAGTCGTCCTTTTCAGGTCCGCCTGAAAGGCCTGCTTCTCACTAGCAGTCTTTTTCAATTCACGGTCCAGGTCCTTGCCGTTCCTAAGCGCTTCCTGAAGCTCCTGCTTTGTTTTGGCCGTCGTTTCATCGGCTGCTTTGATCCTCATGTCCAGTTTCTGCACCTGCACGGTGAGCGTTCTTACCCGGCCGCTCAGGGTTCCTGTTTTCTTCTGCTCGTTCATCAGCGAATCCTGCAGTTTATTCGCATCATCCCGGCATTTCTGCTCGAGCGTAATGGTGGCCTCGGCCTTTTCCTCGGACATCTTCTTCTGGATAAATGCTATCTTCTTGTCCTTCTCCTTGATCTTGTCCTGGCAGATCTTTTGTTCCTTATTCACCTGCATCTGTCCGACACCCAGTCCTATGAGCAGCCCAGCCGCCATGGCGACCGCTGGAAGGATCAACTTTTGTATCGCTGATATTTTCATGTTTCCCCCAGTGTCATTCGAGATCAACGAGATCCCCGGAACCAGGAATGTATTTTGAAAACGTTAGAATCGCGCGTTGACGTCCACTTGCAACACGTCAATTGCCAGCGGCGGTCCGCTGATCTCGTTCGCAGTCAGCCATCGAGCCCTAAGCCAATAATTCTTTGCCAGACCGAGATCTGCACCCAGGATCCATCCCTTTGCATTGGTTCCGCCAAGATGAAAGTCGGGATCCGTAAATGCATCTACAACAGCGTCGGCACCCAAGCGCTTATACGAGGCATACATTCTCCACTGCTTTTTTTCCTGGATGGTCGGATAGCCCACGGTGATCCCGAACTGCTCGCCTATGACGTCCTTCACTGTGTTAGGGTTCCCTGTCCGCTCAATGACATCGTTCAAGATGAAGCCGATATTCTTAACATAATCCCCGTTGAACACAACATGAACAGGATCCCAGAACCCGATATCGAGGATCCCAGTCAAGTTCACCTCCTCGTATTCCGGAGCCAAAGCAAGCACAGTAACGTTCGGATCAGAGCTGATATTGAAGAGCGTGTTGCCCTTTTGTTGGAACAAAGGTGCCGTCCAGTTCGTATCACCAGGGTTGGACGGAGAATTCGGAATACCCGTGATGTTCTTGTAGTCGTAGTAGGCCGCGCCGATCTTCACGGAGACGCCCTTCTTGTCCGTGCTTTCAAGGCCCGTTTGCCCTCCCAAGAGCCACTTGTTATGCGCACTGAAGTCATATTGCTGCAGGGGGAATGCTCCGGCGGTCAAAAAGGGAGCCCAGGATTCCGTCGCCGTGTTCTTCACTTTCACGACCAACCCTTCGAAGTTCAGATCTGGGGCCCATACCAGATCGGAAGACAGCCATGGATTGGGCATGCGACCTCCGTACAGAGTGAGGGCCTTCCAAGGTTGCCACTTGATATAGGCAAGATCGAACACGACACTGCCCTTATTCATGTAATTGCCCATGGTGTTGTTTTCCGACACAGGGTTCGACGTGGTCCCCGTGGACAATCGAATGACCACTTCCACATGATCATCCACTTGTGCCTCTGCCCCAAAACGCACCCTGTACTTGAAACGGGACGTGTTGTTCTGCGTATTCATGAGCTGAGTCGGGTTGGAAGGCGATGCCAGCAGGGCGTTGTTCGAATCAAAACGGTCAGCTTCATACCGCAGCCGGATGTCGCCGCCGAAACGGAGCCGCTTGTCCTTTTCCTTCAAGGCCCAGTTCACTTTCCAAATCTCCCGGTACAGTTCATCCATGACATCCTGTCTCACTTCCTCCTCAACCTTCTTGCGGACATCCTCAGTCACTTGAGCGGTTATCTGCTCAATTAACTCTCTCTCATGGGCCTTCTGGGCAGCGTGTGCCTCCTCAGTGTCGGTAGTCCCTGTCCGTTTGGTGCTCAGTACTGAAGACTGAACAGGCGCGGATGTGACTACCTCGGGCTGATGTGCCTCCTGAGCTGCGGCCGTCCCCTTCCCTCCGGTGTTCGGGGCCGCCGCCTGCGAGGGAGATGGTGCAGCCTTATCAGGTTTCTTCGCAGCCGTCTCCTTCGCCCGATCGACGGGTTCTGTTCGTGACTGCAGGGGCGTCATGGCAACGTCGCTCTGGGACGGCGTGCTCTCGTGCCTGATCGTCACCGGCTTGGGACGTGCGCAGCCGATAGTTACAAGCAGCAAGAGTGCCGCAATGCCGCAGGTGATATGTTTTCCCATCCCCGCCAGGAATGTTGATACCAGAAGCCGAGCAATCTCTCTCATATATGTATTCCGGATTCCTCTCATATGATTGTGTGTGAACCGTTCATTACAATAACGGCAGTTGTTTATTTTTCTTCCGTCATTATCCGCATTGCTTCGATTCTATCCATCTCAAGACGCTCTTCTGGTTCCCTGCCGGCTGCATCAGCCCTGAGACGTGATCCTGATGTTCATCGTCCGCGGCATGCCCTCGGGCGGCGGCTCGCTGATCCGGAGAGAACGGAGAGAATCGATAATTGCCTCATCCATTCGGGTGTTTCCTGACGAACCGATGATCCGGTAATCAATGACCTTGCCTTCCATGTCAACGCTCACCCTGACGACGGCCTGAAGCTTGCCCTTGGGGATCCCGCCTTCCTCATCCAGGTGCTTCATGACCTTCTTCCTGAGTTCCGTCGTCACGATCTGGGTATATCCGGTGAACTTTGACAGGAGAGAGAGACTCCCGGCCCCCGATCCACCGGCAAGAAGGCTTCTGCCCCCCTTCTTCCCGACAAGGCCGAAGTTATCGCTTCCTGCTCCGCCCTCGGCATCAACACCCAGACTGTCTCCCGCCGGCGTGTTGTCCGGGTTTTCGTTCTGGGGGGTCTGCGCCTCGTTCATTTCCGGATTGATGATTTCTTCTTTCTTCGGAATCTCTTTGACCTCCTCGGGTTCGGGAGGCTTTTCCTTGATCACCGGCGGCTTGAGCAGCGTGATAGTGGCTATCGTGTCCTTCTTTCGCGGTTCGCCCCCGGACATGAACGTTTTGACGATATACACGCCCGCGCCAACCAGAAGGACAAACACGGCGATGAGGATCCATGAAATCGATTGTTTTTCTTCATCGTCGGACATGTTTCGTATCCAAATCACAAACTACAAATTAGGAAAAAGGCAAGCACCAAACTGTAAATATCAAATAAATTCCAATAGACACAGGCCAGATTTTTGGTCGTTTGGTCATTAAAATTTAGAGCTTATTTGTGATTTGGTGCTTATTACTTGGAATTTCTTTGTTATTTGCCTGCTTATCTTATCTCCTGTTTCACTTCACCAGCTTCTGAGTCACCAGTCCGAGCTGAGTGATCTCAAGGCGTTGCAGGAGGTCCAGCACGTTGATGACGCTCTCGTAGGAGATCTTCCTATCGCCCCGGATGACTACCGGAAAATTGGGGTCCGCGCCTTTGTACTGACGGAGCCTTATCTCCAGTTCTCCCAGGGTCACGGGAAAACTATCAAGATAGATCGTCCCGTCCCCGGTGATGGTGATTGCCCTGGTTGTGGATTTGACCTTGCTCGCGGCAGCGCTCGCTTTGGGAAGGTTGACACTGATCCCCTGCACGGACGCCGTCACGACGATCATGAACACCAGCAGGAGATTCCAGGCTAGGTCCAGCATGGGGACCACATTGATCTGGTCGTATATTTCATGGTCATCATAGGGGTTTTTCCCGCGACGCATCTTATTTTTCCCCTTCCAGCTTGAGGATGAATCTCTCGATAAAGACATTCACATCGGCGTTCATGTCCTTGATACGGCTCGTGATGTAGCTGCTGGCAAACAATGAAGGGATCGCGACCAGGAGCCCAGCCAGCGTGCAGGAGAGGGCCGAGGCGACGCCCGGCGCTATGGCGGCCAGATTCGCTTCACCGCTCTCGGCCAGTCCGGCAAAAGTGTTCATGACGCCCCAGACCGTCCCGAGTAGCCCCAGGAACGGTCCGCCGGCGACGCTCATGTTCATAACGACCATGCCCGCGGACAGCTTTCTGCTTTCATACATGGCTTCTATTTCGACAGCCGCCTTGAAACCGTTCATGGCTTTCTCGGACAATCCTTTTCCTGCCTCGAAGGCTTCTCCCTTTTTACCGATATGAATCTTCAGTTCTTCGCATCCGGCCCGGTAGACCCGGTAGAGAGGCGATCCATGGAAGTCGTGCTCTTTTTCAACCAAGGAAAATGGATGCTCCTGATCGTGGAAGGACTGGGTAAAAGTCTGATTGACCTTTTTGGCACGGTTCAGCTTCGCGATCTTCTCCCGGAATATATACACTGACGAGAAGCCCATGATCACCAGCACCCCGATGATCAGCCAGCCATCGAGGGTAATGGTCCTTATGATGACCCTCATCAGATGGATGGTGAGGGATTCGCCGCTACCGCTGCCCGATTCCTCCTCCAGATAGGACGTCAACATGCCGTCCTGTCCCTGGCTCTGGAATGCGGCCTTGATCCAGCCAGCGGTCCTGACGTTGTTCGACAACTGGATTTCATCAAGGTCTCCGATGAATGCATTGCCTCCTTTCGCCGCTCCGCCGATGACGATGTCCGCAGAGGGCGCCGGGATAGCCCTGTTCAATGTGCTCGTAGAGGCTTCCTGGCCGTCCAGATACAGGGTGACCCGTTTTTCCGGGTCCACTACCACGGCGAGCTGCTGCCAGCGATTCGGGGTCAAAGCCGCTGTTTTCGGCGTTTCTGTCACCGGTCCTTTACCGTACCCCAGGCTGCAGTATGCATTCCCGTCGTCGATGCCGATCACGATTGACTGGATCCCGTCGTCCCAGGAGAACAGTTGAGCGCTGCCCGAGGGTTGGTTCAGACGGACCCAGGAGGAGAAGGTAAATCCCTTGGTAAAGTTGACCGACGGCGATCTGGCGATTGTCATTTGTCCGCCGGTAGTTACGCTGAACTGCGCACCGCTCCCCAGAACGGATGGGATCCCCAGTTTGCCCGTAAAACCTGTTGCATGGTTGGCGTAAGCCGTCGCATCGCGCGGATTGCCATCCTTTTCCGCCAGGTGATACACGGCCACGTAGTTCAAATCGTATGTGCCGCCCGCGTCCTGGCCGTCCGGGGCGGCAGCATTGCCGTAATACATCCAGATCGAATCCTGGGCTGAGCCAGCGGAGATACGGGGGATCTTAACCCAGATCAGCGCCATCTCTTCTGCGGGATCGAACTTTTCGATGTGATATTTCAGAGGAGTCTTGTCGTCGCTGGTCACAAACCGGATGTCCGATCCGTCCGCCTTGGCATTGGAGAAACTGAAATTTCCCGTATTGAGACGAATGGGCACCGGCACATCGTTCAGGCTCTCATTGATGTCGGCGGCCTTCGCTGAGGTATCGAACTGTATCTTCTTACGCTGCTGCCACTTCCCGTCCCACCAGGCATGTGCGTTCGTCGCAACCAGCAGACTGATCATGACCATCGCACCCCCGGCAAGGATCATTCTGGTGATTGCATATCTCGATACAAATGTCGATCTCCTGTTCATAGACACGGTTGTTTTCATTCCTCCTTCTTCTTGTCATCCTTATTGTTATCATCCTTATTGTTATCATCCTCTTCAACAAAATCGATCACTTTTACTTCCAGCCACTTCGCGATGATGTCCTCGACCATCTGCGACGCCTGCACCTTTGCCGCGGTCAATCCGGATGCATCCGCGGTCAGTTGGCTGGTCTGGGTTGCGCTTGTGGTGCCTGTGAGAGCCCCTAGCGAGGCGCTTCCCTCCGACGCCTGGGGCAAGCCAACGGACCCCGCGGAAAAGTTTATGTTCGAGGCGTTGTTCACCTGAAGCGCAGCCAGGGTTATCTTTCCTCCCGCAATCCCCGCCTCGCCCGCATCGATGACCCCCGTGGGAGCAAAGAGATGGACGTTGCCCGGAATCGGTGCGTTCTCCCCGTAAGTCAATGCCCGGATGCCGCTGCCCACCGCGGGGGGAGTGAACACCTTCCTGTAAACGCCCGGCGCGCCCGGGACAGGGACGAGCTTCGGCGGAGAAGCACTGACTGCCGTTCTTGATCCTCTACCCGCGTTGATGCTTCCCTGGTCGCTCCAAACCGTTATGTCTCCGAAGGTAGCCTTGCCGCTTTGGATATCGTCGGCCGTAATACCGTTGTCGATCATGTCCTGCAGAGAAAAGAATGTCATAACACGCGATTCCTGAACGTTGACGTCCTTGACCGTAAAAATATTGATCGCGCCGCCATTTGCGGTCGTAATGCCGCTCGTAGTATTTACTGCGGTTGCACTAGGCAGAGCGGTCTTGCCGAGGTTCAAGTCGCCATTGGCGATGATGGAAATGTCGGACGCCGCGTTTGAGGTGGATATCTGCGATGAGGTCATGTTGATGTCGCCGGGGCCGGACGGCTTTCCCAGGAGCGGTTCGATCGTATCCTGCCGGGTCGTTTGCAGCAACTGGTCTGCCTCATCCCGGCTGCCTTGCGCCATGAGTTTGGCGTATTGGTCGCCGGCATCTCGAATCGTCTTGAAGAAGGCCTCTATATCCGCCGACGACTGATCGAACCCGTATCCCGACAAAACAACAAGGCTGCTCCTGCCCGTAGCCCCTGTCGCCAATGCGGGATTATTACCATTACCGATCTCCTGAATTCCTCCTGAGAGCGAACCCAGATCTATGCTGCCGCCTGCCTGGATAAGGAAAGTGCCCGGCCCGCCCTGGATCAGACCGCCTTGTGCCGCTGAATCGGACGCCTTGACGTATTGCATAGAAATATCCCGTCCCGCCTGGATCATGGAGATATCATCTGGGGCGATGTTCTGCCCCTCGTAGGTAATATTCGTGATGTCCCGGCCTGCCGTTACTTCGGCTTTCTTCGGCAACATGAGATTCAGCCCCGTGATATCCCTGTCCGCATGTATCTCTATGGCTGTTGGGTCACCCGTATGCAGCGGCCCGTCCTCGGGAACCGACATGGATTGGTCTATTGGATTGTAGATGCCGTGTCTGTTGACGACAGTACGTGATGCAATCCAACCACCTTTCTGGTCAGTGTCCCCGTAGACATAGAACAGTCCGTACCAGTTATTGGGCGCCATGTCCGATACGAGTATCCGCGCGGAGCGCTGGCCTCCACTGCCATTGTTAACCTGTCCTATCACATCGCCCCCGGCGTGCAGGATGAGGTTCCCATCGGAAGCCGAGGCGAGCGTAAAATCATTCAGGAGCAAAATGTCTCCCCCTGCAACAACATTCACATTCGCAGGCAGGACACGCTCGTAAATCTGGGACGCAACCGGGTTCGCATAAAAGGGCGATCTGCCGGCAAGCGTTATATCAGTTCCCGCCTTCAGGCTTATTGTCGTCTCAGGTGTGTAGGATAAATACACAAAGTTCGATGCCCTGTACTGATCGATTTCATCGCTTGCCAGAGAGGGGTTCAGTATTGCGCCGATCTGCATCTCTCCCTGGGCGGTCACATTCATCTTGCTGTTAAAAAGCTCAATCTGCGCCCGGTCATTTTCTAAAGAGGCGGGATTATAAGCCCCAAAGTTTCCCTGAGCATGGATTTCCGCCCGCCCGGCCTCGTCAGTTGACCCATGATTCAGGAACCTGCCATTGATATCCCCGCCGGAATAGATCGTAAGGTCTCCTGCGCCAAATGTCCCTGCCTGGGCAAGGAAGTCGCCTCCGGTGCGGACGGAAAGGTTTCCACCGCCCATGGTTGACAGGCCGGCAGTACCATACAAGTAGTCAGCTGAAAAAAGCCCGTACGTGGAGGGATGTGAATTAATAGTGACATCTATCGGTGAAAAATAATCCCAGGCACCGCCGTCTGCGGTAACCCACATCCCGGAGCTGTTCAGCTTGCCCGCGTTTCCGCCCACGCTCAGCGTGACATTTCCGCCGTTGTCGTACCTCCAGTAATAGGTACCATTGAGATCTGATTGTTGTATTGCGGTTTTGTTGAAAGGCTGTCCCGTTGCCGGGTCTATTGGCGTCGGATCCAGAGGACTCGTTCCCACGGCATCTGTGGATGTGAGCTGTCCTGTAGTGCGGATTGCGCCGGCACCGGGATTGTTGTAGTCACCTCCGGCAAGGAGGTTCAGGTTCCGGCCCACGCTTATGTCGATGTCGCCCGTAGCTGTTTGAATAGCGCCGGCCACGCTGAGGTCACGCCCCACGTTTCCCCGAATCGACCCGCTGAAGGACGCCAGATTATAGTACATCGCGGGACTTATCATATAGTTGGGGTAAACGTAAGCAATCTGCGGTCCCGTTCCTATAAACGTATCTCCACCTGAGGCAAAAAGAATAGGAGCGCTCTCGGTGTAAACCACTGTGTTATTAGCGATCGTCAGAGCCCCGGTGCCCATACTGTTCACTGCCAGGGGATCGGCGCTCGAGGTGTCAGCTCCCGCTGCCAGGTTGAAGCCCCAGGAATTTCGTCCCGAAGGCAGAGAGGTGACGGGGTTGTTCCCGGATGCCGCATACGCGGGATAGTCCGTTAGATTGTTGTTGATGTTGAGGTTTCCCTTCGCGCGGAGGGACAGTACTCCGGGATTCGTGTCAGCGCCCAAGAGGGACATCTCTATGGGTGCATCGATCGTTATATCGCCGCCGGAATTGACCACTTCGATCCCGGGGAGAAGATGGAACGATGAAGAACCTGCGGGCGCGGCCCCCTGGAGCCGGCCCACGGCGGTGTTCGCCGCGTCATAGGACGCGGCTTCGTTGAGCCAGGTTTGGAATTGTGTGCTTGTTAAAAGGGAGGGGACCGAGTAATCGTACCTCTTTACGGCCTCGGCATAGACCGATGCTGCTCCCTGCAGGGTCCCTCCCAGGTTTATCTTCACATCGGTGACGTTACGCTGCGCCCTAAGATAGATCGTGCCGCCCGTACCTCCTGCGCCCCCGGACACGTCGATCGTCCCATTGACATTGATCCACCCTTGCAAGGGATCAGTGCCAGCGTAAGCGGTGCTGAGAAGAACGCTACCGCCGGAAGAGCCTGCCGCGGCATTGGTGGCATTGACGCTGCCGCCGGACTGGATGGTCAGGTTGTTCGCGGCGTACAGTTCGACACTGCCGCCATCCGTCGCGATGATTTGTCCAGCGATATTAATCTGTCCATTGGATGTGGATGTGTCGTCTACCGTCAATTTGATATGACGAGCCTGCAGGATCTGTCCTGAGGCGATATCGATGTTCCCGGTCCTTGCCCATAGATCGAGGCTCTCGGTGAAACCACCCGAGGCGAGGCGGCTGTTCAGCCCTGCGAGATCGTTGATCTGGTCCGTGTGGAGAATGAAAGATCCGCCTTGCCCTATTCGGACGATATCCCCCTGGCTGTCAACCGTATTTTTTGCCGTACCCTTAAGATCACCGTTGATCAAGACGCCTCCCAGGGGCGCCTGGAGGCTGATTGTTCCTGCGTCGCCCTGGGAATCTGCCGATACATCGATCAATGACGCCGGCTTCACGGTAGCGCCGTTGGCATCGACAGCTGCGCCTTCCATGACAATGCCGCCGTTAATGGAGTTCAGGAACACCTGTCCTCCCGGAGCGTCAGCGGTGCCCTGTGCGAGGATTTGGCTGCCGCTACGCAGCGTGACGCCGTCCGCCTGTCCGGGACCTGTTGCCGAAAGCCTGACAGTACCGCCGTCCACCCGGATCACACCGCCCTGATCAATCGATCTTCCCTGGAACTCCAGCGTGCCTCCGGGTGATGAAGTCGTGCCTGGTGTCCCGCCGCTGTTGGTTATGGTGATGGACCCCGTGGGGCTCGGATTGTTCTGGTCGTTGAGGTAATTGGCGCCCGTATAGACCGTAAACTGCGTGGCGGTAACTGCTGTTGTGGTCGTACCGTTTGAATTATTGGCTGTCTTGGTCGTACTGGCAGTCGTGATGCGGGCGGCGCCGATAAGCAGGTCCGCGTTTCCGGTGGTCAGGCTGCCCATTCCTATGAAGGTGAGATCGTTCTTGCTGTTAAGACCAATGGTGGAAAAACCTCCAAAGAGGACATCTCCGGTGCCGATGTTGATCTGATCGGCGTTCACCGTAAAGGCTCCTGCATTCGCTGTGGTGACGGCGGCTGAGGAAGTTCCCGTATTGGTAAGATTGACGGTCGGGGCAGTCAGGGTCACCGAGGCGCCGCCACTGTTGACGCCAGTTATCTGTGCCGCATTAAGCGTCAGGCTCTTGCCGGCGGAAAGAGCAGAGCCGCCCGTAAAATCGGTCCTGAACTGAATATCATTCTTACTGATGAGGCTGATGTCACTGAAAGTCGAGAACCGGTTCCACAGCGTTCCTGTCAGGTACAGGCCCACGTCGGTCGGCGCCTTCCCGTTGTCTCCGCCGAAGAATATAACCGTGCTTTTCAGCGTCAGGCTGCCACTGTCGGACTTGAGCTCGCCCGAAATGTCCTTTACGTCATTCACATCCAAGGTGATGCTTTGGGAGGCGTACACGGAAGCACCGGAAGCGATCGCGAGCTCGCCGGGAGTGGAAAGAGAGATCCGGTCAGTTCCGCTCATTCCCGTGGTGGTCTGGACAACGCCAAGCTTTGCACCGGACTCAACGGTCACCGCCTGGTTCGCGCTCAGGGTAAGAACATCAGCATCCAGCGCTGCGCCTGACCTGACAGTCACGCTGTTCGTATTGCCGTTCCCCAGGTCGACCTCGCTGAAGCCCTTGCCTGACAGGCTGTCGGCTGATACGTTCATGGTCCCCTGCGTGATGCCGGCAGCTGCAAGGGGCGTCCCGAACTGAAAGTCGGCCGGCAAAGGCGATGCGGCAGACGACTGCACGAAAACGTCCGTTGCGGCGAGGCTGATCTTGCCGCCCTGATAACCGCTCAGCGCCGCGGCGTTGAGTTTGCCGTCGAGAACCGTTGTATTTCCTGCGATTATTATGTCGCCCGCATTGCCGGATACAAATGAGTCCGGCTTCACATAGCTCCCCTCCGTCGCAATGACCTCGGCCGCGGTCCGAACGCTGTACACCTGCGGCCGTGTGCTCTTTATCGATGTATCCGCGATAGCCGTGAATCCGACAGTAAGGGGGTACCCGTCTATTGACAGCGCTCCTGGCCCCGGGAGGGAAGTGGTCGACTGCGCCTCGATAATGTACGCCCCAGGCATGAACGCGAACCGTGCATTCTGGGGATCCTTTGCATCCAGAGGGAGCAGGGTATACAATCCTGCGCTGAGGCCTCCCCCGCCTTGGAGATATACCGTGGTACCCGGCATCGGAAAGGAATCCGCTTTAAACACGATATAGCGTCCAGATTTCGTGAGCGGATCAACGGAACCTTGCACTCCTGGCTGGAACGTGTACGCAAATACCGAACCGCCCCCGGAAACATCGATCACGGACCCCTCCCGGGCAATGACTTCGTCGGCATTCATGGTGATGCTTTTCTGGGGAAGACTGTCTTGCGTGAATAACGATGCTGAGCCGGACTGAACGTTCGGGTTGGCCTTATCCTGAACGAGCCAAAGGTTGTTCGAATCGATCGCGCCGTAATTTACATCAAAATCCGGGCTCCCTGCAGTCGTCAAAACACTGCCGTCGTCAAGATAGATTCGTTTTCCCGGCGCGCTAAGCGTGATGGTCCCCATCGGCGCCGCAACTGTCACGTCTTTTTTCAACTCGATCCCGCCGAGGCCCTCGATAGTCAGGTTACCGCCCGCTGAATAGATGGGTGTGTCAACGGCGTTGTCTGTGTTCCCGACGGTGTGCTGCAGAGTTACTTTTCCATTGGCATGCACGGTGTAGTCAGAGTATATACTGGGATAGATATTGTTCCCGTATGACCTGGTTGTATTTGAATAGAAGGCACCCGGATATAGGCGTGCCGCATCAAGTACGAGGTTGCCCGTTGTTCGGAGTGTACCGGGATAGACCGCCGTTGCCTTGGAACAATCGCCACCCACGCAATTATTGTCATACAAAACCTGGCTCAGCCGGATGTCCCGGTCGGTCTGCAGGGTTACATCCCGGAATCCATCGAGTTGAATGTCGCCGATGACATCGATAAAGCCGCTGTGCAGTGCGCCCGAAGGATCGGTCCATCCTCCGGCCAGAGTAAGGCTGCCGGCCGCCGGCATTACCGGCTGCGTCTCTACAGGGGGAGACATTTTCGAACTGTTCGTCAAGACGATCCAGGGTGAGCTGAGCGTGACCGTGTTTCCGGCGCCGATGATATTCGGCGCATCAAGTGTCAGCTTCCTGGGGATAACGTAACTTATGCCGCCGCCGTCGAAATTAAGAGTGGCATTGCTCCTGAACGTCAGATCGTCGAAGCCTGTGGAAAGAAAATAGCCGATATAGTCGCTGATGGACATCTCGTTGGCCTTGGCAATACTGGACGGGTCCGGGTACGTATAGGTCATTGCGAGCGTGCCCCCGCTGATGCCGCTCAGACCATTCAGTTGCGCTCTATTTGCGACGATGGCGCCTTTCAAATCCGGAACCCCCCCGTAGGTCAAGGAGACACTCCCGGGACTGCCCGCTGTTTCATATGTGCTGATTTTTCCGTCTGAAAGGACCGAATTCTGGACCATATCTGAACCCGAAACATCTATCAGTGCCGTGGCAGCGATGGTCAAATTTCCGGTATTAACGGCATTCAATATCGGAGTGGCGATGAGGGACACGGTACCGCCATTAATGGGTTGATAGTTAATCGGGTTACCATTCGGTGTCGATGACGGATTGGGCCGGTTGTACCCATTTGCCAGAATGCTGGCGCTGTCCCCGATCAGAAGATTGCCGCCCGTTGCCGTTATAGTAATATTCCCGGCCCGCGAATCCAGTTCCCCGTACACGGTCACGTTCGGCCCAGACAGGGATATGGAGCTGGAACTACCGGTTGTTCCGGGCGTGGTTTGGACAACAGCTCCGTCGGAGACAGAAAGTTTCGGTGCATTGGGATCTGAAATAGAACGCAGGTTATTGGTAAAAAGTCCGCTGCTGCCGCCAAATGGAACCCCGGCGCTTGCGACAAATTTTGACGGACCGGCCATATATAATTGGGCATCGTCAAGCTGGATCAGGTCCGGTTTTCCCGGCACACTATCCCCGGTCAGAACCTGTCCATCTATTGTCGCGCGGGTTCCGGATCCGGAATTCAGCGGGTTATTCAGCCTGTACGGCGATGGGCCGAATTTTGAGTCCTTATCGATTATGACATCGTTAACGCTGTTGAGCGTGATGCTGGTGAAACCTGTGCTCTTTAATAGATCATCGGGAAGATACAACACGCCTTTCATGTCAGCCGGGGGTTGTGATCGGGACGGATCGGCGGACAGCGGATCAAAGTCGTTCCAGGTGTAGTTCCCGGGAATCGAGGATGCAGGAGCCACGGTAATGTTCGGCGCTGCCAGCTGTATTTGGCCACCACTGAGATTTCCGTTCGGATCGGCGAGCGCATAGCCTCTGATATCTCCATCCAGCTGGATATTCGCGCCTTGAATGCTCAACGACCCTGCATTCCCTCCGGTGATATTGCCCTTTTGGTTGATGGTGTAACCGCCGCTCACATCCACAATTGCGCCCGTTTGGATGAAGACGCCGGCCCCCTGATCCGTATTATCCTTGATCACGATAGTCCCGCCGTTCACGCGGCCGGAACCAAGAACGTCATTTCCATTTGTACCGGTCTGGCTGTTATCGATCCGCTCCCCTGATGTGTCAAGAACGCTTTTTTTCCCGAGGATAATCCTCTCGCTAAGACCGTTGGGGAGTGATACAGGGTTAGGATTGAGATTGCCGGAGCTATCACGCTCACCCGTGGAATTCTGAACGGCGAACAAGGTAATGGTTCCTCCCGGTACAGTGATATCGCCTTCGTGATCGATTAATCGGGTACTTGCTGTGAACGACCCGCCCGGCTGAAGCGTAAGGGCTGCATCAACAGCCGTCGAAATGGTCAGGTCTGCGGTGAGATTCACCGCGCCCAGGTGCGCATCGTTCAGGATCTTGGCTGATACCAGCGTGGTTTGCCCGGCTGGCAACGGAATTCCCGTCGCATGGTCCGTTTGAGTATCTGTTTCAGAAACTACCGCGATATTCGATGTCCCCATTATCGATAGCGATCCTGCTTGCGGCATTTCGAGGCCACGCGTTTTGGAAAGCATCAGGGCTTCATTATAATCATTGGCCGTAGAATAATTACTTTGCATGGTCAAGGCATTTTGGTACGTGCCGCGTGTCACACTGCCGTTCAGCTGCCCGTTCAGAACGATCATGGGCGCTTTGAGAGAAAGCGAGCCTGCGTCGCCGCCTGTGGTATAGCCGTTAACATACGTCATAACCGGCGACGCCCCGCCATAGTAAAGACCTGTGTAGGACTCCTGGATGCCGAAGCGATTGTAGATCTTTTCGTAGTTACCCAGGATCGCGTTGTATTGGATATCCTCAGGAGCATTGCTGATGTCATAGATTTTCGTGCCTGACAGCAATTTCGTTGTGTTTACCAGGCCGGCCTGATATTGGATGGCGCCGCCTGAAAAATCGAGCGAGGCCCCTTGCTTGATGTCGATACCGCCGTTGGCCGCGGTTATGCTGATGTTTCCGGTTTGGGGCTGATAGACCCAATAGTCTGGCACTTGGCCCGTTGGATCATGCACCAAGTACTTTCTTATATCCCCGCCAATGAGCCGCTCCTGCGCCGTCTTGTCTTGTGTCAGCAGGGTTTGTGAGATATCCCCTATGGCGGACCCTGAAGCGAGTGTGGTCGTAATTTTCGCCCCCTGCAGTACTCCGCCCTTCTGATCGTATGCGTCCCTGAGTTCGACGCTGTTTAGTGCAAAATTCGAGAGGACCGCCACCGGGAGGTCCGCCTTGACGCCGCTCACATCGATGCCGCTGGTCGATTCCATGGTGACCTGGTTGGCGGCCATTAGCGTAACATTCCCTGCCGGCGCAATAATCTTCCCCCCGAGATCGATTTGCAATGCGGCAGTGTTGCTGATCAAACCTCCTATAAACACATTCGGCTGGATATCAAAGGTATCGCTCACCGTGCGGGGCTGGCCTGTCTGCGGGTCCAGCGAGTCGTCGACGGGCAGTTCGACACTGCTGTCCGCGCCTGTGGTGATTTTGTTCGCGGCCCTCAGTTCCACCTGGCCTTTATTGTTTTGAAAGGCAGTCACGGAGCGGATGACGCCCCATTGTTCGACGTTGTTGCCGTACATGCCGACCAAGCCGCCGTCGGCGTGCAATATCCCACCTTCCTGGTTCACGGCCTTGCCGAACGTCGCATCAGTGCTCTTGGGCGCGTTAATGAAGTCATCGTTGATCAAGACATAATAGCCCGATCTCGAAAGATCGTTTGAACCGGGCGACATCAATGTCACGTCCGTGCCTGCTGCAAGACCGATCTGCCCTGCGGGCGCATTAATGGTGCCGAAGTTTTCAACGCGGGGAGCCATGAGAAAAACGTATCCGCCGTTTGCAGCGTTGATCTCCCCGAAATTCGAGAGCGCGGCTAACGTGTCCGGGCTGCTCAGGTTCTGGTAGTTTTCCAGTATGAAGTGGAGGATATTGTTCAGAAAGTCGCTATCATGAATGTTGAGCGCAGAGGCTATCAGGCTGTTCACGTTCACCGTCGAACCGGGCCCGAACAGGATCCCGTTCTGGTTGATGAGGTAGATCTTGCCGTCCGCCGACAGTTTTCCGTAGATCTGGCTGGGATTGGCGTCCCAGATGCGGTTGAGAGCCGCCCAGCTTGCATTTCCCTGCTGATTGAAATAGACCGACGAGTTGCTGCCGATATTGAATGTTTGCCAGTTTATGATCGCGTTCTGCTGGTTCTGATACACCGTGACCTGGCCGCTATCGGCATTGCCGCTGGTCTCGATGCCTTGATTTCCCTTGCTGGTATCGAGTCCCGTGTTGTTGCCCGGTAACACGACCGGGACTTCATTGGCCGGTACAGCGGGAACCAAAGCCTTGTTGTAAAAGCCGGGGATGGCCAGTGGTGCATTGCTCGGTGCCCCGGGAACAGTCGCCGCAGGTGCAGCCATGACCGGCGGTCGCACGGCAACCGATCCCCCAAATCCGGGGATAGAAACGACGGACCCGGCAAGTGCTGATTGGGGGAACAGAATGAGCGCGCAGCACAACAGGCGAAGCAGGGTCTGAACAATGTCGGTCTTCATGGTTGCCTCCCGTACACCAGACGATGCCTTTCCTTCTCTTAATTGTGGATACCATTAACAGGACAATGTCACTCTTTTTTGAGGGATATCAACAAATATCTTATGATGTCAAGAGGACGATATCAGCCCCGGGAATCGCTAACTGGGTCAGCAAAGAACATCCCCGCTCAGAACAGGGCTCTTACTTTGAAATAGGACCTCTGGTCATGCTTTTCGGTCTGGTCCGTGGCGCGCAGCGCCACGGACCAGTCCAGTTCATACTCCAGATTCTTCGCTATCGAACCTCGTATTCCGGCGCCTGACCCCGACAATCTAATGCTATTATCCTGGCCGGGCAACGCCTCTTTGATCGTCAGCGACGCGAAGTCATAGAAGATAAAAGGGCTTATTTGAACCTTCTTTCCCATCGCGGTCCGTCCAAGAGGGTCAGGAAAGGAAAGTTCAAACATCCCATGCAGCGCATTATCGCCTAGTACCTCGCTTTCCTTATACCCCCGTACGCTTTCCATCCCGCCCGCAGTGTACTGCTCGCTGTTGATAAGCGGCTGATCGGCTACCTGGCCGTCCACTTTCAAAGATAGGTTCATGCCCCAAGTCAGTTTCTGCATGCGCAGCGCGCTTGCTGTGAAGACGAGGTAGTTCGCAGATGCCTTGTAGCGGCTGGTCTCGAACTTCATTTCTTGATTGCTGGATGACCGGAAGTTCATGTTCAATCCTGCGCCAAACTGGCTCATCCCACCCCATTTATCCGGTAAAGAAGAGCTGTAGGAAAACGAAAACGGTGTATATTGAACCGGGATATCTTCCGTTGTCGTCTGTGCAATTTCTGTTGTAGTCGGTGTTGTCTGGTGTATGCTTTTGTAATCGAGACCCAGAGTAAGCGTATGAGAATACAATTGGTACTCGGGCAGCATCACAACATAGCGCGTGCCGAAGATATCCCCTTTTCCCACTATTTGGAAGCCTTCGCCGAATGCGGTATTGCTATTCGACCATATGCCGTAAAACGCCCACTGGTCGTCCTTTTGCCACGGCGCAGGCAACGTATAGGAGGCGCTCAACGCCTGCACCTGATCCGCATTCTGCGGCGATATCTGGTACTGAAAGGAAAGGGAATGCTCACGCTGCCAGAGATTGTCATAGTGGATTGCCGCATTGAGCCGCAACGGCTCCGTGTCAGGGCTCGCCCGGTTGTTCAGTTCCAGAAACCCGTGCAGGGGAAGATGATCCTCCACCCTGAGTTCAACATCGATAGTCCCCACTTCCTTGCCTGGCGACATCACTGGTTCCACCTTTAAATCCTGGCTTCTGTTCAGCTGCGAAAGCTCCTGTTGGACCTGAGGCAGGTAGAGGATGGCACCAGGCGTGAAGGACGGCAGGTCCTTCAACATCTTTTCCCTGGTAAAATACCGGTTGCCAGTGACCTTCACCCTGCCGATCCGGCTCTCGATCACCTGCAGTTTGACGATGCCGTCTTGCAGGGTCTGTTCCGGGATGTTCACCATCACGGCCGGATACCCGGCATCGTGGTATTTCTTTTCCAGCGAATCGCGCGCCTTTTCCACATCCGCCGCGGTCCTGTTGGAACCGGTGTACAGGATGACCGCGGTGCGAATCTGGTCATCGGTGAACAGAGTGTTGCCGGTCACCTCGAAAGCCTTGATCGCGAAGCCTGCTTCGCCGGTTTCTTCGGCGATACCCGGTCGGGACAGGATAGCCGTGCATACCATGACCATGACCATTACTCGAATGAGAAGCCGACCAATCGTTTTCACCTAGTGGTAGTCTCGCTCGTCCGGAGATTAGCATCTGCAATTTTTTCCACGGTCACATCGCAGAGCAGCGTTTCGCCTCCAAAAGCGTTTCCAAAGTCCACTGTGAAGCTCTTATCGTCAACGTAGGAAATCCGCCCGACCATGCCTGTCGCGCGGACGAGCGCGCCTTTGCGCGCATCGATGTCCAGTATGTAATTATCGCCCTCTTCCCTGATGCGGCCCGGACCGAAAAGGGTCTCTTTGGTCCCCGGTGTGACGAAAATCTTGATCGTTACGTCCTTGTCCGAAATCGACTCCACTTTGCCAGGAAAATCGGTATCGTAAGTATATGCCTGTCCGATCTCAGGAGTTTGGTTCGTCAGGTACTCGTAGGTGTGCTTTTGCATTACGACCACTTTGGGTTGCGTGCGGACCCGATTCAGACGCGCGAGATATTTCTCGGGAACAGATGGCACGGCATCCTCGGACTTGATCTCTGCCGTGCGCCTCTCGCCCTCCTTCATGCCGACAATCGCCTGCCCGAGTTGATTCTGGATTTCGTCTTCGAAGGAACGCTCGCTGAAAGGCGTCAGCTCCGGCCGCTTCGCCTCCGCAGGGCTTATTGCGGAGAGTGACAGGGGACCAGACTCCAACCGCTGCACATAAATATTCGATTTAGGCAGGTTATCCGCGACATGATCAGTTGCGGCCGCAACATCACCAGACGGGAGCCGGCACAAATAACGAATGGACGCCGTATCTCCGGGCTGTATCAGTCTTTCCGTGGCTGCCGCGGGAGCGTGATCTGCCTGCAGCATCTGATGCGTTCCCGTGGCGGCGCATCCCGCAATAGTCCAGACACTAACGAAGATAGGAAGCAGCCACTGGAGCATTATCGGCATATCATTCTTATCCGGTAACTCCTGCTGAATATCCTTTTCCCTGCAGACTTGGATCAAGGCCTTATCCGCAACAACGACGTGCGTGAGCTCGAACTCCTCCGATTTTTCGATCCGGCCGAGACTTCCCTGGCTGAAATTGATCTTGATGTAGCCGTTGAACTTCCCTTCCATAAGCATTTTGATCGTTTCGCTCAGTCTTTTCAGCTTTTCCATGGGCACCTCGAGGTTGGGAACAACAGTTGAATTATCCTTAAATCGGAATTTGGACGGTGATGAGCTATAGGTATATGCGTATAAATCTAAAGTATTTGAAATAAAAGAGGATTCATCTTGCTATTGAATCTTTTAATAATTCAACGAAATCTTTCTTAATGCTGTATCTGTGTTTATCCATTTGTTCTGCGTCCTAACTGCTTTTTTGTTTTGAATTATCAGTATTTGGTAGCAGGTTATCATCTTGGGAAGCTCAAAAGAGGACTTAAGAATTGCGGGCTTCCCGGTCGTTGATGCGCAATGCATCAATTCAGCAAAGTACCCTTTGTTTAGGTTTTTTAATTTATCAATTTATTGTTACGGCCGTATTACAATTAGAAGAAGATTTGATGAAAACGAGTCTTTTTTCTTATTTAAACACCTAAGTTGCAGTCCCCAGGCCGGGCACATACCGATAAAAGGATTTTAACGGTATTCATTTCGTCTAATACAACCTGCGCCTGGCAGCTTTCAACTTTCGTCATCGTTACGCCCTGGTTCTAACTGCATCATCCATCTGGATATGCAAAAAGAATCGGGGCCATCCCGGGCCCCTATCAGAAAAGAATTCTTATCTGTTTCCGGCGTCGACCAGCGTCATTACCTCTTCTGCGGACATACCATGCCTGATTTTTCCGTCAGCGAAAATGATGGTCGGCGTCCCTTGCACTCCCAGCGATTGCCCGAGCTTTACGGTCTCATCCACTGCTGGGGAAGTGCAGGCTGCCTTTGGGATGTCCTTTTTTGCATAGGCATCCTCGAGCATCTTGACGGCCTTGTCATTGTCCTTTTCGCAAATTATGGCCATTGATTTTTCGCGTGCTTTGGGGTGAATGGACGAAAGGGGGAAGAGCTTGACGTAAAATACGATGTCCTTCCGCTTCTCGATCACTTTCTTGATCTCATCGTGGAACTTGATGCAGTACGGGCAATCTGGATCGGTGAACACAAAGATCCTGTTTTTTGCCTTCGGGTCACCAACTATGATCGAACCCTGAAGTGGAACTTTAGATATGTCCACCTTGTTGATTTCGTCAAACTTTTCCTGGGTTAGATTCACCTTTGTGGCAAGATTGACTATCGCACCCTGAACAAGATATTTTTTCGCCGAATCCAGATACATGACAGACTTGTTTCCGCCGTTCATGGAAACAGCTACCTCCCAAAGCCCTTCGATCGGTGTCTTTTCCACGGAAAGGATCATCACATCCGGCGCAAACTCCTTCAGGACTTCTCTGACGCTTTCCTTGCTGGGAGCTGCTGCTTCGGCCGATGTTGCCTGCGGTACACGGTATATCCCCAGAGCTAATGAAACCACGCATGCTGCAATAGCAATAAATCGAATCTTTCTTGAACCCATTGTAAGTCCTCCCTGCAGCCGTAGTTATTGAGTAAACCTCTTTATTTTTTTACCTTCATCATTAATCATGAGACGACATCTACAAGCGTATAAGCTTGGAATCTACTCCAGTTCTGTTACAGTATGATGACATCCATCGAGGTACCTGAAAAAAATGATGAGTTCGCGAGCTGCGGCAGAAATTCGAATGAAGAACACAATGCGCCCGCCAATTGTAAAAAAAAGAACGGGGCCCCTTTCGGGGGGGCCCGCTAGAGTTAAAACATTACGTAAGTGTGTCGCGTATTAGATGCCAGTGCAGGTGCAGCCGCCGGTGCCCATCGTGTTCACGCTCCAGTTAGCGAGGGAGTTGATAGCCACGAAAGGCATCTGGCAAGTCGGGGCAAAGAGAGCGTTTACACGGCTGACTGCGGCAGGCGCTCCAGCCCACAGGCAGACATCCTTAAAGAAGTTCGTTGCTGCATTTGCGTCTTTAACATATGCATGCTGCGAACCGTCTGTGAACAAATACGTCATGTTTATCACAGCTGCTTTGCTCGGCGCAACACCATCAATCGAGAGTGGCCCTGATAATGCGGCGTTGGGGAAGCTTATTAAACGGTCAGAGTCTGTATAACCGATGGCACCGTTATTGCTCTGGATGCAGGTTATTTCATTGCCAGTCGATTCGTTGAACTTTTTGTTGCCAACTCCAACCCTGAAGAGCTGCCCCGGTCTCTCGATCATGAAGTCGAGCGTTGCATGCGTCCCGGAGCCTGCATTCCGCGCGCAGGCGACAATGGCCTGCGTGTTCGTCGGTGTAGAGGCCAACTGACTCCAGTCGGTCAGGGCCCCGGAAAAGATCAACCTTGCTTCCATGGTGGAAATATTATCCAGAGGAGTTCCATCGGACTGCTTGGTGACGGTTGCCTTGTTTACAAAGAACCCAAAGTTGATTGCGACTGGATTACAGAAATCATGCACATCCGGACTCGTAATGGCCAGAGGATTAAGTATGAAGTTGCGGCCGGAGACGGGGCCGGAAACCTGCTGAAAGTCTCCGACTGCAACATCAGAAGCACCCCAGTTGACGGTTGTGCAATCGCCAGTGGTAGCTGACGGAGCACCGCAAGTCAGGTTTCCGCCCGCCGTAAAGGCACATCTCGTGCCAGGCCCAACGTTGAGCATAGGCCTCTGATTCAATGCTGCACCCAGTCCGCAGGAGTTGTCGGTGTACGGAGTCTGCTGATTATCGACTGCAGACGGTCCGTCATAGGATGCCTTGGAGGATACGCGGAAATTTACCGTTGCGGGGCCGCCTACGCCACTGCAATCAGCCTGGACAACATAATGAGAGGGATTGCTTTTGTTGTCCCACGCCTCAGAGTCAGCCCAGGAACCCCCATTTTTCCATGTGCAACCAGCTGCAGCCAGATAATTGTGGGCTTCAGAAGACCAGAATGCGAACTGGGCGGATGCCCCATAAACATTCAGATCCCCTGTAGGAACTGTTGGTGCATTTGTGCCGGTATTCCAGCAGTTTGCGGAAGCCGTTCCAACCATTGCGAGGATGCCAGCGCCCGCGATGAATGATGTAACAAACGTTTTGATCTTCATTATTTTTCTCCTTAAGAAATTGAACTGAATACTTCGCGAAAATGTTAAAATCAACTATTGACAGAGAATGTCTTAAGCAGCCATCTTCCTGCGCAGGCCGAACATACCGAGCAGGCCGGAGCCGAAGAGGTATGCAGCCGCGGGAATCGGAACCGTCGAAAGCGTCGTCGTGCCGTTAGCATTGGTCTGAATCATGGCGACTTGCGTGATAGTGGGACTGTTTAGCGGGTCGGCGCCATAATAATACAGATACTGATCAACAAACCCGCCCGGCGTATTCAGTGCAGTAAGATTCGCCTCAGCAGAAGATTTAAGATAATTATCAAACGTACCGAGGGCTGAACCGCTCTCATTCACGTTAATCCAGTAGGACGACGGATTGGCCTGTGTATTCGAAAAGGTGTTAGTACCGCTCGTCGCCCAAAGCGACGCGGCAGTGTACATGCCACCCTGCGCATTTGCAAACGAGCCAGCAGTAACGCCGAGAGGATTTTGCGGACCGCTTGACCACATATGGCCATTAGTTCCCGAGAAGTCATAAACGAAGTATGCTACTCTCGTGTTGCTGAAATCCGTCTGGCCTGGCAATACGCTAAAAGCGCCGGTGGTGATGTTACCAGGCGAGCTGAGAAGCGTCGATAAGCTGCCGAGGTCGGTAGCAAATTCATTGCCCGTGCCGTTGATCGTGGAATACACGACGCGGATCAGGTCGCCTTCGCCGAAGAAGGCCATAGCATTGCCGCTCATGCCGAGCATGAGTACGGCTACGATTAAAAGCATCATTATTTTTTTCATTGTCATCTTCTCCTGAGTTTTGAAATTGGGTGAATTGTTAACGCTGCCCATCGGCCTATTTCGTTGCGCACGACTCTTCATGTTATTCATCGCCCTGTTCGCTTCATAAGCGGGGCTCTATGCGCTTCTGTCTGGTCCGCTGGGCACCTTCCCCTCAGGCAACCCGGCCATCCATCTCTGGTGGACCCGTTGGCTTTCCGTCACCCGGTTACCCGGATTTTGGCTTTATACTGAAGGCCGGATGCGGGCTCGCGCCGGCATCCCACCTGTTGCTGCATCAATGCGTGAAAGCCTTCTGTTGTTTTTCTCCCTCCTTTCCTTTTTGGATTATTGAACCCGCCGGTTCAGCCCAAAGAACGCTCAACATTGTGCGGCAGGTTTGTGATCCGGGCTTCCTGTTCCCTTCAGGAGGACAGCCAAGTACCCTGAATCTGATAAAAGGCCCGAACCGAGAGTGCGCCTCTATCTCGTTTCTGGCTTTCTGGTGCGCGAAAAATCTTCTGCCGGTCAGCAAAGGACCCTGCAACACCGGCTAACTATTTTTTTAAAGAAATGGGCATGGACTCATTGCTTTAATGGCCATCACGCCTGCTTCATTCTTTTCCTAAACCCCGCCAGTCCCAGCAATCCAGAACCAAACAGATATACTGCCGCAGGCAGGGGTGTAGGAACTATCAACAGATCCTGACTGCCTTGGAGCTGAAGTACTTGATACGTCCCAGCATACTGGGATAGATTTCCAGCATTCAGTGCCT
>DATJAO010000009.1:0-16241 GCA_035516175.1 Nitrospirota bacterium
ACTGGCAAAGGAAATATGCCAGAAGATGAACATTCATCCTGGAAACGCGCTCGTGGGCCGGTTCAGCGACGGTGAGATCAACGTTCAGATCGTCGACAATGTGCGCGGTATGGATGTCTTCGTGGTGCAGCCCACGTCGAGCCCGGTGAACCGGCACCTTATGGAACTGCTCATCATGATCGATGCGCTCAAGCGGGCCTCCGCCGCGAGGATCACGGCTGTACTTCCTTACTATGGGTACAGCAGGCAGGACCGCAAGGTCCAGCCGCGCGTGCCCATCACGTCCAAGCTCGTGGCTGACTTGATCACTGCCGCGGGGGCGAACCGGGTGCTCACGGTTGACCTGCACGCGGGCCAGATTCAGGGTTTCTTCAACATCCCTGTGGACAACCTTTTTGCAGCGCCGGTGCTCCTTGAGTATCTTCGGTCGAAGAAGTTCTCGAAACTGACTGTGGTGTCGCCGGACGCCGGCGGCGTGGAACGGGCAAGGGCATTCGCCAAGAGGCTCAATGCCGCGCTGGCGATCATCGACAAGCGGCGGGACAAACCGAACGTCGCCCAGGTGATGAACATCATCGGTGACGTGAAGGGGCGCGACTGCCTGATGCTCGACGACATGGTGGATACCGCTGGTACGCTGACTGAGGGCGCATCTGCACTCAAGACGAATGGCGCGAGCAAGATCTACGCCGCTTGTACGCACGCCGTGCTCTCGGGACCAGCTATTGCCCGGATCAATGAATCGGCGATCGACGAGGTTATTGCTACGAATACCATTGCGCTCGACAGCAAACAGCAGGAGTGTAGGAAATTGATCGTCCTTTCGGTGGCGCCGCTGCTCGCGGATGCTATAACGAGGATCCACGAGGAGACTTCACTCAGTTCGTTGTTCGTGTAAGAATAATGCGGCGTGTAAGGACGCAGATGACCAAAAGGACGCGCTACTAAGCGACGCTGAAAGAGCGGAAAAAAAGACCATGGAAGAGATCGTATCTGCGCACACTTGCGAAGATCGGTGTCTAGAATATAGTTGAGACATATTTGATTTCGTATTGGAGGAGAAATGGAAAATATCACATTAACAGCACAGGTCAGAGAGAAGGCAGGCAAGGGAATCGCCCGAGGCCTCAGGCGGAACCAGATGGTACCAGCGGTTCTTTACAGCCATGGCAAATCTATGCCCATTGCGATGGGTAATAAGGAAGTGACGAGGATACTTAACGCCGAGGGCGGCGAGCATGCGCTCATCAACCTTACGCTTGAGGGCACGAAAGGGGCGGCTGAGCGGATAGCATTGATCAAGGAATATCAGCTCGATCCGATCTCCGGTGCGCTCATGCATGTCGACCTCATGGAGGTCGCCATGAACGAGAAGGTGAAGATCGCGGTCGCAGTGCATCTGAGCGGCGCCTCCATCGGTGTTAAGGAAGGCGGCATACTTCAGTACGGGATCCGTGAGGTTGAGGTGGAGTGCCTTCCACACCAGATTCCGGACCACATCGAGGTCAATATTGAGGCGCTCAAGGTCAACGAGTCACTTCACGTGAGAAACATCACGGTTGCAGAGGGGATCAGAATCCTGACCGATGGTGACGCGACGGTTGTGACCATCCAACCTCCGATTTCCGATGCCAAGCTTGAGGCCATGCTGTCAGCGGCCCCGGCTACGGCGGAGGCGGGCGAGCCCGAGCTCGTTAAGAAGCCAAAGAAAGAGGGCGAAGCTGTAGCGGCTGCACCAGCCCCCGAGGCCAAGGTCAAGGAAGCAGCACCGAAAGAGGCCGCTCCCAAGAAAGAAGCTGCACCCAAAAAGTAGTGTTGCGATGTCGTTTTGTCTCCCGCAGTGGAGTGGGACCTCATCCTGAATCCCCGATGAAAATCGTCGTCGTAGGACTCGGCAATCCCGGGAGAAAGTACGAACGAACGCGCCACAACGCGGGATTCCTGGCGGTGGACGAACTCGCTCGCCGTATTGGTATCGATATATCTCAGGGAAAACGCCACTCTCTCATCGGCAGGGGACGTATCGAGGCCGGACAAATCGTGCTGGCTAAACCTCAGACCTACATGAACGAGAGCGGAAGGGCCGTCGCCGCGGTCATGGAGGATGCCTATGGATCCCCCGGCAATCTCATCGTAATCCATGACGAGCTTGACCTGCCCCTCGGTTCGGTCAGAATAAAGACCGGTGGGGGCCATGGAGGCCACAACGGGCTTCGATCCATCATCGAGTTCATCGGGACGTCAGATTTCATCAGGGTGCGTATCGGGATCGGCAGGCCTGAGCCGGGTATGGATGCTGCGGATTATGTGCTGAGCCAGTTCCTGCAGGATGAAAAGCAGGCCGCGGCCGAGGCGGCTGGCAGGGCTGCTGACGCAGTGCTGACCATCGTGTCCCAGGGCGTGACCAAGGCTATGAATCAGTTCAACCAGCGGTAACCGCACAGTAACCCCGGACCTTTAGGCAGCATGCCCACAGATCCGGGTTTTTTATTTTCAAAAAATTCTGAAATAAGCTACCACAAAGACTCTGAGGCATGGAGAAGGTTAAGAACAGAGTCTGGACGGGCGGATTAGATGTGGACTTGAATCAGGTAAATTCTGTTTCAATAACTGTCACGGAAGAATCAGATTCTTCATTGATTCGCAAAGAAAAAATATAGTTAACAAGTTCAAATCAATTTCAAATTCCTATGATCATCTTTCACGTTTAATGCAATGAGTGGCGCTTTCCAATCCGTGCCTATCCGTGTCCATCCGTGGGGAAAAATAAAGGGAGTTATTCATGGGTTTTAACTGCGGTATCGTCGGCTTGCCGAATGTAGGAAAGTCCACTATCTTCAATGCGCTGACCTCAGCGGGTGCCCAGGCATCGAATTATCCATTCACTACCATTGACCCGAACATAGGGATCGTGGACATGCCCGACGATAGGCTCGACAAGCTTGTCGAGATCTACCATCCGAAGAAGACCACACCTACGACCATGGAGTTCGTCGACATCGCAGGGCTCGTCAAGGGCGCGGCACAGGGAGAAGGGCTCGGCAACAAGTTTCTTGCCAATATCCGTGAGGTGGACGCCATCGTCCACGTGGTGCGCTGTTTCGAAGATCCGAACGTAGTGCACGTGGGGGGCAAGGTCGATCCCAGGACGGACATCGAGGTGATCGAGACCGAGCTCATGCTTGCAGACCTTGATGCAATCGAAAAGCGTCTGTTTAAAGCCGAGAAGCAGGCAAAGGCTGGGGACAAGAAAGCCTTGGAGGAAGTTGAATTCATGAAGCGGCTCAAAAACATGCTCAGCAAGGGAGAGCCCGTCCGCCGCGCGACGCATTCAGAAGAAGAGGTTGCGTGGCTCAAAAGCTATAATCTCCTTTCTGCAAAACCGGTCTTGTATGCAGCGAATGTTGCCGAGGATACGGTCGACAAGCCCAACCCGCACGTGGACGCAGTCCGGAAAATTGCAGCTGAAGAAGGGGCAAAGGTGGTGGTTATCTCTGGCCAGGTTGAGGGAGAGATCGCCCAGCTTCCAATAGATGAGCGCAAGGAGTACCTCGCGGAAATGGGGCTGAAGGAGTCAGGTCTCGACCGCATGATCCGCGCGGGTTATGACCTGCTCGGCCTCATCACCTACTTCACCGCGGGTGAGAAGGAGGTTCGCGCCTGGACCATCACCAAGGGCACCAAGGCGCCGCAGGCCGCTGGGAAGATCCATACGGATTTTGAGAAGGGTTTTATCCGTGCCGAAGTGTTTCATTACGACGACCTTATGCGGCTCAAGACCCCGCAGGCGGTGAAAGAGGCAGGTTTGCTCCGTTCGGAAGGCAAGGACTACGTGGTCAAGGACGGCGACATCATGCTGTTCAGGTTCAACGTCTGATTTTCTCTCCAAAGAAATGTGCCCTGATTTTACTGTATATAGTATAATACCTCGTCTTTCACCAGTTCCCCATCCTTGGTCCCGATTTCATCTTGATGTATGCTGCATAATTGTGATAGTTTATGAGCGCATCTTGTTCGCTCCTCATGCGCTTCTAATAATGCATTTTAATGATTACAGCACGGCGCTGCGGGAGACGTGTTGAGATCAGGACGCCGTACTCTCACGGAGGTGATTCATTTGACACCAAAAAAGATTTATATTGCTATTTTCTTTTTGTTCTCCTGCAGTCAACCTGTGATCGGATTCTCCCAGGCGTTGCCTGACAATTGCCTTACTATTGCTGCCGTCGGCGACATTATGATGGGCACCACATACCCTGAGAACCTGCTCCCGCCGAATGATGGGGCGGGGATATTCGAAAGTGTTAAGGACGTTTTCCAAGGGAGCGACATCGTGTTCGGCAACCTCGAGGGGCCGCTCGTGGACGAGGGTACCACTACGAAGTGCAAGAAGCCGGGTAAGACCTGCTACGCCTTTAAGACCCCGACACGGTACGTAGCATATCTGAAGGAGGCAGGATTCACTATACTGAATATCGCAAACAATCACGCATCGGACTTCGGGCAGGAGGGAATAGAGAGCACGCGCCGTGCGCTTGACGGAGCGGGCATCCAGTCCGTTGGCGGAAAGGCGATCGCCCATTTTGAGATCAAAGGAAAGCGAATTGCCGTAGCAGGATTCTCCTTTTTAGATTCTCCTTATTCTTTTTCCATACTGGATACTGATGCCGCTCAGAAGCTCGTCCGTGAACTGAAGGCCGCGAACGACCTCGTAATCGTCTCATTTCACGGAGGCGCCGAGGGAGCGTCGGCTGACCATGTGACAGGTGAGGATGAAGTGTTCCTCGGGGAGGAACGGGGCAATGTGGTAGCTTTTGCCAGGGCGGTCATCGATGCCGGTGCAGACTTGGTCATAGGACACGGCCCGCACGTGCTGCGGGCCCTTGAGGTATACAAAGACAAACTTATCATTTACAGCCTTGGAAATTTTCTGACTTATGAGCGGTTTAACCTCGATGGCCCGAACGGGTTGAGCGTTATCCTGAAGGCACGCATGGATACGACGACAGGCAGCTTCATCGATGGAGAATTAGTGCCGGTGAAACTCGTGAATGAGGGAATCCCCGTCCGCGACCCGAAAGGGAGAGGGATCGCGCTGATCAGGAAACTTACGAAAGAAGATAACCCCGGCCAGAAGTTTTCGTTTGCCGACGACGGCAGATTCTGTAGCGGCGATGATTGTCTCCACCGAAGCGCATCTGCCAAGGTCCTGCTGCAGAGGCCTCTGTTCGAGCTGAGCACGGGTTTGACCGGTACCGCTGCTGACACTGGCGGCTTAAAATAGAATTGATGATCCGCTGGTCGGCGGGTAGACTGAGGAACAGAGGATAAAGAGGAGGGAAAATAATCTGATCATGGACCTGCTTGAAGGAATTTATACGCGCAGGGGCATCCGGCAGTACACGGACCAGCCAGTCGAACGGGAACAGCTTATGGAGATCATCAGGGCCGGGACCTGGGCCCCGTCGGTACTGAACAATCAACCTTGGCGCTTTGTGATCATTAAGGGCAGCGCGGTCCGCAAAGAACTGGCGAAACTGACGAAATATAGTTTCATCATCGAGAGGGCCTCCGCGTGCATTGCCGTCTTTATCGACAAGAACACGATGTATAACGAGGTCAAGGACCATCAGGCCATGGGCGCCTGCATGCAGAACATGCTCCTTGCGACCCATGGGGCTGGGATTAGGGGCCGTCTGGCTCGGCGAAATCCTAAAGAGCGCAAGCGCCGTACGCATGCTCCTCGATCTACCGGAGGAGATGGAAATCATGGCAGTGATCGCCATAGGGCATCCCGTTCAACAAAAAAAGACCTCTCACCGTAAGGACGTGCTGGAGGTCCTGCTTAAGGAACTGTAGTTTTTCGCGGTGCTGGCTCGCTGCTGAAATACTTCGAAGTTACTGCAGCCGTGGTGCGTGCGTCATCTTTTTTATCTCACGGATAATTTAGGAGATTTACGCCGTCAGGCTGTCGACGACGACCCCGCCATAAAAAACAGGCGTGCTGTTTTGTCCAATCGCCCAAGTGGCTCAGACGGCCTCCTTGTCACTCGTATGTATGTCATCGATTTTCTTGAGGACCGTCGGCACTTCGGTGTCCAGCGTCTGCTATATTCGTGATTTGAAAAGGTCGTTGCACTCGCGAGATATCTGAAGGTAGTTTCGGGAAAAGAGTTTCTGCACTGATTCTGCGAGTCCCCTGAATCACCCGGAACAGCGTGTGGAGGTTTTCGCCGGATTTCTTTCTGTCCATCTGCACACGGATATTGCGGCACAACGGGCTCATATCAAGATGCGTCATCTTCAGCGCTTCCCCGCCTCTCTCGGCTTGCACGAGAATTCCGAACTCCATATAGTCACTTGGTCGATGTACTTGTTGAGGTGCTCACGCAGATCCTGGTCAAGGTCCATTTTCGGTTCCATTGCCATGGTTATTCTCCTGCTCCGGTTAATTCATTCATCAGCCTTTTAACGGAGAGTATCTTGTCCACTCTCGCGGCATTGGTACCGACCGTATAGAGCGCTTCTTCTTTGTCGGTATTATATCCGGCGGAGCTCAACAGTCCGTTGCAGATACAGAAATAATCCTTATTGTTTTCCTTTGCGGGGCAGACCGTGAAGTTGCCGTCCGCATCCTTCATGAGCACGTATCCTTTGTCGCACTTGGGCGGTCTCTTATGTTGCAGCGCCGAAACATACATGGGGGACTGTTTTATTACCCGGAACGGCAGTCCACACGGTGATCCGGGCCGGTGCGCAACGAAAATGTCCTCTTCCCTTGCATGAACCACGGCCTGCTTGTATGTCTCGGTGGCGCTGCTTTCTTCGGTGGCGAGGAACCGCGTTCCCATTTGCACACCGTCGGCACCCATGCCCAGAAATCGCAGGATATCTTCATGTGTGTAGATGCCGCCGGCAACAATGACGGGGAAATCTCCGCATTTACCAGCCATATCCTTGACTGGCGGAAAAAGGTTCTCCAGCCGGTTGGATTCAAGGTCCACCTGATCGATCTTAAAACCCAGGTGGCCCCCCGCAAGCGGACCCTCGAGCACAACGGCATCCGGGCGATATCCCAGCTTCTCCCATTTTTTGCAGATGATATCAAGCGCCCGTGCTGAAGATACGATCGGGATCAGGGCCGTGTCCTTAGGCGGCTGAATGGCCGGGAGGCTGAGCGGCAGGCCCGCGCCAGAAATGATAGCGTCGGCTCCGGCATCAAGGGCGCCCTTCACCGAATCGCTATAGTCCCTGACCAGAGCCATCATGATGTTGATGCCCGCAAATCCCCCCTCCGTTTTTGCGAGGGAAACTTCCTCGTACGCAGCCTCGTAAACATTTTTCTTTTTCCCAGTACGCCTGCTCACGAGCCGATCAAGGCAGGCGCTCGATACGATTCCGAGACCACCCTCCCTCGCAACTGCCCGTGCCAGGGGGTGCAGTGACACCCCCACGCCCATCCCGCCCTGTATGATGGGTACTTTTATTTTTTTGCCTTTAATAACGAGCGGCCTTAAAGCTGACATTGAACTCAAATTGCCCCCTCTTCATTTTTGCGCTGCCTTAAAGATGTTACTATGCCCGATCTCTTCTTATGAGTCTGCACTGAAGCGTTACAAAAACTGAAAAATACAGAGCATTATACCACAGGGTCAGACCTTATACAACCGCATTTTATTAAGCGTGATGCTCAAGATCGCGGAGCCAATGATAAAAACCTCTTATTTTCTCAATAAGACGATTTATTTATCATTGCCCTTTCCGGACGGGTGCATCCGGATAACGCATAGGTTTTATATTAATTTTCTTATATTATTTATTATTATTTTTTAACCAGTATGATGAAATTGATAACGATCTGCTCCAGCAATAAAATACAGGTGGGGGCATATCCATGAAGAAATGACAGCCAATATACCTTTGACAAAGGGATTTTTTATGCACAGGTTGGGTGAAGCAGCGTTCGGGCTGGTTAACGTCTCGCTTATGGTGCGCTACACATTTCCGAAGGCAAACCCCGGACACCACGGCTGTCGATACCTATCTCTACAAAGAAAAGCCTGGAATGGGGAAAACGATGAAAAAACAACAGATAATGGGATTACATATCTGTCCTAGACAATAATATACGTATTTGTCTGGCATACGGTTTTGACACTCCAAATAGAATATTTTCTTCTTGACGATTGAGTTTATAAGAGTTATATTTAAAAAGTTGTTGCAAATTTATTATCTTCTTCTCAGGGCAGCTCCCTGGGGGAGTGGACTCATTATCATGTATTTTGTTCTTCTCGTAGTCGGATTCATGCTCGTCCCGTCTTTTGCGTTCGCATGGGGTCCCATGACCCACATGTATCTCGGCAACGAACTTCTCTCGTGTGCCCCTCTGATTCCTGCAGGCATCCTCGCTCTTCTGAAAAAGCACAAGCAAGACTTCCTGTATGGCAATATCATGGCCGACATGATTCTCGGAAAGAAATACCTGCCCGACGACAAGAGCTCGCACTCATGGGATGTGGGATTGAAGCTTCTCGACCAGGCCAATACATGGCCCGAGAGGGCCTTTGCCTACGGATATCTCAGTCATCTTGCCGCTGATACCGTCGCCCACGAGACCCTGACGGACGAGAAAGGGAACATGGGGCATACCTGGATTGAGATGAAGGCTGACAGCCTGATTGACAAGATCTACTGGTTGCAATGCGTGACGATCAGCAAAACAGTCCGAAAGCGGAGCGACCTTCTCCTCGAGAACTCCCTGGACAGTTATATTTTTTCATTCAAAACGAACAAGAGAATATACAAGAGCATGGTCTTCCTCTCTTTGTTGAACAAGAAGAGACGGCGAGGCGTGGACAGGGAGCTCATCCACGATCTCCATGAAGAGTCCATTGCGCGCATGCTGGATCTGCTCAAGAACGGCACTGATTCCCCAGTGCTGCAGAGAAACCCGCTCTAGTCACGTCACCTATTATCCTTTTGTTATTTCCGCGTCCCTGTCGATATTATCGTTAAATCTGGTATAGTAACATAGAGAAAATGCGACTGAAAATCCTGCAAGGAGGATTGTATGGAGACGAGCAAGGTTAAGGTGGAAATCCCGGAAGGCTGCAATATTATTCTCGGCCAGACCCATTTCATCAAGACTACGGAAGACCTCTACGAGGTCATTGCTGGCACCGTGCCCCAGGCGAAGTTCGGCGTCGCCTTTACCGAGGCATCGGGCCCCTGCCTGATCCGCACCGAAGGGAACGATGACGGACTAGTTGCGGCGTGCGTGAAGACCCTTGAAGCCATAGGTGCCGGCCATGTGTTCTGCATCTACATCAAAAAAGCTTTTCCCATCAATATCCTCAACCAGATCAAGACCTGCCCAGAGGTGTGCCGTATTTTCTGTGCCACGGCGAATCCACTCGAGGTTATTGTGGCATCATCGGCGCAGGGCAATGGGATCCTCGGCGTTATCGATGGTTTTTCTCCAAAAGGCCTAGAGACGCCCGCTGACAGGGCAGAGCGGAAAGAATTGCTCAGAAAGATTGGGTACAAGCTCTAAAACTCCCAGGAGAGGTATCCAGGGGTATGTTCCGTACTTTACTCTATTTCAAAATTCTGCTACAGTATGTTGTGTGTATTTCGATCGAAAAACGGGGAACATCATTATTCCCCGTCGTGGTAGTAAGGGCGGCGCAGGCTGGAGCATCCTCTCGATAGACTTGGATACTTCCATCGAGAGAGGTGGGAAGACCATCTTCCTCTCGGACCTAGACCTCGGCGCCGCGAACCTGAACACCTATCTCGGAGTCTTAGAGCATACGCCGACCATCGCGGATTTTGTCCTGAGCAAGGTCCTGTCACTCGAGAACTCATCATCGAGACCCCGGCAAAGAACCTAAGCCTCATGAGCGGTGCAGAGTCCATCCGGCGTGGCCAACCCTGACCCATTCTGTTGATAGTCCCCGAGGTTCTCCGACCGGCTTTCGCAGCTCGGCGCGACTGTGCAGGAATGGAAGGTCGGCATGTTCGACTCCAGCGATGAGATGCGCTAGGAGATCTTGTGGTTCATCGATTCTCTCGATAAACGCGTGTTTAGCGCCGTGACCAAGCAAACCGGAAGCTGCCGATGTTCTTCAAGCCATCGAAGGTGAACAGCTAGCTCGTCAGCTGCGACGCGACACACACCTGTTCACAAATGAGTCAAATCAATGGATTGTCGCGCCTCTCATAGTAGCAACTGTTACTCCGCATCATCTATATTTTGAGAGAAAAGAAGATTTAGATGAGAATTAATTTTTTTAATTATGTGTATACTCCTTTTTTGCAGAGAACGTACGGTAACTGATTTATTTTATATTAAAATAAAGATATGACGAACTCAACTCTTTTCTACAGAGAATTTTATGAATACGACACATAACGACGCTGCCGGGGGACATTTAAGTTCAAGAATAGGGTTCGAGATGCTTGTTCAAGAAGTGATGACAAAGGATGTTATCTCAATTACGAAATACGAGAGCATCATGCAGGTCGCGAATATTTTAACAGAAAAAAACATAAGCGGGCTTCCGGTGGTGGATAAAGAAAATAAGTTGGTCGGGATTATTACTCAAGCTGATATCCTATCAATGGTGGGGGTGGGGAGGGAGCACACCTTTAAGGACCTGTTAAAATATATGCTGGGGGAACCGCTTCCAGCACGCAGGCTCGGAGACCATGTAGGAGACATCATGACTTCACCGGCACTTACCATAAAACCCGATGCGAATATAGCTGAAGCGGTACGGATCATGGATGAGAAGAGGATCAGGAGGTTGACCGTGGTAGATGACAAAAATACGCTCATTGGGATTTTAACGAGGGCCGACATTCTGAAGGCAGTGATCAAAAAATTAAAATGATATAGCCGAGTTCTTGCCAGGGATTGGTTTAGCAAGGTCTTTTTCTTAAAACGCGGGAGGTAATTCCCGCCGAACTGCGGATTAGCAAATTGAGCCAGTGATCAGCATGAAATAGCATTAGTGAGACCAACAAATGAAGTATGCAGAGCATACTTCATTGTGCACATTTCATCGTCAAGCCTTTAGAAAATTACGCTGATCAAAAACTTTAATCAACAAGCGATGCAATAGCACTAGTCTTTGAAGTTAAGCAGTCGTTAATTTTTGACATTTCTTCTCCCCTGGAGTAGTTTCTAACCCATATTCGGAAAAACCCTTAATGATAGCGTAATAAAATCAGCTTGATTATTTCCGGCAAAAGACGTAAAGTGCATTTCTGGGCCGTGAAAGTTCGGGTTAGCCGGTCCGACATTTTTTCCCAAAGAATGGAGATACGTAATGAAACGATTGATTTTTTTGCTGGTTGCTGGCTTCTTGTCCATCACGGTTTCCGGCGCTTACGCAGCTTCTGAGAATGAGAAAGCCGCGCCGGGACCGCAGGTCCCCACGATCGAGAGGACGGCGGATACAGTGGGGCCTTCTCTCTCGGGCAAGGTAGTGGAAACTATGAACTCAGGCGGGTATACCTATGTCCGACTTGAAAAGAACGGAAAGAAGACTTGGATCGCGGTGCCTGAGATGAAAGTTTCGGTGGGACAGCAAATGGCGTTTCAACCCGGGATGGAAATGAAGAATTTCACGAGCAATACTCTCAACCGGACATTCGAGAGGATCATTTTTTCCGGCGGACCTGCTGTTTCTCAAAAAGGCACCGGTGATAAAACCGCGGCAGTGAAAGCGCCTGGTAGCAAAGCGGCTGTGGTAGTGTCCAATGAAAAATTTGCCGAGGAAAAGGCTGCTGGCCCGGATGCCTATACAGTCGGCGAGATCTATGCGAAGAGGGCATCGCTTGACAAGAAAACGGCTGTCGTCAGGGGCAAGGTTGTGAAGGTTTCGAAGGGGATCATGGGGAAGAACTGGATACACATTCAGGACGGCACCGGAGAATCCGGTAAGGGGACGCAAGACCTGGTGGTGACGACGACCATGGACACGGCTGCCGTGGGCGATGCAGTGACGGTCAAGGGGACTATCTACAAGGACAAGGATTTTGGGGCTGGATATAAATATGACGTTATCATGGAAGAGGCGACCATCCAGCACTGAGGTCGGGTGGCTGAGCCACTGGCATCGTTTTTCAAGCCCCTCGCTTCAGCGAGGGGCTTTTTTCTTCTCCCCAAGGTACCTTATATTCCCCTTTACTTTTATTGCTGGTTTGTGCATAATATGCGCTCTGCAATGCCTGCAGGCATCAGTTTTTATGAGGAGGATTTTCAATGGCATCAGTGAACAGGCTTCCCCGATCGCCCTGGAGGGCAATGATCGAGAGTGCTTTTTATTCTAACTCAGTAAGAAAGACTTCCATGACCGAGCTCTACAAGCTGGCCTTGAAACAGCCTGAGGTGATGGCCACATCGCATCCGTTTTACAAGCCGTCGCAGTACGGCCTGCCTCAGGATGCAAAGGTGCTGATTTCGAACGACGGCGGCATCGTGGGTCGCACAGCCCGCGCACGGCGTCTGGTCCGAGAGATGGGCAAGGACAGAGACAAGTACCTCCGCATCCTTGGAGAAGTAACCTACCAGCTGAACAAGCGGGAATGTTTGTGGCTTGAGGCCATCGTGGGACTGCACAGGGACTTTATGGTCAAGGCCCATCTGCTGAGCCCCGTCACGGACGCGAAGAATATGCTCGACTGGGGCGTGAACTTTACGCCCTGGATGAAACCCTGGAGTGAGACGTACAAGAAATCGAAAAAACTCGACGAGCCGGACATCCTCGTCCTAGCCGATCCCGAGTGGTCGGATCCCGAGTTCCCGAACGGGCTCGTGATCATCGATGAGGAGGAGAACTGCATCGCTATCCTCGGCCTCCGCTACTTCGGTGAGCGCAAGAAGGGGACGCTCACCTTGGCCTGGACCATCGGCGTGCGGCTCAACATGGTTGCCTGCCACGGCGGCATTAAGACCATCGGCAATCATCCGCCGGTAGCCGTCTTCGGCCTTTCCGGCTCGGGCAAGTCCTCCATTACGAACAGCCATGACCACGCGGGTACGCTCAAGAAGAACGAAAAGGTCACGGTGATCCATGACGACGCGTTTCTAATTGTCCTGGACGAGAACCTTACGGTGGCTCTGGAGCCAAGCCTGTTCGACAAGACCGACGCCGTGGACTTCCGCGACCCCATCATCAAGTATTTTTATTCCGCCCAGAACCTGGCGGTCACGAACCTGGGGACCGGCAAACGTGAGATCGTGGCTCAGGACATCAGAAACGACAACGGCAGGTGTCTTAAGTCCCGAGACATGTTCAACCACGACGATTACTGCGGAAGACCGAAACAGCTCATCTGGCTTCAGAAGGACCAATCGCTGCCGCCGGTAACGAAGGTAACGGATAACGGTCTCGCCGTGGCCATGGGCGCGTCTCTCTCCACCAAGCGGGCAAAGGGCGTGGAAAATGTTCCGAAGGAGGAGTTGGCAAAGCTCGTGATCGAGCCCTTTGCCAATCCTTTCCGTGTGCACCCCCTCCTCGAGGACTGTCGCCAGTTCCTCAAGCTCTTCAAGCTCGGCACCGAGTGCTATATCATGAATACCGGTGGCTTTGGCCTGCCTGGCGAGGAGATCGACATCCCGAAGGAGCTGTCTCTCGCCATTGTGACCCAGATGGTGCGAGGCAAGATCGAGTGGCGTGAATGGAAATCATTCCCGGGTCTCCAACTTCCGGCCAACGGCGTCGATCTGTTCAACCCGGACTATGACAAGAAGTACAAGCCGACGCGGAATCAGGAATATCTCCAGTTCCTACGGAACCGGATGCAGGACCGCATCACGTTTCTCTCGAACAAGCGCGACCTCGAACAGGACATGGATAGCGCCTTCATCGATCCCCTCGTCGCCGCCAGGACCGTGATTGACAAGATCCTGAACCCGATATAAACGGTTTTTGTATACCGCAGAGGAAGCAGAGAACAACATAAGGCCGGGAGGCAACCTCCCGGCCTTTTCCGTTCACGGGACCCTCTCATCTGCGTTTCCGTGCTACAATACAATAGGAACTTATTACCTCGCAGAGACGCTGAACTCGCAAAGGTTAAAAATTGAATTTGATCCACTACACATCCTTCCCTGGGTTTTGCGAGAAACGAGGTTTTCGGAGCGCTTCATGAAAAACCAACAGATCGCGAAGATATTTAACGAAATTGCGGAACTGCTCGAACTCAAAGGTGAGAACGTGTTCCGGGTCAGGGCATACCGCCGGGCTGCTCAGAATATTGACGGGCTCTCAAAGGACGTTGCCTCGCTCTCCGAGGCGGAGCTTGAAGCCATCCCCGGGATCGGTAAGGACCTTTTCGGAAAGATTCATGAATATATTGAGACCGGGAAAATCGCCAAGCATGAGGAATTGAAAAAGGAGATTCCTGAAGGGGTATTACAACTTCTCCAGATTCCCGGACTGGGACCGAAGAAAGCCAAGATGCTCTTTGACCAGCTCGGGGTAAGGAGCGTTGACGATCTGGAAAATGCCCTGAAAAAAGGGAAGCTTTCCGGCCTGCCGGGCATTCAGAAAAAAACCGAGGAGAATCTCCTGAAGGGTATCGAGTTCCTGAAGCGGGGAACGGAGCGGCGACCCCTAGGAAGGGTTCTCCCTCTGGCATATGATATCATGCGGCGCGTCCGTGATGCCGCTCCGGTAGATAAGATAGAGGTCGCAGGAAGCATCCGAAGGATGAAAGAAACAGTCAAAGACATTGATATTCTCACTACGTCAAAGCATCCCGAAAAGGTCATGGATGTGTTCGTGAAGCTCCCACACGTTACAAGGATTCTGATGCACGGGCCGACAAAATCCTCGGTCATCACTGAGGAGGGAATCCAGGTAGACCTCAGAGTGGTGGAGGAGGATTCCTTCGGTGCGGCCCTTCAATACTTCACAGGAAGCAAGCAGCACAACATCAAGCTCCGGGAAATTGCGGTGCGAGACGGGCTCAAGATCAACGAATATGGTGTGTTCAAGGAGCCGGGTGACAGGAAGGTTGGAGGGAAGAAGGAAGAGGATGTGTATAAGGCGCTCAAGCTTCCTTATATCCCGCCGGAGCTCAGGGAAGACATGGGGGAGATCGAGGCTGCGATAAAGGGGAAACTCCCTAACCTCATAACGCTTGGTGATATCAAGGGTGATCTCCACGTTCACACCAAATGGTCGGATGGAAGCCACGATCTCGATACCATCGTTGAAGCGGCGAAGAAGAAGGGTTACCAATACATCGCCATCACCGACCATACGAAGGGTCTCGGGGTCGCTCATGGCCTTGATGAAAAGCGGCTCGCGGATGAGATCAAGCTCATTGATGAAGCGAATAAAAAACTCTCGGGGTTTAGGATCCTCAGGGGAACGGAGATCGATATCCGCGGGGATGGCAGGCTCGACCTGCCGGATGACGCGCTTGCAGGGCTCGATATCGTGGTGGCCTCGGTCCATTCTGGATTCAGGCAAACAGAGGAGCAGATCACGAAACGGATCATCTCGGCGATCAGGAATCCCTGCGTCTCCGTGATTGCCCACCCCACGGGCAGGCTCATTGGTGAACGCGATGCCTATGCCGTGGACATGGATGCAATCCTTAAAGAGGCGGCAAAGCACGGCGTGGCCATGGAGGTGAACGCCTACCCTTTGCGGCTTGATCTCAATGACCTCCACATCAAGATGGCCAAGGAGTATGGTGTACCGCTCGTGATCAGCACCGACACGCATGTCACGACCCAGTATGATTTCATGACCTACGGCGTTTCCATTGCACGGAGGGGATGGGTGGAGAAGAAGGATGTGCTGAATACGCTTAGCTATGAATCGCTCATCACGAGGTTGAAATCGTGCAGAGAGAGGAAGGCAAAACTCGGCAAATGATCGAGCAGGATCTTAGGATAGAAAATCCAGAATAAAATCGGCTTTGTTTTGTACTTTCGTGCCGTAAAACTCCGTCTCTTGAGGGCCGGATATAAGGCGCCGACCTAACATGGTTGGATGCACTTCGAGGCCACTACTGTCTGTTTGACAAATAATAAATCACCCGATACTTTGGAAGTAGTCACATTACGGGAAACCAACCCTGTTTTGCTCTGTGAAACCATAAGTAGGGGGTTCCGGCAAGAAGGTTGCCGGGTAAAACTTCTGCCGTCAAAGAAATAACCATGACGCCGGACCATGAGTTTCACCAAATCTACAGTTCGCGATGCATATGCTCGC
>DATJAO010000010.1:0-34938 GCA_035516175.1 Nitrospirota bacterium
TGGTCGTCCAGCACCATGTTCCGCGGCATCGAGATCATCGTGAAGGACCGTGATCCCCGCGATGCCTGGCTGTTCGTCCAACGCATTTGAGGGGTCTGAACGACGGTTCACGCCACCAGCTCGGTCCGAGCTGTAGAAAACGCTTTAGGAATCACAATACCAGATAACGCAAGGATCATCAGAAATCTGATCAGCGGCATTCAGTATGTTCAGGATCACGTGATCCATTTCTATCACTTGCATGCCCTTGACTGGGTCGATGTCGTCAGCGCGCTGAAGGCCGATCCGGCGAAAACGTCGTCTCTGGCCATGTCGATCTCGGACTGGCCTAATTCCTCGACGACCTATTTCAAGGGTGTACAGCAGAAGGTAAAGACGCTCGTGGAGAGCGGCCAGCTTGGTATCTTCGCCAATGGGTACTGGGGCCATCCGGCCTATAAACTGCCTCCTGAGGCGAACCTCATGGCCGTTGCCCATTACTTAGAGGCGCTCGACTGGCAGCGGGATGTCATCAGGATCCAGGCGCTCCTCGGCTCGAAGAACCCCCACGCCCAGACATACCTTGTGGGCGGCATGGCCATCCCTGTTGATCCCAACAGCCAGAATGCCCTGAACGCCGGAAGCATAGCGTTCATCGGCGGCCTCGCGAAGAAAGCCAATGATTTTGTCGCGAAGGTGTATATCCCCGACCTGCTTGCCGTCGCTTCGTTCTACAAAGACTGGGCAGGTTACGGCAGCGGAGTGGGAAACTACCTATCCTGCGGCGAGTTCCCGAATGACACTAAGTCGGACACTACGAACCTGTGGCTGCCGCGGGGCATCATCAAGAACAGGGACCTCAGCAAGGTACATCCTGTGGACCAGAACAAGATTATGGAATATGTGAGCCATTCCTGGTATGAGTACAAGGACGGAGACGCGAAAGCAAAGCATCCGTGGGAAGGCGAGACGAACTACAAGTACTCGGGGCCGACACCTCCCTATGAGAATAGCTTTGTGAGCGATAAGCAGAAGTATTCCTGGGTCAAGGCGCCCCGGTATGACGACATGGCGATGGAAGTCGGCCCGCTTTCGAGAATGCTCGTCGCCTATGCATCAGGCCACAAACGCGTGAAAGAGGTCGTGAACGGCGCGCTGCAGAAGCTCGGCGTAGGTCCGGCTGCCCTCTTCTCGACCCTTGGACGGGTAGCGGCACGCGGTATCGAAACGCTCGTCACGGCAGAAATGCTGCCCACCTGGCTCGATCAGCTCGCTGCGAACATGGCCAAGGGAGATCTTCGTATCCACAACAGTGAGAAGTGGGAACCTTCGTCATGGCCCAGTGAAGCCAAGGGCTTCGGGTTCCATGAAGCTCCGCGCGGCTGCCTGTGCCACTGGATCCACATCAAGGACGGTAAGATCGCGAACTATCAGGCGGTTGTCCCAGGCACCTGGAACGGCTCGCCGCGTGATGCAAAGGGACAGCGCGGTCCTTGGGAGCAAGCCCTCATCGGCACGCCGGTGCATGACGCGAACAAGCCCGTGGAGATCCTTCGGACGGTTCACTCATTCGACCCCTGCATGGCATGCGCAGTGCACGTAGTGGATCCGGAGGGGAAGGAAGTTACGAGGATCAAGATCGTCTAACAAAGGAGGTGGACTATGCAGCCAAACAGGATTAGGGCGTATGTATGGGAATTCCCGGTCCGGTTCACCCACTGGATCAATGCTCTGGCCCTCGTGGCCTTCTGCATCACGGGCTTCTACATCGGGCATCCGTTCATGCATGCCATTTCCACGAAACAGTACATCATGGGATGGATGCGGTTCTTCCATTTCTTTTCGGCATACATCTTCCTCCTGAGCATGATCATCAGGATATACTGGATGTTTGCCGGCAACAAGTATTCGAGTTGGAGGGTCTTCATCCCCCTGACCAAAAGGCAGTGGGAGGACATGATCGGCGGACTGAAGTTTTATCTCTTTCTCAAAAAGCAGCCGCCCTATGCGGCAGGACATTCAGCCATGGCGTCCATCTCGTATCTCTTCGTGTTCCTGCTGTTCCTCTTTGAGATCGCCTCGGGATTCGCGCTCTATGCCCAGAGCCATATGAAGAGCGTGATCCTGTGGCTTCTTGGCGGGTGGATGTCGGCCATCATAGGTATACAGGCGATCCGATTGCTCCATCACATTGTTATGTGGCTTCTGATCGTCTTTACCGCCATCCACGTGTATATCGGGTGGTATCTTGATATCGCTGAGAAGAACGGCGTGATGGGTTCCATCTTCGGCGGGTACAAGTTCATTACGGGAAAGGAATGGGAATAAAACAGTATCGTGAGTGTTGAAGAGGATACATTTAGCCAGTATATGGTACGCCCGGAAGGTCACCGAGACTCCGGGCGTATCAGTGTTTTAGGAATCGGTAATATTCTGCTCTCCGATGAAGGCGTCGGTGTCCATGCAGTAAATGCCCTCAAAAAGAAGTATGCCTTTTCTCCCGATATCGAGATCATGGATGGCGGGACTATGGGGCTTGACCTGCTCCCTGTCTTTCAAACGCAGGATAAGATCATCATCATCGACGCTGTTGATTTCAGAAAAGAGCCCGGTCATGTGGGAGCCATCGAAGGCAGCAACATTCCGACCGTTCTCAATACAAAGCTTTCCGTCCATCACATCGGATTTTCCGACCTCCTTTATGCAGCGAAATTAACGCGCGAAACACCGCCGGAAGTATACCTGGTCGGCATACAGCCAAAATCCTTCGCTGTCGGCCTTGAATTAACCGACGAAATCCGTACGCACCTGGATGAGATCATCGAACTCGCATTACAGAAACTGAAAGAATGGGATGTACAGATCAGCTTGAAATCCCGCCAATAGTCGGTCATGCCCGGATACCCATACGAAGGTAATTCAGCGGAATCTTCAAACGTTACAAAGAATCGAGATCAAATTCGTCTTATCTATGCCCCCGTGTAGCCGCGTGATGGAACAACGATCGGCTGTCTTGATAACATAGTCTCTCGGGAACCATTCTTCAAATCAATCACTCTTCCTTCAAGTGAACCTTCGCTCCCTCTCTTTAAATATGTGAAATGACCTCTCAAAGTTGTAGATAGTTAGTATAGTATTTCCTTATTGTTCTTCCGGAAAACCATAGTTAAAATTAATATTGACCGCATAAAATCAGCATAGAAAATATTTTTTATTTGGTGATAAGTTTGACAAACATAAATTTACCTGCTAACCTAAAAAAGAACTTCGAGCGATGCAATGGCATCGCTCCGTTCGGCTCTCGACAATTCGTCTTTTCAATTCTGATACATCACATTTTGAAAATTATTCATTTATAAGAAATACCACAAGGAGGATGCGCATATGGCTAAAAAGGAAGGAGCGAGTAAGCAGTTTCTTGACGCACTAGAGTTCCGTGGTATCAAACGAAGAGATTTTCTGAAGTTCTGCGGGGCAACTGCCGCACTCATCGGCCTCTCCGAGTTACATGCCCCCAAAATAGCCGCTGCCCTGGAAAAAGCAGCAAAAAGGCAGCCGGTCGTATGGCTCAATTTCGCATCTGATACGGGCTGTACAGAGGCATTCATCAAAGCGACGTACCCGAGCGCGGCCGATGTCATCCTGGATATCCTGAGCGTTGACTACAACGAAACGATCATGGCTGCAGCAGGGAAGCAGGCCGAGGAGATCCTTAATAAATCGAAGAACGCCGGGGGCTACATTCTTATTGTGGAAGGCGGGATCCCGACCAAGAAGGGACACGGCATGATCGGGAACAGAGAGATGCTCGATGTCTTCAAGGATTTCGCAGGTCCTGCCGTCGCGGTACTGGCGATCGGTAGCTGCGCGACTACGGGAGGCGTCCCGGCAGCGAAACCGAATCCCTCACAGATCATTGGTATGTCCGAGGCTCTCAAAAGGGTCGGCGTTACTAAGCCTCTCATCAATCTAGACCTCTGTCCAGTGAACCCGCAGTATCTTGTTGGCGTGGTGGTCAATTTCCTGCTCCTCGGAAAGCTCCCCGACCTCGACAATGTCGGCAGACCGAAGATGTTCTATGGCCAGACGATCCATGATAACTGTGAGCGCCGGGCGCACTTTGATGCCGGCAGGTTCGTGGAAAAGTTCGGCTCCCAGGAAGAGGCCCTCAACTACTGTTTGTACAAGATGGGCTGCAAAGGGCCGATGACCTATTCGGCATGCCCAAAGATCCAGTATAACGACCGGGCAAGCTGGTGTATAAAGGCCGGAGGACCCTGTATCGGCTGTGCTGAGCCCGGATGGACGGACAAGTTCGCCGGCTTCTATGAGAGACTTCCCGGCGTCACGATCCCCGGGATCGGCGGCGTGGAAAAAGGTGCTGACACGATCGGCGCAGTCGCAGCGGCTGCGACGGTTGCGGGCATAGCGGTGCACGCCGTTGCAACAGCGGCGTCAGACAGGACCAAAGAAAAAAAGGGAGGTGAAAAATAATGGCCAGGATAACGATAGACCCATTTACGAGGATCGAAGGACATCTACGGATTGATGTTGAGGTAGAAGGCGGCAAAGTCAAGGATGCGTGGACGACGGGAACATTGTTCCGGGGATTCGAGATCATTCTGCAGGGCAGGGATCCCAGAGATGCCTGGCACATTACCCAGCGTATCTGCGGCGTCTGCCCTACCTCCCATGGTCACGCCTCATCAATGAGCATGGATGATGCCTTCAAGATAAAGCTACCCGATAACGGGCGCATCCTCAGAAATATCATTGAAGGGGCCCAGTTCGTTCACTCTCATATTCTCTGGTTCTACCACCTGAACGCGCTGGATTATGTGGATGTGGTATCGGCATTGAAAGCGCAGCCGAAAGAGGCCTCACTCAAAAAGGTACAGCAGAAGCTCAAGTCATTCGTCGAATCGGGGCAGCTTGGTCCTTTCGCCAATGCCTACTGGGGACATCCGGCATACAAACTGCCGCCGGATGTGAACCTCCTTGCTGTGGCCCACTATCTCGAAGCCCTTGAGATGCAGGCAAAGGCGGCCCAGGTGAGCGCCATGTTCGGCGGCAGGATGCCGATGACCATGACGAGCCCTCCGGGCGGCGTTACGCACGTGCCAACCGTCGATGACCTGAAAAACTATCTCTTCCGGGTAAAGGAGCTCCAGGACTGGATCGACAGCGTGTTCATCCCGGATGTTCTGGCCATCGCTCCGTTCTACCTCGACTGGGCGGGTGTCGGCAAAGGGTTTGGGAACTTCCTCTCGTGGGGCGTATTCGAGGACGCGTCCTTCGATCCCAAGAAACGGCTCCTGCCGAGGGGAGCGATATTCGCTTCGGACTTCCCGAAGGTCCATGAGGCGAAGCCTGAAGATGTTACCGAGGACACGACGCATGGCTGGTATAAGGACGCCAAGCCTCTCAATCCAAGCGTGGGCGAGACCCAACCCGAATACACCGGATACGACCAGAATAAGAAGTACACTTGGGCCAAGGCGCCGCGTCTCCAGAACAAGCCCATGGAGGTCGGGGCCCTCGCCAGGATGCTCGTAGCCTACGCTTCCGGCCAGCCCACGGCAAAAAAGCTCATCGACAGCACACTCACGGCAATCGGGCATTCCGGGCAGCCGCAGGTGCTCCTCGGCGTGATCGGACGGATCGCCGGGCGGGCGCTCGAATGCAAGATGGTCGCCGATGCCATGTTCCAGTGGGGTCTCGACATCGTCGAGAACATCAAAAAGGGAAATACGGCAGTATACACTGAGTATACGATTCCCGATAAAGCCCGGGGCATCGGCCTTTGGGAAGCGCCACGGGGCGCGCTGGGGCACTGGATCGACGTGGAAGGCAAGAAGATCAAGAACTACCAGTGCGTGGTCCCAACGACCTGGAACGTCTGCCCGAGGGACGGCAAAGGCGTACGGGGGCCTATCGAGGAGGCGCTCGTCGGGACGGCCGTGGCCAATCCGGAGAAGCCGCTCGAGGTTCTCCGGGTGGTCCACTCATTTGACCCCTGTCTCGCGTGCACGGTGCATGTGATCCATCCCGAGTCTAACCGCATTATGAACTTCAAGGTATGCTAAGGGAGGATGCGATGGAAAAAGATATGATACGAGAGTGGAGCACGGGATATATTATCGAGCACTGGACCCGGGTCATTGCCATCGCCGTGCTTATCTTCACAGGGTTCTATATCCACTGGCCCTTTATAGCCGGAGGGCCCGGGAGCTTCATCATGGCGTGGAACCGGTTTTTCCATTTTGTGGCCGCCTATGCCCTGATTCTGGGTCTCGTGGTAAGGGTCTACATGGCGTTTCGGTCCACCTTCGACAGCGATTGGCAGGACTTCGGTCTTGTCCGGAACATAAAAAATCTTCCGGACATCCTGGGCTATTACCTGTTCATCAAGGGGTCGCACAAAGATTACCGGAAATATAACCCCCTGCAGGCATTGGCATACCTCGCCATTGGCCTGGTAATCATCTTTGAGGCGTTGACCGGCGCGGCGTTCTACCACGGCTACCTGTTCGGGTTCATCAAATGTCCCGACAGCTTCAGGTGGATGAATGCCTGGTTGGGTGGAGAGTCTATCGCGAGGATGTTGCATTTCTTCGTCATGTGGTTCTTCATCATCTTTGTACTGATCCACGTCTACATGGCCTTCATGATAGGCTGGGTGAACAAAGACAAGACCTTCACTTCGATTTTTACCGGCTATAAGCTCAAAAAACATCACGAATGATGTCAGATGACCAGATGAGGGGAGACGCTCAGGCGTCTCCCCCAAAAATATTGATTCTCGGAGTCGGCAATCTACTGCTCGGGGATGACGGTTTTGGCGTTCATCTCATCAATGCGCTTCAAGATACCCCATTTCCCCCCAATGTACAGCTTCTTGAGGCAGGCACGGTAAGCCACCAGCTGATCCCCTTGTTCCGGGAAATCGATCACCTCATTGTTATTGATGTGGTTGACGCAGGTGATGTCCCCGGTTCCATCTTCCGCTTTTCTCCCGACGATATGCAGTTCCCATCAGAACAGAAAGCGTCCCTGCACCAGATCAGCCTTATCGATGTCCTTCACATGGCGGAGTTGACGGGTGGCAAGCCAAAGACCGTTATCCTCGGGGTGCAACCGAGAGACGTTTCTTCCTGGTCTTTAGAGCTAAGCGACGAGCTCAAGGCCGTCATTCCTAAAGTCAAGGATCTGATCATCGAGGAGCTGAAAAAAATCGGGGCATTATGACCTGTCATGCCCAGGGGTGCCAGTTCTTATTCTCTATTGATAAGTGCTTGACAGAACAGGCAAGATATGGGATAAAATAGGTTAACATCACTCGCTAAATGACAGATCTTTATTCCACGGATCGGAATATTCTATGTGCCTTGCCATCCCTTCACTTGTTATAAGTATCGATGATCTTATTGCAACGATTGACGTGTACGGCGCGCGACGACAGGTGAGCCTCATGCTCCTGCCGGACCCCCCGCAGATAGGGGATTATGTCCTCGTCCACGCCGGATTCGCAATCCAGAAAATAGAGAAGGAAAGGGTCGAATCAGGTGAGATCATGCATGAAGCATCCATAGCCCTCAGTATTCTCGATATAGTCCAGTCCAAATGCCAGGAGGAGGGATGTAGTTCCGTGGATTCCATCCGGGTCAGGATCGGAAAGGCCGCGGGGATCCTGCCTGATTCCCTCATATTCGCGTTTGATTCGGCGAAGGACAATACGGTCGCGAAGAACGCAACGCTCGCCATCGAGACCGTACCGGTCGGTGGGACCTGTAATGATTGTAAGAAAGAGTTCACGGTCGAGGACGTCCAATATGTCTTCTCCTGCCCGCTCTGCGGTTCCAAGTCCTTCGAGATCACCAGCGGCCGCGAGATGGAGATCGTGGATATGGAGATCAACTGATGAAGGTCAAGGTCGTCACCCGCATACTCGAAGCGAATGACCGCATCGCCGAGGAGAACCGGAAACGGTTCGAGGATGCAGGGGTATATGTTGTTAATCTTATGGGCGCACCCGGTGCTGGCAAGACCACGCTCCTTGAAAGGACGATCCGGGCGCTCAAGCCGCGCCTCAAGGTCGGGGTGATCGAGGGGGATATCGTGGGTACCGACGACGCGGAGCGCATTGGCGCCCTCGACGTTCCGGTGGTGCAGATCAATACCGGCGGGGCCTGCCACCTCGACGCGAACATGATCAGCGAGGTCCTGCCAGAACTTCCGCTCAAGGACCTTGACATGCTCATCATCGAGAACGTCGGGAACCTCGTCTGTCCGGCGGAGTTCAAGGTTGGAGAGAACATCAAGATGATGGTCCTGAGCATAGCTGAGGGCCACGATAAACCACTCAAGTACCCCCTTATGTTTCAGGAATCATCGGCCCTTGTTCTCAATAAGATCGATCTCCTGCCGTACATGAACACGGACATGAACAAGGTCAGAAACGATTCCCTCGCGCTCAATCCGAAATTGAAGATTTTCGAGGTCTCCTGCGCGACTGGCGCGGGAATCGATGCATGGGCTCAATGGCTGGGCGCGCTCAGATCATAGTCAAAGGCGTTGTCCAGGGCGTAGGTTTCAGGCCCTACGTGTACACCCTTGCTGAGCACCTCGGTCTCAAGGGCTATGTGACCAATTCCGCCGACGGCGTGATAATCGATGCCGAAGGGGATGCCCTCCCCGAGTTCATCAGGCGCCTTCCGAAAGAAGCCCCTCCACTCTCTCAGATCGCCGGCGTTTCCGTAACGTCACTCCCCCTTTTCGGATACACGGATTTCACCATTCAAAGAAGTATCGATCAAACGGGCAGTTTGCCGTTCACCTTGATATCGCCAGACGTTTCGATATGTGATGACTGTTTGCGGGAAATGCTCGACCCTTCGGACAGGAGATACCTCTATCCATTCATCAACTGCACGAACTGCGGACCCCGGTATTCAATAACCCGGTACGTCCCGTATGACAGGCCGAACACCACCATGGCTGGGTTCACGATGTGCCCTGCATGCCTCAAAGAATACCACGACCCCAGGGACAGAAGGTTCCATGCCCAGCCGAACGCCTGCCCGGAGTGCGGGCCGGAAGTAGAGTTTCGAGTGCGGGGCTCTGATGACGGAGTAAAAGGCAGCGAAGCTGTTCAAAAGGCCATTCAGTCATTACAAAATGGCGGCATCCTTGCGGTCAAAGGACTTGGCGGATTCCATATCGCCTGCGATGCAGCGAATGATGCCGCTGTAAAACGTTTGCGGTTGAACAAGAGAAAGAACAACAAGCCCTTTGCAGTCATGGCGCCGAACGTTGAAGCAGCAGCACGTTTTTGCGTGATTTCCGATGCCGCAAGAGGGCTCTTGGCGTCGAACAAGCGACCCGTCGTCCTCCTTCTGAAAAAGGGCGATCTCCTGTCTCACGCCATATCGCCAAATAATAAATATATCGGATGTATGCTTCCGTATACGCCGCTGCACTACCTGCTGTTCTTCCACACGCTCCAGAAGAGCGAAAGAGTAAAGACCCCGCATTTCCTAGCCCTGGTGATGACGAGCGGGAACCTGTCGGAAGAACCTATCGTACGGGATAATGATGAGGCGGTTGACAAGCTTTCCGGTATCGTTGACGGTTTCCTCTTTCATAACAGGGACATCTTCATGCGGGTAGACGACTCTGTCTTGCGAGTTACCGGTAACCGGCCCGGGATGCGGATTGAGGGTCGCGTCAGTAAAGACGCCAGGGACAGCGGGATCGAGCATCGATCCGGATCCGTAGGTCCGTACCCGCCAATCTCGTTCATACGACGTTCGCGAGGATACGCGCCGGACCCCATCGCGCTCCCCGACGAAGGTCCCGAAGTCCTGGGCTGCGGTGCGGACCTCAAGAACACCTTTACCGTGACCAAGGGAGCCTTCGCCATTCCGAGCCAGCATATCGGAGACATGGAAAATTACGAGACCGTGAAATTCTTTGAGGAAAGCCTTGCAAACATCAAAACGGTCTACAGGGCAAACCCAAAAGCAATTGTCCATGACCTACATCCGGGCTATCTTTCCACTCGGTGGGCTCTTGCTCAAGAGACGGATGCCGATGGAGAGAATCCGGCGTTATATGCGATCCAGCACCATTATGCCCATATCGGCTCGGTGATGGCGGAGCATGGTTTGAACCGGAAGGTCATCGGTGTTGCATTCGATGGCACGGGGTATGGAACTGACGGGAATCTCTGGGGCGGGGAATTCCTGATCGCGAATATCGACGGATTTGAGCGGGCAGGGCAGTTTAAGTATGTTCCGCTTCCCGGCGGTGAGGCGGCTATCCGGGAACCATGGAAGACCGCAGTGAGCTATGTCCTTGAGGCAGCGGGCAGCGGGGCGACGGAGTATCTCGACAAGATTGGGTTTAGGCGGAAATATGGAGAAGCATCTCTAGAGCAGGTCATCAAGGTCGCCCGTTCACGGGAACTTTCTCCGCTGTCATCAGGCGCCGGGAGGCTGTTTGATGCGGTTTCCGCTCTGCTCGGGCTCTGCAGCGTAAATACTTTTGAGGGAGAGGCGGCCATGGATCTGGAGTCATACGCGGCAGGCCATGTCGACGGCCAGTATCCGGTTGAGTTCATAAAGAAAAACGGTTATACTATCGTCGATTTTTCTCGAACTATTATCGAGGTTCTCCAGGATATAATTAAAGGACCCGAATCAAGGTCAATCGCCGCGAAATTCCATAATACCGTCGCATCGGTCATAGAAACGGTCGTTGCGGAGCTGAGTGCAGAACGGGGGATCATGGATGTTGCCTTGAGCGGCGGAACATTCCAGAATCTGTATCTCCTGAGGAGGACGGAACACCTGCTGACATCGCGCGGGCTGAATGTATTTGTCAATCGGAAGATGCCCAGTAACGATGGAGGCATATCGCTCGGCCAGGCTTATATCGTACGGGAAAGGCTGAGAAGGGGGCAGGCATCATGAAGAAGATGCTCGATGAATTACATAAGCTTGTCGATGGAATCGCGAGGCCCCTCAAGCTCATGGAAGTCTGTGGTACCCATACGGTCGAGATATTCCGGCATGGGATCCGCGATGTGATCCCCAGGACGGTCACGCTCTTAAGCGGCCCGGGCTGTCCTGTGTGCGTGACATCGGTCCAGGATGTGGATGCCGCCATCGCTATAGCAAAAGCTCCCGGTGTCATCATGGCTACCTTCGGGGACATGATGCGTGTGCCCGGGGGTAAGGAGTCATTGCTCGAAGCGAGGTCGGAAGGCGCGGACGTACGGGTACTTTATTCTCCCCTGGATGCACTGTCGCTCGCACGGAAAGAAACGAATAAAGAGATCGTCTTTTTTGCGACGGGCTTTGAGACCACCTCTCCGCTTATCGCAGCTACGGTTGCGCAGGCGGCCGCAGGAGGAATCAAGAACTTTTCCGTGTATACCGCGCACAAGCTTGTGCCTCCGGCACTGCAGGCTCTCCTCGATTCACCTGATGTTCTGGTTGACGGTTTCATCCTGCCGGGACATGTCAGTACGATCATCGGGAAAAAGCCGTATGAATTCGTCGCTTCACGCTACGGCAAGCCGTCGGTGATTACGGGGTTCGATGCCAAAGACATCATTGAAGGGATCCTCATGATCGTGAGGCAGATCGCACAAAAGCGAGCGAATGTGGAAATCCAGTACCGGGACATCGTCAAGGAAGAAGGAAATCCAAAGGCCGTCGCGCTGCTTGATGAATACTTTACGCCAGCCGACGCTTACTGGCGAGGGATCGGATGCATCCCGAAAAGCGGGCTGCAACTGAGAGAAAAATTCGCTGCATTCGATGCGAACAAGAGGTTCAATCCACCGGTTTCCACATCTACGGAGCCGGAACTCTGTTCGTGCGGCGATATCCTCCGCGGTGTGAAAATCCCCACGGAATGTCCGCTGTTCGGTACCGCGTGCACGCCGGAAAGCCCGGTAGGGCCATGCATGGTGAGCACTGAGGGCAGCTGTGCGGCATACTACAAATACGGTGGTCATCATGGATAGGATACTCCTCGGTCATGGCAGTGGCGGTAAGTTGATGCACGAGTTGATCCGGGAACATTTCAGCCCAGCGTTTGGCATAGAGGGCGCAGGTGATTCCGCAATCGTGAGCGTTCCGTCCCAAAGACTCGCCTATACCACGGATTCGTACGTGGTCACGCCCCTTTTCTTTCCCGGTGGCAATATCGGAGAGCTTGCCGTAAACGGTACGGTGAATGATCTCGCCGTCTCCGGTGCAGAACCGCTCTTCCTTACGACAGGCTTCGTCATTGAAGAAGGGTTTCCCCTAAAAGACCTCAAGTCCATTATCGCGTCCATGTCACAGTCGGCCAAAGAGGCGGGTGTAAAGATCGTAGCCGGAGACACCAAGGTGGTGAACAAAGGCAAGGCTGACGGGATATTCATCAATACCTCCGGTATCGGTCTGCTGCGTGATGGCAGGGACATTGCCGCTTCAAACATCAGGATAGGAGACAAGATCGTGATCAGCGGAGAGATCGGGAGTCACGGGGTTGCGGTCATTTCGGAACGTAACGGACTCACGTTCGAGCCGCCGGTCAAGAGCGATACCCGGCCGCTGAACAGTCTGGTTGGGGCCATGTATGACGTCTCGAACAAGATCCACTTTATGAGGGACCCAACGAGGGGCGGTCTTGCGACAACCCTGAAAGAGGCGGCACTGGAATCAAAACTGTGCATGCGTATTCATGAAACAACGCTCCCCATCCCGCAGGGGGTAAAGGGCGCATGCGGCCTCCTCGGTCTTGATCCCCTGTATGTGGCAAACGAAGGCATCCTCATCGCCATGGTCGATCCATCTGCAGCCGAGGCAGTCGTTAACGCCATGAGACGCCATCCTCATGGCCGACACGCCGCGATTCTGGGCGAGGTGACAGCTTCACCGGCCGGCGTGGTCTTGCTCGAAACAGCCATCGGCGGTCATCGGATCATGGATATGCTCCTCGGAGAGCAGCTTCCCAGGATATGCTGAACAGGAAGGACAACAATATCCATAAGATTTCCCGTTCACTCACTTCCGTTTCAACCTTCTGACCGACAAATCTTTCTAGATCTCCGCTTTAGATGACGTATTCCCGATAATCCTTTACTTGACATGTGGAATGTAGTATCAATTGACTGATTATTGACAAATGCTGGGGATTCGTCATTACAGGTCACTATGCAGAAAAGCATTCGACAACAAGTCTTTTCCCTCGCGCTGCCCGTCGTGCTTTCGAGTTTGCTGCAGAGATCCGTCGGTATCGTGGATATTTTCCTGGTAGGCGGTCTGGGCTCATCTTCCATAGCCGCTGTTGGTATTGCTCAAATCATGATCTTTGTGATGATGAGCGTTTCGTGGGGCATCAATGTCGGCGTTACTGTTCTGGTGGCGCAATTATGGGGCGCGGACCGTAAAAAGGATGCTGCAAGAGCGGCCTACCAGGCAATGCTGCTTGCTGTCGGGGCTGCCGGCCTTATTACGCTTATCGGCCTTACGTTTGGAGGACAGGTTGCGGCGCTGCTCGGAGCAAATGCAGCAGTTCAAGAAATACTGTCCGACTATACGAAGATCATCTTTACCTTTATATTCTTTACCGTAGCTGTCAATGTGCTCGCGGGGATCATGCATGGCACCGGTGACACAAAAACCCCGCTATATGCGACCTTGATCGTAAATATCCTGCATGTAATCGTGGCCTATCCACTGATCTACGGATACCTCGGTTTCCCTACTCTCGGCGTCAAAGGCGCGGCAATCGCCATTGCCATCTCTGAATGTATGGGCGCGGCATTCCTGTTCTTCCACTCCCTGCGCAAACGGTATATAATTATCAGCAGGGCCCTTGAGATCAGGTACTCGATCACGATGTGGAAGCTGGGGTATCCGATATTCATCGACCGGCTGCTCCAGAATATGGGCTCCCTGTTTTTTGCGAAGGTGATCCTCCTGTATGGCACTGCCGTGTATGCGGCCCATCAGGTGGGGTTGGCGATCGAGGCCTTTTCGTTCATGCCGGGCTATGGTATTGCTGTGGCCGCAGCGACGATGGTTGGACAGAATCTGGGCGCCGGCAGGCCTGCGGAGGCGCGGCTTTCCGCATATGAGGCAAACCGGCTTGCCGTCATTCTCATGGCCATGATGGGATTGGTCTTCTTTTTCTTCCCCTATGGCCTTCTCCGGGCGTTCACGCGAGATCCGGACGTGATCCGCTACGGTATACTCTACATGAAGATCGTGGCCTTCGCTCAGATTCCGCTTGCCATCACGATGGTGGTGGGCGGTTCACTCCGGGGTGCAGGGGATACGGGCTTCATCATGTTCGCCACGATCGCCGGCATGTGGTTTGTCCGTTTGCCGGTCGCAGCACTGCTTGCGTCGGTGGTGAAAACCGAAATACGATACGTATGGTCTGTAATGATCGTAGACTGGCTTGTACGAATGACCCTGTTGCTGTGGAGATATCATAAGGAGAACTGGGGAAGACTGGAAATATAAGTATTACATGAGAATCATCAGATCTCACATGCACGCCAAGATCAATTTGAGAATTTCAAAACACATGGGCCTTGAGAAATTATTGGGGATTTGAATATTGTAAGTCGGGACCACAAAGGGGGAGCCTATGCCTGACATCCAATCCATGATCGGCAAAGAAGTCGAGGTCATTGCAAACGGGTTAAGCTATACAGGAGTACTTATCGAGGTGTCGGACACCGAAGTGCATCTCAAGGGACCGATGCAGTGGATCGCACTCCCGGTATCTTCGGTGAGCGTGGTAAAACTGAAAGAGACTTCCGGACAGTAGCAGGGTCCCCGGTGCAAAGTTGCCGGAGCGGCATGAGGTCAAGCCGTGAGCCGGCGACATGCATTCCAATCAAAGATATGATCTTGCATGGGATGTTTGATTTGTAATGAACAGTATTTGCGCTGACAGTTATTGTAAATGCAATTCGTAACAATGCTTCACATTAAAATAGAGGATTCGCCCGATTATCGATTGTTGCATTCTTCACCTACGAGTCTGCACTGCCAATATTGTGACATAGGCCAATAATACTAGTTGGATCATGTATTCAACAATGAATTCGGCGGGTTTCCCGCTGGAACGACTGGTTAAGGTTAGTCATCCTTGTCCAATGTCAACGGGTTGTTGCCCAAATCATGTAGCTAAAGATTCTGAGTAGTACTATATTGGTGCGACGTTAATCACGACATCAGAAGCCGTTGTGATCACCAAAAACGAAAAGACTTCAAGCTCATCAAAGACGTCATGGACTTCCCGTATATTGCCGTCCTTAAGAGCGTGTCTTCGGATTTGTTATAGGAATGTCCTATTATGGCTTCTCTCTCTTGTAATCGGCAGAGTACTTGTACTGCTTGGTTTAAGACTGCAAAGAAGGTGATCATCATGTTATGGCCCAACATCCAATCTTCCCTTTTTGCCTGCCTTGCTTTTTTGATGTTGTTCGCTAACGCAGCTCATGGTGCTGAGAAATGGACCTGGTATGATACGACATTGGAAGCGACATTCTTTTTTTTCCAGGCTGAAGATTATTCGCAGACGCTTCATATCGCTCGCAACCCTGATCAATTACATGAAAGGAATTCTATCATGGGTTCTCATCCGTCAACGACCCAAGTAAAAGCGTATTTCGCTTTAGGTGCTGTTAGTCATTTCGCCATTGCGTACGTTTTGCCTCACCCGTGGCGGACTCTCTGGCAAGGTGTATGGATAGGCATTGAAGCTAACAGCGTTCAACATAACCGAAAAACTGAGCCCAGTGTCGGCATTCACCTGCATTTTTAGATGCTCACTCTGCTCTCAGAGAAAGGAACGTCCCGAGCTCAGGTCTAATTTTATATCATATCTAAATTGCTTGCAATGGAAAGGAAGCGGAGGTCAGGCCTTTTCGGGCTGTTGCCGAGATGACTCCCCGGGAATGGGTCAAGCACCTTGATACCGGCACACCGCGGGACTTTGTTGTATGATTCAGTCGGTAACAGTTAGATTATGACAAAAGAATACTGCTCAAGTCTGCTATCATTAATACAGTTCATAGAAACCTCCTGACTCTTGAATTTAGTTCCGTCATAAACTAATTCTTAGCAGGAGGTTTCTATTTTGGATAGTCTTGAAGAAGATTTTCCCTATACTTTAATGGGGGAATATAACCTCATCCTCTATCCATATATAACGGGTTGTAAATTTATGAGTTTCAAGGAATGGAAACTTCAACAGTTACAGGAAGAAAAGCGCGCTGCACGCTTCAATCGGTATTCATCAATTCTTTCCCAATCATTGCGATCCAGAGCCCAATGAGTCAAATCAGAGCTTTGGGATCCTTATGTGACTAATCATGAGTGAGCCGGAAAAAGCGTAAAACAATACTATCGGATGAAGCGTGAAGCCTGCAAACACGACCTGTCCGAACCAGAGGGACTCGCCCAAGGCTCCCTGTGAGGCAGCCCATAACATCAACAGTACTAGCAGCAGCGACGTTGGGATAGGAGTTCCTTCGAAATACTTCACTTTGCCTCCACCCTCAGACAGTGCCTCGGCCGTAATGTTGTAGCGCGCCAGGCGGGATACTCCGCATGCAACAAAATAGGTCAGGATAATACGATCGTACAAGCCCTGCATTCCGCAACTGTACCCGATCACGGCTGGGGCTACACCGAAGGAGATGACATCAGCGAGAGAGTCGAGCTCACGACCAATTCCAGAAGTCTTCTGTCGCCACTGGGCAATCCTTCCATTCAAGACATCGAAGACTAAAGCGGCAAAGACCATCCCGCCCGCAAAGTAGATATGAGTAACGTCAGTCGTTTGCAGGTACGTCAGCATTGAAAACATTGCCCCCGTTCCGCAGACCGCATTTGCCAGCGTGAACCAGTCGGCAAGATGGAACTCTCTAATCATGGAGAAGGGCGTATGCAGTTTATTTGTCTTCAAGGCGGACAGAACTTCCAATTGTGATAGATAAGTAGTGATTACGCCTTTCGTGCGCTCGTAAGTAGAGGTGCTGATGAGTACAAACGCGCGGTCTGCCGACGCAGACTTAGTGCGGTAATCCTGAGAGTTAACCAGTTATTATGCAGTTATAGCCAGGCATCCAATGTTAAATGCCGACATATAATATAGGATGCTTTTGGAACTTTCTCTTGCCTGTAAAGGCATATAATACTATAAGTCTTGCAAGCGCCATCCCTTTGTTTTTGATTATGAAAAAGGGTCCGTAAAAAAGTCATCCTCGAAATGCTAAAACGATCACATATTCAGGTTGTAATATACACTCTATCATCGATTGCGAAAGTGCAAGATACAGGAAGGAGTCAACGACAGTTGCGCTTTTTATAAAATGCGTAATCCACCTACGAGCTTGCAATACCAATGTATTGACGATGGCAAGGAATTGTCGTTGTAATATGCACTTCCGTCCTTTGGTCAGTATGGAAGGTCATGATACTATTATTTTTGTTTCAGGTTCTTCTATCGCGGTTCAATTCTGCCTTAGATGGGATGATGAATCAAGTACTTTGACGTGCACAAAAAAGGGCGGGATTGATTGCTTCCCGCCCTTCTCAGTACAATTCAATAAATTATTTTTTAATCATCGGTGGTGTCGGAATTTTTGTGTCGTGGCATTCGGTGCAATTTTGCTGGGCCGTAATCCCCACATCTTTTGCCGGAGTCCAGTTTGCCTGTGAAACATACTTGCCATCCTTCCAGGAATTCAGATCCTGCACGAGTTTGTAGGCGACACTTGCAGCGACTCGTGCACACCGGTCTTTCCGTTCCGGACTGGCAAGCGCATAGCCGGATGCCTTCATCCATTTGCCTACTGAAACATGGCAAAGGGGTGACTCACTTGTCGTCTGAATGATCTTTGTATTCTGCTTAGGCTGTTTTGGATTATAAACGGGAAGCGCAGTTCCAGAATACCATTGCAGCATCTCTGATCCGATGAGAGCTCCATTTTCGCAATCCGGTCCGGCGATCCGGGGACCGATAATTATGTTACTTACAATATTTGCACCCGCGTTTGAACCGCATATCGTCCCCCATCCTACCGTGCCGCCTTCGAGAAAAACAAAGGCGTCAACCGGGAATGACTTATAGGGCTCACCAATCTTTTCCCTGAGTTGGCCAAACACGCTGCTTATTACAGCCGCACCACAGAATACCCGGTACCATTCATTGTAGGCTATATCTGCGGTCTTTTCAGGGTCGAGCTTAACATAGGGCCAAGGCCACTTCTCTGTTGTTCCACCGACGGCTTCCGCTGTGGATGGCAATCCACCGATGCTCGCAATAGCTGCGCTCGCTCCAATAGTCCCAACCATTGCCAATAATTCTCTCCTTGTTACATGTCCCTTCAAATTTTAATCCTCCTTATATGATTTATTTACCAATTACATTCGGCGCAAATTTAGACTCCCAAAATGCGTTATCAATACAATATTATAATTTGCGATGTTATACTAATTGTAAATAATTTTTTATTGTACCATAGTCGTTCTCAAGATCAAATATATTTTTTTGTATGCAAGATTAATAGCTAAATGTGTTATACCCGGAGTTTAAACGATTAGATTGGTTTTAGGGATAGACGGATGAAGAATTCAAGTTGTAAATTATACTATCGCAAAAAATGGAATCTCGTTTGCTACAGGAAGGGGGTTTTAATTTCAAAGAGATGCAACTCTCGCGGAATAGGATGTAGACTATAATTTTATATTCGTTGGCAAGCAGAACGGAAGCTAGAACTCGATGCGAGAATAGTCACGAAAAGTGTTTACAGTTCTCGTAAAAGCAATTACTAACTACATTTGATTTGCTTTGTATCACGCCGTCTCTATCCTGAGCTTTTTAAGCTTTCTATACAGTGTTGCCAGGTCTATGCCGAGCTTAGTTGCCGCCGCGTCTTTGTTCCCCTTGTTTTCCGTCAAACTTCTGCGGATATAGTCCCTCTCAAAGGTATCCAATGCCTGGCGCAACGATGAGGTGGAAACCCCTTCAATATCCAGGGTCCTGAATTTGTCCGGCATGTCATGAATGGTTATTACTTCTCCGTCGGCGAGAACGGTCGCCCGTTCAATCGTATTCCGGAGCTCCCTGATGTTCCCCGGCCAGTCGTAGGTGAGGAGCGCCTGCATTGCTTCGTAGTCGATATCTTTAATGTTTTTCCCTGCCTCTTTTGCGAAGACCTCCATGTAATGTTTTATGAGAACAGGGATGTCGTCTCTCCGCTCACGCAGTGCCGGCATCCTGATCTCGATGACGTTGAGCCGGTAGTAGAGGTCTTCGCGGAAACGGCCTTCTTTTACCCGCTGCAAGAGATCTGCATTTGTGGCCGCAATGATCCTGACATCCACGCTGATGACCCGGGTATCTCCGACGGGCGTCAGCTCCTTTGTCTGGATAACGTGGAGCAGCTTTACCTGAAGGGCAGAGGGGAGTTCGCCAATTTCATCAAGGAACAGCGTTCCCCCGTTTGCCATGGTGATGAGCCCCTTCTTATCCTCGATGGCCGAGGTAAATGCGCCTTTCTTATGTCCGAAGAGCTCGCTCTCGAGCAGATTTTCTGGGATTGCCCCGCAGTTGATGGCAATGAACGGTTTGTCCTTGCGCGGTCCTGATTCGTGAATTGCCTGTGCCACGAGCCCCTTGCCTGTGCCGCTCTCTCCGGTGATCAGGATATTGCTCTTGTTCGGGATGACTTTTTCCATGACGCTGAAAACCTTCTGCATGGGCTCCGAACTGCCGATGATGGTGGTGAAGGCGGCAGTGCGCTGACTGAGTTCCTGCCGGAGGATCTGGTTCTCCATCTGGAGGTCTCTGCTCTTGATGATCCGTTTGATGGTAAGACGGATCTCATCATTGATGAACGGTTTCGTGATGTAATCAGAAGCACCGGCCCTCATGGCTTCTACAGCCGAGCCGACCGAAGCGAACGCGGTCATCATGATCACCGATGTCTCCGGGCTTATCTTTTGAGACTCTCTTAAGACCTCAAACCCGTCCATCTTCTCCATTTTGATATCGGTCAAGACGATATCAAAGTTCTCCTGCTTGATGCGTTCGATGGCCTGTTCCCCGTTATACGCCTCTTTGACGTTATAGCCCTCTTTTGTCAGGAGGATCCTCAGTGCCATACAGATGTCTTTTTCGTCGTCAACGACCAGGATGTTCGGTTTTTGCATGATGGTTGCTCCCTTGTCTTACCCTTTCTCTACGGGGAGGATGATGGTAAATACGGTTCCTTTCCCGGGTTCACTCTCGACTTTGATGTCGCCCTTGAATCGCTTGACAATGTTGTAGCTGACGGAAAGGCCGAGACCCGTGCCTTTGCCCACTTCCTTGGTGGTATAGAACGGATCAAAAATCTTTTGCAGTTCGGCCTTGCTGATCCCGATGCCGGTGTCCGTGAAAGCTACCATGATGACGTCACGCTCCTGATCGTCCTTTCCGTGCCGGGTGGTGACCGTCAGCTTGCCGCCGTCGGACATGGCGTCGAGAGCATTTAAAATGATATTGATGAACACTTGGGATATCTGACCTTCATCGATCATAGTTTTCGGTAAATCGGGGTCCAGAGCTCCGCCGATCTCGATCGTGCTCTTCATGCGCTTGTCGAGGCGCATGAGATCGAGCGTCGAGCTCAGAATTTCGTTGATCTGGACGTATTTTATATTCAGGGAGTCGGCCCTCGAAAATGTTGACATGCGCCTGACGATCTCGGTGATCCTCTGGATATGATTGTTGATGACGTCGAGGCTGTTCTGCGAAAACTCATCAGTCGCCATCTCGCGCAGGAGCTGGGCAAACGTGGAGATGGAGGTTAGGGGGTTGCCGATCTCATGAGCGACTCCGGCAGCGAGCCTGCCGAGCGCCGCGAGCTTCTCAGAATGCAGTACCTGCTGTTCGAGCTTCTTGGCCGTGGCCGTACCTTTGTCGACCTTGTCCTCAAGCTCCACAGTATATTGTTTAAGCGCCTCTTCGAGTTCTACTCGTTTGGTGACGTCGTTGCTTGTGATGAGAATGCCAGGCGTTTTGCCATCGATCAGGAGCGGACTGATGTTCATGGTAAGATACAGCGGGAGCTCCTGTATCCCCGTTATCCTGTAGTCCCTGATCTCAAAACTTCGGCCTGTCATCGACTTCTGGAATATGGCTTCAATGGGTATCCCCTCGTATGAAGGTAGCTTATCGGGGAAGAGAGAGAATAGCGGTTTGCCAATGATATCTTTTTTAGGACGGAGGAGCGTCCGCGCCTGCGCGGTGTTCACGGTCCTCACCATCATGTCCTTGTCGATGACCATGAGATTGGTCTTCGTGTTTTCAATGATGTTCTCGAGAAAGTCTTTGGAGATCTCGATCTCGCGCTCCAGCCTGCGCTGGTTCTCAAAGTGCTTCGATATTTCTTCTGCCTGGATCTTCTTCTTATATGTTATGATCGTAGCTCCTGATGCGACGAGTGTAGTAATGAATATCGACAGGATCAAGAGTGAATAGAAGCGCATGCTTTTCTGCATGAGCGCGATCACATCGGAATAAGGCGCCGATACGACGATGACCCAGGATTTTGTTGCCATGGGGATCTTGTAATACGCTGCGAGTTTGTTCTCGCCGCTCGGGGTTTCGTAATATCCAGAGGTCTCTGCTGTCCCTTCTATCATCTTTTTCTCGGTATCGAATGATTTATGGCAATGAAAGCATGTCTTGTCAGTCTGATAAAGGTTCTTACCCACCATCTGGGGCTGCTTGGGATGGTAGAGGAGGGTCCCGGCACTGTCCATCATCCAGGCGTACCCGCCTATACCTGACTTGATTGGCGCGAGGAATTTTTGTGTCAGGCCGTCCATCGAAAGGACAGCAAGGACAACCCCGTTGAATTCCGGAGTGTTTGAACCTGCGAAGCGCTGGTAGATAGGTGCCGCCACGATAAACTGTTTCGAATTCTGACCATTATCCGAAGATGAAAGCAGGTCGGTGATCAGTTTTTCATTTCTGGGGAGTAGGGAAGCCTTTTTAAAGTAATCGGTTTTTGAAAGGTCGCCTCCCTCCCTCCCGGGGTACGAACTGTCAAAAAGCACGATCCCTTTCTTGTTGAGCACCCGGATGGTAACCAGGATTTCATTCTGTATATTAAAATTAATGGCCTCGGCCATGGACCGGGAGCGGGGGCTCCGATTAATTCTGTCGATCTCCGGCAGCTGGGATATAACATGAATATCCTTGTAGACATGCATGATGAAATTATCGATATTTGCCGCTATTTCACGGGCAAGCAAAAGCTGCTGCTTGTTGAACTGGTCAGCCATTTCTTCTTGAAGCGACTGGTGAAAAAATTGCCCAAGAAGGATGATGAGGGAAAGTACGATAATAAACGCCAGGATGAATGCCGCGGGAGTGAACAGTTCTCTTTGTTTGAGGGTACGAATAAGTCTTTGAAACATGAGGTAATTTACTTCTAAAGCAGTGTGAAGTCAAGGAGGAAAACGGGAAAGAGCTGATGTTAGACGCATGTTGAGAGGAATGCTCAACTGACTTATCAGATCCCGACGGCAGGAAAGCATATCAAGAGGCGTGTTGCCAAAACGTATAGGCGATCGTGATCCCGGCAAGATGGGTACTCTGCAGAACCATCAGTAAGGTGGCCGGAAATAGTCCTGTTGTCGGATCGTACGCACTTTTCCGTGGCATCAACGGCGATGTTGCCGGTTATTTTGTTGTTTCCCAGGGTGACGTCCAGTCTGTAGGAATCGGGAATGGGTGTATCAAAATGCTTTGATGGAAGCGAACTCTGATACAGGTGCAGCTATTTTAAAAGTCAAGCGTGATATGCCATGATAGCATGAAAAGGGCAGAAAGAAACAGTCAGGGTATCCTGTGCGAATCAGAAACGGCCAACAGCACTCTGTTGCTGGTCTACGAGATGCCAGGATTTGTCCAGAGGGAGAGTGAAGGTGAATACGCTTCCACGGCCCGGCGTGCTTTCAGCCCAAATAATACCGCCGTGATATTCTATGATCTGCCGCGTAATCGTCAGGCCGAGCCCGGTACCTTCCGTGTTATTGGTAAGGATGTCGCCGGAACGTCGGAACTTGTCAAATATAAGCTTCAGGTCTCCGGTCGGAATGCCGACGCCGGTATCTGACACTGCCACCACGATCTGCGGCTTCGGTGTCTCTCCGTGACGTGCTGTGATCTGGATCCTGCCGCCCTGCGGCGTAAATTTGATGGCGTTCGATAGAATGTTGGTGATCACTTGTATCAACCGGTCCCTGTCACCGAAGATGAGGGGTAGGGGGCGCGTTACATTGGTGGTCATGACAAGGCTTTTGTTGTCAGCAAGGGACTGTATGCTCGACACCGACGTCTGGATGATATCCTCGAGAGACACTTCGGTGACGTGCCAGCTCAATTTCCCGGACTCGATCTTTGTGAGATCAAGAATATCGTTGATGAGCCTGGATAGACGGTCGGTCTCGTTGTTGATTATCGTGAGAAGTTTGTTTCTTTTCTCCGCCGGCATCTTGGGCTTTATCAGAATGAGTTCCGCAAAGGCCTTGATAGAGGTGAGCGGCGTGCGCAGTTCATGCGAAACGATAGATATGAAATCGGATTTTACCTGGTCTATCTCCCTGAATTTCCTGTTGGCTTGTTCTAGGTCGCGATTTGCAATGGCGAGACTTTGGTTTGATGCCTGAAGGCGCTCATACGCCCTTGTCAGGTTCTTGGTCTTCTCTGTCGCCCGGAATTCGAGGTTGCGGTTGAGGTCTTCGAGTTCGCTGCGGTTCTTTTCGAGCTGCAACGCCATCTTATCAATGCTCTCGGACAGATCACCGATCTCGTCATTGGAAATGAGGTTCGCTCTGGCGTGGAGATTGCCTTTTCCAAGCTCCCGGATCACGTTTACCATATGCCCGAGCGGGTTGGCTATGCTTGTAGCGAGCAGGACGCCGATGCCTGCGGCCAGGATGAGAGCAACGATGGTGACGGCGAAAATGAGCCCGAAAAGTTGGGTCATTGCATGGTGTACGAGGGATACGCTTCCCAGCGTCGCACTGAGATCCGTTCCCACGCGATGATAGACAAGCGCGCCCAGGGCCAGCAACGGTACTATCACCGTTGCAAGCAGGATGGAAAGGACCCGCGTCCGGGTATTAATATGGATGACCTTGGCCTCGTCAATTTGAACGGCCTTGGTTTTCGCGGCGAGCACTTGTCTGACGGGATGGAGTAAGCGCTCTGTTAAAAAAAAGGAAAATATTGGGTAGACGGCAAGGATAGGAGCGGCATAAATCCCAAGGCGGATGTTTTCCCTGAGAGGAAGTCCTCCCAGCGTTCCCATGTAGATGCAGACAAGCAGGATTACGATCTCGTAGCGTATGAGGATGGATATGGCATGGAGCAGGGGGAGATTAAGGGTCCGCACCCTGGCGGCCGCCGTGACATCGTCAGGAGGGTCTAGCCGGCGCTCAAGGTAGAAGGTAAGCATCTCTATTGGACGGCACTCCCACCGATCTATGAAATAGAACGCCGAGGCGATCCCCAGTGGGGTGAGAATGATCATGGTAACAGTTATGTAATGGAGCAACTGGATCGGCTTGAAGTCCATACTTACCAGGATGTAGGGAATAAAGGTGGTATAGATGATCGCAATGATCACCAACTCGCTGTAAACGATCTTCGTCGAGACGTTTAATTGTGTAGTCATATCTCTGCTAAGGGAGCAAGAGCTTGATCGCTGCTGTGCGAAGCGCAACAGGATCAAGGCCGAGTTTTTCCACCGTTGCCGGATCCGCAACCAGCAGATCTTTTGTCGTGTTCAGGTTCTGGTTGCTGAGTTTCCACCTGTCTGAATCGCTAATGCCGGGTATCCGGCTGAGCGGCGCATCGTTTTTTGATGTGTACACGACCACCAGCCTTGATTCACCCTGTATTATCGGTTGGAAGGTAGAATGCTTTAGCCCGGTTTTTCTGATGATATCGTCAGCCTCGCCCTCGGTAAAAAATCCCGCGTAATCCGAGAACAGCGTCGCGAGCAGGACGTCGGCGGCAATCGTTTGGAGGTTGTTGACGAGCACCTGATTGAAGAAAATGCCGTACCGGGAAATTCTGATCATTTCCCGGAGAAGCCTTTCCCTCTTATTGACAGGTAGAAAATGAAATACGTTTATCGCGGACACCCAGTCGAATGCGTTGTCCCTGAACGGGGACAGCTCCGTTACATCGCCTACCTGAAGCTCGATCTGGTCCTGGAGACCCGCGTCGACATTTCTTCGCTTTCCCATCTCGAGGGTGTGGATGTTTGTGTCGATTCCCGTGGCACTGATGCCGGGGCAGGTCTTTGCCGTCTCTCGGAGGACTGACCCATTACCGCAGCCGAGGTCCAGGATCGTATGGCCCGTGGATAGCCCGGACCATTTAAAAAATTCAGCGGATGCCTTGGAAAGCTGAGAGGCTACGCGAGGAATGTAGTCACGGCTGATCTTCCCCTGTGCGATGCTGTCGAGCCCAACCCCTTTTTGATAGACTTCTTTGGAATTCTGGACGGCCTTGGTAAAATAGCTGAACATGTGATGCAGGCCGAGCAGGTCAGGCTCAGGCGTGCCCCGCCGTAAGAGGGCACCCTTTGGAGTAAGGGAATAGGCACCGCCGGATGTGGCAAGGTATCCATTCGCGACGGCAAAGCGCAGCCACCGCTCGACCTTGCTGAGGTCATATCCCATCTGGACGGAGAGTTCCTGGGCAGTGATCGTTTTCTTGTCCGGGATCCAGTCGAAGAAACCGAGCTCGATCCCCTGGATGGTGTTCAGGGCAACGGTGCCCTGAACCAGCATGTTGAAGAGTTCAGCAGAATATTTCTTGATATCACGAGGATCCATTGATCCATCCTTAGGTATATTTAGTCATGTATCCATAAGGGATTATTTTTTGTGAGTCAGCGCATCTGCAACGATGAGCCCGTAGATGCTCCAGATGACGATGAGGACCCCCCAGATGTAGACACTCCCCTTTTTCACGGTGGACTCATCGGTTCTCTTGAACATACGTCTGATCTCGGAATCCTTCTTTCTGGCACGCTCGTAAAAATCCTGAAATTCCCCGTATTGCACCGGGGCAAGTTCGTAAAGTCTGGCAAAGGGAATGGCAGCCTTCGTGAGCGAGAAGGGGAATTTGTAGGAAATGTCAATTTCAGCTTCCTGGTTCAGAATAGCGTCCCGCTTTCCGATATCGGTATTTTTGGTCTCTTCCTCGTAACAGGAACGCATATTTTGGGAGAGCTTTTTGGAGAAGTCGAGGAATGGCTGTTTTTTTTCGAACTTTGCATTGATGAAACTGGTTTCGTAACAGGTCAGTGCTATTACGTAATCGCCGAGCTTTTCGTAACAGAGACCGGATAAAGCGGATGTATTGGCGAGCCCTGATACACCGTTCGGGAGGGGAGTGCCGAACAGATGTCCTTTTGCGTCCAGTTTCCGGAAGGAATCCTCTGCGCGACGCAACTCTATGAGCGCCTCGCCATAGCGGCCCTGCTGAAAGAGCGCGTGGCCGGCATCATAAGCATTTTCGGCCATCCGCCTTGTAGTGATTGTTGACATACCGGTATTACTTATCCAGGATATTTTTTATCTTGGTAAGTATTTCCATAGGGCTGAACGGCTTCACGATGTATTCATCTGCGCCGACCTCTTTGCCGTGTTCCTGCTCGGCTACCTGCCCTTTGGCGGTCAGCATGACCACATAGGTGTTCTTCAGGACAGGATCACCCTTGATGGTGCGGCAGACATCGTAACCGTTGATCTCCGGCATCATGATGTCGAGAAACAGGATGTCAGGGCGGAATTCCCTGACCTTCTCGATTGCCTCAGCGCCGTCCTTCGCCAGCCACAATTGATACCCCTCGTCTTCGAGGAGGTAGGTGAGAGCGTCTCTGATGTTTTCGTTATCGTCGGCTACAAGTATCTTTTTTTGTTTCATAGGTTCTGAGGCCACCCATATTTTATAGGTTACTAAAAAAATATTAGCTTTATTTTGCTTTTTTGTCAAGCATGAAAACCCTCTCTTACCTTACCCAGCGTGTTCGGGGGACCGGTGCATCGTGCACAGAGGGCAGAAGTGAAGCGGAATCAGGCTCTCCGACTGCTATAATTATCTTTAAGATTGTAATGATTGTATCTTACTGGTATATTATATTTTCTGGCATCATAATGATCCGCAAGCTGTATTAGGATATATACTAGTTAGGGAGGCATATTCCTCATGATGCATTTTGATATCGACTTTCGTTCAGTCTTGAAAAAGGCATTAAAGAACGGCGGTGAGTATGCTGATCTGTTCATCGAGCGGAGTACGCCCTTTTCTATCATATGCGAGAGCGGAAGGGTCGAGAAGGTCCTGTCCGGTCTTGATTGCGGTGCCGGTGTGCGGCTTATATTTGGTCATCGGACAGCCTATGCGTACTCTAATGACATTTCTCTCCCGGCTCTCCTTTCACTCGCCGATGCGGTGAGCCAGGCAGTTGCAGGAGAGGTCAGTGTCTCGCGTAACGCGGTGATGGACCTGACCCGGAAAAATCCTCACGTGGATTTCCGCATCGGAAAGGCGCCGGAGACTGTCAGCACCGATCAGAAGGTCGGCATGGTGCTCCAAGCTGACGGTATTGCCCGTTCTATCGATTCCCGCATCCGGCAGGTGATGGTTGTGTACCGGGAGAACCGTCAGCAGGTGCTTATTGCAAATTCCGACTGGTCTCTCGCTGAAGATGAACGAATGTACCTAACAGCGCTTGTCCACGTGGTAGCGGCGGATGGTGAGGTCGTCCAGACGGGGTATGAGCCGGTTGGCGGCTTTGCAGGCATGGAACTGTTCGATCGTTATCCGCTTGAAAAAGCGGCGGAGACCGCTGGCAAGCGCGCGGTCATGATGCTGTCGGCTCGCAAGGCGCCGGCAGGGAGGATGCCGGTTGTTCTCTCGTCCGCTGCCGGAGGGACCATGATCCACGAGGCGGTAGGCCACGGGCTCGAGGCGGATCTGGCTCAGACCGGTCTTTCCGTGTATTCGAACAAGATCGGCCAGCGGATCGCCTCTCCGCTCGTTACCGTGGTGGATGACGCCACTCTCGAAGGGAAACGAGGATCGTTCCGATTTGACGATGAAGGTACCGAGGCTGAGCGTACCATGCTTGTGGAAAACGGCGTACTCAAGACCTTCATGTACGATAGATTGACGGCCATGAAGGATGGCGCGCGTTCGACGGGTAACGGGAGGAGAGAATCCTACAAACATCGTCCGATCCCGCGGATGACAAATACCATGATAGCTCCGGGGAAATCCGATCCGGAAGAGATTGTGCAGACGACGCCGAACGGTCTGTTCGTGAGCAAGATGGGAGGCGGGCAGGTGAACACGGTGAACGGGGATTTTGTCTTTGAAGTGAGCGAAGGGTACCTCATCGAGAATGGAAGAATCGGGGAGCCGGTCCGTGGCGCTACGCTCACGGGGAACGGCCCACAGGTGCTGATGTCCATCGACCGGGTGGGGTCCGACCTCGGGTTCTCCATCGGCACCTGCGGCAAGGACGGACAAGGGTCGCCCGTGAGCGATGCCCAGCCGACGCTCAGGATACCGGAGATCACTGTCGGCGGCGATGTCGCGTGAAAAACGTTCACCTAGAACGCATGAGCGCCTTTTTTACTCCGGAGGAGATGATATGGATATCCGCACAGCGATCATAACCTTGAGCGACAAAGGATCGGCAGGAGAACGCGAAGATGAAAGCGGAAGGATCATACGCGAAATGATCGCCGATATCGGGGCATCTGCTGTTCACTATGAGATCCTGCCGGATGAAAGATCGAGGATTATAGAGACGTTGACAAGGCTGTCTGACTCAGGAAACATCGATCTCATCATCACGACCGGAGGTACGGGCGTCGCCCCGCGGGATGTGACGCCCGAGGCCACGCTTGCGGTGATAGACCGCGAGCTTCCAGGCATGGCGGAGGCTATGCGCGCCGAGAGCCTCAAAAAGACGCCACGCGCCATGATTTCCCGAGCCGTTACCGGCATCAGAAAAAAGACCCTGATAGCAAACCTCCCCGGTAGCCCCCGCGCGGTGCGCGAGAATCTCGCCGTTATCCTTCCAGCACTTCCCCATGCGATCGAAAAGATCAAGGGTGACCCGTCGGAATGCGGAAGCTCTTAGTCGGCTCGTAATGACCACACACGGCTGACTGACAGCATCCGGCATATCTACGTTCCCGGGGCGACGCACCTCTCTCCCTTGGTCATTGCTTATCGAAAATTTCCATTTGTCTCCCGCTGTTCTCTGTGATACACTTTTACCGAATGCTAAGTTAGATTGACTATGCTCAACGAGGAGGCCCTATGTTCTGTCCCCATTGCGGCAAAGAGATAGCTGATGGCCAGGTATTTTGCCAACACTGCGGAGCGAGACTGGCAGAAGCCGCTCCGATTTCCGGAGGGAGAGAAAAGACGTATTGGGAAGACCGCGAATCGAGAGGCTTTATCAGCGGGCTGTCCGCGACATTGAAGGATGTGTTATTCCGTCCATCGGTTTTTTTCAAGAGAATGCCGGTAACCGGCGGGCTTACGGACCCGCTGTTGTATGCGCTCATCATTGGTATGGTAGGCGTCATTTTTTTCTATTTTTGGCAACTACTGCTCCAGGGCACAATGCAGAGTATGATGATGCCCGAAATGAGGGCCGCCGCAGGACAGAATATGTTCAGGGGAATTGGCATGGCGGCGCTGGCGTTTTTTTCTCCGTTTCTGATAATTATCGGATTGTTCATCGCATCAGGGATTCTTCATGTATGTCTCATGCTGGTGAAGGGATCGCGTGCCGGATTCGAGGCCACCTTCAGGGTCGTTGCCTATGGCTATAGTACGAATATACTTCTTGTCATCCCGTTTTGCGGGGGTCTTCTAGCGGCGGTGTGGGCCATTGTACTCACTATCATCGGGCTCAGGGAGGCGCATGAGACGACAGGAGGCAAGGCCGCATTCGCCGTTTTCCTGCCTGTCATTGTCTGCTGCGGACTGTTTATTATGGCTATAGTGATGTTCATGGGTGCTGCGGCATTATCACTGAGTACGATTGTGCAGAAGTGATGTGAAGCGCCATTTAGCATGCGTATTTTTCTGCAAAAGAGGACGCAAGGCCGGACAGAGTTCGGCATCATTTACGGCGGGATTGCCTTGCTCGCGATCTGCGTCGGGCGGTTTGTGCCTGTGCTTGCGCTTGCCCCGTCATGCGTCTTCAGGGATATTACGGGTGTTCCGTGCCCGACCTGCGGAGCCACGCGTTCGGTCGTGCATCTGGCCCGGGGAGAGTTTTTAGCATCATTTGGTATGAATCCGCTGGTCTCGTTGTGTTTTGTCATTGCGGCACTCGCATTTTTTTACAGCCTGATTACTCTGATCGTTGGCATTCGCCGAATCGGTTTTATCCTTTCGGAACAAGAAAAAAATATCGTCAGGTCCGGAACGGTCGCTCTTATCTTGGCAAACTGGTGTTATCTTATTCTTTCACGGTAAGTCCTTATAGAATATTCGTTTTTTCCTTCCCCGGCTAATAATATTATTTACATTTAACCAACAGTATGTTATTATAACAATCTTTTAGGAATACCTAAATATTTTCAGCAGTTACGGAGGGTATGGCGTGGATCGTACGGTCATAGGCGTGGACCTCGGGGGCACGAATTTACGAACGGCAATCGTGGGCCCTGATGGTGAGATTCTCGACAAGCTCAAGGAAGCCACGCGGGCGGGTGACGGCTGGACGAAGGTTGTCGCACGGCTCATTGATAATATCAAGCGTCAGCTGGAAATTGGCGCGCAGAGGGGGGCGAAAGTTTTTGCCGTAGGTGTGGGTGCGCCGGGTGTCATCCTGGTGGACAAGGGCATTGTAGTCAAGTCGCCTAATTTCCCGGACTGGAACAACCTCCCGCTGAAATCCGAGTTGGAGAAGGCGCTCAACATACCTGTCTTTATCGAGAATGATGCCAATGCCGCGGCTCTTGGGGAAAAGTGGCGCGGCGCAGGGCAGAATATCAGGAGCATGATCCATCTTACCCTGGGTACGGGTGTCGGCGGCGGAATTATTCTTGATAACAAGATATGGCATGGAGCAGACGGCATGGCCGGCGAGATAGGGCACATGACCCTCATTCCAGACGGCAGACAGTGCGGCTGCGGCAATACGGGATGCCTCGAGATGTACGCGTCGGCACGTGGCATCGTACAGAGTTTTCGAGAGGAATTGGAGAAGCAGAAACTACATACGGCAGAGGCTTTGAAAGAGGTCACGTCTGAAAAAGTGTATCAGGCCGCGCGTGAGGGAGATGCCGTCGCACGACGGGTGATGAAGGATATGGGCCGCATGCTCGGGATCGGTATTGCCAGCCTGATCAACATTTTCAATCCGGAAAGGGTTGTGATCGGCGGTGGGGTCAAGGACGCATGGCCGTTGTTCATCGGCGCTACGCATGAGGAGATCATGAAACGGGCTTTTCAGGTCCCTGCTGAACGAACTGAAATTGTACCATCATCGCTGGGCGATGACGCAGGCATGGTTGGTGCCGCGGCCGTGGCGCTTGAGCACCAGAATGCAAGATGTTGAGAGACGAGAATGACTCGTTTCAGACGGCGATAAACACTTGAAATGCACATTCCGCAGGGGAATCATCATTATCGTGATCCGAATGTTTTTTTATGATTTGGAACCTGGGATTTAAGGGGTTATGGCAAGTTCGAACATTAGAAACTTCTGCATCATTGCGCACATTGACCACGGCAAGTCCACTCTTGCCGACAGGATTCTCGAATATACCGGCGCTCTTTCGGACCGGGAAATGGCGGCTGCAGGCGGGGACCAGGTGCTTGATGACATGGATCTCGAGCGTGAGCGGGGCATAACCATCAAGGCCCACGCGGTGCGTCTCCACTATAAGGCATCGGACGGCCAGGATTATGTCTTGAATCTGATCGACACGCCGGGCCATGTGGACTTTACCTATGAGGTTTCGCGCAGCATGGCTGCTTGCGAGGGAGCGCTCCTCGTGGTGGATGCATCGCAGGGGGTGGAGGCGCAGACGCTGGCCAATGCCTATCTAGCGATCGATCACAATCTCGAGATCATCCCGGTCATCAATAAGATTGACCTCCCGAGCGCGAACATCGAAGAAGTGAAACGCGAGATCGAGGAAGTCGTTGGCCTCGACTCCTCCGGCGCCATCCCGGCGAGTGCCAAGGAAGGGATCGGGACAAAAGACATTCTCGAAGCAGTCGTGAAGCATATCCCCGCACCGTCCGGAAGTCCCGATTCGCCCCTTCGGGCCCTTCTGTTCGATTCGTGGTATGACACCTATCAGGGCGTGGTAATCCTCGTGCGGGTAGTAGACGGAAGCGTGCGGCCGAAACAGAGGATCAAGCTCAATTCCACGGGGGCCGTTTACGAGGTGCAGTCAGTGGGTGTCTTCACGCCCAAGATGCAGCTGACCTCGGAACTGTCGCAGGGGGACGTGGGGTGCATCATCGCCGGCATCAAACGGGTTGCGGACGCCAAGATCGGCGACACGGTCATGGACGCCGACCGCCCCATTGATGTGCCGCTGCCGGGGTACAAAGATGTTAAGCCCATGGTCTTCGCCGGCATCTACCCGGTGAACAGCGATGACTATGCGGACCTGCGCGACGCTCTCGAGAAACTGCGTTTGAACGACTCGTCCTTCAGCTATGAGCCGGAAACCTCGCTTGCTCTCGGATTCGGGTTCCGGTGCGGTTTCCTTGGCCTCCTGCACATGGACATCGTGAAGGAACGTCTTGAGCGGGAGTTCAAGCTCGATCTTATTCCCACCGCCCCGACAGTGGTCTACCGGGTGACCAAGAACAACGGTGAGATCATGATGGTGGACAATCCCGCGAGACTGCCGAACATCCAGGAGATCCAGCGCATCGAAGAGCCCATGATCGTGGCCTCGATCATTACGCCGGAGCAATATGTTGGCTCGCTCATTGCTTTGTGCCAGGAGCGGCGGGGCATCCAGAGGGACATCACCTACATCACGAAGGACCGCGTACTGATCACCTACGATCTGCCGCTGAACGAGATCGTGATGGATTTCTATGACAGGCTCAAATCCCTGACCAAAGGGTATGCATCGCTCGATTACGAACTGTCTGGTTACGTGGAGTCCGACCTCGTGAAGCTCGACATGCTGCTGAATGGCGAGCCCGTAGATGCACTATCGCTGATTACACACCGTGACAAGGCGGCGATCCGCGGCAGACAACTTGCGGAAAAACTCAAAGAAGTGATTCCGCGGCAGCTGTACGAGGTGATTATCCAGGCGGCGATCGGCACCAAGATCATCTCCCGCGAGACCGTTAAGGCGCTTCGCAAGAACGTGACCGCAAAGTGTTACGGCGGCGATATCACGAGAAAACGCAAGCTCCTCGAAAAACAGAAGGAGGGCAAGAAGAGGATGAAACAGGTAGGCAGTGTGGAATTGCCCCAGGAAGCGTTCCTCGCGGTGCTTAAGGTGGGAGAGTAGCAGGAAATCAATGTTTCAGAGGTCCCATGGCATGTGTTAATCTCCTTTAATGTATCTTAAATTCCAATTTGAAATTTTCAAAGACCTGGCGCGTTGCGAACCGGTCTTGGAGGAACGATGTCCGAAAACCAGCAGGAAATAAAAAAGAAAAAGAACTTTTACAAAGAATGGATTGAGCCGTTTCTGATCGCGGCGATCGTCGCTCTGTTCATCAGGCAATTCGTCGTGGAAGCATTCAAGATCCCGTCGGGATCCATGATCCCCACGCTCACGATCGGCGACCATCTGCTCGTGAACAAGTTCATTTATGGTCCGCGGATACCCTTTACGGACAGCAGGATCTTTACGTGGAAGGATCCGAAGCGAGGCGAGATCATCGTTTTCAAATATCCTGAGAACGAGAGCAAGAATTTTATCAAACGCGTGATAGGTCTGCCGGGAGACAAAATACAGATTATAAACGGCATGCTCTATATCAATGATCAGATCGTTCCCATAACACCGACCGGTGCCCCTGAGGATAAAAGTGTTGAGGGGTCACAAGTGTTCGGCAAGCCGATGTTCTATGAAGAGCATCTCGGTACGGTCGAGCATGCCATACAGTACCTCATCGACCAGTCGCAAAAGAATGACGGCCCCTGGCTTGTGCCGAAGGACTCCGTGTTTGTCATGGGCGACAACCGCGACAACAGCCAGGATAGCCGTGTATGGGGATTCGTCAAATTCAATAAAATTCTCGGCCGGGCACTGATCATTTACTGGTCATGGGATGGAGACGGCCGATGGGTGAGATGGGAAAGGATAGGAAAGCTGATCAAGTAGGCGCAAGGAGGGGATGGAAATGAACATTCTTGCGAATCAGAGCGGAGCGAGCCGTTTTAAGGTGTACCTGTGGTTTCTCGTCTTGTTCCTCATCATTCATGTTGCCGTCAAAATGATACCGGTTTACATGGATTATGCCAAGATGGAAGATGAAATGAAGGTAAAAGCCAGCGTGGCTCAGGTGCTGAAAGATGAAGAAATCTTGAAAGATCTGGAAAACAAGGCAAAGGAACTCGACCTGCCGCTCACTCGCGACAGCTTTATCCTCAATAGGGACATGGACAGACGTAAAATGAAAATCAGCACACAAGGCGGATGGGACGTCGAGGTGTCTTTCCTGTGGGGCGCCTATGTAAGGACCTTTCATTTTGAACCGGTCGTCGAAGAGGGCATCATGCAGGTGCCGTAATGGTCCGTCATACGGCAGGTTTGACAAATATAGCCCGGTAGAGTAGTATTGTCTGCCATGAACAGGATGGTGTGCCGGTGATACGCAGCATGACAGGATATG
>DATJAO010000011.1:0-73944 GCA_035516175.1 Nitrospirota bacterium
TGTGAAACCATAAGTAGGGGGTTCCGGCAAGAAGGTTGCCGGGTAAAACTTCTGCCGTCAAAGAAATAACCATGACGCCGGACCATGAGTTTCACCAAATCTACAGTTCGCGATGCATATGCTCGCGGCACCCCAACGACCAACGTTGGAAACCTTAAGAACAATTGTTTGGCAAAAATCTGTGGTGTCATAATCAACACCTATGTATAAAATGTATCTCCCGAAACCAACAGGATGTTTGGAGCAGTGGCTGCTTGGCATGGCCTGCAGTCAAACGGTTCGCCCGGAGAAATACCAGGGAATCTGCATCAGTCCATAAACCGGGGACGCGGCAAACATCCCTGCCGCATCTGCAAAACGGAATCAGTCTTGGCTCTCAGGAGATGCAGAGCCTGATTCGGGAATCCTGGCCTTGAGGCGCGGGGAAGACGTCAATACCCCTTCTTGATCTCGCAGCTCTTGAACGTCCCTTCTATCTCTTCTTTCAGGCTGTTAAAATCACCCTTGCCTTTTGTCCTTATGACCACTTTCCGATAGCCCTCCCGCACTCCTTCATAGGATGTGAGGATCCCTTGGAGGCGGAAATTGTGTTTTCGGATGATATCCGCAACTTCCTTTATCGAACCTGCCCGGTCCGCGATGGTAACGCAGATCCGATGGCCGCCATGCCGAACGCCGGTGATGTCCACAAGAGCGCGGTATATGTCACGGTCTGAAATTATCCCCGCCAAGTCCCCTCCTTCTATCACCGGTAGGCAGCCGATAGTATGGTCCAGGAGGGTGAGTGCAGCCTCCTCCACCGGAGTATCGGGAGTCGTAGTGATGACCTTGGTCTTCATGATATCCTTGATCTTTGTCTTGGCAAGGAGGTAGTGAAGCTCGTAGATGTCTAGGGTAGTGGCCTTTGAGGGGCTGAACTCCTTGATATCCCGGTCCGAGATGATGCCCTTCAGCTTTCCGTTCTTCTGGACCGGGATGTGCTTGATCTGTTTCTCCCGCATGATGGAAATGGCATCAGCAAGATAATCGTCAGGGTCGACAGTAAAGACCTTTTTCGTCATCCAGTCAGATACAAACATTTTAAGCCTCCTCGGTAGCAAATCTCAAATCCCAAGCACCACATCCCAAATAATAATCAATGATCAAAATTCAAAATTTGAATATTAAAGCCTATTTGGATCTTGCTTATTGAACTTCGTCTCAAACTCCCAGATACGCCGTCTTCACGTGTGGGTCGTTCAGGAGTTCCTTGCCCTCGCCCTGCATGACAACGCGGCCGTTCTCCAGCACATATGCACGGTCTGCGATGTACAGCGTCTGCTTTACATTCTGTTCCACAATGAGGATCGTCGTCCCTTCGTCCCGGATCTTCCCGATGACATCGAATATCTCGCGGACAAGGATGGGTGCGAGCCCGAGCGACGGCTCGTCGAACATCATGAGTTTCGGGAGCGCCATGAGGCCCCTGCCAATGGCGACCATCTGCTGCTCGCCTCCTGAGAGCGTTCCGGCGAGCTGCTTTCTCCGTTCCCGGAGCCTCGGGAACAGCCTGAAGACCGTTTCCCTGGTCTTCTCACGTTTTTTCCTGGCCTCTCCCTTGAGCGAACCCATGTCCAGGTTCTCCTCCACGGTCATCTCCACGAAGAGCCGCCGCGCCTCTGGGCAGAAGGCCATGCCCATTCCGATGCGCTTGTACGGTTCGACGGTGTGGATAGGGGTGCCGTTGAAGATGACCTCGCCCTTGAGAGGCTGGAGGAGCCCGGAAACGGTCTTCAGCGTCGTTGACTTGCCAGCGCCGTTCGCCCCGATGAGAGCAACAATCTCTCGCTGCTTCACCTCAAAGGAGACATCCCAGAGCACCTGGACGTCGCCGTAAAAGACATCTATGTGACTTATCTCAAGCACTCTGCGTTTCTCCTAGATACGCCTCGACCACGAGGGGGTTGTGCCGTATCTCCTGCGGCGTCCCTTCGGCAATCTTTTCGCCGTAGTTGAGTACAACGATTCGGTCCGACAGGGACATGATGACCTTCATGTGGTGCTCGATGATCATGACGGTAATGCCCTTTTCCCTGATGTTCCTGATGATCTGGATAGAATCATTAAGTTCAGTCGGGTTCAGGCCGGCAAATGATTCGTCGAGAAGGAGGAGTTCGGGCTGCGTGGCCAAAGCACGGGCGATCTCGAGCCGTTTCCTCATGCCCAGGGGGAGGCCCTTGGAGATGGTATTCCGCGCTTCGGAGAGGCCGGTGAATTGCAGAATATCCAGTGCCAGAGCCGCCGCCTCACCACGACTTGCCGTTCGCAAAAAGGCCGACGCAAGGACGTTATCGAACACGCTCATCCGCTGGAGCGGTTTGACCACTTGAAATGTCCGCGCGATGCCCTGCTGGCATATCTGGTGGGGCTTGAGTCCCGAAATTGTTCTGCCCCGGAAGAAGACCTCGCCCTTGGAAGGTTTGTAAAAACCGTTGACCACGTTGAAGAGCGTCGTCTTACCCGCACCGTTCGGGCCGATGAGGCCGACTATATCTCCTTTATTAACCTCAAAGGAAACGTTGGTCAACGCCGACAGACCGCCGAAGAATCGGGATACTTTTTTTATATCGAGAAAGCTCATGACGGCCTCCTCGCGAGACCGACAAGTCTCTTCAGTTTCTGAAAATCACCGACAATGCCGTTGGGTAGAAAGATGATGATGACGATAAGCAGGATGCCGAAGAACGTATGGTGGGCCGTGCCGAGAGTGGGGATCGACCGGATCACCTCGGCCAGCAGGACCATGATGATCGCACCAACGGCCGGACCCCAGTAGGTGGCCACACCGCCTACCATCACGACCATGATCGTGACAATCGATATGTCATGGAGCGCGAACACAACTTTAGGGTCGATATACCCCATATAGTTCGTGTAAAAGGCGCCCGCAAATCCCGTGAGCACGGCGCTCAGGCAGAGAGCGATGGTCTTGTAGAAGGTCGTGTTGATGCCGAGGGACTCTGCAGCGTCCTGATCCTCCCGGATGGCGACGAAATAATATCCGAGCTTCGACTCGATGACCATTTTGACCACGATGAACGTGCCGCAGGCGATAGCAAGTATGATGTAGTAGTACCATATCTTCTCGACCCAGGTACGCTCCCGGATCATGATGCCCAGGTCTCCACCTGTGAAATCCACCAGGTTTTCGGCAACGATCCGGAGGATGACGCCCATGGAGAGCGTGGCAAGGGCGAAGAACGGTCCCCGAAGCCTCAAGCAGATGTACCCGATGACGAGGGCAAAGCAGGTTACGATGATAATGCTCGCAGGGAGTCCCCACCAACCCGAGAGGCCGAGCTTGCTATAGAGCATACCGGCGGAATAGGCACCGGTCCCGAAGAACGCGGCATGGCCAAAGGACACCTGGCCGCAGTACCCGCTCAGGAGGTTCCACGCCATTCCGATCACGGACCACATGATGACGAGGATAAGGATGTGCATCACGTAGGAGCTGAGGCCGATAAGCGGCAGGACAGCAAGGAGCCCCGCGATTATGAAGGGAAGATATTTTTTCATTTAAATCCACCGCCACTTATCGGCACAGTACATGGAGCACGGGGGCATGGAGTTTGAACTTTTTGCGCTCTTCGCTATGCACTCTGCCACCCACTGTTCTTGGCATGCTTTGCAACCTTATGGTAATTACCTCGGGTTCATGAACATCTCATCTCCCAAGCGCCTTAGCCTTTAGGAGCGAAGCAACGCCGCCCGGCAGAAAGACGAGGACCGCCACGAAAATGACAAACCGTCCCACCGGCGCCCAGCCCATGCCCACATAGGTTGCCGTGAGTGATTCAAAGAGGCCAAGTATTATACCTCCGATAATGGCCCCGACCGTGGACCCGAGGCCGCCGAGGATGGTGATGACGAAAGCAATCAGCGTGAATTGCCCCCCGATGTCGGGATATATGTAGTAGATTGGGATGAAGAGGCAGCCCGCCGCTCCGACGAGAGCGGAGCCAAGCCCGAAGGTGATCACCCGCATCCTGTTCACGTTGACACCCATCAGGAGCGCCGCGTCATGGTCCTGGGCCGTGGCCCGGATGGATTTGCCGGTGTCTGTCCTGGCCAGAAAGAACCAGAGGCAGGCTGTTATGAGAACGGCAATGACGAATGAGACGGACCAGGGCATGGAGAGCGAGAGTTCAATGGGCGCTTTTTTCCAGATATCGGAGAGGTACCAGGCCTTAGTGGCATAGTCCACGGGTGTTTGACGGTAATCGGACTTGAAGATGATGGTTGCGATATTTGCCAGCACCATGCCGATCCCCACGGTGAGGATCACTTGGTTCTCAGGAAGGATGGAGTCGACCTTGAGCACGGGGTTGATCAGATACTTCTGGATCGCGACCCCCAGGAGAAAGAGGGCCGGCGTAGCAATAAAGACGGAGAGATAGGGATCGATGTGGAAAAGGGAAAAGAGGATGAAGGCGATGTACATGGCCACCATCATGAGCTCACCGTGGGCGAGATTGATGATCTTCATCACTCCCATGATGATGGTCATGCCGATGCCGATCAGTGCGTAGAGTCCGCCGAGCAGAACGCCTGATATAAGTGTCTGCAGGAGAACCTCAATCTGAATCGATGTCATGGAATACCCTTTAGATTTCGGATTAAGGAATGAAACCCGTAAAAGATCCGCAATCTACAATCCGTAATTGCATTATCTGCGCTCTCTCCAGCTCGGGATCGGATAGACATAGGGAGCGCTGGCATACTGCTTCGGCCAGATGGTCTCGAATTGACCCTTAATGACCTGGATAGCGAGGGTATCCATGAAATTCTGGTTCTGATAACCGTCCTTGTCCTGGAACTTGACGGGGCCGAAAGCGGTCCTGATATTTGTTGCCTTCAGCGCATCACGGATGCCGTCCTGGTTCCAGTTCCTTGCCCGCTCGAGTGCGTCCTTAATGACGTAGACCGCAGCATAGGCCGATGCCCCGTGATAGGAAGGATAATCGCCGTACTTGGACTTGTATCTCTCGGCATATTCCTTTGTCCCGGGATACTTAAGCTGGGGTGTCCAGAGGGTAGCACTGACCACGTACTCGGCTGCGTCCTTAGCTCCCTCAATGAATTCCGGAATCGCGAACCCTGCGGCGCCTCCTGCGTAGAGCTTTGCATCGACCCGAAGCTCTTTGATCTGCTTCATCAAAAGCTGGGCCTCGTTAGCGTAGGAGACGGTGTAGACCACATCAGGTTGGGCCTGCCTCACTTTCCCGAGGATCGGCCTGAAATCTATAGCGCCGGTTTCGAACTTCTCCTTTAACACTACCTTGGCGCCGAGTTTCTGGGCATCCTTCTCCATGGCTGTCGCCCCCGATGTGCCAAAGGCCGAGCTCTCATAAAGGATCGCAATAGTCTTGGGCTTGACGACCTCTTTCAGAAAAGATACGAGGGCATCAGCATAGTGGTCATTGACCTCGTTCTGACGGAAAACATACTTGTAGTTCTGTTTCGTGATGTCGTCATCGGCGCTGGCCACGATCAGGTAGGGCGTTTTGCGCTCCTCGGCCACGGCGGCAACAGCTTTCGCGCAGGACGATGTATACTCTCCCACGATGAGTGGCTGCTTCTTCACATCAATGAGCTTTTCAACAATGGCCCGGGCAATCTCCGGCTTTGCCCCGGAGTCCTCGAAGGAGAGGGCGAGCTTTTTGCCCTTGACGCCGCCCTTGGCATTGATCTCCTCGGCAGCCATCTCATAGGACCGCTTCATGATCTCGCCGAACTTTGCCTGCTTTCCGGTGAGGGGAAGTGGAATGGTGAGGTCAAGGGCGTCCGCTGCACACAAGGGAGCAGTGAACAGACTTACAGCCAGCGACACTACGAGAATGAATGATGGGTGTTTCATGGGACCCTCCTATGTTAAAAGTAATCTTTATGCCGATCTATGGAATGCTGAGATGATAAATGCTATTCTATCATGAGTCGAGATAAATTTCATGACATGAGAAAAAATCCAAATTTCAAAAAAATATTCTAATTAAACTCCAGATCAGCAACGGTTAAATCGCAACCGTTTGAGCTATGGTACTTGAGGCTTGCAGGTAGTCTGATGTTTGCCCCTCATTCAACCCTTGTTTAATCTCCTTGTCCATGCTACGAGACTAACGAGAAGTTGTCTGATGATTCGTTCAATCCGTGTGCAATTATTTGTACCGGTTATCTTGTCCGGGTTATGGGCCATTTGCTACCGCTTCCCGGCATCCCGGCCTTGATGAACTCCCGGTTCAGTTTCGCGATGAACTGTACTCTGATTCCCTTTGGACAGACGGCCTCGCACTCGTAGTGGTTACTGCAGTTGCCGAATCCCTGCTTGAGCATTTCTTCGGTCATGACACAGACGCGGCGAGCTGCCTCGACCTGCCCCTGGGGCAGCATAGCGAGGTGCGATATTTTCGCGGCAGTAAAAAGCATAGCTGAACCGTTCGGGCATGCGGCAACGCAGGCGCCACAGCCGATACACTCTGCCGCGTCCATGGCGGTGTCCGCATCGTGTTTCGGAATGAGGACAGTGTTGGCGTCCGGGACGCCGCCGGTGTGGACGGATATATATCCCCCTGCCTGGATCACGCGGTCGAAAGCGCCACGGTCCACTATGAGGTCCTTGATTACAGGGAACGCCCGGGCCCGGAAAGGTTCGACGTAGATCGTGTCGCCGTCCTTGAAATGGCGCATGTGGAGCTGGCAGACCGTAGTCCTTCTCCGTGGTCCGTGAGGGATACCGTTTATGACTTGACCGCAGGAACCGCAAATTCCCTCGCGGCAGTCGTGGTCAAAGGCGATAGGCTCCTGGCTTCGCCTGACGAGGTCCTCGTTCACCACGTCGAGCATCTCGAGGAAGGACATATCCGTGGTGATGTCCCGCGCTTCATAGCGCTCGAGCCGCCCTTTGTCCTCGGAGCCGTTCTGACGCCATACGTACAAAGTCAGGTTCATACTTCAGCCTCTTTCAATAAAAATAGCTTGACTTTCCATAAATGGACGCAGAAGAACTAGGTTATAAACGAACACCCTCTAACATCGCCGCAAAGAAGCGCAAATTTACGGAAAAACCTATTCCCCTCTTCTCGTCTCTTGAACGTTCATACGGCCCATTGATTCTTTTTGCCTTATCGGTGTGAATCCGTGTATATCCATGGCAAAAGAATTATCCCAGAATTCTCCCTGTCTCCATGGTTATGCCCTTCTATTTATAACTTCTCACCGACGGCTGGATGCTCTCGAACACGAGTGGCTCCTTGTGGAGTTCAGGCCCCCTGTCAACACCCTTGAACTCCCAAGCAGCAACGTAACTGAAATCCTTGTCGTCCCGTTTCGCCTCGCCATCGGGGGTCTGGTGTTCTACCCGGAAGTGCGCGCCGCAGGACTCGTTCCGGTGCAGGGCGTCTTTTGCCATAACCTCTGCAAACTCGAGAAAGTCGGCGACGCGGCCGGCCCGCTCAAGCTCTTGGTTCAACTGCTCTCCGCTGCCGGTCACTTTCACGTTCCCCCAGAACTCTTCACGCAATGATGGTATCTGGGTGAGGGCCCGTTTCAGGCTCTCCGCGCTCCGCTCCATGCCCACGCTGTCCCACATGAGTCTGCCGAGTTCGCGGTGGATCTCAGTCACGGTCTTTTTGCCGTTCAAAGAGAGGAGTCTTTTCGAGAAAGACATAACGTCCCCGCGGGATTTTCTGAACTCCGGGTGGTCCGCATTCACCAAGCCCGGTTTCGTCGCGGCGAGATAATTTGCAATGGTGTAGGGGATAATGAAGTATCCGTCAGCGAGACCCTGCATGAGAGCGCTCGCGCCGAGGCGGTTCGCCCCGTGGTCTGAATAGTTTGCCTCGCCGAGAACAAAGAGCCCGCTGATATTGCTTTCGAGATTGTAGTCAACCCAGAGTCCACCCATGACATAATGAGGTGCAGGGTAAATGCGCATTGGTTGCTTATACGCATTCTCCGCGGTAATGCGCTCGTACATTTCGAAGAGGTTCCCGTAACGCTCGCGGATTGTTTCCTCACCCAAGTGTTTGATGGCGTCGCAGAAGTCGAGGTATACGCCCCGTCCGCCGGGACCCACGCCTCTGCCTTCGTCGCAGACCTCTTTGGCTGCACGGGACGTGACATCACGGGCGGCTAGGTTGCCGAAGGCGGGATATTTTCGCTCAAGGAAATAGTCTCGGTCCTCTTCGGGGATATCGTTCGCGGCACGGGTGTCGCCTTTTTTCTTCGGTATCCAGACTCTGCCATCGTTCCGGAGCGACTCGGACATAAGCGTAAGCTTGGCCTGGTGCTCTCCGGTGACGGGGATACAGGTAGGGTGGATCTGGGTAAAACAGGGGTTTGCGAAGAACGCACCTTTTTTATACGCACGGTACGTGGCGGTTACGCCCGAGGCAAGAGAGTTCGTCGTTAGGAAATAGATGTTCGAATATCCGCCACTGCAGAGACAGACCGCGTCGGCGGCAAAAGATTCTATCCTGCCGGTCACAAGGTCACGGATCGTGATCCCCCTCGCGTGGCCATCAACGACCACGAGGTCGAGCATCTCCGTGCGCGGATGGAGGGTCACCGTGCCGGCTTTTACCTGGCGACAAAGCGCCCCGTAGGCGCCAAGCAGGAGCTGCTGGCCCGTCTGTCCGCGGGCGTAAAAGGTGCGCGAGACCTGGGCACCGCCAAATGAACGGGTCACGAGATAGCCTGCGTAGTCTCGTGCGAAGGGCACGCCCTGGGCTACGCACTGATCGATAATGTTTGCGCTCACTTGCGCAAGCCGATACACGTTCGCTTCGCGGGAGCGAAAGTCTCCGCCCTTGATGGTGTCGTAGAAAAGGTTGTAGACGCTATCGCCATCTCCCGGGTAGTTCTTGGCAGCATTGATTCCGCCCTGAGCGGCTATGCTGTGGGCCCGACGCGGACTGTCCTGGGCGCAGAAGGAATCCACGTTGTAGCCGAGCTCACCAAGGGTCGCTGCAGCGGACGCCCCGGCAAGACCGGTTCCGACCACGACGATGCTGTATTTCCGCTTGTTCGCCGGGCTCACGAGCTTCAGTTCGTGGCGACGCCGTTCCCATTTGTCAGCAAGCGGGCCAGAGGGAATTTTACCGTCGAGAATCATGTAATCACCTGAATTGTATGACCTAGTGCCAGGCATCCTTGAACCGCCGAGGCGCGAATAGCACGATGTTTTAAAAGGAAAAAAGATTCAAGATTTCCTTGGCTTCCTCTATGACTTCGCGGCCAAGTACTTTGCTCACCGTTTCAATAATCCCCACATAATCGCAACCGGAATCGCACTATACCAGAGAAACACAATGACGGAGGCTAGTTTCCCTGACCTTTCAAAGAAAGGGAGCGTCCTCTCATTGTTCATCCCCCAGGTCTGGATGGAGCTCTGCACGCCGTGGAACAGGTGCAGTCCCAAGGCTGCTAGGGATATGATGTAAACCGCAGAAACGTCAATATATTGAAAACTGTGAACGACCATCATGAACACGTCCGGCCTTCCAAGGGTGTCTGGATGGCTGTCCGCAGAAATTGCAGGGTTCGTTACCTGGAAGGTGAACTGGAGGAGATGATAGATAAGGAAAGCGATGATGATGACGCCGGTCCAGATCTGGTTTCTTCCCGCAAAGGTCGCATGGAGGTAATGAGTCACAGCATAGGGCTGGGGCTTTGCCGCATGGTTCTCAAGCTTGATCACCGTGCCGTAATAGATGTGGATGGCGAAGGCCGCGATCAGGATGATGCGACCTCCCCAAACAAAGACCGGCAAGCCGTACAGGGCCACGACATAAGCATTGAGCCTATGGAAGAAGATGGACGAGTTTCCAGCTATGTGAAAGATGACGAAAATAACCAATATCTGACCCGATATCGCCATAAGAATCTTTCTGCCGACAGTGGATGTAGGTAATAGCATAAAAGATACCTTTGTAATTGGGAGTCGGTCACAGCTACGACGTCCGTTTCGGGAAAGCCGTTACATATTTCTGCCATAACATTGCCGCATTACTGTTTTACGTCATCATCATTTCCCCGATTCTTGTCCGATCCCGCCCTCTGTCATCTTTCTCGGATCGAGCAGGCGATCCAGTTCCTCTTTCGACAAATCCGTCATCTCGGCAGCGACATCTTTTAATGGACGTCCTTCGGCGTAGGCCTTCTTAGCGATCTGGGCCGCCTTATCATAGCCGATGACGGGATTCAGCGCAGTCACGAGAATCGGGTTCTGTCCTACGAGGCCGGTGATGCGTTGCCGGTTCACGGTGAAGCCTGCCACGGCCTTCTCCGCAAGAAGGCTCGCGGCATTTCCAAGCAGGGTAATCGACTGGAGCAGGTTATGAACAATGACCGGCAGCATCACATTCAGCTCGAAGTTGCCCTGCTGGTTGCTCACATTGATGGCGACGTCGTTTCCCATCACCTGTGCGCAGGCCATCATCATCACCTCGCACATCACCGGGTTCACCTTTCCGGGCATGATGCTTGAACCCGGCTGGAGCGCAGGTAGGGATATCTCTCCCAGTCCAGCGATTGGACCGCTGTTCATCCACCGGAGGTCGTTGGCTATCTTCATGAAAGACGTAGCAGTGGTTTTGAGATTCCCGCTCAGTTCCACCGCCGAATCCATCGTAGCCTGCGCAGCGAAATGGTTGTCGGTCTCAGCAAAAGGGTGTTTTGTGCGCTGGACGATCTTATCCGCAATGCGCCTGCCAAATCCGGACGGCGCATTGATTCCAGTGCCCACGGCCGTGCCTCCAATCGCGAGCTTTGCCAGGCGCGGCAGGCATGACTCGATGCGCTCGATAGCCTGCGCGACCTGAAATGCCCAGCCGCTTATCTCTTGGCTGAGAAGGATCGGCATGGCATCCATAAGATGCGTACGTCCGGTCTTAACGACATCATGAAACTCTGGCTCACGCTTTTTGAGCACTTTGTGGAGGCGCTTGAAGGACGGCAGAAGCACCTCGCTCACTTGAAGGAAGGCGCTAACATGGATGGCGGAAGGGATCACGTCGTTCGAGGACTGACCCATATTAACGTGATTGTTCGGATGGACTTTTGCTCCTGAGCTGCCAAGGATCCGCGTTGCCCTCCTCGCTATCACTTCGTTGGCGTTCATGTTCGTCGATGTCGCTGACCCGGTCTGGAATACATCGAGAGGAAAGTGGTTGTCCCATTTCCCATCGGCAACTTCCAGGGCTGCCTGCTGGATCGCCTGGGCTGTGCTGGGATCGAGCAGGCCGAGCTCAGCGTTCACCTCGGCGGCAGCGGCCTTGATGAGCCCAAGGGCACGGATAAAAGCGCGGGGGAAGCGGATTCCGCTCACGGGGAAATTCTCGATCGCCCGCTGCGTCTGCGCCCCATAGAGCGCGTCTACCGGGACCTTAACTTCGCCGAGGGAGTCCTGCTCGATTCGAAAATCGGTCATAGGGAAAAGGATTTGAAACCCGGAATTTGTTGATACGCGAAAATCATGAAAACGATAACGCGGTCGCTTTTCTTCGTGTCCTCAATGAACATCGTGGTAATAAGCCGGGCCCTGAAGAGCTGCAGGAGCATAGAGCCGAATACCATAAACATTTGCGCACCGATGGTTCATGGAGTTAATTATAGCGACTTTGAACAGATTTTGCACGGTGTTTTTAAAAAAATAGAAAGGCGCAGGCCAGAGTCAGTTTTAAGATCAAAAAAGTCACTTTTTGAGGATCGAAAGGAGATTACGCTTCATAACGAGGATATGCAGATAGCTTGAGTTGACCTGAAGGATAATTAATTCTATAATGAAAGTAAGAGGTGATGTACCATGAACTATGCATGTAATACCAGTCCCAGCTACAGCATCGTGATAAGAGTAGAGATCGAGAACCGCATCGGCATGTTCGCCAAGATCGCCATGGCCATTGGTAGTGCCGGGGGCGACCTGGGTTCTGTGGACATCGTCCGCGTGGAGAAGGGCAAGATCATCCGGGACATCACCGTGAATGCTCGCGACGAGGAACACGAAAAAGCGATCGTACGGGCGATTAAGACCGTGGCCGGCGTGAAGGTCCTCAGGGTCATGGACCGCACCTTTTCGTCCCATCAGGGTGGTAAAATCGAGATAAAAAACAAGCTGCCCGTACGCGACCGAAACGACCTCTCACAGATTTACACGCCGGGCGTTGCGCGTGTATGCATGGATATCCATCAGAATAAAGAACACGCCTACCGCTATACCATCAAGGGGAACTCCGTGGCCATCGTCTCCGATGGCACCGCCGTGTTGGGCCTCGGCGATATCGGGCCCGAGGCGGCGCTTCCGGTAATGGAAGGCAAGGCCATGATCTTCAAGGAGTTCGCCGGCATCGACGCCTTCCCCATCGTGCTCGCGACCAAGGACGTGGATTCGATCGTGAACACGGTCAGGTCTATTGCGCCGGCCTTCGGCGGTATAAACCTTGAGGATATTTCCGCGCCGCGGTGCTTTGAGGTCGAGGCCCAGCTCAGGAAAATGCTAGACATTCCCGTGTTCCATGACGACCAGCACGGCACTGCCGTGGTCGTGCTCGCCGCTCTCATCAATGTCTCTCGTCTTTTGAAGCGGGACCTCAAAAAATTCAAAGTTGTCGTCGTCGGAGCAGGCGCAGCAGGCTCGGCGACGGTGAGGATCCTCCTCGCCTCAGGCGTCAAGGACATTATCGCCTGCGACAAGGCCGGGGCCCTGTTCGCAGGTAGAAGGCAGAACATGGATCATGCCAAGCGGGATCTGGCAAAGCTGACGAACCCGAGGAAGGTGAAGGGGAACATCGCTGACGCGATGAAGGGAGCGGACGTGTTCATCGGGTTGTCCGCCCCGAACGTCATTGCAGCGGATGACATCAGGAGTATGGCAAAAGACCCGGTGGTCTTCGCGCTCGCCAACCCTGATCCTGAAATATCGCCCGAGGAGGCCATTCCGCTAGTCCGGGTCATGGCAACGGGTCGATCCGACTATCCGAATCAGATCAACAATATGCTTGGATTTCCCGGCATCTTTCGGGGACTTCTCGACGTGCGCGCAAAGGGCGTGAACGAGGCCGTAAAGCTTGCCGCCGCCCGCGCTATCGCGTACACGGTCGACGAGGAAGAGTTGCATGAGGACTACATTATCCCGAGCATCTTCGACCGGAAAGTGGTCGCGTCCGTTGCGGCTGCAGTTGCCGAGGTCGCGAAGAGGACAGGACTAGCGCCGAAGTGACGAGAGCCGATGTCAAATCTGTTTTCTCGCAAAGACCCTAAGACTTTCGAGAAAGATTCGAACCTCATTTTTTAAACTTGCGATCCCTGTGTGCTCAGCGAAAAAAAAGCATGTTCGGAGTTCTTGTGGAATTAACTCATCGTTAAGGGGAGAACCTATGACCAGAAATCATGAACGATTACACCGGGACGAGAAAGACCTCCGCAGCCTTGCCATGACCGAGCTGCAGAATATCTATGCCGATCTCGGCCTGTCGCAAGACGAACTTGACCTCCTGGCCGTGCCGCGCCGCTCTTTCACGGTGAGCTTCCCGGTGAAAACGACCCTCGGCAAGACACAGATGTTTACGGGATACCGCGTACAGTACAATGACGCTCGCGGACCTGCCAAGGGCGGCATCAGGTTCCATCCGGACATGACCCTGGAGCATACAAGCGACCTCGCCTTTCTCATGGCCCTCAAGTGCGCCGTAGTGAACATCCCTTTCGGGGGCTCAAAGGGCGGCGTAGTTGTAGACCCCCTGCAACTCAGCCAGGGCGAACTCGAGCTTGTGACGCGTGGTTACATCCGTGCCATTGCGGATTTCATCGGCCCTTTCAAAGATATCCCCGCGCCTGACGTATATACCGACGAGCATATCATGGCATGGATCCTCGACGAGTACGAGCGGATCAAGCGTGAACATATTCCTGCCGTGGTTACGGGAAAGCCGCCCGAGCTCGGCGGCATCGGTGTGCGCAGGTATTCCACCTCGCTCGGTGGCGTGCACGTGCTCGAGCAGGCCATGAGGGAGCGGGGCATGGAAGCTCACGGAACGCGGGTCGCGGTCCAGGGCTTCGGCAACGTGGGCGCCAACGTCGCACGTATCCTTCATCACTGGGGCTACACGGTCGTTGCCGTGAGCGATGTGAACGGCGCCATCCTGAACCCGAATGGCATCGACATCTCCTCGCTCAGGCATCACAAGAACAAAGCCGGCAGCGTCGTAGGCTTCCCCGACGCAAAGGGCATCACGAATGCCGAACTCCTCACCACCGAGTGTGACGTGCTCATCCCGGCGGCCCTTTCGAACCAGCTTGACGAGGATAATGCACAAGACGTAAAGGCAAAGATCATCCTGGAGCTCGCCAATGCTCCTATAACTTCTGCGGCCGACGATATCTTCTTCAGCAGGGACATCCTGGTCATTCCGGACATCCTCGCGAACGCGGGTGGTGTTGTGGTGAGCTACTTCGAATGGAGTCAGAACCTGAGCAACGATCGCTGGCCCGAACAGAAGGTCCTTGAGAAATTGAAACAGACCATGACCACCGCTTTCAATGATGTCCACAGGCTCTGCAGGGAAATCCGGTGCAGGTTGCGCAAGGCTGCGTACCAGCTGGCGGTGAAACGGATCTTGGACGCCGAGCGGCTTCGAGGGAATCTGTAGCCCCTGGCTTTTTTTCGCACTGGCGGCTGTCCGATTTTTCAATTGCATCCATTATCTTCCGACCTTTTCCCCTGGGCCTTGTGTCGGTTTCTGCCAATTCTAAACTCAGCGTCCTATACTAGGCCAAGGAAACATGTCCTACTAATATGCTATCAATCTTCTGCTATATTGCCCGACATAGAGTATACCTTTCGTAAGAGAAGTTGGGCACGACTTGTTTCGCGCCAATTCCGTAACCACGCCTAGGTGCATACAGGTGAGCGTATTAAGAAAGTGAATGAGACGTTCATCGTAGGATTATATATTTTTAATATGCATCCTATTATATTCTCATTCTGGGCGAAACCAGCCGTAAATGTCTGTTTCATCCCCAGCGGCAACTGTACCAGTGAAATCACCTGTGAAATCGAACAGGCCAAGACTGAGATCCTGGCCCAGATTTATTCACTCACGTCTAGGCCTAATGCTGAAGCGGTTGCCAAGGTAACAAACAGTGGTCACTGATGAAATAATATTGAACCTGTCGGACGACTTTGCCCAGAGCAGAGCCGACTATTTGAGCTTTCTCAAAAGCACCCCATCTATCTCGACGCGAAGCATGTCATTGCCAACAATAAAATTGCCATCGTCGACAAGGCCACGATTGTCACCGGCAGTATCGAGTTTACATGCGATGAAGAGGGAGAAAACGCCTCGAACCTGCTCATCATCAACTCGGAAACGCTGGCAGCAGCCTGTGTTGACAACTTGAACCAGCACAAGAAGTTCCGTCGAGTCCAAAAAAAGACGCAGTACAAGGATGCAAAGAAGGAGCCGGGGAAGAAAAAGAGAGATCATAAATCAGGTAATAAGGGTGGGTATTTTATGAGAATGACAATTTTCAGTATGGCTTTTTGCGCATCTTTGATCCTATTTGTCAAGCAGCCGTTTGACCGCTCTGTCAATCCCCTTCTCAAGGTACCGCTCCGCGCCGGCCCGGGCAACTTCCCGCCCCACGTCTTCCACAAGGGCTGACATCACCTGCTGTGCCAACTGGGACGGCGTGGCACCGCCGGGCTTGCCGAGGTCGGTCAGTTCGATCCGCTGCAAGGCGATGGTCTTCGGCTTGTCCCCGAGGGCGGCGACGCTGACGTCAATCCGGCCGCTCTCGATAACGAGCTTTCTGATGATGAACTTCGTATCTTCGCCCCGTGGCTTTTGTTCGCCCTGGGCCATCTGCGGGGCATCGTCTTTGTATCCTTCGATGTTCTTCTTGAGGACACCAATGTTCGACGTGCCCGACGGGTTGATCTCATAAACGACCTGCGGTGCTGATATGCGGATATCATCGATAACGATCGGGCGTGTCGTGACCGTGGAGGGATCAATTCTGGCGTTGATCGTTCCCAAGCGAAAGACGTAGTGCGACGAAAACCCGGGCGGATTCGCCACGGTCAGGCCGGCGACAGCACCCTTGCCGGAGGCGAGGTGAATCGATACCGAGGACACACAAATAGCGGTCTTCGTCACCTCGGAGCCATATCGCTCGATTGCCGCCTTGACGAGCCCGTTGATATTCGTCAAGATGAAGATGAGCACCGCGGCAATCAAGATTGCCAGCGCACCGGCCATGATGAGGATTTTTCGGCCGCCTTTCAAGACTATGCCTCCTTAGTATCGAGCTCTTTTAACGATAGTGAAGTTTTCGGTTATTTTCAAGGATTATTTGGTGCTTGAAATGCTTGAATTAATCTGCAATCCATGTATAATTTTTATATGAACACAAAAAGAGCCTTATCATCGCCGATTACGGGGAGACACTGCATATTGCGGTATGGGCAAGGGATGCTAAAATGAAAATCACAGCAATGGAGTTATAGTATCCGGTTAATGCATTATGTTGACGCTGCTGCTCGGCCCGGTAAATTGTCAATGCTGGCTTAAAAACTCGGAGAGAAAGCAGAGGGTGTAGAAGGGAGGATAAAAAAAAGGAAGTGGAGCAACGTTGGAAAAAGGCCAACATACCTATGAGAGACAAAAGACAGATGGCGCAAATCGCGCGAAGGGCGGGAGACAGATGCGGTGCGCGACAAGGCGGAGGATGCGGGCAGAAAGACTACGACAGAAATGAAAAACACACTTAGTAATAGGATAAATGCAAAGAACAGAGGCAATTGATAGCAGAGAACGACAACGGATAGATTTATAGCCTAAGGTGCGGAGCGGAAAACGGTATGCGAGATTCTGGATGCACGATTGCGCTATGATTTACAATTTAGGAAAGGGTCAGAATAATAGAAGGATAAAAACGATGAAAACGAAAAAGAATCTTATCATTGTAGGTGATCGGGTTCTTATCGACCCCGACGAGCGGATGGACAAGACACCTTCGGGTCTCTACCTTCCTCCCACGGTCAAGGAGAAGGAGAAGATCATGGGCGGGCACGTGGCAAAGACGGGTCCCGGCTATCCGATCCCTGACTCGACACCGGACGAGTCGTGGACCACGGGGAGGAAAGAAGTAAAGTACCTCCCTCTGCAGGCAGCAGAAGGGGATTATGCGATCTTCCTCAAGGACGCTGCAATGGAGATCGAGTTTGAGGAAAGGAAGTACCTCATCGTTCCTCATTCGGCTATCCTTGCGATCGTGCGTACGGAACTATCGGAAGAAAATGAGTAGGAAAGGGACCTTGACGAAATCGGACTAGCGTAGCGTGACATGCTCGAAGTCCTCAGGTGAATGATGCACGATGCGGGATGTACCCTATTAAATAGATGACTTCAGCCTGTTTTTCAAGTAACACTTCTCCTTCTGGCTTCGAGTTTTCTCTCGAGCTATAGCATAGCGCAATCTCCAAGCCTGGCAGGTTGACACCTGACCCTTCCGCGCTAAAATAAAAAGAACAAAGCAGCACTGAGAACTCTTATCTGCCATAAGTCCGCGCAGCCTTATTACCGCTGAGAGAAAGGTATAAAAGATGATACTATACCGGAGGAGATCATGAGAACCAGCAGAATGAGCGTCTTTCTCGCCATAATTTCATTGTTCCTTCTCCTTCCATCCCCGGCACGGACAGCCACGAATGCGGACGTTCTCCGTGCAACGCTTAAGAACGGACTGCGCGTGGTGATTGTGCGGAACGCCCTCGCACCCGTGGTGACCACGGAGGTGAACTACCTCGTAGGATCAAATGAGGCGCCGGACGGGTTCCCCGGCATGGCGCACGCCCAAGAGCACATGATGTTTCGCGGCAGTCCAGGCTTGTCCGCAACCCAGCTCGCGAATATCATCGCCCTGATGGGTGGCGATTTCAACGCGGAAACCCAGCAGGGCGTTACCCAGTATTTCCTCACCGTGCCCAGCGACGACCTGGATGTTGCGCTCAACGTGGAGGCCGTGCGCATGCGGGGAGTGCTCGACACCCAGGATCTCTGGCAACAGGAGCGTGGAGCCATCGAACAGGAAGTTGCGCAGGATCTCTCGAGCCCGGAGTATATCTTCTCCTCACGACTCCTTTCGGAGATGTTTGCGGGTACGCCCTATGCCCATGACGCTTTGGGCACACGCCCATCGTTTCAGCAGACGACGGGCGACATGCTCAAACAGTTTTACGACGCCTGGTACGCCCCGAACAACGCCGTCCTTGTTATCGTTGGAGATGTGGACCCGCAGAAGACCCTGATGATAGTGAAAGAGCTGTTCGAACCGATCCCGAAGCGGCCGGTGCCTCAACGCCCCGCGATACGATTGCAGCCGCTCAAACCAGCCGCCATCATGCTCCAGACCGACCTTCCCTATGGGCTCGCTGCCGTGGCTTTCCTCCTGCCCGGCTACGAGAGTCCTGACTTCGCTGCGGGCCAGATCCTTGCTGATGTTCTGGACAGCCGGCGGGGGGATCTCTACGCCCTGGTTCCAGAGGGGAAAGCGCTCTTCACCGGGTTCGAAGGCGACGCATTTCCGAAAGCGGCCTTCGGGTACGCTCTTGCGGCATTTCCTCCCGGAGGGGAGGGCCCAGGCCTGGTCAATACAATAAAGAACATCATTGCCGGTTACGTAAGGAACGGTGTCCCTGTTGATCTCGTGGAAGCGGCAAAACGTCATGAGATCGCTGATGCGCAATTTCAGAGGAACTCAGTTTCCGGGCTCGCGGCCGCCTGGTCCCAGGCGCTCGCAGTCGAGGGCCGGAATTCTCCGGACGATGATATTGAAGCGATCAAAAGAGTGACAGTAGAGGACGTGAACCGCGTGGCTCGGGATTACCTGAAGAACGACACGGCGGTCACGGCCGTACTTGTGCCGCAACCGTCTGGCAAGCCCGTCGTTTCGAAAGGGTTCGGTGGCAAGGAGTCCTTTGCCCCGAAAGAGACCAAACCCGTTGAACTACCCGCTTGGGCAAAGAAAACAGCATCGTTGCCGAAAGTGCCTGCGTCTCAGGTAAACCCGGTGGTCTTCACGCTCACAAACGGGATCCATTTGATCGTCCAGGCGGAAAGCGTAAGCCCTACCATCAGTGTCGCGGGCCAGGTGAAGAACAATGACGATCTGGAAGAACCGCAAGGAAAAGAAGGGGTCTCAGATGTGCTTGGAAGCCTCCTTTCCTACGGGACCACATCACTCGACAGGCTTGCATTCCAGAAGGCTCAGGACGACATCGGTGCAGACATAGCAGCGGGCACATCTTTCTCTCTGAGGGTGCTGTCGGACTACTTCGATCGAGGCATGGAACTCCTTGCAGACAATCTGCTGCACCCGGCGCTGCCAGAGGCGGCATTCGCCGTCGTACAGAGGGAAACGATCAGCTCTCTCCGGGGCCAACTCCAAAGCCCTGACTATCTTTCGAGGCATGCGCTGCGCGAAGCGCTCTATCCCAGGAACGACCCCGTGCTTCGCGACCCATCGCCCGAGACGGTGTCGTCACTCACGCTTCAAGACGTCAAATCCTATTATGCAAAGGCGTTCCGTCCTGATATGACGACCATCGTGATCATCGGCCACGTGACGCCGGAGCGGGCACGGAGTGCGGTCGAGAAATACTTCGGTGCCTGGCATGCAACCGGGGCGAAACCTGCAACGGACCTTCCGCCGGTACCGCCCAACAAACCGTCCGTGTCCGTGGTCCCCGATTCGAGCAAAATTCAGGATCAGGTGACCCTTGCAGAGACGATCGGACTGACACGCTCCCACCCGGACTATTACAAGCTCCAACTCGGCAACCACGTTCTGTCCGGCGCGTTCTACGCTTCGCGGTTGTACCACGACCTGCGCGAGAACGAGGGTCTGGTCTACACGGTAGAGTCTTTCATTGAGGCGGGGAAAACCCGTTCCCTCTTCGGCGTTTTCTTTGCCTGCGATCCGCCGAATGTGTCAAAGGCGCGGGCCATGGTAGAGCGTGACATCCGCGAGATGCAGACGATGCCGGTGACACAGGAAGAACTACAATATGCCAAGATCCTCATGCTCCGTCGGATCCCTCTCTCCGAAGCGAGCATCGACGGGATTGAGGGGGGGCTGCTCTCCCGCTCGCTTGAAGACCTCCCGCTCGACGAACCTGTCCTCGCGGCAGGGCATTACCTGGAGATCACGGCTGATCAGGTAAGGGACACCTTTGCCAAGTGGCTACGTCCTGCCGATTTCGTCCAAATCACGGAGGGACCGAGCCCGGAGTAGTCGAAATGATTTCCGCCATTCGGATGAGGGCGTTTCCCGGCTTCTTGCCATTCGATGCAAATGCAGGCTATAGGATGTCTGACATGGGGGTGAGAATCAATAGCGATTGTCGAAAAATACCCCCCCAAGGGGGGGTATCAAGAACCTACCAGAAAATCATTATTTTACTTGATAATCCCGCATGCTATTCTTCCACCGCCACCACCCAGTGCTGCTGGCATATCGGAATAATTGTCACCACCGGCATGGATCATGAGCGAACGGCCCTTCAGATCGGCAGTCTTGAGCCGCGGGGCGAGAAGGGGAGTGTTGGCCAAGCCATCAGCCCCGACGTAGAGTGCCGGCAGATCGCCTAAATGCCCCTGTCCATAGGGCCCTTCATGCTTGCCTGATCCTGCAGGATCATAATGTCCGCCCGCCGCAAGACCCGCTACCTGCTTGCCGTCCTTCATGGCCGGGCCGCAGTCAGCATTCTGATGTACGTGAAAACCGTGGATCCCCGGCATCAGTCCGGTGAGCATCGGGACGAGCAGGAGCCCGTACTGAGTATCAGAAATCACAACCGTGCCGATGCTCTTGCCCACGCCCTGATCGGTTATAAGATTCATCTGAACGACGATATCTCCTGCGAACGCTGCTCCTGAGATCAGCAGAATCAATCCAAGCACAAACAACAGAACGAATAGCTTTTTCCTCATGATGTTACCCTCCTTTTTGAGTTGTGATTGATATATTTTATATTATATCACGTGTCTCATGTATCAGGCGATGCTCACTGGCGTGAGAGACGACGGGGGAAGAATGGGTTAATGATTGCAGATTAAAACTCTGAAGTGGGCTGGTCGCGGCATTGACATTCCAGTCTAAGGTGCTAGAATTAATATAGAAAAGGTCTTTAAAAAGGACTTTTAATGTCCTGATTTCGTATAATTTTATTACGGTGAAAGGCCGTTCGGTGCAGCCATCTGAGGGGGGTGGATGAAGCACTGAGGGCTTTTCGGCCGTAAGACTATGGGCATACGGCCATGAAGAAGAACCTAACGCACAAGATACTGGAAGCACATCTGATTGAGGGTGAGCTGGTTGCCGGCAAGGAGATTGCAATCAGGATCGATCACACCCTTCTGCAGGATGCAACGGGAACGCTTGCGATGCTGGAGTTCGAAGCCCTTGGCATAGATAAGGTAAAAGTCGAGCTTGCTGCTCAGTACGTGGACCATAACCTCCTCCAGACGGACAATAAGAATGCCGATGACCACAAGTTCCTTCAGACCGCCGCTGCCCGGTACGGTGTATATTTCAGCAAGCCGGGAAACGGCGTCTCGCACCAGGTCCATATGGAACGTTTCGGAATCCCGGGCAAAACGCTTCTGGGCGCTGACAGCCACACGCCGGGAGCTGCAGGGATCTCCATGCTTGGTATCGGCGCTGGCGGTTTAGACGTGGCCTTGACCATGGCTGGTTATCCTTATTATCTGATCTGCCCCAAGGTGCTCGGTGTAAAACTCACGGGAGCGCTCCCCGATTGGGTGAGTGCCAAGGACGTGATTCTCGAGATGCTCCGCAGATATGACGTTAAGGGTTGCGTGGGCAAGATCATCGAATACTACGGCCCGGGGGTCAAGACCCTGTCCGCAACGGATCGCGAGACCATCGGCAACATGGGCACCGAGACCGGTGCCACGACCTCGATCTTTCCCTCCGATGAGCGGACGAAACAGTATCTGATCGCCCAGGGAAGGGGCGATGTGTGGGTACGGCTTTCCGCAGATGAGGACGCAGCGTATGACGAATACGCAGAGATTGACCTTTCGAAGCTAGAACCCTTGATTGCCAAGCCATCGTCTCCGGGTAACGTCGTGCCGGTGCGTGAAATCGCCGGTCTCAAGGTGGGCCAGGCGATCGTGGGTAGCAGCGTTAATTCGTCATTCCGGGACCTTATGGTTGCTGCCAAGATACTGGAAGGCCGGCGCGTTCATCCTGACACTTCATTCCATGTGAACCCCGGAAGCCGCCAGGTCCTCGAGAATGTATATCAGGCAGGTGGGCTCCTGGCTTTTCTGACCTCGGGCACGCGCGTGCATGAACCCGGGTGTCAGGGGTGCATCGGCATGGGACAAGCACCAGCCACCGGCGAGGTGAGCCTCCGCACGTTCCCGAGAAATTTCCCTGGCAGGTCGGGGACCAAGGACGACAAAGTCTATCTCTGCTCTCCCGAGACGGCCACAGCAGCGGCATTAAGAGGCGTTATCACAGACCCGCAGGACCTCTCACGAGAAATGAAGTACCCGCATATTGAAGACCCAGAGCGATATCTTATCGATGAAAAATCCATCATTTTCCCGTCGAAAGATCTAAGGAAGACCGATATAATTCGCGGGCCGAATATCAAGGCCCTGCCAGAACTTAAGCCCCTTCCCGACACGCTCGAGGGAGAGATTGTGCTCAAGGTGGGGGACAACATTTCTACAGACACCATCATGCCGGCAGGCAACCGTGTGCTTCCCTTCCGTTCCAACATCGAAGCGATCAGCGGATTCGTGTATTCCCAGATCGATCCCGATTTTGCGAAAGAATGCAAGGCACGGGGGACCGTGATCGTCATCGGCGGCGAGAACTATGGACAGGGGTCGAGCCGCGAGCATGCGGCGCTTGCACCGAGGTATCTCGGAGTTCGGGCAAAGATTGTTAAAAGCTATGCCCGCATCCATAAGTCCAATCTTTGCAACTTCGGCATCATCCCACTCACCTTCAAAGACCCGAAGGACTATGATCGCATCAACAAAGGCATGAAGGTGGTCTTTGCGGATATCCGAGGGCGGATCGAACGGGGTGACCGTGAGATCCCAGCGGAGGTTGACGGGCAGACAATCATCACGGTACTGGATGTATCCGAGCGTCAGCGCAAACACCTGCTGGCAGGAGGGGCACTGAATTTTGTGAAGAATGCTTTGCTCGTAGAGGTCTATTCACAAAGTTAAAATCACGAGCGGATTGATTGATGGGTCGTAGATCATAGCTCAAAAAGAAGGTCGACTATGGCAATGAAAGCGAAAATGAGAGAAATTCCCCAGCAAAAACCTGGTGAAGGAAGAACAAAAAATATCGGATTGCGTGGTGTGACGGTCGCGGATACGAAGATCTCCGACGTCGATGGCGAGAACGGCATTCTTATCTACCGCGGGTATCGGATAGAAGAGCTTGCGGAAAACTCAACCTTCGAAGAGACCGCCTATCTGCTTCTGAATGACGCACTTCCTACAGCTGGGCAGCTAAAAGGATTCTCAAGCCGTCTTGTCGAGGCTCGGAGAATCCCGCTTTTTGTCCTTGAAAGTTTTAAACGGCTGCCGGCCCAGGCTCGGCCCATGGACGTGCTCCAGGCATCGATATCGCTTCTCGCCATGGCCGATGCCGAGCTTACGCTTGAAACGAGGGATGCAAACGTATCGAAGGCAATCCGGCTCATTGCGCAGGTCGCCACGGTGGTGGCCTCCTGGCATCGCATACGGCATGGATTGGAAGCGCTTCCATCCGATGATGGTCTCTCTCATGCCGGAAACTTTCTCTGGCAGCTTACGGGGAAGAAACCCGATCCGGAGATGGCGAAAGACCTCGACACGGCATTGGTGCTCCATGCCGACCATTCATTTAACGCTTCCACATTCGCTTGCCGCGAGGTGGTTTCGACACAGGCACATATGTACGCCGGCGTTGCTGCGGGGGTGGGGGCACTTTCCGGCGGTCTGCACGGCGGTGCCAATGCGCAGGTCATGAAGATGCTCATGGAGCTGCAAAATGAAAAGGACATTGCCGGGTGGGTGAAAAAACAGCTCGACAACGGCCAGAAGATCATGGGCATGGGCCATGCGGTATACAAGACCATTGACCCTCGCGCGAAATTCCTGAAAGAGATGTGCAAGCGGCTCGGCAAGAAGCTCGGCCAAGAGCAGTGGTACCGCCTGTCCACGCAGATCGAGGAGGCCGCGGTCGCCGAGTTCGAGAAGCGGGGCAAGACCACGATCAAACCCAATGTTGATTTCTACAGTGCTCCGGTCTACCACATGATGGGTATTCCGGGCGATCTTATGACCCCGATCTTTGCCATGGCACGGGTCGCAGGCTGGACCGCCCATACCATCGAAGAGAAGTTCGCAGAGGCGCAGGGAAAACCTGCACTGTATAGACCGTCATCGGATTATATCGGCAATTATTGCGGAAAAACGGGATGCACCTATGAACCGGTTGAGAAGAGAAAATAACTACCTTACAGTGCCGTAATTAGTCATGCCGGTCTTGATCGAGAATCCAACGGTTTCATTTTGAATCCCGCTTTAAAGGGAGCGACAGCGAAGAAGAACGAAATAAAAAAATGGAGGATGCCAGATGGCAGATAAGAAAGCAACTAAGAAATTGCGCAAACCAGGCAAAGCAGCAAGTCGCCCCAAACAGAAACATATAGTGTCCTCCAAGATGGGGGTGAAAAAAATGAAAGTCAGGTCATTGAAATCATTTAAAGAAAAAAGAATGACGATCCAGTCAATCAACCCTTACACCGAAGAGGTGATGCAAGAGTTCACGCTCATGTCGGAGCCTGAGATCAACGATCAGGTCGTGAAATCCCGCCAGGCGCTTAACAGCTGGAGCGCTCTGCCCATTTCGGAGAGAGCGTTCCTGGTCAAACGACTGGGCGAGCACCTGAGGAGCGAGAAAAGGAAATACGCAGAGATCATCACTCACGAGATGGGTAAGGCTATCAAAGAGTCGCTCGCCGAGGTCGAAAAGTGCGCCTGGCTCTGTGACTACTATGCCGAGAACGCCGAGAGGTTCCTGGGACCCGAGGAGATTAAGACGGAGAACAGGAAGAGCTATGTCGTGTTCCAGCCCCTGGGCTTGGTGCTCGCGATCATGCCCTGGAACTTCCCGTACTGGCAGGCTTTCCGGTTCGGAATCCCGGCGATCATAGCCGGGAATGTGATCCTGCTGAAACATGCGTCGAACGTCCCGATGACGGCACTCTCCATCGAGGACGCTTTCATGGCAGCGGGTTTTCCGGATAATGTGTTCAAGACCCTGATCATCGATTCCAGGGAAGCGCTCAGGCTCATCGATAACGATAAGGTTGATGCTGTGTCGCTTACCGGCAGCAACAAGGCCGGCGAGGAAGTCGGCGCCCACGCGGGGAGGAAGATCAAAAAGGTCGTGCTCGAACTCGGCGGCTCCGATCCTTTCATCGTGCTCGATGATGCCGATGTGGAAAAGGCGGGCAGGATGGCGGCCAATGCCAGAATGATAAATGCCGGCCAGAGCTGTATTGCGGCAAAGCGTTTTATCGTGATAGACAAAGTGGCCGATGAGTTTAAGAAATACTTCATCGCTCGGCTCAAAGAACTCGTTGTCGGTGATCCGATGGACGGGAAAACCGATGTCGGCCCGGTGGCCAAGCGGGATATCCTTAATTCTCTGAACGAGCAGCTGCGGGACGCGAAGGCAAAAGGCGCAGAGGTGATTCAGCTTGATCATGCCTTCAAGAAAGGACTGTTCTTTTCACCATGCGCAGTATATAATCCGAAACAGAACAGCAAGGTCCTGACTGAAGAGGTGTTCGGTCCGATAGCGCCGGTCATCATCGTCAAGAACGAGGATGAAGCAGTCCGTGTGGCCAATGATACGCAGTTTGGCCTCGGCGCCGCAATCTGGAGCAGGAACCTCGAGCGGGCGGAACGGCTGGCCGCAAGAGTCCATGCCGGAACAGTCACGATCAACGACATGGTGAAGTCGGACCCGCGGCTTCCCTTCGGCGGTATCAAGAAGTCCGGAATTGGCAGGGAGTTGTCGCACTACGGACTGAAGGAGTTTGTGAATATCAAGACCGTCGTTGTGAAAGAATAGATTACAGAATCGATAATAACCAGGGAGACACAACGGAAGTGAGAAAGTGAAAGTCAAATGACAAAGTTCAAGGTTTGAACCAATGCCAAGGGAGAAAAAACGGAGCGTTTGAGAGGGAACCTTTTGAGTTTGATTTGGCACTGGAACTTTGAAATTCGAACTTCGCAGTGTCTCCCGTGGTTAATTTTTGTTAACAATATCTACGAGGTCTGACTATCAATGAAGGCATCCGATCTGTTCGTGAAACAGCTTGAGGAAGAGGGTGTTGAGTATATCTTCGGTCTGCCTGGTGAGGAAAATCTCGATCTCCTCGAATCGCTCCGTACATCGTCTATTAAAGTCATCATTACCCGTCATGAGCAGGCCGCGGCGTTCATGGCAGCCACCTATGGCCGGTTGACCGGAAAAGCCGGCGTCTGCTTCTCGACGCTCGGGCCGGGGGCGACGAACCTAGTGACAGGGGTGGCTCATGCTCAGCTCATTGGCGCGCCGCTCGTGTCTCTATCAGGCCAGAAGGCGATAAGATCAAACTGGCAGGCCAGGTTCCAGCTCATCGATGTGGTGAACCTGATGCGTCCGATAACCAAGGACTCTGTCTCAATCGTGGACCCGAGCACGCTTCCGACGATCCTCCGAAACGCTTTCAAGCTGGCGCAGGCAGAGAGGCCCGGTGCGGTGCACCTGGAACTGCCTGAGGACGTTGCGGAAAGCCAGACAGATGCAGTCATACAGAAACGAGGTCTTGTCCGCAGGCCCGCGCCGGACCCCAAGATGATTATCCGTGCAGCGGAGATGATCAACACGGCGCAGCGACCACTTATTATCCTTTCGTCGGGGGCGAATCGGAACCTGATCACCCGGCAGTTGATGCAGTTCATCGAGAAGACGGGGATCTACGCTGTGCACACCCAGATGGGGAAGGGCGTGCTAAGCGACGCATCGGAATACAGCCTCCTAGCAACTGGCATCCACAAGCGCGATTGGGTGAACTGCGGCATCGACCGTGCGGACGCGATCATCACGATCGGATACAACATTGTCGAATATCCGCCCTATGTCTGGAACAGTCACCTCGACAAGAAGATCGTCAACATCGATTTTGCCGAGGCGGAGGTGGACAAGTACTATGATCCGGATATCGAGATCATTGGTGACATTTCCTGCTCGCTTCGACAACTCGGGGAACTGATTAGGGTAAGGAAGAATGATGAGACTTTCAAGTCCATTCGGGAATTCCTGAACCGGAAGCTCTCGCTCGACTTCAAGAAACGGTATCCCCTGACACCCCAGGAAATTGTGTGGCATGCGCGCGAAGCGCTGTCACATGAGGACATTCTGACCCTCGATAACGGAATCTACAAGCTGTGGTTCTCCCGCCTCTACCGGACCTACAAGCCGAATACTTTCCTGCTGGACAATGCCCTCGCGACCATGGGCGCAGGACTCCCGACCGGCATCATGGCCAAGATGCTCAAGCCAGACCGGAATGTACTCGCGGTGGTGGGGGATGGCGGATTCATGATGAACTCTCAGGAACTAGAAACCGCTCTACGGCATAACGTTCCCCTCGTTGTTTTAGTCCTGAATGACAATGCTTTCGGATTCGTCAAATGGGAACAACAGAGCAAGGGCTTTGCGAGCTTCGGCCTGGACTACTCGAATCCAGATTTTGTAAAGTATGCGGAAAGCTATGGAGCAGTCGGCATGAAAGTGAAGGAAGGGGACAGTCTCTCGGAACTATTACGGCGAGCGTTTTCACTGAAAAAGGTGGTCCTCATCGAGTGCCCCGTCGACTACTCGGTAAACTATGAAACCTTCTCAAGGGATCTCGCGAACATCACCTGCGAATATTGATTCTTTTTTTTGCGTCAAAATAAGGAAGTCATGAAATTAGACGAGAGAAAAGACTTTGACAAGGAGGCTGCCACCTGGGATCAGAACCCGGGCCGCGTCAAGCTCGCCGATGAGGTGGCTGATACGATCATCCGGGAGATAAAACCGACCGGGGACATGGACGTTCTGGATTTCGGCTGCGGCACGGGACTGGTGACGCTCCGGTTGCAACCTTTCGTGAAGACGATAACAGGCGCTGACAGTTCAAAGGGGATGCTCGGCGTACTCCAGGACAAGGTGAGAAGGTTCGGCTTGAAGAATGTAGAGGTCCAATTCGTGGATTTTGAAAGGGGGGGGCAGGTGGCAGGGAAGTTTCACGTGGTCGTTAGCAGCATGACCCTCCATCATATTCATGATCCTGAGCCGCTGTTTAGGCAGTTGCGCGACCTCCTGCATCCCGGCGGCATCCTCTGCATCTCCGATTTGGACAAGGAGGATGGTTCTTTCCACGGTGATAAAACCGGCGTTTTGCATTTCGGTTTTGAGCGGCCGTACCTGAAAGGGCTTCTTGAAAAGGCTGGTTTTCGGGAGATTCACGACGTAACAGCCGCGGCGGTCGTAAAAGAGATCGAGAGGAAGGGGAAAAAAACATTTACTGTTTTCCTGATAATAGGGAAAAAGTGATGGCAAGTAGGCAGGCGGCACTCGTGGTGTGGGGATGTTATACTCCGTGAATCACAAAGCGGCCTTGACACCTTCCTTGGGTTCGCTGTCCAGCAGTTCCTCTACTTTATTTAAGAGCTCATTGGGCGATACCGGCTTTGAAAGAAAGTTCACGCCATCGTCGAGCATGCCCTTTTTATGGATGATCTCGGCTGTATATCCGCTCGTAAAAAGCGCCTTGACCGCGGGGTGTGTCTTCCTGATCTCGTCATAGGTTTCTCTGCCGTTCTTCCTCGGCATGATGACATCCAGGATGAGGAGCTGGACCGCATCTCTATTTCCCCGGTATTTTTGTATCGCCTCTTCGCCATCTGAAGCCTCAATTACGGAATAGCCGGACCCCTGGAGCACCGACTTCATAAGGTTCCTGACGCTGGTATCATCCTCCGCGATCAGGAGGGTCTTTGCGCCGCTTTTCGGCACGGAGGCGTTAACACGCGTTGCGTGCTCGATCGCGATCCTGCTCAGCGGTAGGTAAATATTGAAGGTGGTCCCGATGCCCGGTTCGCTAAAGACATTGATATACCCATTGTGCTGTTTTACGATCCCATAGACGATTGCAAGACCAAGCCCAGCCCCTTTGCCTGTAGTTTTGGTAGTGAAGAACGGTTCAAAAATCCTCTCTACGGTATTCTTGTCCATGCCCGTACCGGTGTCAGTCACGGCCAGATGCGCGTGTTTCCCCAGCTTCCCATAGCCGTGTTCCTTCCCGTATTCGTTGCCCAGCTCAACGATCCCTGTTTCAATGGTCAGTTTCCCGCCTTGCGGCATGGCATCCCGAGCGTTCGTGGCGAGGTTTATCAATACCTGCTCGATCTGGCCCGCGTCCGCCTTAATGGGTAGCGGTTCACCGCGCAGAACCTGTATGATCTCGATGTCTTCCCCGATGAGCCGCTCTATGAGCTTCTCGACCCGCCTAACGATCGCGTTCATATCCACGTGCTTCGGAGCGATGATCTGCTTCCTGCTGAACGCAAGGAGGCTCTGGGTAAGATTGGCCGCACGCTCTGTTGATGCAAGAATACTGTCCACGCTCGGCCGGAGCGGATCGTTCTTATCCATCTTCATCTGGACGAGACTGCTGTATCCGATGATCGCCGTGAGAATGTTGTTGAAGTCGTGCGCCACGCCACCCGCCAGAGTTCCAACGGCATCCATTTTCTGAGCATGTCGCAGCTGTTCTTCGAGCTTCTTCTTCTCGGTGATGTCGTTGTGGATCTCGATGACCGAAAAGATCTGCCCCTGGGAATCCTTCATCGGAAAAGATTTGACCTCTGTGTAGATGGGGGTCCCTTCCTTATCGAGGTGCGTGTGGACGGAGGTGTGCGGCTCGCCCGTCTCGAATGTCTGCCGTACGGCGCAGTCTTCACCTGACTCGTAGCACGGCGAGGATATGTGGTGTGAGATCTCATAGCAGTGTCTACCTATGATATCGTGCAATGGCAGTTTGAGTTTGCTGCAGTAGGCCTTGTTGACGGAGGCAATCCTGAAGTCCCGGCTGATGACGATGAACCCTTCGTCCACGGTTTCAAGGACATTCTTGATGAACTCCTCGGAACGCCTGTGCTCGGTGATGTTCCTGAAGATCGCACGGTTCGCGGTAGGTCGTCCATCCACCGTGCTGCAGTTAATGCTGCCTTCGACCAATATCGGCCTGCCATCCTTGGTCACAAAAGTAGTGCCGATACGGTCGATTTTTTCTCCGGCCATTATTCGCTGGAAGGCATCTACACAGTCTATCCTGGAATCAGGATGGATGATATCGAGCAGTGTGAGTCGGGCGACCTCCTCCTCGGTATATCCGAGGGTCTCACGCCAGGCCCGGTTGACATACTGAAACGTGCCGTCGGAGCCTACGCTTAGGATGAGATCATTCGCGTTCTCGAACAGGTCCCGGTATTTTGCCTCGCTCTCCTGGAGCGATTTTTCCACGCTCTTCCGCTCGGTAATGTTGCGCGCTATGCTCAGAATCCCGAGCACCTTCCCGCCTTGAATTTGCGGTGTCGAAATCATTTCTCCTGTAAGATATTCTCCTGATTTCGAGAGAAATCGCAGTTCGCAGGGTGGCGGCGTCTGGCCTGCCAAAAGACGAGCGAAAATATCGAGTGCGAGGGACAGGTCCTCAGGATGGATGATTGACTGAAAATGTCTGCCAAGGTATTCAGCACATGACAAGCCGGTAATGATTTCGAACGCGGGGTTCAGGGTGGTGAATTTCCCTTCAAGGGAAAGCGTAAAGATGACGTTCTCGACGGTCTGAATGAGACTGCGATACCGCTGTTCCGATTCGCGCAGTACTTTCTCAGAAGCCCTAAGCCTTCTCATAATGAGACTGCTATAGGCAACGAAGCCGACTAGAATGAGCGTGGTAAATAGTCGCTCCAGAATTACGAGGAACGGAGGGGCCAGTAGTTGAGCGATAAAGGGCCCTCTCTTGAAAAGAAAAGCGTCTGAGACGGCGTCGGTGAGCCAGATCATAAAGACAAGGCCGATTCCGATGAAGATCATTTTCCTCGGCATGGTTTTGTGCTGTATGCTCTCTAATTCCACTTCATCCCCCTGAGAATGATGTTTGAGCGTTCGTTTGCCCGAGGCGCACCTGTACTCGAATCTTATCGGGATTCCAAGGCGAAAACTTTAATATAACGCTGCATGGTGCCGACGGTCTCGTTCGCAGTTCGATCGATTTCCTGAACGAAACAAAGCAGGAGCCGGATCTCTGTGCGGCCCTCATGCAAAAAGTGTGGCATAAAAAAACAGAACTGCTATAATGTTTAAGATCCTGAAGAAATATATTATTTCCATGATTGATGCGGTCATCTCTCACTTTACTCTCCGGGGAACACTCATTAAGGCAGAGCGGTTCGGTTCCGGGCTGATCAACGACACATACCTCTGCGAGTTCGCTGAAGTCGGCGATATTCGCAAGTACATTCTCCAGCGCATCAATACGACGGTATTCAGACATCCCGAACAGGTTATGGAGAATGTGGAGGTCGTGACCGCTCATATCGTGAGCAGACTCCTTGCGGAAGGCGTTCAAGAGCCATATGCCATTACGCCGGCGCCCATCCCTACCCGGTACGGCCGTTCATTCCACCGCGATGACTCCGGAGCTTATTGGCGCATGCTTCATTATATAGAAGCGGGAACCGTGTTTGATACGGTCAAGGATGTGCGGCACGCCTATGAGGTCGGCCGCGGTCTCGGGAGGTTCCAATCGCTGGTGTCGGATCTGTCGCCGGAACGGCTTCACGATACCCTCCCGGGTTTTCATCACACTCCGAAATACATCAAAGAATTCGACGACACGGTGAAAGCTGATGTCAAGAACAGGGCAGCCGGCGTCGATACCGAGATAGAGTTCGTGTCACGAGGGCGCTATCTTGCTCCCCTGCTAACGGATCTGATGAACGGCGGTCAGTTGCCGGTGCGAGTGGTACATAACGACCCCAAGGTGAACAACGTGCTGATTCATGTGGCGACAGGCGGGGCCCTGTGCATGATCGACCTGGATACGGTCAATCCCGGTATCGTTCACTTCGATTTTGGCGACTGCGTGCGCTCCGCGGCCAACCCTGGAGGGGAGGATGCGGAGGACTTGAGCAAAGTCGGTCTTGATCTGCCTCTCTTCGAAGCGGTAGCTCGAGGATATCTGCGCGAGGCGGGCGACTTCCTTGCGGAGAAAGAGGTCGAGATGCTGCCCGCATCGGTGAAAGTGATCACCTTCGAGCTCGGCCTCCGCTTTCTGACCGATTATCTCAGGGGAGATACGTATTTCAGGACCAAATATCCCGACCACAATTTGCATCGGGCACGCGTCCAGTTCAAGTTGCTTGAGAGCATCGAAAAGACCGAGGAAGACATCGCCGTCATCGTGAAAAAGGCCATGGATACCGGAGACAGATGATATCCGTCTATGCGATGACCCTAGAACGCCCCGTCCTTATTCGGCGAATCCAATGGCACGGGCTGGCCGCATTCCCACATTTCTACGATCTTTTCACTACGGAATCGGAACAAGTGCACAGCCGCTACACCCCGATCACCTGCGTGCAGCACAATGTGGGAGTACACGGTCACCAGGTCGCCATCGCCCAGCACGTACTTGACTGTGAGCTGCTTGTTCGGGAACTGGGCGTGATTCTCCAACATTGCCTGTTTCAGGGCCGAAAAACCCGCGGGATAGAAAAGATTGTGGTGCTTGCCTTGCGGGTCGACGTGCGTCTGATAAGCTTCATCGATGCGGCCTGCCACGATGAGCTGCAGGAATTCCACGGCTGCTTGCTTGTGGGCGTCGTTGTCTATCATAAATGAGCACCGATGGTCATTTTTTCGCCAGGAGCTCTTCAAGACGACCGAGGCTTTGTTTCCAGCCTTCCTCCATGCCTGCAAGAGCTCCCTCCGCTGCGGGCGTCGACTTCACGACGTCTGCCTGCACCGTGAGTTTCGTCTTCTTGCCCAGCCCAACGAACGTGATGGTATTGAGATTTTCGAGCTGGGGATCACCAGTTTCATCCTCGAGGGCGCTGCTGGTGAAGACGAGCCGCTCAGGTTGTTTGATTTCGCGAAAGACGCCCTTCATGGGATATACGGTACCATCAGGCCCGCGCATATTGATGCGGATTGCACCACCCGGCCGCACGTCTAATTCACAGACAGGGTTCGTGAAACCATCGGGACCCCACCACTGAGCCATAAGTATCTGGTCAATCCATGCCTTGAACACGAACTCGCGCGGCGCGTTAACGATGCGCGTGATGACGAGTCCCCACTCCCTAGACCTCACTGCCAAATTAGTTCTTTTCGTCATGTTATTTCTCCCTTTCTACAGGCTGATAGTAGAGCAGAACATCCCCATTACCGAACGTCCTTGCTTTTGTAAGTTTCAAGTTCAGCCTGTCCTTGATGCCTCGAAAAAGAGGTTTCCCGTTACCCAAGACCAGGGGATTTACCATAATCCGGTATTCATCTATCAAACCTTGTTGGGCAAACTGAGATAATATGCTGCCGCTGCCAAGCAGCGCGATGTCCTTGCCGGACTGCTTTTTTATTCTCTTAATTTCTTCCTCGATATTGGCTTTCACCAGTCTGGTATTGTGCCATTCGGCCTTTTCGAGAGTCTTTGAAAAGACGATCTTGGGCAGTGTATTCATCTTTTCAGCAACAATCGGATCGTTTTTTATCGCATCCGGGGTCGGCCAGTAGCTTGCCATGAGCTCATACGTCACTCGTCCAAATATGAGCGTGTCCACGGAATTGAGCATATCGATGGCATAGCCATTGAACTCGGCATCCACGGTATGCCAATCTATTTCTCTGTTCGGTCCCTCAAAGTAGCCATCAAGGGTCACCAGATTGAATACGAATAATTTTCTCATTTGCTTTCTCCCTTTAACTCTCTGGTCCCTTGCTGTAATGTAGTACAACCTTGCCCGACTTGAACGTTTTTGTTTTTATCAGGTTTAATTTGTGCCGCTCCTTTACATCTTTGAACAAAGGTTTTCCTCCTCCCATGACCAGGGGGTTCACAATGAGATGGTATTCATCAATCAAACCGAGATTCATAAACGTTGACACTAGTCCAGCGCCGCCCAGGAGAACCATGTCTTTGCCGGGCTGTTGTTTCATTTTAAGAATTTCCTCCGCAATATGATTTTTAATAATCCTTGTGGTCTTCCATTCGACCTTTTCCATGGTCTTTGAAAAAACGAGCTTTTGCATGTTATCGGCTAGGCGCGCATATTCAATTTCATTCTTGGTGCTGGACGGGTTCGCGGGCGCGGCAAGCCAGTATTTTTCAAAGGCCGGATACATCACGCGTCCAAGCAGCAAGGTATCTGCTGACCTTTGCAGTTCGAGAACATCATTCCATGTTTCTTCATCCTCTTTCATTGCCCAATCTAATTCTCCCCTGGGTCCTTCAATAAAGCCATCAAGTGTTACCTGCATCGCGAGAATTACTTTTCTCATTTTATTATCTCTCCCTTCACGGCCTCTTCTGGCATGGGCGCGTTGACCGGGAATTAAACGGGTTTTCCTTCAATCTCCGCCCCCCGGACGCCAGGATACCGAGGGATACGACCAAAGCCTTACCCAGGTGTGCGATCATATATATTTTCATCGCATACCTGACCTCTTGCACCTGAAACACAATCCGCGTTAATGGGACAAAATTTGCCCTCTTTCACCCTTAACTTAATTCTAGCAGAAAAAAGGGGGCTGGGAGCGGGATAGCAGACTATGAGACGGAGAACAGCGGCTCCATTGCTCGACCAAGCGGTCGTCTCGCTTATCTGTTCCTTTTCTTAGATGCTGTCGCAACGTTAGAGGAGCAGACTGAAATTATGAAGGTCTAGTTTTGTTTCGCGTTCCCGAGGTCATGGCGGTACGATTTTATTTTACGTGTAAAAAGTACTTGACCTCTGCTTGCACTAAAATCCTGTTTCTCAGCCCCTTGAATAATGCTATAATCCTCCATGCGTCTCATCGCCGACCTTCACGTCCACTCACACTATTCGCGCGCAACAAGCAAAGACATGTCGCCCGAAGGCATATGGAAATGGGCGCAGCTCAAAGGTGTCAACGTCATCGGTACCGGAGACTTTACCCATCCCGGGTGGCTCAAGGAACTGAGCGAAAAGCTGGAACCCGCAGGTCGTGGGTTGTTTAAGCTCAAAAAGGAATACCTGACCGATGACGTTCCCGAGTCGTGCAAAGACGATGTCTACTTCCTCCTTTCCGCGGAGATTAGCTGCATCTACAGCAAGGGTGGAAAGACCCGGAAGGTGCATTCCATCATCCTCGCGCCTGACTTTACTAGCGCCGCGCGATTGAATCTATCCTTGTCGAAAATCGGGAACCTCAATGCTGACGGCAGGCCTATCCTGGGGCTCGGGGCAAAGGAACTTTTGAAGATCACGCTCGACGCTTCATCCGACAACCTGTACATACCCGCCCACGCATGGACGCCGCACTTCTCGATCTTCGGCGCCGCCTCGGGCTTCGATTCCCTGGAAGAATGTTATGAAGAGCTAACCCCGCATATCCCCGCAATAGAGACGGGGCTTTCATCAGATCCGCTGATGAACTGGCGCCTTTCAACTCTCGACCGGATCACACTTGTCTCCAATTCCGATGCCCACTCAGCTCCCAAAATCGGGCGTGAAGCGAATATCCTTGACACCGAAATTTCGTACGACTCCCTTATGAATGCCATTAAGACGCGTAAGGGGTTCCTGGGCACCATCGAGTTCTTCCCTGAAGAGGGGAAATATCATTATGACGGTCACCGGAACTGCGGCGTGAGCCTCTCTCCCAAGGAGACGATACATCACGACTACCTCTGCCCAGTCTGCGGGAAAAAATTGACCGTCGGCGTGATGCATAGGGTTGAAAAGCTCGCGGACCGGGAGCACGGGTTCAAGCCCGCAGATGCGCCTGCTTTTACATCCATCATCCCCTTACCGGAGATCATAGCAGAGGGTTATAAGTGTGGTGTGAGCACAAAGAAGGTGGATTCTCTTTATTTTCGTCTGCTCGCAGAGCTCGGCAATGAATTCAGGATCCTCCTGGGTGCTCCGCTCGATGATATCGAACGCGCCGGCACGCCGCTCCTTCGCGAAGCTATCTCGCGCATGCGCGCAGGCAACGTGCATATCGCGCCCGGGTATGATGGGGAATACGGGAAAATAAGGATATTCGAGGAAATGGAGAGGAAAGGGATAAAAGGGCAGCTCAAGCTCTTGTAAAAAACTACGATGCAGGACCGGATGAGAGGAACCATCTCATACTCATATCATGAAAAAGAAAACCGTTTCATCCTTATTCCTCATAAGTACTATCGCCGCAGCCGCGATTACTTTTATTTTGGTGGGTAAGAGAACAGTAGATAACACCGATAGAAGCTATACCTGACATGCCGAGTATAACGAAAAAAGTGTTGGGATCTTTATCGTTTGCAGAAAGAAAACAGGAAAAATAAGGAGCGACGCGAACAAGCTTGGTGCTGCCCTGAATGCCGCTGATGCAGATCCACGGTCAACGCGGACCCTGGCAGAAAAAGGACCCGGTCACCCTCCGAAAGCAAAGATGATGAAGGTTGAAAATGACGTGGCATTCGTTGAAATAATAAATGCAGGATATTTAACTCAAAGGATGGGCGCATCAGGAGCCCAGGATTATCCTTCTTCTGCAATCTATAAACTTGCAGAAAATAGCCAGAGCAAAAAAATAAACCTTATTTTTTGACGAAGGCGATCATGCTGTGCCGGGGTTTATACCCGGGATACTTTTGCAAATCATAAAATTGAAATTGAGGACAGACGGCTTCGCTGATGGGAATTCCCTCATACCAAATATTTGACGGCCTTAACGAATTTCAGGAAAAGGCCGTGAAAACCATCGACAGACCACTTTTGGTCGTCGCCGGTCCTGGGACGGGGAAGACACGTACCATCGTCCGCAGGATTGTTTATCTCATTCAGCAAGGTGCCCTTCCGGAGGACATCCTTGCCGTAACGTTTACGAACCGCGCTGCGAGGGAGATGCGGGAGCGTGCCGCAGCCTTGCTCGGGAACGTAGCCGGGAAGGTATTCATTGGCACGTTTCACGCCCTCGGCCTCAGGATCATCAGGGATTGCCGTGGAGATGATTTTTCTATATACAGCAGGGATGAGCAGATCGAGCTCCTGAAGTCGTTGATGAAAAATTCGACCAAGAAAGCTCAGCGAGCTGTTGAGGGGATATCGAGGATAAAGAATTTTCTAGAAGACGCAGATAGTGAAGTACAGGAAGCTTACGAATCCTATCAGGCTGCACTAAATCTGCGCAATGCGTTCGATTTGGACGACCTCATCAAGATACCGATCGCGATCCTCCAAAACAGCGAGACCGCTCTAAAATACCAGAACAGATTCAGGTACATCATCGTCGATGAATATCAGGACATCAATCCTGCCCAATACGTTCTGTTAAGGCTCCTTGCGGGAAGCAGCGGAAATGTCTGCGTTGTGGGAGACGCCGATCAGGCGATCTATGCTTTTCGCGGGGCAGACCTTGAAAACTTTCTGAACTTTGAGAAAGATTTTCCCGGCGCGGCATGGATAACTCTCACCGAGAACTATCGGTCATTGGGCATCATATTAAACGCCGCCGACAGCCTGATCAAGAATAATCAAAAACGCATCGAGAAGGAGCTCATTCCTACGAGGGAAGAAGGACGGCGGGTCTCCGTCACGTCCGTGCCTGATGAGCGCGCCGAAGGCACAGCCATCATTGAAGAGATAGAAAAACGCCTAGGCGGGACAAGCCATTTTCAGATGACACGGAACAGCTTGAGTCGAGACGATCCAGAGAGCTCCTTCCGGTTTTCTGATTTTGCGGTCGTCTTCAGGACCAATGCTCAGGCAAAGGCTCTGGAAGAGGCTTTCGCGGCATCAGGCATTCCTTACCAAATAGTCGGACGCCGCAAGAGCGCTCAGAGAAAAGAAATTGAGGAGACCGTCACCTATCTCCAGTCGCTGATTCACCCTGACATAGACGCCCAGCCGGACCTGACTGATGTAAAGGAAGCAAAGCTTCTGTCCGCGGCGGATTTCTTCGACCCCCGTGCCGATGCCGTTACTCTTATGACCCTCCACATGGCAAAAGGGTTGGAGTTCCCGATCGTGTTCATCACGGGATGTGATGATGGCCTGATTCCTTGCACCCTCATGAAGGCTGATGTGGACATCGAAGAGGAACGAAGACTTTTCTACGTCGGCATGACGCGGGCAAAGAATGAACTGTTTCTCATCTCCGCGCGGAGCCGGTTCCTGTACGGCCAGAGGCTTGACCCTTCGCCAACGCCTTTTCTCCGAGAGATCCCAGAAAAGTATATCCAGGTGAGCGTAATGCCCGATAGGGACAAGAAACAGAAGGAAAAAGACAGCCAGCTGAGGCTTTTTTAATTAGCCTCTTACCATTGCCAGGTCTTGGGAGAGAGGAGGTCGGAGGTCTGCCGTGCCGACAAAAGTCAAAATTATCAAAAAAGATCTTATCCTGGATGCTGAGCTTTTCGACACGCACTGCGCAAAAGCGATCGCGGGGATCCTTCCTATCGAGGCAAGATCGAACGAGTGGGGAGATGAGTTCTATTTCGAGATCCCCGTCAATATGCCGGTCGATGAGACTGCGACAACAACGGTAAAGGCAGGAGACATAGGGTTCTGGCCTCCGGGGAACGCCCTTGCCATCTTCTTCGGACCCACGCCCATGAGTAGTGGAAGCGATCCGGTGCCCGCGAGTGCAGTGAACCTCGTGGGAAGGATTTTAAGTGACGCGACGGTGCTGAAGAAATCAAAGGGAGCGAGGAACATACGCATTGAGAGGGCATAACTTTGTATTTTCTCTCCCGCTTCTTTGGCCGATTGTGTGTGCGTACCTTTTCACGGGATACAGGTGTTCTGGAAACGCCGGGGGAAAAGCAAAAGTTCGTTTTTACCGACTCCTGAGCAGTTCGGCTATAATGGCTGGCGTCGAGCATGCCACCATCTATGCTAATACTTAGCCAAATTCAAGGAGCACGGGCCGCAGGTAAAAGTGCTGCCGGGATGGCCCGAACGATGCATGCGGCCGACCGCAATCGGCATGCAAAGCACGGCAGAGCACCGGGTTGCCAAAAAAAACACGGTCATGATTAAACAGAAAGCTGATTCCGGATGTTCAGAGGAAATTTATTTACCAACCCTTTGAGGAGAAGATCCAATCTTTAAAATTCGTTTCCGCTGGATGCGGGCGAACTAGAGATTCTTGCAAACACACTCAATCCACTTGATGATTCTCTCCTCTTTACCTCCCCCTTCCATGTGTGTTAATATGCTATTGTGAGCATACAGCCGATCATCATTTCACGATCTGAACATTCTCTTTCCCGCAAGTGGATTAGTCCCAACGCGCTCCGAGTACTCTATCGTTTGAAGGAAAAAGGGTACCATGCATACCTTGTCGGGGGCGGGGTGCGCGACCTGCTGCTCGGCCGGGAACCCAAGGATTTCGATATTGCCACCGATGCCAGGCCCCATGAGGTCAAAAAGGTCTTCCGAAACTGTCGACTTATCGGTCGACGGTTTCGTCTCGCCCACATCCACTTCCACAACGAGATTATTGAAGTCGCCACGTTCCGTGCTCTGGCGGTCGAAGAACCGGAGATCGAAGGAGGTCCCGAAACCGCGGATCAACCTCCCCTCTCGGCCATACAACCGCCGGCTGAAAGCGCGGCGTCTGACGCGCAGGCTCCGCAGCCTGCGGAGAGGCCCCGTCCTCCGCGGCTTCTCATGACCGAGGATGGCATGATCCTGCGGGACAATGTTTTCGGAACGCCGGAAGAGGACGCGCTGCGGCGCGATTTCACGGTGAATGCGCTCTTTTATAATATCACGAATTTTTCCATCATTGACTACGTGGGGGGAATGCAGGACCTCCGGCTCGGGCTCATCCGGATCATCGGCGATCCCGTTGTCCGTTTCACCGAGGATCCTGTGCGCATAGTGCGGGCCGTGCGTTTTGCCGCCATGCTCGGGTTCGACATCGAGGAGAATACGTACCACACTATACTTGAACTGAAGGACCGGCTGGCGCTGGCGTCACCTTCGCGGATGTACGAGGAAGTGCTCAAGCTCTTTCTGCTCGGCGAGGGGGAGAAGACCTACCAGCTTCTTAGGAAGACCGGAATTTTCGGAGTCATATTCCCTCGTCTGAATGAGTGGGTGGACACGGAGGCCGATGGTTTCCCTCATACCTGGATCGGCAAGGCCCTCGAATGGGTTGATGCGTGCGTGCAAGCGGGGAGACAGGTCCCGCCGCATATCCTGTTTTCCCTCATGTTCGGGCAGCTCATGGAGGAAAAATCGGAGGAACTCAGGAAATCCGGCGCATCCGCGCTAGACGCCATTACACAGACAGTGACCGAGTTCCTCTCGGAGGAGTCGCAGCGGGTGATGATCCCGAAGAAGGTTGGGCTTCCGATGCGCGATATTTACTGGAATCAGTACCGTTTTGAGAAAACCACCGGCAAGCATCCGCTCTATTTTCTCAGAAGGCCCGGGTTTGCCGATGCATTCGAGTACCTGCGCTTTACGAGCGAGGCCACGGGTGAGAAAAAAGAGCTCCGCGCCTGGTGGAAGGAGTTCATTAAGAACCATCCTCTTTCTCCGGGCGAGGAAAAGGAAATTCAGAAGGGCCATGAGAAGCGGAGCAGGCCGACTAGGAGAAGAAGGAGACGCGGTGGGAAAGGCAAATCTGAAACAAGAAAACCTAACAAATAAAACATAACCTTTTTGATTCGCAATGAGCGCAAAGTTTTATGTAATTTCCGAATAGAAGATTCCATGTTCAAGCGACGTCGCGGTAAATTTGCTTTAATATTTCCTGAGTCTTATGTCTAAGCCACCGCGGTTTTTTATATCCCCCGAGCAGGTTTCCGGCCCCGACATCACCGTCACGGATGAGGACGTGCGCCATATCGCAACGGTGTTGCGCATGAAGACCGGCGATCATCTGCTGCTGTGCGACGGACGGGGGACCGAGTACACCGTGAAGATTTCCAATATCAACACATCTACAATCAAAACGAATATCCTGGGACAAATCACGAGGGAGATCAGGTATCCGCTCATCACCCTTGGCCAAGGGCTGCCAAAGTCCGACAAGATGGACTGGATCGTGCAGAAGGCCACAGAGCTCGGCGCTACGTCCATCGTGGCGCTCATCACCGAGCGGACCATCGTGAAGGTCAAAGACGAAGAAAAACGTCTTATGCGATGGCGGAGGATCTGCCGTGAAGCGGCCATGCAAAGCAATCGTGCAGATATCCCGAAGGTGGAGGGGATTCAGACCTTTAAAGATTATATCCAGACGCTAGCTCCCCGACCAGGGACCCTCCTCCTCCTCCCCTGGGAAGAGGGAACGGAGTCAATCAAAGGTGTGCTTCGGGGAAGGCCCGGAGTAAAAAATATCGTCGTCCTCATCGGTCCCGAAGGCGGATTCTCTGCGGCCGAGGCTGCATTGGCGCAAGAAAAGGGTTTTCATGCGGTAAGCCTGGGCCCGAACATCCTCCGTGCCGAAACCGCGGCCGTGGCTGTGCTCGGCATGATCGGATACGAGTACTTGTAAAGGAAGCCCCGGGTCCCCCCTTCACAAGGGATGGACTGACCGGCTCCCTGATTTTCGATCACGGAGAGATGGGGTGTCCTCAGACGGCGACCCTTGTGCTAATCGGAGGATCACATCCTATGACAGGTCTTTCTTTTCTTACTAGATTCGCGTGACTTTCCATTGCCGCGGCGATTCTTACTATCGGGCTCAAGACCGGGGCGTACCTTGTCACGTGCTCGGTGGGGTTGCTGTCGGTCGAGCTGGGATCGCTTATCAATCTTGTTGAAGCGCTCATGGCGCTGGCAATGCTGACGATTGCCGCCCGGCCGGCGGATGACGACCACGCATACGGCACCCATCCAGGGATTAGCGGACTCTCAATGAGGAGAGCTTCGCACCGAGTCAGACACTACGGTCCCGGGGATACAGGCCCTGAAGTAGGCGACCCAGCGGGCCCCGCCAGCGCTATTGCGTTCCAGCCGGTTCCTCCCGGTATTTTCCTTGACACAAAAACAGTAGAGATGTTAATATCAACATCTACAGAAAGGCGGACTTCATGAAACTGGCGATTGGCTGCGACCACGGCGGCTGGGAACTCAAGGAAGAAATCGCAAAATTCATAAAAACAGTCAAGAATATAGAGCTCGTTGACTATGGGGCCGCGGGCAAGGACTCCGTGGACTATCCGGACTACGGGAAAAAGGTCTCCGAGGCGGTTTCGAACAGAGGCGTGGATCGTGGCATCCTGATATGCGGTACGGGCATCGGCATGTCCATCGTCGCCAACCGGTATCCGAACGTGCGGGCTGCGCTCTGTCATGACCATTTCACAGCGCAGATGAGCCGGCTGCACAACGATGCCAATGTTCTGGTCATGGGCGGGCGGGTCATCGGCAAGGGTGTTGCAGTGGAAATGGTGAAGACCTGGTTAGAGACCGAATTTGAAGGCGGGCGCCACCAGAAGCGGTTGGATAAGATACAGGAAATAGAAAAATCGATAAAAGGATAACACCATGTCAGGACTCAAAGAGACGGACCCCGAAGTCTACAACGCGATCAAGGGAGAGGACGAGCGCGAACTCTCCAAGATTGTCCTTATCGCATCGGAAAACTACGTGAGTCAGGCGGTGCTCGAGGCCCAGGGCTCGGTCTTCACGAATAAATATGCCGAGGGATACCCTAACCGGCGCTACTACGGTGGATGCGAGTTTGCCGATCAGGTCGAGTTGCTAGCCATCGAGCGTGCAAAGGCGCTCTTCGGCGCCGAACACGTGAATGTCCAGCCCCACTCGGGTTCGCAGGCCAACATGGCCGCGTACTTCAGTGTGCTCCAGCCCGGCGATACCATCCTGGGTATGGCCCTCCCGCACGGCGGGCACCTAACCCACGGAGCGTCGGTCAGCTTTTCGGGCATGCTTTACAAGTCCTTCTCCTACGGCGTGGACAAAAAAACAGAGTTGCTCGATTATGACGAAGTAGAGCGGCTTGCCATGGAGCATAAGCCCAAAATGATCGTCTCCGGATACAGCGCCTATTCGAGGACCCTCGATTTCCCGAGGTTCCGGAGGATCGCCGACAAAGTCGGCGCGTACCTGATGGCAGACATTGCTCACATCGCCGGGCTCATCGCGGCGGGTGAACATCCGAGTCCGGTGCCCTACGCGGACTTCGTGACGACGACGACGCACAAGACCTTGCGCGGCCCGCGCGGGGGCATGATCATGTGCATGGAAAAGTTCGCCAAGGCAGTGGACAAGGCCATCTTCCCCGGGATCCAGGGCGGGCCGCTTGTGCACGTGATCGCGGCCAAGGCCGTCTCGTTCAAAGAAGCGCTCATGCCAGAGTTCAAGGACTACCAGCGTCAGGTCGTGAAGAACGCAAAAGCACTGGCACGGCGGCTGACCGCGGACGGGTTTCGCATCGTTTCGGGGACCACTGAAAATCACCTGATGCTCGTGGACCTGACTCCCAAGAACATCACCGGCAAGGATGCCGAGATCGCCCTTGACGCCGCTGGCATTACGTGCAACAAGAACAGCATCCCGTACGACCAGAAGCCTCCGGTGACGACGAGCGGCATACGGCTCGGCACGCCGATCGTGACCACGCGCGGCATGCGCGAGCCAGAGATGAAGGTCATCGGCGACCTCATCTGCGAAGCGCTAGCGAACATCAACGCGCCCGACAAGCTTGCGGCTCTCAAAGAGCGAACCAAGGCATTCTGCACGAAATTCCCCCTGTTCGCGATGGAAAAGGCCGGGGTGTAAATATAATATATTCCCAAAATCTCAAGATCAAAAGTTCCAAAGAATAACCAATTATCTCATTTTCAACTACAAACAGTTTGATGTTTGACATTTTGGTTATCGGAACTTATTTGGGATTTGGTACTTATGATTTGGAGCTTGCTATGACCAGACCTTCCTGGGACGAATATTTCATGGAGATCGCGCACCTCGTGAAGAAGCGCGCCACGTGCCTCCGGCGTCAGGTCGGTGCCGTGATCGTCAAGGACAAGAACGTCCTCGCGACGGGGTACAACGGCGCGCCCTCCGGCATCGAACATTGCCTCGAGCGCGGTTGCCTGCGCGAGCAGCTCAGCATCCCGTCGGGCGAGCGGCACGAGATCTGCCGCGGCCTGCATGCGGAGCAGAATGCGATCATCCAGGCGGCCAAGCACGGCACGAGCATCGAGGGTGCCACTCTCTACTGCACGAACCAGCCCTGCGGCATCTGCGCCAAGATGATTATCAACGCGGGCGTGAAGCAGATCATCTATGAGGACGGCTACCCTGACGCCCTGGCCGCGGAGATGCTGAACGAATCCGGTATCAAGATCACGCACTATAAGAAATCAGAACCAGTTCGCAGCTGATAGCTCTTGGTTGATAGTAGTTGCTGTGAGCTTCGAACCATGAGACAAGAGCCATAACGAGCCAAACCATGCGCTGTCCCTATTGTTCCAGCATTGACAATAAAGTTGTGGATTCCCGGATGGGGAAGGAAGGCGACTCCATCCGGCGCCGGCGCGAGTGCCTCAAGTGCGAGGGGCGGTTCACCACGTACGAGCGCGTTGAAGAAGTGCTGCCGTCGGTCATTAAGAAGGATGGGCGACGCGAGCCCTTTGACCGGTTGAAGATCTTGAACGGGCTCAAGAAGGCATGCGAGAAGCGTCCCATAAGCACGGAGATGCTCGAAAAGACCGTGGAGGAGATCGAGAAGTCACTCCAGGAAAAGGGTCTTAAGGAAATACCGAGCACGGTCATTGGCGGCGAAGTAATGGAACGGTTGCACAAACTGGACGAAGTCGCCTACGTCCGTTTCGCTTCGGTCTACCGGTCTTTCCGGGACATTAACGAGTTTATGAGCGAGCTCAAGGACATCCTGAGCAACAAGGAAATGAAGGCCGTGAAGGAGACCACCGAAAAACCGCAGAAGCCTGAAGACAAAAGTCCGAAGCCGGAGAAATTATCCTTGCCTCTTGACACGTAGACTCTTAACCTGTGTGATCACATCCTATGACCGACCTTATCGCTGATATAGCCGTCGGTGTTTCCGTAAACAAAACCTTCCATTACCATATACCCGAGGAGATGAACGGACGTCTTGTACCCGGTTCGCGCGTGCTCGTCCCGTTCGGAAGCAGGCGCATCACTGGAACGGTGATCGGCTTTTCGAACAAGACCGATGCGGCTGGACTCAAATCCATCATCGAAATCCTCGACTATCCTCTCATGACGGAGCTCCTCACCCTCGCTCGCTGGATGTCCGAATATTATATGTATCCCCTCGGTCAGACCATCGATGCCCTGGTGCCCAAAGCTGTTTCGCGCGCAAAACCAAAGAAGAAAAAATATATCCACCTGCTGTCAGTCCCTCTCGCCGGCGGGGAGCAAGGTAAGGTGAGGGGAAAGAAGCAAGCTGAGATTGTGCGCCTTCTTTCAGAAATGGGCGAGATGACTAGCGATGATCTCCGCGCATTCTCGTCTCAAACCATAAGATCCCTGTGCAATGCCAGGATCATCGAGATCATTGAGCGGGAAACCTCCGTGGCTGCAGTACCAGAAGGGTTTACCCCGAGCACCCCTCCCGTGCTCATGCCCGAGCAGTCCGGGGCAGTACAGGGAATCACAGAAGCGGTTGCCGCCAAACGCTTCGAGGTGTTCCTGCTCCATGGCGTGACCGGGAGTGGCAAGACCGAGGTTTATCTCCAGATCATCGCGAGGCTTGCCAATACGGGCAGCGGTGCAATCGTGCTGGTGCCCGAGATCGCGCTCACGCCGCAGCTCCTCGCAAGGTTCAGGGGGCGCTTCGGCAACCGCGTCGCCGTCCTTCATAGCGGGCTCACGGACCGCGAGCGGGCCGACGAATACCGGCGAATTCAGGCAGGTCAGGTGGATGTCGCCGTTGGCGCTCGTTCGGCGATCTTCGCCCCATTCGAACACATAGGGCTTATCATAGTCGACGAAGAGCATGAGAATTCATACAAACAGGATGAGGGGCTCCGTTATCATGCGCGGGACGTTGCGGTCATGCGCGCAAAGTTCCAGGGCGCCGTTGCTGTGCTTGGCTCTGCCACACCATCCCTTGAAAGCTACTACAACGCAAAGAGCGGCAAATACCGTTATCTCCATATGGCGAACCGCGTGGACCATCGTCCCATGCCCGAGGTGGCAGTGGTCGATCTGAAAGTCCTGCCCAAGTCCTCGCTCTATTCCCCTGTTCTCGTTGAGCAGATCAGGCAGCGGCTCGAAAAAAACGAGCAGGCTCTCCTCCTCCTGAACCGTAGAGGATTCTCGTCCGTGCTTATCTGCGGGGACTGCGGCGAAGCCGTGAAATGCCCGAGCTGCAGCGTGTCGCTCACCTTTCACAAGGCGGAACAGAAGCTCAAGTGCCACTACTGCGGGTACCTCATTCGACCGCCGGACCGATGTCCATCGTGCTCGAGCATCAACCTGAAGTTGCTCGGCTCAGGCACGCAGAAGATCGAAGAAGAGCTGAAGGCGCTCTTTCCCGGTGCACGGATTAAGAGAATGGACAGCGACACGGTCAAAGGCAGGCAGGCGTACGATACGCTGCTCCAGCAGGTTGACCGGCGGGAGGTGGACATCCTGCTCGGTACGCAGATGGTCGCGAAGGGACACGATTTCCCGTCGGTGACGCTTGTGGGCGTCGTGGACGCCGATGTTGGGCTAAATCTGCCTGACTTCCGGTCATCGGAAAAGACCTTCCAGCTCATCACCCAGGCCGCTGGGAGGGCCGGACGGGGTGAGACCGTGGGTGAAGTGATCATCCAGACCATGAACCCGCGCCACTATTCTATCCAGCACAGCAGAACCCACAACTACGAAGGGTTCTATGATGAAGAGATTTCATACCGCAGGGAACTCGGGTATCCGCCTATCGGCCGGATCATCAAGCTCGAAGTGAAAAGTGCCAATGAGTCCCACGCCGCTGAAGCGGCGAAGAGCGCGCAGAACCGCATGCGCAGCCTGATGAGGGGAAAAGATACCATCCTCCTCGGGCCCGCGCCCGCGCCGATAGCAAGGGTGCGCGGCCAGTATCGGTTCCAGCTGCTTCTGCTTTCTCAGAAACGTGACCTGATCAGGTCCCTGGCAGCAGAGGGTAGGAATATCGTGGAAGAGAAGTTTGGCAGGAAGTGCAAGGTAATCGTGGATGTGGACCCCATGAATTTGATGTGATGTGTATGAGGCAAATGAAATTGTTGCCAAAATGGAAAAAATTTTCCGCAAAGACGCTAGAGTGCAAAGAAAACATTGAATTTCATTCCAAGCTTATAAAAGTTTTCGCAGGATTTGCGCATATGCGATGAGAATCTTTTTGTTTTGGCTTGCCCGAGTCAGGGAATAATCGATGCCAGCCTCAGTGCGCCAGAGGAGGGCCACTGGATGTCTCGGCCCGTTTCATCAGGAATACGAGAGGGAGAACGCAGAGGATCAGTGCGCAGATGGTCAGGAAGGCATCAGTGAACGCAAGGGTCATAGACTGCCGGATCAGTTCCCCGTACATCAGGCCGCCGGCATTGGCAGCTGGCAGCCCGTGCGATCCCAGGAAAGCCCCTATTTTGTCCCGGTAAATAGAATAAGCCGGATCGAAAGGGTTCAGGTGCTCTACAAGACGCGTCTGGTGAAACTGGGCCCGCCGGGAGAGCATGGTCGTCGTAAAGGCGATGCCTACGCTGCCCCCCAGGTTCCGGAGCAGGTTGTATAGAGAGCTTGCCTCGGTCATGTTCTCCCGAGGGATGTGGGAGAGGGTCATCGTCGTGAGCGGTATGAAGGTCAAACCCATGCCGATGCCGAGGATCGTCCGGGGCCAGACAAAGGTCCAAAAATCCGTGGTGAGATTGAATAGCGACATCATGTAGGTGCTGAGGGCGCAGATCGTTATACCAACGGCGAGAAGGCGCTTGGGATTGACTTTGCCTACAAGTTTGCCAGCAAAAGGCATTGCGAGCATAGTGGCTAAACCGCCGGGACCGAGCACAAGGCCGGCATAAAACGACGTATACCCCATGATCGACTGGAGAAAAATGGGCAGAAGCACGATGCTCCCGAAGAGGTTCAAAAAGACGAAGAACATCACCGTGGCGCCGCTCGTGAACGTGCGGTCCTTGAACAGCCGGAGGTTGACGATGGGATGTTCGGAATAGTACTCATTGATCACCAGGAGCACGAGCGATACGGCCGAGATGATTGCGAAGGTCACAATGAGGTTCGAAGCAAACCAGTCCTCATTCTCCCCTTTATCGAGGATGAACTGGAGAGAGCCCAGGCCGGCGGCAAGGAACGCAAGGCCCCAATAGTCGATCTTCATCTTGACGCGCTTCATGTACGGCGGGTCCTGGATGACGATGATGTTCATGATGATGGAAAGGATGCCGATGGGGATGTTGATATAGAAGATCCAGCGCCAGGACCAGTTGTCCGTGATCCAGCCGCCGAGCACGGGGCCGACAATGGGACCGAGCATGGCGCCCATGCCGAAGATGGCCATGGCCGTGCCGTGTTTTTCACGGGGAAAGGTTTCAAGCAGGATCGACTGGCTCAACGGAACGAGCCCGCCGCCTCCGATGCCCTGGATGATCCTGAAGACCACGAGGCTTTGGAGGCTCCAGGCTGACCCGCACATGAACGAGCTAAAGGTGAAGAGGGCTATGGAGGCGATAAGGTAATTTTTTCTACCGATAAGCCGGGAGAGCCACCCTGCCATAGGAATGATGACGGCGTTCGACACGAGGTAGGCGGTGATGGTCCATGTGGACTCGTCAATGCCTGCGGACAACGATCCCCTAATGTGATTGAGCGAGACGTTCACGACCGACGTGTCGATGATCTCAATCAGCGTCGGGAGCATTACCGTGAGTGCGACGAGGCCACGGCTCATGGTGCCTCTGTTCATTTTGCGATCACCGTGGGCACTACAGACATGCCGATCCTCAGGATGTGGTCCTTGTCCGTTCCTTCCTCGAGGACGATCTTGACCGGAATCCGCTGTACTACCTTGACATAGTTGCCCGTGGCGTTCTCCGCGGGGAACAATGAAAAAGTCACGCCTGTCCCGGCCATGATGCTGTCGACCTTGCCTCTAAACACCTTCCCCGGATAAGAGTCCACCTCGATCTTCACGGACTGTCCCGGGCGGATGTTCTCCATCTGTGTCTCTTTAAAGTTCGCCGTTACCCAGATGTCATTCAGTCCGACCACGGCCATAAGCGGCTGGCCTGGCTGGATCTGGTTCCCGATCTGAGCCGATTTCTTCGTGACATAGCCATCAACCGGTGCGTAGATCTTCGTGTACTGATAGTTGAGCTCGGCCAGCGTTGCTGCTGCTTCCTTCTGCTTGATCGTGGACACCTGCGTCAGCTTCTGCGATTCTGACGACCGGAGCTGCTCTTCGGCCGCCTTCACCTGGGCGACGGCCACCTCATAGGCCGTCATAGCCCGGTCGTAGAGGTCGCGGGGGAGGACCTCCTTCTGATAGAGGTTCTCGGACCGGGTCTTCTCGATCTCAGCCAGCTTGAGGTTCGCCCGCTGCAGTTCGAGGTTCGCCCTTGCCGCCGCGATCCGCGTCTCGGCCTCGTCAAGCTTCGCCTTTTCTGCACGAACAGAGGAAGACGCCTCGAGGAACCTCGCGCTGTAATCTGCTGGATCGATCTCGAGCAGAAGGTCCCCTTTATTCACGGACTGGTTGTCCGTGACGGAAATCTCTTTCACCGTGCCGTCGATCTTCGCCGCGATCGTATGGATGTTCCCGTCGATGAAAGCGTCATCGGTGGAGACATGTGTCTTGCGGTACCCTGTGTAGAAATAACCGGCGATCAGGCCGATGAGGACAACACCCCCGACGATTAGGAAGGCTTTTTTCTTTTTCTGATCATTATTGCTACTTTCCGTCTGTGCCTCTGCCATTCTGGATCTCCTTGATGTTTATGGCAACGGGCAGAGAGCAGGGGCATAGAGCCAATAAGTAATATCATTCTGCCTTTTTACCCCATGCTCTTTGCTATTTGTTTCCTGCAATTTACTTCCCGTACATGCTCATAAGGTCTCTACCCATGGAATAGAGGAGGCCTGCCTCGGCCCGCTCGAACCCGTAGAGCGCCTTCCATGTATTGGACTTCGATGCGCTCAGAAGGGTTACCGCATCGAGCACCTCGAGGGCCGTTCCCACGCCTTCCTGATACCGAAGCCGCTGGAGCCGAAGGTTCTCTTCAGCCTGCGCTACGGCGGTCTTCGTCACCTCGATCTGCTGTGCCGAGCTCTGAAGATTGAGGTATGCGCCCTTCACATCGAGCCGGACCGCGTCGACGATCTTGTCCCGGGTCGTTTTGAGCGATGCAAGCTCGCTTTTGGCGATATGCACCCGCGCACTGGTTGCGCCCCCCTCGAAGAGGTTGAAGTTCACGCCCGCGATGAGCGACCAGTTTCGGGGATAGACCTGGAATTCGTTCTCCTGGTACTGGTATCCTCCCGAAAGGTAGAACGTGGGGAAATACTCAGCCCGGGTCGAATTGATGCCCTCCTCCTTGGCACGGATGCCGGCATCGAGCACCTGGATCTCCGGGCTTTCTGCCTCGGCGGCTGTCCAGGCCGCTTCGAGCGTAATGCCTGCTGACGGACTTGTCTTGACCTCTTCGGGCTGCACGGCATCGTTTAAGGGGCGCAGAAGGAGGCTGTTGATCCGCGACGCCCTCAGGGAGCGGAGATTATCGGAGGTTAGGTACCGCTGGCGTGAATCGGCGAGCGTCACATCTGCCTGGAGCACCTCATTCTTCGTAACCACACCGGCGCTGTACCGCACCTCGGCATCGTGCTTGTGCGCCTCGTACTGCTTGACCTCCTCGGCAGCAACCTCAAGGAGCTTATCTGCTTCCAGGAGATCGTAGTAGGCCAGAATGAATTCCAGTGCAGATTGGTTCCGTGCCCGTTGGGTTGCAATTTCCCTAGCCTTGAGATTATAATTGGCAGCGTCGATCGATGATGAGGTCTTCCCGAAGTCATAGAGCAGCTGGTTTGCCGTCACACCGTAGGTAAGGAACTGGTTCTGGGCTGTAGGAGCGACCAGGGTGTTGAATCTCGCCGTAGGCTGGTATTGAAGCCAGGTCTCGTTACCGTAGATGGTCACCTGGGGAAGCCAGGGAGAGCGGGCGAGCGACACAGCGCTCCGCGCCGCCTCTTCGTCGGACCGGGCAATCTTCACATCGCGCCCGGTATCGGCAACGATCTTCAGCCCCTCTTCGAGGGTGAGCGCCCGACCCGCAACGGGAATGAGGAGCACGCACGCAAACACAAAAAGTTGAAATCGCCTCATGGCATACCTCGGAGATGATTTTAAAAATGTAAGTGAGCACTATAATACGATAAAAATAAGAAAAAGGGAAGAGTTCTTGTAAATTATTGAAAGAATTTTTTTTGGCCTATATTTCTCTTCACATCTCTTTCCGGGTGAATTATAGTATTGTCAAAGCTTAATCAGTTAAGGGGCCATGAAAGCATGCCGCAGGTAATATCCGCAAGCAGAAGGACCGACATTCCTGCCTTTTATGCGGGATGGTTGACCACCCGGTTGAAGGCCGGTTATGTCCATGTCCGGCAGCCGTATACGAAAAAGTCGAAATGTGTGTCGCTCAAGCCGGAAGATGTAGACGCCATTGTCTTCTGGTCTAAAAATTACGCGCCGCTTCTCAACAAGCTCAAAGCTATCGAGAGAACCACGAAGAATCTCTTCTTTCATTTTACCATCACGGCAAACAGAGAGCTCGAGTTCCACACGCCCTACTACAAAGATTCGATAAAGGATTATATCTTTATCGTCCGGCGGTATTCACGGGAACAAATCGTCTGGCGGTATGACCCCATCTGCGTTACTGACAAATTATCGTTCGAAATTCATGAAGAACGATTCGCGCAATGCGCCGAAAGACTCAAGGGCTATGCTCGGAAGTGTATTATAAGCTTTGTGCATCCCTACAAGAAAGCTATCGACAACCTGAAGAAATATACGGACCACGTTTTAATTGATCTTTCAATGGATAGGAAACGGGAATACGCGCATCGACTGTCTGAGAGGGCAGAATCCTACGGCATTCAGCTTTATTCCTGCTGCAATGATTATCTGCTGTCTGAAAAGATAAAAAAGGGAAGTTGCATAGACGGGGTCTACCTAGCTGAGATTTCGAAAACACCTATCGACACTCGAAGGGCCGCAACACGAAAGGAGTGTGCCTGCACAAAGAGCGTTGATGTCGGGGCGTACGACACCTGTGCGCACGGGTGCGTGTATTGCTATGCGAACATCGATAAAGACAAGGCGGAAGCCGCTCAGCAGCGGCATCATCCTGAATGGAATGCGCTTGATATGCAGGTGGATGAAAGGGAACCAGAGTGACTGAATCCCGGAAGGCCGCATTTCGTTTTTAAAATTAGTTATGAAAGGAATCTCATCCCGGGATAATATTTCGTTTCTCATCTGCCTTCCCTGTTCTGGTTTTGATTTTCACAGTCGCTTCAAGTGTCATTGACAAGCTTGAGAAAAAAGGCTAAATTACTAAATTCTGAGCATCATGGTGACATGAAGATGGCGATTTCAATCTGCAAATAATCATGGGGGTATGAGTATGCTCCTAAAGATGGTGAGATTGATGAACCTATCAACAACCAAGCGGATTTGTTAAATTACCTTAAGATTTTGGAGATTGCAGGTGCAGCGATCACAAAACTATAGATACTATGTCGCAGCTATAGTTTCACTAGTAACATTTGTTGTCTATCTCCCGTCTCTTCACCATGAATTCGTTGAGTGGGATGATGCCCAGTATGTTGTTGAGAATCTCCATATCCGATCGATTAACATCACCTTTATCAAGTGGGCATTTGCCAATTTCCATGCGAGCAACTGGCATCCCCTTACATGGATATCTCATGCCATTGATTATGCCATCTGGGGATTGAATCCACTTGGGCATCATCTAACTAACGTTATTCTCCACGCTATCAATACCTATCTCGTGGTATTGCTCATAATAGGCCTCCTCAATGTATTGAAAGAGACAACAATAAAAAAGGGGCTAGAGGAGTTTTTACATGAGCGGACGATACTTATAACTGGAGGGGTAACCGGCCTTTTGTTCGGTCTTCACCCTTTGCATGTAGAGTCAGTGGTCTGGGTTGCGGAAAGGAAAGATCTTCTCTGTGCCTTGTTCGTCCTACTCAGTATCATCCTGTATACGAAATACGTAAATAGAATAAATAAGGAACCTGCTCAAGAGAAATCATCGCTGCGATTTTTCAATAAGCAATACTTCATCGCTTTTGTATTTTTTATCCTTGCGTTGTTAAGCAAGCCTATGGCGGTCACCCTCCCCTTTGTCATGCTGATTTTAGACTGGTATCCGTTTAAAAGGATCCGGTCTCTCAAGACATTTCAGGCTGCATTTATCGAGAAAATTCCTTTCATTGCCCTGAGTCTTATTTCATCGGTCCTGACTGTATTGGCACAGAGAGCGGGAGGCGCCTTAGTATCGATGGAGTCTGCTCCACTTTCGACACGAGTGATAGTTGGGGCCGGCTCTCTTATTGCCTATCTCTGGAAGATGATTTGGCCTTTGAATTTAATCCCCTTTTATCCTTATCCAACGGATGTATCACTGTTATCTTTGGAGTATCTTGTCAAAATTGTTTTTGTCATTGGAATTACGATACTCTGTATAGTTACTGCAAAAAAACAGAGATTATGGTTGTCGGTCTGGATTTATTATGTCGTGACACTGATTCCCGTGATTGGTATTGTTCAGGTGGGGAGACAAGCAATGGCAGACAGGTATACTTATTTACCGAGCCTGGGGCCATTCCTTATAATGGGTTTAGGTGTGGCATGGGCTTCCAGAAAGATGAATACATTACCTCGGTGGGGTCAGATCATTAAACTTCTAGGTGCCGCAATCTTTATTTTTGCGTTTGTTTCTATGTCATATTTAACCTTCAGACAGATAAGCATATGGAACAACAGTATCCGACTGTGGAGCTACGTTATCGGAAAACATCCAGAAAGAGTTCATCTCGTCTATTATTTTCGCGGCTTGGCCTTTCTGAATACGGACCAAGCTGATAAAGCAATCGAGGATTTCGATATGGCAATTGCTTTGGATCCGTACTTTGGTGATGCTTTTTTAAATCGAGGCAATGCTTTTGAAAAAATAGGCAAGTTAGATAAAGCGATCGAGGACTTCGATAAAGCAATCGCTTTGAGTCCTTCTTATGAAGCCTACTTCAATCGAGGGATAACTTTTGAAAAAATGGGGTTGATCGATAAAGCAATTGCAGACTACGATAAGGCAATTGCTTTTAACCCATATCATTATGAAGCCTATTTTGCTGTGGGTAAATTATATGGCAAGGCCGGCCTATTCGATAAAGCGATTGAATATTTTAATAAGTACATTGCCATAAATCCGAAGAATGCTGAATCTTACAACAACCGTGGTCTTTCCTATGTATACATTGGTCAGGATGACAGGGCATTGGAGGATTTTAATAAAGCGATTGCATTAGATCAAAATATTGCTGTTACATATCGCAATCGTGGAAATCTTTATCTTAGATTGGGCAATAAAGAGCTTGCCCTTTCGGATTTCCAAAAAGCATGTGATTTGGGGGACGAAAAAGGATGTAAGGCGTTGAAAGCGGAACCGTAGCATGGTTTTTTTATAAAATTTGTGGACTACATATCCCGAAGCATTTCTGCTAGCCGTCCTGGGGAACAGCTGCCCCGTATGTAATTGTTTGATTCGGGGCGGTGAATTCCAGCCGGCGATAACCAATAATTTCGGCGTTCGAGAAATGCGGATGGATAGATGAAAGCGATAACGCAATGTTTCTATATGTGAAACGGATTTTCATAATAGGAATTCTTCTTTTTCCCCTCTTTGCGTGCGCCCGTCCGCCGGCGCCGGTGACGAAGCCTGAAGACGCGCTTGAGAAGAGATCGTGGTGGCGGGCTGTGGCGCCGCGCGATGACCAAGCCTTCAGGGACATCTCCATAGCGGTGCGTCAGAGCCTGGAGTATTACAGGAAACTTCCGCCAGAGACGCTTTTTTACCTTGGCCCGGAACGGGTCACTGCCCTCGAAATGGTCGTGGCGCTCCAGAATTTCCTATTAATTATTGAGAACGATTCGCTCACCTATGACCAGAAGGTAAAGCAGATTAAAAATGAATTCATCGCCTATCGTGCAGTCGGCTCAAATGGTAGCGGTAAAGTGCTGTTCACCGGATACTATGAGCCCCAGCTCTCGTGCAGGCTGATGGCCGATGATACATACAGATATCCGCTCTACCGACGGCCGGATGACCTCCTTGAGATTGACCTGACGCAGTTCGGTGACAACTTCCCGAAGAACAAGCTTTTCGGAAGGCTGGACAATAAAAAGGTCATCCCATACTACTCTCGCGAAGAGATCAACCACAAGCAGGCCATCGCGAACAAGGGTCTGGAGATCGTTTGGTGCAGCGACCCTGTAGCGATCTATTTCCTTCAGGTTCAGGGCTCGGGCAAGGTGGATTTGGGCGACGGGAACGTGGTGAGCGTACTTTATGACGGCCAGAACGGCAGACCCTACAAGAGCATCGGTAAGTATCTTATCGATAGGGGCGTGATGACCCAAGAGAACATGTCGATGCAGGCAATCCGCGAATACCTGCACACCCATCCCGACGAGCTGTTCAAGGTTCTAAACCAGAATCCGAGCTACGTCTTCTTTCGTATGGACATGGGTCCGTCGCTCGGGAATATCGGCGTGCCTCTCACCCCTGGACGTTCGATCGCCACGGACAGCAAGCTCTTTCCCAAGGGCGCCCTCGCCCTTATTTCAACACAGAAGCCGGTGATCGAGAACGGCGTTATCAAGGAGTGGGCGCCGTTCACCCGGTTCGTGCTGAATCAGGACACGGGCGGAGCCATCAAGGGTCCAGGCAGAGCGGACCTGTTCTGGGGAGAAGGTCCCGAGGCCGAGATCGGGGCGGGGTACATGCAGCAGGAAGGGGAACTTTATTTTTTGATGCAAAAAAAGCGAATACCTTATTGATCGACACAGAGCGCACATATCCCACGGAGAATAACGAAGCCTGATAGAAGTAATCAGCGTCGGTTACACCCCTTGCGACTAAAGCAAGTACATCAAACAATAGTGTCATTGCTTGCGACCACCGGGAGTGTAGCAATCTAGTTTTAAGAGACGGAGCGGGAATTTTTCCTAACCAAATTAACGAAGTTATAATCCCTCAGATTTTTGAAGACATTGCTCTTATCTCTGTATTCCTCCTAGACGAACCTTGACTGGTGAACCTGCCTATGCGAAGTTGCACTTGTGACCAAATTATCCTTTCCCGCCATAAACCCCGTCTTTTTAGGGCGTGATATAAGGTGCCGACCTAACATGGTTATGTGCACTGTTAGGCCACTACTTTCTGTTTGACAAATAATACTTCATCCGATACATTTGAAGTAGTCGCACTGCAGGAAATCAACGTTGTTTTGTTTTTTAAAACCATAATTACGCGGTTCCGGCAAGAAGGTTACTGGGGAAAACTTCTGCCGTCAAAGAACTACCTATAACACCGGATCATGAGTTTCGCTAAATCTACAGTTCGCGGTGCATTTGCTCACGGCACCCCAACGATCAACGCTGGAGACCTTAAGAACAACGGTTTAGCAAACATCTGAGGTGTTATAATTGGCGCCTGCCTATAAAAAGTATCTCCCGAAACCAACAGGTGGTTTTTGGAGCAGTGGCTGTTTGGCACAGCCTGCAGTCAACCGGTTCGCCTGGAGAAATATCCGGCCATCTGCATCAGCCCATGAACCGGGGACGCGGCAAAAATTTCTGCCGCAACTGCAAACAGAATCAGCTTTGGCTCTCGGTAGACGAAGAGCCTGATTCGGAAATCCTCAGCCTTGAGGCCGGGGAGGATGTCAACTGCGCGTACACTATATATAGAACGGATGCTTCCGAAGGAGGGCGCTGTGAACATCAAAGACCTTGAACTGCCGGTGTCCGAACTCAGGCATACGACGGACCCAGCGGAATTCCCGTTTCAGACCACTGCCGATCTCTCGCTCAAAGATGAAGTGATCGGCCAGGTGCGAGCTGTAAAGTCCATCGAGTTCGGTCTATCTATCAATAACCACGGCTACAATATCTTCGTATCCGGCATACCGGGCACAGGCAGAAATACCATTGTCAAGTCTATCGTGAGGCGGATCTCCCTCGACCGTCCGGTTCCCGACGACTGGTGTTACGTCAACAATTTCAAGGACCCCGACCGTCCGCTCGCCATCAATCTCCCCCCGGGAAAGGGACGCGAGTTCCGGCGCGATGTGGATACGTTTATTGCGTTCATGCAAAGCGAGATCCCGAAGGTTTTCGAATCAAAGGAGTACGAGGAGCAAAAGTCCCGCATCGTGGAAGAAGAGGAAAAGGCGAAGGAAGTCCTCTTCAGTGAGGCCGGCCAGCGGGCACTCGAGCTCGGGTTCCAGCTCTCGATCACCCGCACAGGCATCGTAAAGGTTCCCCTGTGGAAGGGGAAGCCTCTTCAGCAGCAGGAACTGGAGAGCCTCACGCCCGAGCAGCGGCTCGAGCTTGAGGAACGCGAAAAGAAAGTGGATGTGGAGATCCGCGATTTCCTGGCCAAGGCCCGCCTGCTCGATAAGGAGGCGCACGAGAAGATCCACGATCTGAACCGACGCATCGCGCACTTCGCCATGGGCCACCAGCTTGAAGATCTCAAAGAAAAGTACGACATGAACAAGCGCATCCCCGACTATCTCGCCGAGGTCGAGGAAGACATCCTGAGCAACCTGCGCGAGTTCCTCGGCCAGACCCCGGAGATGCCTTTTCAGATCGAGGGCATGGACAAGGCGGGCTTTCTTGAGCGCTACAAGGTGAACGTGATTGTGGATAACGCGGATACCAAGGGTGGGCCGGTCGTAGATGAGGCGAACCCCACCTATAACAACCTCGTGGGCCGAATCGAACGCAAGGCGCGGTTTGGCGCGTTCTACACTAATTTCTCCATGATACGATCCGGCTCCGTGCTCCAGGCCAACGGCGGTTACCTTGTGATGAACGCCCTCGACGTGCTCAGGAACCCCTTCTCCTGGGACGCGCTCAAGAGGATTATCAAGAAGAACGAGGTGAAGATCGAGGACGTGGCTGAACTCTATGGATTCACCACCGGTGGCATCAAACCCGAACCCATCCCGGTCTCGCTCAAGATCATCATGCTTGGGAGCCCCTGGCTTTACTACCTCCTCTACTACTACGACGAGGACTTCCGCGATATCTTCAAGGTCAAGTCCGACTTTGACACTCAAACTGCAAGCTCCCGCGCCGAGAAGATGCGCTACGCGAACTTCATCGGCAACATGGTGAAGACCGAAGGACTCCTCCCCTTCGACCGAAACGCAGTAGCCGCCGTCGTGGACTACGCCGTGCGTTTGACCGAGAAAAAGGGCAAACTCTCGCTCCGGTTCAGCGACCTCACGGACCTAGTGCGCGAGGCAGCGTACTGGGCATCACAGGCCGGAGGCGTGGTGGTGACCGGCGAGCATGTGGACAAGGCGCTCGACGAGAAGGTCTACCGGGCGAACCTCATCGATGAGCGCATCCAGGAGCTTTTCACCGACGGGACGCTCATGGTGGACGTGGCCGGCGCCGTCCCCGCCCAGGTGAACGGCCTATCGGTGTACGATATCGGTGATTTCTCTTTCGGCAAGCCATCGCGCATCACGGCACGGGTGTACCTGGGCAAAGGAGGTGTTCTCGACATCGAGCGCGAGGCAAAGCTCTCGGGCCGCATCTACAACAAGGGAGTGCTCATCCTCTCGGGCTTCCTCGGCGGGACATACGCGCAGGACAAGTCGCTTTCCCTTTCAGCGAGTCTGGCTTTCGAGCAGAGCTACGGCGAGGTGGAGGGAGACAGCGCCTCGGCTGCTGAGCTGATCGCGCTCATCTCGGGCATCGCCGAGGTGCCGGTGAAACAGGGACTCGCCATTACCGGATCGATCAACCAGAAAGGAGAGATGCAGCCCATTGGCGGCGTGAACGAAAAGATCGAGGGCTTCTTCGCCGTGTGCAGGAACCGCGGTCTTACTGGCGAACAGGGAGTCGTGATCCCAAAGATCAATGTGAAGAACCTCATGCTTAAAAAGGACGTGATCGAAGCGGTCAGGGAAGGCAAATTCAATATCTATGCCGTCACGACTGTTGACGAGGCGCTCGAGATTATGACCGGTATGCCGGCCGGGAATCGGAAAGCAGATGGAACCTACCCCGAAGGCACAGTAAACGACCTCGTTGACAAAAAGCTCAAGGAGATGTCGAAGAAGCAGAAAGGCGAGGAGAAGGGTGAGGAGAAAAAAGAGAAGAAAGAGGAGAACAATGAGAGCGCACCGAAAAAGACGCAACCCTGATGATCCATTCCACTTCAACCCATGTCTTCTGCCCTTCACATGCTCTCAGTCTCTCAAAAAATTCTTTTCTTCTCTTCAGCGTGAATCCGTGTCGTCATGTCCTCTATATGGTGAGATTGGTCTAAACCGAAAAAAGCAAGGGAGGGTTGCATGAAGGCTAAGGCCGGGAGAGAGAAAATCCGTGTGCTCCACAACGTGAGCCTCCTAACGGACCACGATATTTACCTGTTCAAACAGGGGAACCACTTCAAGCTCTATGAGAAGCTTGGCTCCCACGTCATGACTGTGGGTGGCGAAGCAGGAACTCTCTTCGCAGTCTGGGCGCCGAACGCGGCAAAGGTGTCGGTGATCGGGGACTTCAATGAATGGGACAAGAACGCTCACGCGCTTCGCGTGCGGGACGATGGATCGGGCATCTGGGAGGGTTTCATTCCCGCGGTATCCCACGGCACGCTGTATAAGTATCACATCCGCTCCCGCGTACATAACCACGAGGCGGCAAAGGGCGACCCCTTTGCGTTCTCCTGGGAGGTGCCGCCAAAAACTGCATCCATTGTGTGGGACGTATCGCATGCATGGAACGACTCGGAATGGATGAAAGACCGCCACAGAAGAAATGCATTGAGTTCTCCGATCTCGGTGTATGAGCTCCATCCCGGATCATGGCGCAGGGTTCCCGAGGAGAACAATCGCTCCCTTACCTATCGTGAGCTCGCGGACATCCTCCCCGCGTACCTCAAGGACACGGGCTTCACGCACGTGGAGTTCATGCCGGTAATGGAACACCCCTTTTATGGATCCTGGGGATACCAGGTTACCGGCTATTTTGCGCCCACGAGCCGCTACGGATCGCCTCAGGACTTCATGCATCTCATCGACAGCCTGCACCAGGAGGGGATCGGTGTGGTCCTCGACTGGGTCCCATCCCATTTCCCGGACGACGTCCACGGGCTTGTGTATTTTGACGGGACGCACCTCTATGAACACGTGGACCCGAGGAAGGGATACCATCCTGAATGGCATAGTTACATCTTCAATCACGGCAGGTATGAGGTGCGCAATTTCCTGATCAGCAACGCCCTGTTCTGGCTGGACAAATACCATGCCGACGGGCTCAGGATCGACGCGGTCGCTTCCATGCTCTACCTGGACTACGCGCGTAAGGAGGGCGAGTGGATTCCGAACCCTTATGGCGGAAGAGAAAACTTGGAGGCCATAGACTTCCTGCGGAGCCTGAACCGTGAGGTGTATCGCGCATTTCCCGATGTCCAGACCATTGCCGAGGAGTCCACGGCCTGGCCCATGGTATCGAGGCCCGTACATGTGGGTGGACTCGGTTTCGGCATGAAATGGAACATGGGATGGATGCATGACACGCTGGAATACTTTTCCACAGACTCCGTCTTCCGAAAGTACCACCAGGGCCTGATCACCTTCAGCATCTGGTACGCGTTCTTCGAGAACTTCATGCTCCCCCTGTCCCACGACGAGGTAGTGTACGGCAAGGGTTCCCTTGCAGGCAGAATGCCGGGGAACGGAAAACAAAAGCTGGCAAACCTCCGTCTCTTGCTCGGCTTCCAGTACCTGCATCCTGGCAAGAAGCTGGTGTTCATGGGAGGCGAGTTCGGACAGTGGCGAGAGTGGAGCCATGAGGAGAGCCTGGACTGGCACTTGTTGCGCTATCAGGAACATCATGGGGTTTGGCAGTGGGTCAGGGACCTGAACCTGCTCTACCGGAACGAGGCCGCGCTCCATGAGTTCGATTTTGAGCCTACGGGGTTCGAGTGGGTGGATTTCAGCGACCAGGAACAGAGCATCATCAGTTTCCTCAGAAGAGGAAACAAAACAGCGGACCTGTTCCTCGCCATCTGCAACTTCACCCCTGTACCGCGATTCAACTACCGCGTGGGTGTACCCGAAGGAGGCCGGTGGAGCGAGGTGCTGAACAGCGATGCTGCGGAATACGGGGGTGACGGGTACGGGAACGTCGGAGGTGCAGAGGCTGAGCCCGTTCCCTGCCATAGGAGAGACCACTCCCTCTTACTTACTCTTCCACCCTTGGGCATTCTAGTTTTTAAATGGCACCATGCTCCTCAATCGTGATGGAGGAAAGGAGGGTAATGTCGTTTTACTTGACTATTATCCGCCCCAGCGTGATAATCAACGCCATCTGCAGTGCTAGGATAAATTCTAAGCACGCATTACAAAATCCTCATCCGGACAAGTCGGCAAAAACTCTCTAAACCGCCAAGACGCGAAGGTCGCAAAGTGGTTGGTAGTCAAAAAACATTCATTTATACAGTTCTTTGCGCTCTTCACGCAGTCGCAACTTATTCTGGGCCATGCGACATTGCGGTTGATACGGCTTTTGATGATCTCCTTAAGGAGAATTTAGTAAAGCAATGAAGGCGGCAGATAATAAAAGAGAATCTTCATTTTGGCAAGACGAGGTAAGGCGCGTAGCAGCCGGCATCCGGCGGCGTGTGCTCGACCATACAATCAAGAACAACGGCGGTTATCTCAGCCAGGCTTGTTCCTCGGCAGAGATTCTGGCGACTCTTTATGTAAAGGTCATGAACCTTGGTATGGTCGACGTCCCTCTCGTACCCCAACCCTTCCCCGGTGTCCCCGGCCCGAATAATTCGAATTATTTTACCGGCGCTGCTTTCAATGGACCCGGAAAAGATCAAGACCGGTTCTTTCTCTCTCCGGCCCAATATGCCCTGGTCCTTTACGCAACGCTTATCGAGACTGGCCGCATGGCAGAGGAGGGCCTTAGCCAGTTCAATAAGGATGGTAGCGTGGTGGAGATGATCGGTGCGGAGCATTCGCCTGGCATGGAAACCATGACTGGTTCACTGGGCCAGGGAATCAGCCAGGCAGCTGGCATAGCTATGGCCAGGAAACGAAAGGGCGAGAAGGGCAGGGCATTCATCTTCATGTCTGATGGCGAATTCCAGATCGGCCAGACCTGGGAGGCGCTCCAGGCAATGTCTTTTCACATGCTTGACAACGTGATCATCTACGTTGATATGAACGGTTTTCAGTGCGATGGGAAGATGTGCAATGTCATGGATATCGAGCCCCTGGACAAGAGGCTTGAGTCCTTCGGAGCACGGGTATTTCGGGTGAATGGTCACGATATCAAGCGCCTGGCAGAGGTCGGATCACTGGCGCCTGACGGGCGGCCTGTGGTCGTGCTCGCGGACACCGATGCATGCAGGGGAATCGATGTCCTGAAAGCGAGAGCCCCGAAGATGCACTATATCCGCTTCACCTCCGAAGAGGAAAAGGGCAGCTACGTAACCGCCCTTCAGGAGCTCTGCGGAAAAGGACAAGCGCCCGAACCAAAGGCTGCGCAAGCTGAGTCGAAACCTCAAGTTAAACATTATGCAGGTCCTGAGATCCTCTCCAGGGTTCATGCGAAAAATTTCGTCAAATGGGCTGCGGACAAACCGGAGGTGCTCGTGCTCTCGGCTGACCTCACGAATTCCACCGAGATCGACCTATTCAGGGATAGCTATCCCGACCGATTCCTCTCCATGGGCGTAGCTGAGCAGAACATGCTGAGCTTTGCTGCGGGCCTTGCGCGGGAAGGGTTCATCCCCTTTGTACATACCTTCGCGGTCTTCATCTACCGCCGCGCCTATGACCAGATAGCGATGTCTGTCTCTTATCCTAATCTCCCCGTGAGGATGATTGGTTTTCTTCCAGGCATCACCACGCCCGGGGGCGCAACCCATCAGGCCATCGAGGACATCGCCGTCATGCGGGCACTGCCGAACATGACGGTCATCGAGTGCGGGGACGCCACCGAAGTTGAATCTGTCCTCGATGTGATCGAAAAGATCAATGGCCCGGTGTATGTGAGGATGCTACGGGGCGAGATCCCACGACTCTTCGATAAAGAGGAACCCATGCAGCTCGGGAAGGCGCGGGTGCTTTCCGTCGGCAGCGACGTAGTGATTTTGACCTCGGGCATCATGACCGAAGAGGCCATGCGGGGAGTGCAGGTGCTTCGAAAACGTGGGCTCTCGATCCAGCATATGCACATCTCGACGTTAAAGCCCTTTGACGATCAGTCCGTGCTCGATGCGATCGCTAAATCACGCCATGGTGTGATCACCATGGAAAACCATACCATCATCGGCGGCCTCGGGACCATCATTGCCGAGAAGATGGCGGAGGCAGGCATGGAAAAGAAGCTCGTGCGCATCGGACTGCGTGATACCTATGCTCACGGGGCGAGCAAACAATACCTCTTGAAGAAATACGGGATGGATGCTCTTGCCCTGATCAAAGAGGTGGAAGCCATGGTCGCGAAAACATTCAGCATATCCGAGGACGAGCTTACCAAAACCCACGTTGCCGCTGTCCACAGCAAAGCAAAGTCAGAGGCGCTGTGAGTGACCAGGGAGCGACCAGGACCAAGGGCAAGCGTAAACGGCAAATGCTTTGGTTTCCCGCAAAGGCGCAGAGATCGCACAGGAAGGGCCCGTGTTCATTGATCTCTTCGAGGTTTTAGCGTGCTTACGAGAGACAAATTGTGCTCCTGGAGCCGGGATTCCGCGGGAATGACGGACTTGATCGCTTAATAAATGAACTTCTTGATAACTCAGGCACGGTACAAGTTAAAGGTATTTTCATGATCATTAATAAAACCTGTACTCCCAAATCCTTGTTTTCCTCTGACCGATTTTTTGTCACTTACCGGTTGTTCGGCAGCGAGCAGGAGGCCCGCGCCAAGGCAGAGGACATCTGCATTGAGCAAACTGTGGAATTCCCCAGCGATCTGGTTCCGGAAGGAATCATCAGGGACCATGTGTTCGGAAGGATTGAAGAACTCCAACCATGGGACACTGAAAGCTTCAAGGCAGTGATCAGCTATGCTGTGGAGATTGCTGCAGGCGAGCTGACCCAGTTTCTGAATGTCGTATTCGGTAACAGCAGCATCAAACCCGGCATCAGGGTGGAGCAGCTCGATCTTCCCGGGTCGCTTCTCCGCTGCTTTAAAGGACCTCGCTTTGGACGGGAGGGGATACGACGCCTTGTAAGCGTCCCGAAGCGGCCGCTTCTTTCAACGGCGCTCAAGCCCATGGGTCTTTCGTCAAAGGAGCTCGCGGATCTGGCCTACCAGTTTACCCTCGGAGGCATGGACATCATCAAGGACGACCACGGCCTGAGCAATCAATGCTGTTCGCCTTTCGAGGAACGCGTCAGACTTTGTGCCGAGGCCGTGCAGAGGGGGAACAAAGAAACGGGCCAGCGGACTATCTATGTTGCTAATATCTCCGCTCCTCATAGCGAAGTGATAAAGAGGGCCAGGATTGCTAAAGACGCAGGCGCAGGAGGGCTTATGGTTGCGCCGGGAATAATCGGTTTAGACGTGATGAGAGAGCTGGCGGATGACGACAGCATCGCTCTGCCGATCCTCACGCATCCGGCCTTGCAAGGAAGTTTTGTAACAAGCAGGAACGGGATCTCCCATGGTGTCATCTTCGGACAGCTCGCACGCCTGGCAGGAGCGGACGCGACCATCTTCCCGAATTTCGGAGGCCGGTTCTCGTTCAGCCGCAAGGAATGCGAAGAGATTGTCAAGGGGACCTCTGTCCCTATGGGACTGCTCAAAACCATCTTCCCCGCACCAGGCGGCGGCATGAGCATCGACAAGGTACCGGACATGCTTGAGACCTACGGGAAGGACCTGATATTCTTGATCGGCGGAGGGCTTTTCCGTCACAGCCCTGACCTCATTGAGAACTGCCGCCACTTTAGGAGAATGGTGGAGCAGATTAAGTAGGGAATAGTCCAGACAAGATGTGCCATTCGAGGATCGGGATGTCAATGTGCGAAGGAAAGACATTGATTCCTTAATATATGGCCTAGGAAAAAATCTGTCACGTGCGGTCTGGCACCTGAAGCGTGCACCCCGGACGCAGAGGTGTCTTTATGAGGTGATGCATAATGCATACCGAGGTCTGCATCCGGTTACCCGACTGGTTCAAGAACTTTATGGCGACATCCCCGGAGGTGTTCCCAAATGTTGAGGACCGCATGCGTTTTGTCATATCGCTTGCCCGGCAGAATGTGCTGTGCGCAACGGGTGGCCCCTTCGCTTCTGCGGTTTTCGACCGCAGCGGTCGCCTGATTGCCCCGGGGGTCAACATGGTGGTCACGTCGAATTGCTCCGTTCTCCACGCGGAAATCGTGGCGCTCGTTCTTGCTCAAAAGACCCTCGACAGGTACGACCTCAGCAACGAAGGGAGACTGGATTACGAACTCGTTGCAGCCACAGAACCCTGCGCTATGTGTTTTGGCGCTGTTCCGTGGTCCGGTGTGCGACGACTGGTATGCGGGGCGCGGGATGAGGACGCGAGAGCCATCGGGTTCGACGAGGGACCCAAGCTGGATGACTGGGTTGCAGCGCTCAACAATCGCGGTATAACGGTGGTGCGCGATGTGCTTCGAGAGGAAGCGGTGGCGGTGCTTCGGGAATACGTTGCAGCAGGAGGGCCAATCTATAATTCCGGTCGTCCGGCGGATCATCACGGGAATGAACGCATGCTTGAAGGGTGGGGAAAATAGTTCATAATATGGTCAGGCGTCTACAGGAAAAGAGGTATATACTGGCGAGTCTCAGGGGGCTTCATAAACATCTCGCCCAGAGAGTGGGCTTCTGGCTCCTGGCCTTGTTGGTACGAATCGCTGTTTCGAGAACTGTTTTGTGGGGTTTTTTATGCTGGCATGAATCGTTTGCGGGACTTGGACAAGATTAAAAAAGGGCTCCGGCGAATTGCCGGAGCCCTTCATATGAGATCCAGTTCGCTGACCGATCATTTTGCTTTTACTTCGATGTCCGTGGCCTTCATCTCATACTGGATGGTGACCTTAGCGCCGACCTTGAGGTCGCCTTTGACTTTGGTGTTCGCGTCCTTGGCTATTTCCCACTTGTCCTTGCCTTTCTGGACCACGATCATGTCGTCTTTGATCTCCAGGACCGGGCCGGTTACCTGATAGGTCTTGACGGAACCGGCGAATGCCACTACTGCCAAGAGCAACAACACGACTACTACTACGACAGTTGCACGCTTCATAGAAAACCTCCTTGGTGTGATATGATAACGGTGAAAATTATAGCGGATAGAGGTGCAACTGTCAAGACACCCGTCAGGATCCTCCGGTCACATGGCGCCAAGAGCTACCGTTTTCTCCCGCCAAGGACCGAACCGAGCACCCCGCGAATGATCTGCCGGCCGAGCTGGCTGCCGATGGCATGAGCAGCGCGCCATAGCTCCAAAGATCTTTACGGTTTCGGGCTCAGGTTCGACTGAACGTCCCGGGCGCAGGTGCTGCCGTTTCCTCGCGCTGCTCTTCTGAAGTCCGCTGCTTGAACTTTTCGTGGGCGGACTCATGCAAGAGTCTCCTCCTTCTCTCCGTGAGCTAGGTAAAGGATTGCTTTGCTTGACTCAGGCAGGTCTCTGAAAGGTCTCAGTTATTTAGTAAGACGAGATAGACCGCAACGTTCAGAACAAAACTTTCTCGGCGTTGCATGCCGATTCAATTTCTTGTTCAGATCCATCACGGTGAGACTGGCAAATAACTTTTCGTTTGATTTTATCGCTGGGTGATGTTATTATTTTTGATACTGCTCAAAAAGAACGAAACTGCTCGAGGTTCTGATAATTATGATGAAAAAATCGTTCGAAAAAATGCTTGAATTAACCAGGACGCTGACGTTACGGGTCTGGGAAAAGTTCAAGTTCTTCTGGTTCACTGTTGCGCTCCCGTGGTTCAAGAACCTCACCCCCAGGAAAGCGATCATGGTCCTCTGCATCGCTTTTGTTGCCGGTATTCTCTTTATCGCACTCATGTTTTTCATTCTCTCATTCGGCCTGCCCACGGTCGAATCGCTCAAGGACTACAAGCCGAGCCCGGGCACTCTCATCCTCGCCGAGGACGGCAGAGCACTGGGCCAGGTGAAGATCGAGAAGGGCATCTATGTGCCGCTTCAACGGATACCGAAGTTCATGGTGAACGCGCTTCTCGCAACGGAGGACCCGCGCTTCTTCCAGCACAAAGGTATCGATTACCGCGGTATCATGCGTGCGGCGCTCAAGGATATTATATCTGTACGGCTGAAGCAGGGCGGCAGCACTATCACGCAGCAGCTCACGAAGGTGGTGTTCCTCTCACCGGAACGGAAGTTCACGCGCAAGATAAAGGAAATTATCCTCGCGCGGAGGCTTGAAAAGGAGCTCACCAAGGAGGAAATCCTTGAACTCTATCTCAATAAGATATACTTCGGCCATGGTGCCTATGGTGTGCAGATGGCTGCCAAGACCTATTTTGGCAAGAACGCCTGGGAGATCAATGAGGCCGAGGCCGCGCTCCTAGCCGGTCTGCCCAAGTCGCCCATGGTCTATTCCCCCTACAGCGACATCGATCTGACCAAACTGCGTCAGTGGCAGGTGCTCAAGAGGATGGTGGAGGAGGGGTACCTTACTGAGGACCAGAGCCTGAAGATCTACAATCAGCCGCTCAGCCTTGAGAACTTGCGGCCTCAGGAAGAGCTTGCGCCTCACCTCGTTGACTATATTCGCAAATATATCGAGAAGAAGTACGGGTCCGAGAAGCTCTACCAGGGCGGGCTTAAGGTCTACACCACCATCGACATCGATCTGCAGCGGGCCGCGGTCTCGGCGCTAAGGGAGGGTCTCCGCTCGCTCGACAAGCGGCAGGGATTCCGTGGCCGCGTGGGATTCAAGAAAGTCAAGTCAACGCCGATCCAGTGGGGTTCGCTTCATGTGATGGTGAAGCCTGGCGAAGGCTTCAACGCGCATGTGCTCGCGGTCGGGGACAACTACATCACGGTCAAGGGCCGGGGACTCGTGGGCTACATTATGCAGCAGGACATGGCCTGGGCGCTCCTCAAGCCAAAGAAAAAACGGGATGATCCCGACGAGTTCAAAAAGCCTCAGGAGATCGTTCAGCCTGGCGACATTATCAAGGTGCGACTGAAGGACTATGACAAAAAGAAGCAGCTCGCTTCGTTCATCCTGGACCAGACTCCGCTTGTGGAGGGCGCCGTGGTGTCAATCGAGCCGTTCACCGGATATGTACGGGCCATGGTCGGCGGGTATGACTTTGTCGAGGGTGGGTTCAACCACGCCACTGAGGCCAAACGCCAACCTGGATCGTCGTTCAAACCGTTCGTGTACGGCGCGGCGCTCGAGAACGGGTTCACGCCGGCCTCGATTGTCATGGACCTGCCGGTGATTTACGAGAAAAGCGAGTTCGAGAAGAAGGGCTGGAAGCCCGAGAACTACGACGAACGGTTCCTCGGCCCCATGCGACTCAGGACGGCGCTCGCTCTATCACGGAACGCCGTCACCGTGGGCTTGCTCGAGAAGATCGGGCTGGATAAGGCCATCGATTTCGCGCGCAAGGCAGGCATCACGAGCCAGATCAGCTATGATTACACCACGGCCCTCGGCTCGTCGGCGGTCACGCCTCTGGAGCTGACCTCGGCCTATGCCACGTTCGCTTCGCAGGGCGTGCGCACCGAGCCCATTATCATCAAGAGTATCGTAGATGGCAAGGGCACCGTGCTCGAGAGCTACCAGCCCCAGCCCACGGAGGCGATCGACCGGACCACGGCCTTCCTGGTCACGAGCCTGCTCGAGAGCGTGGTGAATGATGGTACGGGAAGGGGAGCCAAGGTGCTCAATCGTCCTCTCGCGGGAAAGACAGGAACGACGAACAACTACGTGGATGCATGGTTCGTAGGGTACAGTCCGAGCATCGTTACCGGCGTTTGGGTAGGTTATGATAACGCCACGGCGTCACTCGGCGATCGTGAGACAGGCGCACGCGCAGCACTTCCCATCTGGATACCGGTCATGGCAAAGGCGCTCGCAGATAAGCCTGTCGAGGACTTTAAGCCGACGGACGACGTCATCTTCGTGAAGATTGACCCCGAATCCGGCCTGCTCGCCCGGGAAGGTGCGGCCGATGCCATTGACGATGTGTTCCGCAAGGGGACGGAGCCCACGCAGTATGCCGATGCCAATAAAGGGCAGAAGGCGGGGCAGTTCTACATGCTCGACCAGGGGAGCCCCGTCGAAACGACTAAGAAAAAAACTGAAGCGGACGAGGCGGCCGACTAAATGGATTACAAGACAACGCTCAACCTGCCGAAAACGGAGTTTCCGATGAAGGCCAACCTCCGGGACCTTGAGCCCAGGATCATTGAGAAATGGCGGCAGGAGAATATTTACGGTCGTATGCAGGAACAGGCGAAGGGCAGGGAGCGCTACATCCTGCACGACGGGCCTCCCTACGCGAACGGCCATATCCATATCGGCCATGCGCTGAACAAGATCCTGAAAGACATCATAGTGAAGTACAAATCCCTGTTGGGGTTCTCATCTCCTTACGTCCCCGGCTGGGACTGCCACGGCCTTCCCATCGAGCACCAGGTGCTCAAGAACCTGGGGCCGAAGAAGGACGCCATGAGCCAGGCCGAGATCCGAAGACTCTGCCGTGAGTACGCCGAGAAGTTCATCAACATCCAGCGCGACGAGTTCAAGCGGCTCGGCGTGTTCGGCGACTGGGACAATCCCTACCTCACCATGAACTATACCTACGAAGCGGCGATCGTGCGGGAGCTCGGCAAGTTCGTGGGGACCGGCGGCGTATATAAAGGAAAGAAGCCAGTATACTGGTGCGGCTCCGATGAAACGGCGCTCGCCGAGGCAGAGGTGGAGTATGCTGACCATGAATCTCCCTCCATCTACGTCCGTTTTCCTCTGCCCGATGCGGCCAAGGCATTGCCGTCGCTTGCGGGAAGGAGCGTCTTCATCGTGGTCTGGACCACCACACCCTGGACGCTCGTATCGAACCTTGCAATTGCGCTCCATCCCGACTTCGACTATGTTGCCGTTGATACCGGTTCCAATTCCGTCCTGATCATTGCCGAGGCGCTTCTCGCGCAGTCCCTGCAGAAGTTCGAGATCAAGGAGTATAAGGTTCTTGAGAAGTTCAAGGGCAGAAAGCTCGAAGGCTTGAAGGCTCGCCATCCCTTCATTGACCGCGATTCTCTCGTGATTCTCGGCGAGCACGTCACCCTTGAAGCGGGTACTGGAGCTGTACACACGGCGCCGGGCCACGGCCAGGAGGACTACGAAGTCGGGCTCCGCTATGGGCTCGACATCTTTGCGCCCGTGGACCGCAAGGCGCGGTTCACGAAAGAAGCGGGCCCGTTTGCGGGCGAACACGTGCACAAGGCGAACAAGGGGATCATCAGCCTTCTGCGCGAGAAACATGCTCTCCTTGCGGAAGAAAAGATCATACACTCCTACCCGCATTGCTGGCGGTGCAAGAACCCCGTGATCTTCCGCGCGACGGAGCAGTGGTTCATCTCCATGAAGACTAATAATCTTCTCAAGAAAACCATTGAGGAAGCAAACAAGGTCACCTGGGTGCCAGGATGGGGCAAGGATCGGTTCCTGAGCATGATCGAGAATCGGCCTGACTGGTGCATCTCGCGCCAGCGGGCGTGGGGGGTTTCTATTGTAGCGTTTACCTGCAAGGACTGCGGCGAACTGCTTCTGGATAAGTCGGTTATCGACCATGTGGCAGCAATCATCGAACAAGAAGGGGCTGACGTCTGGTTCACGAGGTCTGTCCCGGAGCTGCTGCCCGCAGGCACCACGTGCAAGAAGTGCGGAAAAAAGGATTTCACCAAAGAGATGGACATCCTCGATGTGTGGTTCGATTCGGGCGTTAGCCACGCAGCCGTGCTTGAGCAGCGTCAGGAACTATCACGACCGGCCGACATGTACCTTGAAGGAAGCGATCAGCATCGGGGATGGTTCCAGTCATCACTCCTCTCGTCCGTAGGAACATGGGGCGATGCCCCGTATCGCACCGTGCTGACACACGGGTTCACCGTGGACGGTGCGGGCAAGAAGATGAGCAAGTCGGCAGGCAACGTGGTCGCACCGCAGGAAGTAATAGACAAGTATGGGGCCGAAGTATTGAGGCTCTGGGTCTCCGCAGCAGACTACCGCGACGACATCAGGATCTCCCAGGAGATCCTCACCCACTTGGCCGAGGCATATCGTCGAATTCGAAACACATGCCGCTATCTTCTGGGAAACCTCTTTGACTTCGATCCAGACAAGGATGCAGTTCCATATGACAGGCTCCTTGAGATTGACCGCTGGGCGCTTATTAAACTTCAGTATCTTGTCAATCGTGTGAGCCTTGGATACCGAGAATTCGAATTCCATATAGTCTTTCATTCGATCCACAACTTCTGCGCCGTGGACATGAGCGCTTTCTATCTCGATGTGCTTAAGGATAGGCTGTATACCACGAAGGCAGCTTCCGAGGAGCGGCGCTCCGGCCAGACCGCCATGTATGAGATCCTCTCGACTCTGGTACGGTTAATGGCCCCAATACTTTCGTTCACCGCTGAAGAAGTCTGGGGGTATATGAAAAAAAGCGAAAAGACGCCGAGCGTGTTCCTCGCAGAGTTTCCTAAGGAAGCACCCCCAGAAGGATCACCAGACAGAAAATACCCAGTTGGCCTCGGAGAACGATGGGACAGAATTCTCGCAGTACGTGGCGAAGTCGCTAAGGTTCTCGAAGGGCTGCGGCGGGACAAGAAGATCGGCCATTCGCTCGACGCCGGCGTCACACTCTATGTCGGGCCAGAGCTCTACGAGTTGTTGAATGGGTACAAGAACGACCTGGCGTTCATCTTCATAGTATCGTCCGTCGAGCTTACAAAAGAATCCGATGCTCCGGCAAATGCATATACGAGCGATGTCGTCAAAGGGCTCAAGATAGTGGCCGGCCCCGCAAAGGGCGTGAAGTGCGGCCGCTGCTGGATGTATCAGGAAAGTGTTGGCACGGTGAGGGAACATCCGCAGATCTGCGGCAGATGCGCAGGAAATCTCGCATAGACAAACTCATCTTTGGAGTAAATGATATCATAACCCGGACAGGGCGGAGCTAAAAAAGCCATAAACTTGAGTTTCACGAATTATACGAAGATCAAGAATGGAATCGTTTGGACTGATTTGCGGATTTCGTCCTCTTCGCGTAATTTGTGATAATAGTTTCGATTTTTCCTTCCATCCTGACAATGACTTTGCCGGCAAAATAATAGATAATGCCAAAATTCAGATATTGAATTTTGCGCCGCAGATATTTAGATTATTTGCGATCTCGGGCATCGCTTTAGGATTTCAATTTCCCCCCGTGCCTCCGTGGTAGGTTCCGGATTTTAGGAGAAGAATGAAGAACAAATATGTCTGGGTGTTATCGATCATGGGCATCGTTCTGCTCTTGGACCAGTGCACAAAGCATTTTGTTGATACGCATATCCGGAGACATGAGATCATAACGATCATCCCGGGTTTCTTCAATCTCACGAACGTGCGGAATCCGGGGGCCGCATTCGGCATCCTCTCGGGGCTACACGGAGCGTGGCGAAGCGTGTTTTTCATCTCGGTAACGCTCACGGCACTGATCGTGATTGCCGTCCTGATACGGAAGACCCATGAGCGTCTGCTCATATTCGCGTTCTCGCTCATTGCCGGAGGGGCGATCGGGAACGTGATCGACCGCGTGCGATACGGAGAGGTGGTAGATTTCATCCAGTGGTACGTAAAATCGTACTACTGGCCATCATTCAACGTGGCGGATTCTGCCATTTCCATCGGAGTGGGACTTCTGGCTATTGATATGATTTTTTTGAAGAAACCAGAACTGGGAGAAAGCGCAAAATCTTAAGATTGAAAGCCTAGATAAATTCAAAATCCGAATGTTCAAACTAATTTGAATTTTGAAATTCATATTTTTAGATTTTAGAACTTCGCATCCAGGTTTTTCCCGGAAGGAAGATCATGCATCCCATATTGTTCGAAATACCAAAAATTGAGATCGGCAACTGGATCATCGGTCCCATCCCGATCAGGATGTACGGTCTCATGATCGGCATCGGGTTCCTCCTTGGCATCTATCTCGCCTCGCGCCG
>DATJAO010000012.1:0-53907 GCA_035516175.1 Nitrospirota bacterium
TAGGAGCAACATGCGGAGGAGTACTTCCGGATCAATCGAGGGACGGCCCGTATAACTGTAAAGATGCTTTACCTTGTCCCGAACGAAACTTAGATCTATGTGCTTGTCTATCAATCTGAGAAGATGATCTTCAGGAACTAAGTCTTCCATCCGTATATAGTAGAACATCGGCTCGCTTCGGCTATGTTCTCCTAACAAGTGTCCCTCCTCGTTAACATAGATTTACGAGTAATATAGCAGATTTCGTTAGGAGTTTTTCAACAGCCTGATACGAGGTAGCATGGGAGGCCCTTGCCGATGCTGCACAGGACAGCAACTGGTGGATATAAGGCACAAACCGAAATTCCATTGGCTCGGCAAGGGAGTCGGATTTGCCCATAGTACCGCTTGTATCCCAAGGACAACATAACCTTGGGAGAGGGAAGGGGCAATACCTTCATCACGTTTCCAAAGGAGGGAAGGAGTGCGGAGATTGCGTCATGCTTGAAACTCCAGAGCAGATTCGGGAACTTCAGAGGAAACTATACCAGAAGGCCAAGCAGGAACCGAAGTTCAGATTCTATCTCCTCTACGACAAGGTCTATCGGCTGGACATCCTGGGCCACGCCTACGATCTTGTCAAAGCAAACAAAGGTGCAGCCGGCGTAGACGGCCAAACCTTTGAGCGCATAGAGGGGACAGGAGAGGGGGCGCAGGAGTATCTTGAGAATCTAGCACAAGAGCTACGAGCCAAGACGTACAAGCCTATGCCGGTAAGGAGAGTCTATATCCCCAAGGCAGATGGAGGCAAGAGGCCGCTTGGTATACCGACCATCAAAGACCGTATCGTTCAGATGGCGACCAAGCTGGTCATCGAGCCAATCTTTGAGGCCGACTTCCAGGAGAACTCATACGGATTCAGGCCGGAAAGGAATGCCCATCAGGCAATGGACGATATAGCCACCCACCTCAGGGCAGGCAGAACACAGGTAATAGACGCGGACATCAGCAAGTACTTTGACAGCATCCCGCATGACAAACTCCTCAAGGAAGTTGCCAAACGCATCGTGGATAAAAACATCCTGAGACTCATCAAGATGTGGCTCACAGTGCCCGGTTGTAGAGGAAGAAGACGGAACGAAGCGGTATAAGGGTAACGACAAGGGCACGCCTCAGGGAGGAGTAATTACTCCTCCCACACAATAGATAACTTGGCGTATTTGAGCGTGGTGATGGGTAAGGTGTCGTCGTTGGCTCGGGAAACACCGTAGTAGTCGGGATTGAATGCTTTATCGTTACCGTATCCGTGTCGACCAAAATTTTCCTGATAACGAGCCTCAGTATTTTTTGACGATCCAGTACATTTAAGGTTTCTGCTGATCTGCGCATACGAAACAAAAAATCATCTATTTTACTGACAAGCTGCAAATAGGTTTCCTCGTCAATTGTCTTGGCTTCCATTAATTGCAGTTCCGATCTTAGTGCTGACTGTCTTTTCCTTAACTCTTGCATTCGCATGCGCAACTCTGGAAGCTGCAATAACCCCTCTTGATATGCATCGAGCAATCGGTCAATACCATTTTGCACACGAGCAATTTCTTTAGCAAGAGTTTCTTTACGGATCCTTGTCGGATTGGAGTTTCGAGCTTCCTGAATCCTACGGTTTATCTCCTTATGAATGAGGTCGGGATCTTCAAATAACCGAATCACATGTTTCCATACAAGCTCATCCAGATAATCCTGACGGATTGGACGGTTTGCGCACACGCGACCATTGGGATACCGGTAATCGTCAGAGCCGAGGCAACGATAGTAATAAAGTTTTCTCTTAGACGTCCGCGTAGAAGTCCTGTACAAGGCATACCCACACTTGCTGCAAACTAAAATTCCTTGGAGGAGAGTGGGCTCCTTGGTGTGACGACGGGAGAACTGCTTGTTTTTTTCTAACCGCTCCTGAGCAAGACGAAAGATATCTTCACTGATAATGGGAGGGACAGAAATCTCGATCCACTGCTCCTTAGGCCGTTCACGGGAAGCACTATTGCGGACAGAATAACCGCCACGCTTGCGCAAAGAACGAGTGATTTTCTTCCTCTCTGTCCGCTCTGTCTTGCCAAAACATGCGGTCCCCTTATATGCAGGATTGCGGAGCATTGCCCAAACAGTAGAGCGGTCCCATGTGGATTTCCCTCGCCGGGTTGCAATGCCCAGAGCGTTAAGTTTTCTATAAATCTCCCCCATGCTCAATGCGCCCTCTGTATACCAACGATAGACATCCCGTACTACCTCTGCCTCCCCCTCGATTATATCGTAATAGGCGGCAGAGGTATCAGACTTTTTAATATATCGGTATCCATAAGGCGCCCCGGACATAACATTTACTGAACCGCTCCTGGCGCGATGCCTTTTACCGCGCCTGCTGCGCTCCGCGATCTGCGCCCTTTCGTATTCAGCGATCATGCCTTGAAACTGCACAAGGAGTGCTTCCTCAGGAGTGGACGCCTGAGGCGACTTTATGAAGTTTACCTCTACCCCTTGGCGCGCAAACTCCTCAATCAAGAGCACTTGGTAGGCATATTTCCGGCTGAGTCGATCAGGTGAATACACCAATACCACTTCTATTTGTCCCTCGGCAGCCAGATCACGCAAACGCTCAAGACCGGGACGTTGCAGGATGGCTCCGCTATATCCCTCATCCTGGAATATCCATTCCGGCAATACCGTATATCCGCCGGCTTTTGCATATTCCTTAAGAGCCTCGGTCTGACTACCTATGGTTTGCTCTTCTTTTTGTCTCTCCGACGATACCCGAGCATATAGCGCCGCTGTCTTCACTCGCTCCGTCTCCCTTTTCCGCTAATTTCGGCTCATCCTTATCGAGCGACCAGATCATCTCTGGGACCAACAATCGGTAAATCTGTGAAAGTTTCTGATCGCACAGTCGATCATAACTGTAGAGCAACTGGATCTCTCTTTCACGACGCCTCCCGGCCATGCCCCCCTCTTTTGAGAAATCCCCTTAGTGCTTGCGTTACTATGTTGCTCAATGAATCCCCGGAGGAATTCGACAAACGCCTTATCAAAGCAACCAACCTCTTGGGTAGTTTTACGGTAAAGACCACCTTCTCTTCTGGAACCGGCATTGCGTGCCTTCTGCTCTGGGCCTCCTGAATGTACCGGTATGCTTGCCTTCGTGAAACTCCAAATTGCTCCATTATCACTGATATCGCTTCGTTCGTGCCTGAGCCCTTTTTCAATAAAGACATCGCCGTATTGATACGCTCGGCCAACTCTGAATTTTGAGATCTCGTCATATGTCATAAGAGTACTTCCTTTTATGTCAAAAGTCAAGTATTATTCCAATGCCTCTTATATGTTAAAACATTTTCAAACTCGAAGTTATCTATTGTGTGGGAGGAGTAATATCACCACTCCTCGCCAATATTTATCTCAACATACTCGACACCCTATGGAAGAAGGAGCGCATACAAGAAGAGTATGGGGCGCGGCTCATCAGATACGCCGATGATTTTGTGGTGTTGTGTCGAGGGAACACGGAAAGGGTGCGACAGGGGATCGAAAGAGTCCTTGCGCACTTAGGCCTCAGCCTCAATGAGCAGAAGACAAAGATGGTGGATGCCAGAGCCGAGAGCTTCAATTTTCTCGGTTTCACCGTCAAGCTCAAGCGGAGCCCGAGGACAGGAGGCGTCTACTCTCTGGTTACGCCCTCACGCAAGGCCGTACAAAAGGTAAAAACGGAGATAAAGAGGCTTACCCAAGAAGCGTACCTTATCGTTCCCCTCCAGCAGGTCATCAAGAATCTCAACAGCGTAGCTCGAGGCTGGCAGAACTACTTCCGTTATCGCAACTGCAGCAGGCAGCTGTGGAACGTCAAATACTATCTTGAGGGAAGAGTACGACGGCATCTCATGCGGAAACGCCGCAAAAGTGGATGGGGATACAATATATATACATCCGACTACCTGTACAAGCTTGGGCTCTACAAGATGACGACAAGCGCCCCTTGGAAAACCACTGCGAATGCCTTTGGATGAAGATGATTGGAAAGCCGGATTCGGGAAAACTGAATGTCCGGTTTGATGAGGGGGTCTTGGAGATAGAGTATGGTTGGGCTAGTGAGGCACTGTCAGCCGAAAGGGACAGAAACAGATAGGCCCAACCTGTAGCCACTACGCCAAGGCTCCACTCTACGGTGAAGCCGAGCTTTATTTAATATTAGCGTAGATGCAGAATTCATTTTGTATCTTTGCATTTTGTGATAAATTTTTCCGTCAGCAACTCCTTCCTGTAGCAAACGAGTTTCCATTCTTAGCAACAACATAAAGTTTGAAGTAGTTTTCTGCAATCATCAACCGACCTTTTCACCGTTCATGGGCATTGACAGTTTTCAATTGCAGGCATATCATTCGAGAATTGTTCCGCTATAAACGCGTGAGCATCTTATTTGCTAAATCCTCCAATACCCTATTGCTGATATTAGTTTTGTATGCTCTGTTGCATCCGTTCCGCTAATAACATGTTGGGCGACGACGAGTAGAATGACTGATAAAGGAGGTGAAGAGATGATCCTCATACTCAATGGTAGCCCCAGGAAAAAGGGTGTGACAACGACGATCCTCAAGATAATTGCAGATGAAGCGCGTTCTGCCGGCGCCGAAGTGGAGTGGGTCGACGTCAATGATCTTTCAATAAGGCCATGTATCGGGCGTCTGAAATGCAGGCCCGACAAAAAGTGTATTCTTCCGAGAGACGACGCGCATATGAGTTCGTTCTTCCCAGAAGTCACAACATTAATCCACCCGCAGAAAGTCGAAACGAATCACATCAAATTGTGAGTATAGAACAATTCAACCCTCCTTTATCAATGTCAACAGCTCGACTATCCTGTCCAAAATTTGTCTGATGTTGCAGTTCGTCCCTTTTCCGATCTCCTTGTAATAGCAATCCTTTTTTATGGCACCGGTATTGCTAATGTTTATTGTGGAAAACGAGAAGGACCGGTGCTTGGGGAAGACACCGTTCCCGGGGACAGTGAAGAGACGCTAAGGAGGAGCAGGAAATGGTAAAACTGCAGGAAGTGGCAGGCAGCGCGATGGAAGTCAAAACGAAAATGAATTGCTGGGAGTTTAAACGATGCGGAAGACAACCCCAGGGTTTTCACGTTCATGACCTTGGCGTCTGTCCTGCGTCTCTGGAGCAAAAACTCGATGGTGTGCATGAAGGCGTAAATGCCGGGCGGTCATGCTGGGTTGTAGCAGGGACCTTATGTAAGGGGCAGCTACAGGGAACCTTCGCGCAGAAATACAAGAATTGTAAAGAGTGCGATTTTTATTTAAGAGTACGAGAAGAGGAGCAAACGAATTTCCGGCTCACTGCGGTTCTTCTGGACGCATTGAAATAATTTTAAGCGCTTTCTCTTTCGATAGAGGCGAAGGATACCGATTTTTTGGATTTTGTATCCTCCACCCTACGACTCTTGGAGGGGAGCATCGATGAGCGCAATGATATTCAGGACCTTTAAAGTCAAGCACCGGGCATGGACGACGAGGCTCAAGGACTTTCTGGAGGGGAAAGGCGGCCTTACCGAAGAGCAGGCCATCTCACACGAAGACTGCAGCCTGGGCAAGTGGATGTACGCCGAGGGGCTGGTACATTACAAGACCATTCCAGAGATGATAAGCCTGGAAAAGGTGCATATCAACCTGCACGAGACTGTGAAAAACATCGTGTCTCTCAAAAACGAAGGCAAGGCCGCAGAGGCCGATGCCGAGTACCTGAAGATTGGGCCGATCTCCGACGAGATCATCAATCTTCTCACGGTGATCGAAAGGAAGGTTTCCGCAGCAGCGTGACAGATGTCCATGCGTCATCGCTTGACGTGATGCGTCTAGATAGACAGAGCCCCTCGATAAAAATTACATGCCGATTAAGGTTATTAGAGAAAAAGACGATAAACAAATGAAAGAAATAATAGGCTGCGAAGTATATAGAAAAGGCGAAGCGAATAAAGAGCAAATTAAATGTTCAGGACTTTTCGAATAATAGCATGGGCGAGTCCTGGGATATGTTGACGCATAAGTCATGTACCGATTCCTCGACGACAGCCAAACCTAGCAAACGGTTCCAGCCGACGTCCCTGTTTCTGGGTCTTCGACCTTCGCAGGGCCGCGGTTGAACCTTGGCGTTCATATACAATTTCCAAGTAGAATTCTGCATTGAATTTTAGTCAACACGGATGCGTGCTTGTAGGTGTATCAGGCACTTCATGCTCTTTAGAATATATAAAGAATTGTCCCTGTAATCTGCAAACATCAAACGCTAGTATAGATCAACCACATTATCCGAGTTTTAAACATAGAGTAGAGTTTGTATTGTTTGCAACTTCAACCATTTAATCCGCATAGCTCAAAAAAAGAAAGGGCCCGGTCAGAGACCGGACCTCATGTTATTTACCCTATATTAAAACGAGATAAAAAAAGCCTGCCAGATCGCTCTGGCAGGCTTTTCAATTCGTATGAATTCGCACTCATGCGTGGTAGCTTGCTGCCTTTATTCGTTCAAACCCTATCGACCAGAAGCGCCTCCTTTTGGCCGTCTATCGCTAAACATTCTCCACCATATCCCACACACCGCAGGGACAGATGCCCGCGCAGAAACCGCAGCCGATGCATTTGGACTCGTCCACAGTGTACTCGAAGGACTTGTTCGGCAGTTTCCTGCGAGTTATAGCGCCGTAGTAGCAGGATTGTTCGCACATGCCGCAGTCGCGGCAGGAGCCGCAGCTCATGCAGCGGTCCGCTTCCTTTTTCGCCGAGAATTTGCCTTCGAGCCGGCAGACCTCGTAGTACTGGGTCTTGACCTTCTCGTAGGGAATGACCTGCCGCTCTTCAGGAACGTAGTCATAGTTCATGAGCTGGGCATTGATCACGTCGGCCGCAACCTTGCCCTGGCCAATAGCGTGCGTCACGAGGCCGGGCTTGGTCGCGTCGCCGATAGCGAAGACCTTCACGTCCGAGGTCTGGCCCAGATCGTTCACGACAATATAGCCGCGCTCGGTGTGGATCTCGGCAGGCAGGAAGTCTATCACCGGCTTCTCGCCGATGGAAATGATCACCATGTCGGCGTCGAGCGACGAGCCGTCCTTGAAATAGATCTTCTTTTTCTTGGCATCATACTTTTCGGTCACCTTCGGGAACAGGATCTGCGTGCCTTTCGCCTTTGCCATTTCCTGCTCTTTGCCGAAGGACGCAGGCTTCTGGATATCAACGCAAGTCACGATCTCCGCGCCGTGGTCATAGGCCTGACACGCGATATCCATGCCCACGTTGCCCGCGCCGATCACCACGACCTTTTTACCTTTGAGGTTCTTCGGCTTGCCGAAGTTTATTTCCTTGAGGTAGTCGATGCCCTTTACCACGTCCTCGTGTCCGGGGAACGGGATAACGCGGCCTTCATGAGCGCCGACTGCAACAACGACCACATCGTGGTTCTTGTGGATAGTTTCGAATTTCTTCCTGTCCACCGTAACCTTGGTGTGGACATTCACGCCGATTGCGGCAAACCGCGAGAGCTCCGTATCCAGGATCCTCTTAGGCAAACGCTCGCGCGGGATGCACATCTCGAGCTTTCCGCCGATCTTGCCCGACTCCTCGAAAAGATCGACGGTATGACCCTTAAGGCCGAGCTGCCATGCCACCGACAGGCCGGCAGGTCCGCCGCCGATGACAGCGATGCTGTGACCTGTTGATTTTGCCTTCTTCGGGGCCTTGAGATTGAGAGCGGCCGCTCCGTACTCCTTGATGTTCAAGGGCACGTCAACCCTGCCGCGCGTACAGTCGGTCATGCAAAGGTTAGGACAGACCGTGCCGCAGACCGTTGCCGGAAGCGGGCTGTACTGGAGCACCAGTGCAAGCGCTTCTGCTGTTCTTCCCTGCCTTATGAGCGATGCGCGTTTGTGCGAGGGGATGCGCGACGGGCAGGCATAGGCGCAGGGCGGAAGATATTTGTCGTTCTTCCAGACCGGCATCCAGCGGCGGTCCTCGCCGGTGGTGATGTACGGAAGCACCGTGCGGTCGTGCGTTAGGTACGCGCCGAACATGCCCCCTCTGCCTACTTCCTTCTCCCATACGTTCAAACGGAAGTCGGTCAGGCCCATCTTGAGCCTGCCCTTCATCTTCGCCTTCTCCGCAGGCGTGTAGGCGATGATCTTCTTCCAGGCGTTCGTGTCCTTCGTAAGCTCTTTGTAATGGGACGTGCGGTCAATGGCCTGGAGATAGGGTTTCATGTTCGTGGTGAGCCACTCCCAGTCCTGGGGCGTGAGGTCAACGACCCGAACATCTGCCCTGCTGTACTCGTCCTTGATGGGGCCGCGGAAATAGATCGTGCCGCCCACCATGCCCACGCAGGGCCGGTACCCTAATATGTTCTCAGGATCGCGGGGGTTCACGCCGCAGACCACGGCAATGCCGCCTGCCTTGAACTCCGCAAAGGAGTCTCCCACGCCCCTGAAATACCACGACTGAAGGTCCGGGAATCGGGGATTTTTCTTGGTCATCGTGTCACAGCGCGCGCCGCCCCCACCCTGCACGTAAAGGGTGCCCTGGGCGCCTGCATTATGCGCTCCGTTCGCCACGTCGCCGAGCACCGTGATAGTAGCGCCGCAGTTGAGCCAGCCCGTATCGTCTGACGATGATCCCTTGATAACGATCTCGGTGTTGTCCATGCCCATGCTGCCGACACGCTGGCCGGCCGTTCCCTCGATGACAACCTTCACTTTCTCGCCACGCGGCCAGATGCGACCGCCGATGCCGTGCTGGCCGTCGGCCTGGACATTAATCTCTCTAGCACCGTCCCTGATGGCTTTCTGGACCTGCTCTTCAAGGTCTTTTGAAGAGACCCGCTTGCCATTGATATTGCCCTTGATTATCATTTTTTCCTCAAAACGTATTAATTAGCCACAGAGACCTGGAGAAGTTACCCCTATTCCGACAACGATTAACGCTGGTCCTTATGGTTCGTCTGCGGGAATCATAGGGAATCAAGATCTTTCAGCGTCAAAAGCCTCATCATTTCTTTGTGTACCGCGTCTCTACGTCTCTGCTGCGAATAACTAACACACGTAGCTGATCTGCAGCCGGTCCGCGATCTCCTTGTCAGCTACGCCCAGAGCATCGGACATGCCGATCGGAAGCTCGGTGCTCCTGCCGAGCGGAGCGAAGATCTTCTTGAGCTCCACGTCCGCTGCTTTGAACACTTCGACCACGCGTTCAGCAACCTTATCCGGGTCGAGCCTGCGGTAGAGCTTCGGGTCCTGCGTCGTAATACCGCGCGGGCACTTGCCAAGATTGCAGACGTTACACCGGTTGTACTCATCACCGAAACAGCCTGCAGCCGCCTGCATGATGTACTTGCCCGTATCCACGGCCGATGCGCCGAGCATGATGAGCGCTGCTGCGTTCGCTGCCAGGTTGCCGCCCTTGCCCACGCCGCCAGCGGCGATGAGAGGAAGCTCGTTCTGCTTGCCCTGTTTCACGAGGTCGAGGTAGCAGTCTCTGATGTTAGATGCGATGGGATGGCCCATCTTGTCCATTGATACATTGTATGCAGCGCCTGTACCGCCGTCTTCGCCATCGATGCAGAGCGCTGCGGCGTAGGGGTTACGAGCAAGGTTATTGAGCACGGCACGGGCCGTCTTGGTGCCGGATATCTTCGGATAGACCGGCACGCGGAATCCCCACGCCATGGACATGGACTGGATCATCTTTGCAACAGCCTCTTCGATCGAGTATTTTGTCTGGTGCGTGGGCGGCGATGCAAGGTCAACGAACTGGGGGACTCCGCGGATCTTCGCGATAAGACCGAGCACCTTATAGGCCTGGAGCAAACCCCCGTCGCCGGGCTTTGCGCCCTGCCCATACTTGATCTCGATCGCACAGGGATCTTCAATCATGTCGGGGAGCGCATGGATGATCTCATCCCATCCAAAGTACCCCGACGCGATCTGGAGGATGAAATACTTGATGTAGCGGGACTTCAGAATGCTCGGAGGCATGCCACCCTCGCCGGAACACATCACTACCGGAATGCCTTCGACCTCGTTCAAATACGTGATGCCCATGGCAAGTCCTTCCCACATGTGCGGTGAGAGAGCGCCTATGGACATGCTGCCGATCCGGATCGGGAAGATCTCGCGAACCGGCGGAATGAAGGTGTCGTTGCTGATCGCAAGCTTGTCGCCTTCCACCTTGATCGGCAGCTTCTCTGCCGGGAGATTTCTCCCGAGGAGAGTCCTTATGCGGAACTCATGCCTGCCCGCGTCGAGGGCCGGGTCCGTGAGCATCGAGATGCGCGTGAATTTGAGCTTGTCGAGCGTGGACGTTGACGGATCGTTCCGTCTGCCGCCGCGCATAAAGGGGATGCCGCCCTTGTTCCTGAAGTGGTAGAGCTTGTGCTGGAAGTTGTACTCCGGGAAAATGGCGTCAGTGGGGCACACGAGTGAGCACGTGCCGCAGCCAATGCAGTAGCGCTCTATCTCTGTTGACTGGCGCACCACGTGGGTCAGCCGGCGGCTTACCTTTGGCTCGGGGCTCACGCCCTCGGATGATACCACCCGCTGGGTGTAGACCGTTGCCTCGATGGCCTTCATGGGGCAGACTGCCGTGCACCGGCCACAGCGCGTGCAGCGGTCCTCACGCCACTGAACGATATAGGGAAGCTCTTTTATTGAGAGCTGATGGTTCTGATCTAACCGTGTAGCTGGTTCCATACCTTAGCCTCCCGCGCACCAGGCGCGATGATCACCATGTCGTACTTCATGGGGAAGATGTCCGTGGATTTGTCCCGGTCCGGGACGGCACGGTCCAGACCGCAGATCTCGGACATCAGCGCATACTTCCCTGGCTTGCCGCCGACCGCGCCGGGCCGGAGCTTTTTCGAGTCCTGAACCATGAAACAGGTACCATCGGGCGTGAATCCAATCACGCAGTTAGGGCCGTCGATACAGAGCGGCCGGAGCGATCTCTTGAGCAGCCGGAGCGCTACGGCGTCGGATCTTTTGGCGATCTCGGCATCCTTCATTGGCGTGATCACGTCCTTGTAGTAGTGCAGCGGATAGCCAAGGGTCCTGTTCGTGTAATGCATGATGTGGGTAAAGACCTCGGAATCCGAATTATAGCCCATGTACCCCGGATTGCCTCTGCCCATGAGGAACTCGCGGATCGGCACGAAGGCCGTGTTCTCGCCGTTCGTCATGGTGGCGTAGCCCTCTATGAAGAACGGGTGGCAGGCATAAAGGTAGATGGCGTAATTCGTGTTCTGCCTGCCCTGGGCCAGGACGATCTTCGCCTTGAGACCGGCCTTTTCCAGGCCGAAAAACTCACCGAGCTGGAGCGGGTCCCCCACTTCCTTGAGCGTCAGGACATCGGGGTAAAACGAAAAGACGAAGAGAGAACCGTCAGGCTCGCCTTTCTGCCTGAGCGTAAGCCGCGTCTGCATGAGCAGGTCTTCCTGCTCCTTCTTCGACTTGTCCTTGTACACGGCGGGGTAGTCATAGACCTTCGCGAGATAATGCTCCCGGCGCTCGATGCCGGGGACGCTCTTGATCGATGGCTCCCAGGAGAACTTTTCCGTAAAGCCCTGGGCCTTCATGTAGTCATCGAGCATGGCAAGGCCCGTGTTCGAGCAGATGGCCGACAGGGTCGGATACTGTTTAAAATCGGCGAATGGACCTCCCATGTCCTTGAGCATTAGTCCCAGTCCGGATCCGTCGTGACCTTCCTTCATGGTCTCAAGCGCGTAGATGTTCTCCATGGGGGAAATATACTCGCTCGATGTGATTGCGCTCAAACGGCACATGCTTGCACCTCGTAATCTCTCTACTACTGGTATTTTCTGATTTAGCCGCGGGATTGAAGGCCTGGCTGCTTCGCGGAGGGGATCCGGTTTCGCACAAAACGACCTTTGCTCACCAGGGTGAAAAAAAGCCCCTTGAAAAAGGGGCTCTTGGCACGGCAAAACCATGTCAAAGCTTTGATAAAATACACCCAGTGACGCTCTCTGTCAAGACGAAAGTTAGCTTCATATGGCTTCTAACGTTGAGGGGGGGAAGCTAAAATTGACAAGGGAGAGGATGTTGATCCTGGCAGCCTTTAGACAATCCTCATCGTGGTGCCGGTGCCGAGATGAAATGCTCTCGGCTTAGCCGACCAGGGAAGTCTCCAGTCGGAGGTGACGCAGGGGGTAAGGGCATGGGATGCTTCTTTGACAACTCGGTCCACGCGCTGCCCGGATTTTCGAATTCAGCTCATCAGGACATGCATCATTTTGCAGTCGGAAAACTGACAGACTAGCCTCGCAGCCCTTCCGCCAGACCACCAGTTGAAAAAACGATAAAAAAAGGCGAACCGTCAGCGAGACGGTGCGCCTGTGGCCCGGTTCAATCCCTTCAAGCCTGTATTCTTGTCTAAGGTATCTGCCTTTCTATTTGCACCCTTTGCATGTCGAGAAGCCTAAGAGCGCATAGGGCGGACACCAGCCGATCAGGCCGGTCAGGAACGGGACGATCCCGAGGTATGCCCAGGGAGATCGAGGCCCGAAAAAAGCGAGTGAGAGAATCAACAAACCAGCGACAATCCTGAATGTTCTTTCCCATGAACCGATGTTCTTCTTCATGTTCCATTCCTCCTTAAATGCTATGTTTGACGTCGGGCATTCGCGCCGCGCCGTTTCATTGATCACAGCATACTGGAACAGAGGTGGGATGTATGTGACTTAGTCACAGAGAAGACCTGGTGCAGAGAAAGAAATCAGGACGGGATAAGAGGGAAGGAAATCGTATTCTATTTTTAACTTGGAGCAGGACCTGTTACATCAGCGTTCACAGGATGAAGAGATATCGAATCAGCCGTGCTTCTTGTAACTATCTGAATTCTGTGGCATCTCTGGTCAAATTATTTTTGAATTCATGTCTTAAGGAGGACAATAGAGTTTCTTGAGAGCCTAACCTCTTGTTTTCGTTCAAGATCCTTTAACAGCCGGCTCACGACTTCGCGCGAAGTGCCAAGATCATTGGCAATATTCTGATGAGTGGTTTCGAGTTTCCCATTCTCTGATTTTTCGATGAGATAGTCGAGAAGCCGCTCGTCCATCCTGCCGAACGCCACTTCCTCGACCAGTTCCATCACGCCGGAGAGGCGGCGGCTGAGGAGCGCAAAGACGAAATCCCGCATCTCCTCATGCCTGTCAACCAGTCTGCGGAAGTCCGAAGAAGGGATAAGTAGCATGGTCACATCAGAGATTGTGACGGCATTCGCAGGATATGACGTCCCGGACAGGATGCACGATGCGTTCAGGATACAGGTTTCACCTGGTCCGATCTCGTACAGGGTTATTTCCCGTCCTGTCTGGCCCGTTTTGAACACCCGTATTTCTCCTGAGACGACAAATGCAATGACCGGACAGGCATCACCTTCGGAATAAATCCGTTTGCCCGCAGGAACGTCCTGGTGCCTGGCGATAGCAAGAAACTCTTTCAGAAGCTCGTCAGAGCTGTTTCTAAAGACGGAAAATGTCTTGATAAATTCGTTTTTTGTCATGTAATAGCGCGGATATCCGTATGAAAAAGATATTGTTTTTAAATATTAAGCACAAAAGGGATCTTTGTCAATGAAATGACGGTTATTTATTGCTGGTGATCTCCCCATCCACGATATCGGGAGAGCCTATGCCATACTAATACTAAAGCTTACTTGACAGATGAGAGATTTTTGCGCTTAACTATTAGCATAAGAATAAAGATGTATGCACAAGAACGTGTGTTTATATTCGGATATTTGGAGAAATAAGGCGAGGTGGTCAAGAGAATATAATGCCGGACTCAGGAAGGCACCTTAAGCCGTAGCGTTTCGTTTCTTCCTTGGCGCTATGGGGGAAAAGCCCCAGAGGATTAAACTGGATATCTGTCGAAGCCTGTGTTTGCGTATTACCGTGGCGGCACAGGAGGCGATATGTTCACATTGCTCGTTGGCATACTGTTTGTCGCGCTCCCAGCACTTCCGGTCGCAGCGGGAACTTCCGCTTCCACAACTGCGGCGATCAGCCCGTTTCCGACCCCCTTCGAACAGTCAACCTCCCCGGATGAAACGATTGAAGGGAAAGCATATCACGTCCCGGTCCTCCTGAATAACAGCGTGGAGGCATATATCGAATATTTCAGGACCCGCGGGAAAAGCACGTTCCAGCGGTGGCTCGACAATTCTGCCCCGTACCTCCAACCGATGAAAGAGATACTCAGAAAGAAGAACCTACCGGAGGAGCTCGCATATGTCGCCATGATCGAAAGCGGGTTTGATTCCGGTGCGGTTTCCGTGGCAAAGGCTGCGGGACCCTGGCAGTTAATGCCGGACACCGCTCGGCGGTACGGCCTACGAAGCGACCGGTGGGTTGACGAACGAAGAGATCCTATCAAATCGGCTCAAGCCGCGGCCCAGTATTTCAGGGATCTCCACAGTCGCTTCGGTTCCTGGCCGCTCGTGCTTGCGGCATATAATGCCGGCACGGGAAAGGTGCAACGCGCGATGCTCAGGACAGGGTCCATGGACTTCTGGGACCTGAAGGAATCGGTATATCTCCGAAGAGAAACGAAAAGCTATGTGCCGAAGTTCATGGCAACGACCCTTATTGCCAGAGACCCCGCAGCATACGGGTTCCGGGTTCCCGGTGTCCTCCCGCTCCGCTATGACGAGGTCGTGATCCCGGAAAGCACAGACCTCGGCATCGTTGCATATTGGACCGACAGCACCTACGAGATGATCAAGTCCTTGAACCCTGAGATTCGTGGGGGGGTTACGCCTCCCGATGACCCCCACTACCTCCTGAAAATCCCCGAAGGAAAGAAAAAAATCTTCCTGGCAAGGAATACTGCCATCCGGATCCCATGGGAGGAAAAAGTCTCCATCTCCCTCCCCCATCAGATCAATCCCGGCAGAGAGGCCAGGAGCGCCGGTGACACATGCTTTATCTTCAAAAAGAAGGTAACTCTCGAGGACTGCTCTTACCGACCGGCTGTGTATAGGACCTGTCAAGACACTTACCCCGTGGTGACAGGCAATAGCGGAAGCATGGCCACGGAAAATCCCTTCTCAGCCTGTGCCGGACAAACACAACCCGCCGGCCTGCAACAATATCTGGGGACCTGGGCACTTCCTTTTTTCAGCAATATAATGGACCGGCGCAAGTATACAACTTCTCTCGCTCACTCCTGCACCGGGTGATTGTGATCCCTTTAACCCTTTCATGCCATGGTCATTACTTCCTTATATAATCTCGCTCACGACCAGGGACCGGAGAAGCCAATACAGCTATGATCTCGCTTTGACTTCCCCGGGAACGATATGGAGTTCCAGCTTTTCCGTGCCCCGGATGACCGTGATCGGGAAATTTACCCCGACCTTCTCCTGCGTCAGCAGCTTGTGCAGCCCATCGATGCCGGTAACGGCGACCCCACCGAAGCCGACGATGATGTCTCCCACTCGCAGCCCGGCGCGCAGCGCGGGGCTGTATGATTCGATCGATACGACCATGACCCCGCTTGCGACCGGGAGATCATGGAATCGCACGATCCGCCGAACAAGCTGCACGTCCTGGCCCCCTACTCCGATGTAACTACGCCGCACTTTCCCGTCCTTAATGAGGCTTGCCACCACGAACTTTGCGGTATTGATTCCGATGGCGAAACAGATTCCCTGCGCCGGCAGGATTACGGCGGTATTCACCCCGATCACGTCTCCGCGGGATGTAACCAGCGGCCCGCCCGAATTGCCTGGATTGAGCGCCGCATCGGTCTGGATCACGCTGTCGATGAGCCTGCCTGACCCTGCCCTGAGGGAGCGGCCAAGCGCGCTCACCACACCTGCCGTAACGGTGTACTGAAAGCCATAAGGATTGCCGATGGCAATGACAAGCTGCCCCACGCGTACGTTCTGAGAATCGCCGAGATGCACTGCCAGGAGGTCCTGAGCTGGGACCCTGATGACCGCCAGATCCGTATCAGGGTCGTCTCCCACGATATGAGCCTGAAACCTCCGGCCGTCCGGAAGCGTGACCTCGATCCCCTCCGCGTCATGAACCACATGGCTGTTCGTCAGGATGAATCCATCGGGCGTGAAGATGAAGCCCGATCCACTGGCCTGCATTTCCCGGGAAGAGCGCGGTATGGCTTGCCTGCCCCGTGCCGGCTGCCGGACCTCAATGTTCACGACCGACGGACTAACCTTATCTGCCGCTGTTATGACCGCACGTGAGTATGCGTCAAGCAGTTCATCGTCACTGAGCGAAGGAGCCTGCGCGGCCTGCAGGCCTTCGGGCTTAACGGTACTGTTTGATATCGGTTCCATCATGCTTTTCAACATTTTCATCCTCCTTTTTTATAATAACACTGCTGTCAAGGAGAAAATGATCGGAACTCCCTCTTGTTCGGAACACCAAGACATTACGTACGCATTACCTGCGATGCGGGAATCTGCCATGCAGCTTTGCACCCGACAGATGCAGGGCTGATTTCATTATAAGAAACAGAAGCGGGTTCTCCCAGTCGGAACACTTCAGGTAATTTCATGTGCAATTCCCCTCATCGGGAAATACAGGAACACAGGGTTATTCGCAGAAGGCATTCAGAGATGACGGACGTGCGGAAGGAGGGGCGAAAGAAGTACCGCACTTACGCACCTGAGAGATATGGGGCGCAGCATGCAGGCCGCACAAAGCCGCATCCTTCCGGAACCGCGCGGGCTGAAACGAAATCAATCACAGGACATCGGCTGCGTACTTACGTTAGCAGTACAGGGGATCGGCGCAGGTGAGTACCTGCATGTTCTTGCTCCCGCTCCGGAAGATCGTGATGCCCTTTACGCCTTCCCGGTAGGCGAGAAGGAAGGCCTTCCGTACATCGTCCTTCGTGGCCTGGGGCGGAAAGTTGATGGTCTTGGACACAGCATTATCCGTATGGCGCTGGAACGCGGCCTGCATGCGTACATGCCATTCGGGAGCGATGTCAAAAGCGGTCACGAACAATCGCTTCACATCTTCCGGCACCTCGCCCATCCGCTGGATGGACTCTCCAGCCGTGACGCGCATGAGCAGTTGATCGCTGTAGAACCCGCGTTTTCTGGCCGTCTCGAGGAAGTAATCGTACACCTCGGGAAGGTCCACGTCTCCGAGCACGTGTCGCGTAAACGACAGCGCAAAGAGGGGCTCGATCCCGCTCGAGCAGCCGGCAATGATCGAAAGCGTGCCCGTGGGTGCTACCGTGGTAACCGTGGCGTTCCGGAGCCTCGGCCCGCCCGGCGGCGTATCGTATTTGCTCCCCCTGTAGTTCGGGAAAACACCCCGATCGCGGCTAAGTTCCCCGGATGACCTCCAGCCCTTTTCTTCGACGAACTGCATGACCCTTTCCCCGGTCCGGACCGCTTCTTCCGAATCATAGGGGACCCCGAGCCGGATCAGCATATCGGCAAAACCCATGACACCGAGGCCAATCTTTCTATTGCCCTTGGCCATGCGGTCGATCTGGTCAAGCGGATATCGGCTCATGTCAATGACGTTGTCCAGAAAGTGAACCCCGATCCTGATGGTCCGTTCCAGCTTTTCCCAGTCTATTTCGGATTGGCCACCGTGCTCCCTGAGCATGAGCGACAGATTGATCGATCCCAGGTTACACGGCTCGTATGGAAGGAGGGGCTGCTCGCCGCAGGGGTTGGTGCTCTCCATGTCTCCGAGCTGCGGTGTGGGGTTATCGCGGTTGATCCGGTCGAGGAACACAACGCCCGGGTCACCTGTCTTCCATGCCATCTCGACGATCCGGTCGAAGACCTCTCTGGCCTTCAGCTTTCTGACCACCTTGCGGGTTGAAGGATTGATGAGCGGGAGGTCGGTGTCGGCTTCGACGGCACGCATGAAATCCTCGGTCACGGCCACGGAGATGTTGAAGTTGGAGAGCTCTTTATTATCGATCTTGCACGAAATGAAATCGAGGATGTCCGGATGGTCCACGCGCATGATGCCCATGTTCGCGCCGCGACGCGTGCCGCCCTGCTTGATCACCTCTGTGGCCATATTGAAGACTCGCATGAACGACACCGGACCGCTTGCCGCGCCGCTCGTGGTGCGCACCGGGTCGTCCTTGGGACGGAGCCTGCTGAAGGAGAATCCTGTTCCGCCTCCGCTCTGGTGGATCAGGGCCGTGTTCTTCACACCGTCGAAGATGGATTCGAGCGAGTCCTCGATGGGCAGGACAAAGCATGCGGCGAGCTGCTGAAGCGGACGGCCTGCGTTCATCAAGGTGGGTGAGTTCGGCAAAAATTCGAGGTTCGAGAGGATACGGTAGAATTCTTCCTCGGTGCTGCGGATATCGGCATGACCGTCGTACATGAGGTCAGCCTGGGCGATGTTGTTCGCAACCCGCCGGAACATCTCCTCCGGCGATTCAACCACTCTACTCTGTTCGTCCTTTTTCAAATACCGCCGGGTGAGCACGGTCAGGGCATTGGAAGTAAGGTGTATTTCAGGAGTTTTTACCGCCATATAATACCTCCTGCTTTTCTAGTTATATTTTACCACTTTAGCCAGGAGGAAAGATCGCGATGAGGAGTATTTGAATGACAGGCATAGGAAACCTTAGTAGTAATACATAAAAAGGGCGAGGAAAATCAGGCTCTTCCCCACCTCGATCCAGCCGGTGGTCTGGAGCTTGACCTTGTACAGAAAAGCGGAAATAATGAGGTTGTCCACAAGGGGCAAAAGAATGATGACCGGGATGTGCATGCGTTGATAGACAAGCACAGCAAAAACGAGATGCAGCATCGTTAAAACTCTGTATTTCATCTTTTTCAGAAGCAGCGCTTTGACCTTGAACACACCGGCTGTGAAGTATACTGCCGTGCCCACAAAAAGCCTGACATCCACCCCGCCAGTCAACAGGAATTTTGCTAGGACTGCCGAAAGACTGAGAAGGATGAAGCCCATCAGCTCGGTGAAGACCGAGTGCTCCCCTGCGAATTTATTCATCAAGAGGTACGCCAGGGGGAAGATGAGGAGGGGCAGGAGCATGGGGATGTCGCTGCCGAAGACGGCGAGCAGGACTATTGTGGCTGCGGCAATGTGCCCGATGAAAATAATGAGCGATTTCCTGTCTTCTGGCCGTCGGCTCCACTTCGTGTATGCCTGCTTGGAGTTGATCAACAGACCGAGGGCCAGGAAGAGGGGGATCTCCGTCCATGTGAACTCCTTGCACACACCGATACCGATGAGATACGCGACTATCAAGACGCTCCATGAACCATATTCCTTTAGGAAATAACCTTTGGCTTCGATTCGCATAATATAATTATATCAGCTGATGCATCGAGATGGCATAGGGTGGGATCATAATAACATGCGGAATGCGGATACCGCAGGACGGCATGCCAAGCCAAAAAAATAGGTCAGGCAGATGCCTGACCTACTCTAGAACAACTCGATCGAAGGATGAAAACGCCGGCCCTTCTGTTTCGCGCCCTGCGCCATCGGAATAAAAGGATGTTCTACATGATCCCCGCTATGGAAGCGCGCGCGAAGTTCAGAAGGTTCGTCGGGTACACACCGATTACAATGACTGCGGTCACCGAAATCGCGAGCGCAAGCGCAAGGGACGGCGATGTGGTCAGCTCAAAGCTGCCTTTGGGCTCCTTCATATACATGATCATGATGATCCGGAGGTAGAAATACGCGCTGATGGCAGAGAACAGCACGCCCGCCACCGCAAGCCACACAAGTCCGGCCTGGACTGCGGACTTGAAGATATAGAATTTCCCTATAAAACCGGCCATAGGAGGTATACCCGTGAGCGAGAACATGAAGATGAGCATGAGAAATGCTGCTGTCCTGTTGGTCTTGCCCAGGCCCGCGAAGTCCGCTATCTCCTCACCCCGCTCACCGGACTTCCTGAGCATGATGACCACGCCGAAGGCGCCCATGTTCATAAGGGCATAGATACAGACATAGAGCATGACGCTCGCGGCGCCTTCCGGGCCGCCCGCCGCCAGACCCACCAGGGCGTACCCCGCATGCGCTATGGACGAGTACGCTAGCATTCGCTTAATGTTTGTCTGGGACAGGGCCATGATATTGCCGACGGCCATGGTGAGCACGGCCAGCCCGGAAATGATCGCTGTTGAGTGTGCGTGCAACGGTTCGAGGGTGTACGTAAAGATCCTGAGGAGCACGGCGAAACCGGCTACTTTGGGTCCGGCTGACATGAATGCCGTGACCGAGGTAGGCGCACCTTCGTACACGTCCGGTACCCACATATGGAACGGCACCGCTGCGACTTTGAACCCGAAACTCACGACCAGCATGATCATGGCCAGGAAGAGGACCGGATTGGCAAGGTCCGCCCCGCGCAGGAATCCGAGAATCCCCGCCAGATTCGTGGTGCCCGAGAGCCCGTAGAGGAGCGACATGCCGTAGAGCATGATCCCGGACGAGAACGAACCGAGGAGCAGGTACTTGATCGCCGCTTCATTCGACCGGTTGTCACGCCGCATAAACCCGGCGAGAATATAGACGGAGAGGGCCATGAGCTCAAGCCCGAGATACAGGGTGATGAGGTCGCCCGCCGAAGCCATGAGCATCATCCCAGTCGTTGCGAACAGCAACAAGGCATAGTATTCTCCGCGGTGAATATCCTCGATCTTCAGGTAGGTGATGGATAGGAGGATTCCAAGCCCGGAGGCGATGTAGAAAACGAACTTGAAGAACGCCGAAAAGGGGTCGAGCAGGAACGTTCCGCCGAAGAATGCACCGTTCGCGCCCATCAGTTTATACGTCGCGATTGCCGCGAAGATGATGCCGAAAAGGCTGAACCATCCGAGATACTGCTTGCTCTCTTTTTCCAGGAAGAAATCGAATATAAGCACCACGAGTGCCGTGATGACAACGATAACCTCGGCGTTGATCGGCATGATTGACCGTGCGAATTCTTGAAACATGCTGGACATCGGGTTCTCCTTACCTTAATTTCCAATTACCGTGCTGATCATCTGCGTGACAGCCGGAGCGGACTGGGCCTTGGCAGCTACGTGCTGTATCAGGTTCGATACCGACACGTGCATCACCCCGAACGCCGCGTTCGGGTACAGACCGACGATGAACACAAGCACCACGAGCGGCAGCGCGGCAGCCGCCTCGCGAAGGTTCATGTCAGCAAGGTGCTCATTGTGCGGGTTGGTTATCTTGCCGAAGGCTACCCGCTGATAGAGCCAGAGCATGTAGCCCGCGCCGAGGATGATGCCGAGCGAAGCGATAACCGCGTAGGGCTTTGCGTGCAGGAATGCGCCAAGCAGGATCGTGAATTCGCCGATGAATCCGTTCGTGCCGGGAAGCCCGATGGACGAGAGCGTAATGATCAGCAGGAACGTCGCGTAGACCGGCACCCTGGCCGCGATACCGCCGTAGTCCGCGATCAGCCTCGTATGGGTCCGTTCGTAGATCACGCCCACGGCAAGGAACAGCGCACCCGTAGAAACTCCGTGGTTCAGCATCTGGAGGATGCCGCCTTCGAGCCCCTGGAGGTTCAGGGCGAAGATGCCGAGGGTGACGAAACCCATGTGGCTGACACTGGAATAGGCGATCAGCTTCTTGAAGTCGGTCTGGGCAAAGGCCATGTAGGCGCCGTAGATGATAGCGATAACGGACAGGACCATGATGGCCGGCGTCCAGCTTAGAGCTGCGTCCGGGAAAAATGGCAGCGAGAACCGCAGGAAGCCGTAAGCACCCATCTTGATCAGGATGCCGGCGAGGATGATACTGCCTGCGGTCGGCGCCTCCACGTGAGCGTCGGGGAGCCAGGTATGGACCGGGAACATCGGCACCTTGACGGCGAAGGCGGCAAAGAAGGCCGCGAACGCAACCATCTGGAACGTGTAGCTGAATTTGTAGTTCATGAGCGCGAGAACGTCAAACGTACGTCCTGCCGCAAAGTATACGGCGATGATTGCGACAAGCATGAGCACGCTTCCAACGAGGGTATACAGAAAGAACTTGATCGCAGCATACAGGCGGTTGGGGCCGCCCCAGATGCCGATCAGGAGATACATGGGGATGAGCATCGCTTCCCAGAAAATATAGAAGAGGAAGAGATCCAGTGAGACGAATACGCCGATGATCGCCGCTTCAAGAAACAACATCGCGACCATGAACTCCGGCACCCGGTCCTGGATGGCTGTCCAGGATACCATGATGGATATGGTCGTGAGGAGCGTCGTCAGGGCGACGAACAGCACGCTGATCCCGTCGACGCCGATCCGATAGTTGATGTTCCACGCTGCGATCCAGGATGCGCTCTCTCCGAACTGCATATGCGGGATGGAGCTGTCGAAGTTCAGGAGCATCGGAATGCACAGCACGATCTCGACGATCGAGAAGGCGAGTGCGATCCACCGCGCTGTCGCTGCGTTCCTGATGAACAGCAGCAGGAACGCTCCGAGCACAGGCAGAAAGATCATAAGGCTCAACAGCGGAAAATCGAGCTGATGGAGTTTTAATTCGAGCATGGAATCAGGCTCCTTTGTTTACGATGAACTCTGAACTTTGCAACCTTTGCGCCTTGCTTTGTAACCGAACTTTTTAATTTATTAATATATAGTATAGTCCGACCAGCACCACAAGGCCGAGGCCCATGGTGAATGCATACTGTTGCACATACCCGGTCTGGAGCCTTTTTCCGCTCCGGCTTGTGCTGCCGATGGCGCCGGCGAACCAGTTGATAAAACCATCGATAATTTTGACGTCCCCTATCGTGTACAGCGCTTTTGCGAGCTTGTGGACCAGACCGTCGACGAAAAGATAATTGTATATCTCGTCAACCTTATACTTGTTGAGGAGCAGGTTGTAGGCACCCTTGAACCGGTCTGCGACGCGGTCCGGGAGCGACGTGTTCTTTACGTACAGGGAATAGGCCATCCTGATGCCGGCGAGCGCGACCAGGACCGAGAAGAGCATCAGCCACCGCTCGATGCCGTGACTCTCGGCGGCCGCATGTTCGACATGCGGGAAAAGCGGCGCAAGGAAGTCCCCGAAGAGGTTGACATGGGGGATGATCGCGCCCGGCATGCCGATCCATCCGATGGTCACCGAGAAGAACGCCAGGATCATGAGCGGGACGGTCATGACCTTCGGCGACTCATGTACGTGATGCTCAACCTCATGGCTTACCCGTGATTCACCATAGAACGTCAGGTAGATCAGCCGGAACGAGTAAAATGCCGTCATAAACGCGCCTGCAACGCCGAGGGTCCACAGCGCCCGCCCCACACCCGGAGTGCTGTACGCGCTCCAGAGGATCTCGTCCTTGCTGAAGAATCCCGCGAACGGGAAGATACCCGCCAGCGCCAGAGAACCGATGATGAAAACGAGATGGGTGATCTTGATCCGGGACTTGAGCGCGCCCATTTTGCGCATGTCCTGCTCTCCGGACAGGGCATGGATGACACTGCCCGACGCCAGGAACAGGAGCCCCTTGAAGAAGGCATGCGTCGTGAGATGGAAGATGCTGGCGGAGAAGGCCCCCACCCCGAGGCCGAGGAACATGTACCCGAGCTGACTGATGGTGGAGTACGCGATCACGCGCTTGATATCGTTCTGCACGAGGCCGATGGTCGCGGCAAAGACGGCGGTAAGGCCGCCGACCACCGCCACGACGGTCATCGCCGTCTCCGAGAGCGAGAAGATCGGCGCGCAGCGCGCTACCATGAACACCCCCGCAGTGACCATGGTCGCGGCGTGGATCAGGGCGCTGACCGGCGTCGGACCTTCCATGGCGTCCGGCAGCCAGACATAGAGCGGAAGCTGTGCGGATTTGCCCGTCGCCCCGAGGAACAGGAGAAGCGCGATGAGCGTGATCACGCCGATATCGCCGCCAAACAGGGCATAGCTCTGTTTTACCGCCGGACCGGAGAGGGCCGCAAAAACGTCAGTAAAATTCAGGGTGCCGAACGTGACGAAAATAAGCAGCATCGCGAGCACGAACCCGAAGTCGCCCACGCGGTTTACGACAAAGGCCTTGACACCCGCATCCGAGGCTGATTTCTTCTCATACCAGAAACCGATCAGGAGATAGGAACAGAGGCCCACCCCTTCCCAGCCGACGAACATGACGAGGAAGTTGTTGGCCATCACCAGCACAAGCATGAAAAACGTGAAGAGGGCCAGATAGGAGAAGAACCGGGCATAGCCCTTGTCGCCGTGCATGTACCCAACGGAATAGATATGGATGAGGGAGCTGAGCGTGGTTACCACGAGGAGCATCACGGCAGTTAGCTGGTCGATCTGGAAACCTACATTCACGTTGAAGGTCCCTATGGATATCCAGGAATAGAGGTTCTCATTGATGATCGTCCCGCCGAGTACATCGAAAAACGTACTGAGCGAAAGAAGAAAGGCTCCGACGACGCCGGCGATGGCAACGTAGGCCGCCCTCTCCTTGAGATATTTGCCGAACAGTCCTGCGATCAGGAAGCCGGCGAACGGGAGGATCGGAATTAATGCGTATTTAAGCATGTCATGCACCTCGAAGATATGAATCCGGAATCCTGCTCTCTAAGCTCCAAACAAAATGGACACCCTCAACACGGTTCAGGATTTAGAATTTCGTGCTCTGAGTTTTTTGTCTGCTACCCTTTCATGATGTGGAAGTCATCAACGTAGATACTCCCGCGGTTTCGCGCTATAAGAATGATGATCGCAAGCGCCACGGCGGCTTCGGCCGCAGCCACGGTAATGACGAAGATCACGAATATCTGGCCCGCAAGAGACTGCAGGTAATGCGAGAACGCTATGAAATTGATATTGGCCGCGTTCAGCATAAGCTCTATAGACATCAGGAGGATAAAGATATTCCTTCTCGAGAAAACGCCGACAACGCCGATAGCGAACAGTGCGGCACTCAGGATCATATACCAGGATAAGGGAATCATAGGGTCTACTCCTTCGTCTTTATCTTTGCCAGCATCACTGCCCCGACCAGCCCTACCAAAAGCACGATTGATGCGATCTCGAACGGCAGCAGATATTTTGTGTAGAGCTCCATCCCCAAAGCGCCCACGCCGGCGGAAGCCAGCCTCATAGGCTGCTGTCCAGCATCGGCGGGGAAGGTGCCGCGCGAAACAAGGAGCATGATCTCACCGGCAATGAGGATTCCGAACGCGGTCATCCAGGGCCAGTACCGGTTTGCCCTGGCCGCCGTGCTTTCCCTGTCCACGTTCAGGAGCATCACGACGAAGAGGTAGAGGATGAGGATGGCACCGGCGTACACAATGAGCTGCACCGCAGCCAGGAACTCGGCATTGAGCAGGACAAACAACCCCGCAATGTGGAAGAACAGCAGCAGCATGAACAACACGCTGTGGATGGGATTTCTGCGCGTGATCATGAGAATGGCCGATACGAGCATCACGACCGCAAAATAGAGAAAGATCAGCTTATTTATCATGCGTCTTTACCGCCTTTCTGCCCATATATCGGTCACCCACCTCGATCAGACGATCCTTGGTATAGAAGGCATCTTTCCGGGAATAGCAGGAAAGCTCGAACTCCGGCGTCTGCAGTATCGCAGAGACAGGACAGGCATCTATGCAGAAGCCGCAGAACACGCAGCGGAGCAGGTCAAGTTCGTACGAATTCACGAGCTTATCATGTTCCGGCCCTTCGGAAGTGACCACGGTAATGGCTTTGGAAGGGCATACGGCCTCGCACAGACCGCACCCGATGCATGCACCCGCTCCCGATTCATCGCGCCGCATCGCATGAAGCCCGCGCGACCCTGGGATCGGTTTGCGCTTGAACGTCGGGTACTGCCGGGTGATCGCGGGGGTCAGCATGGTTTTAAGCGTCAGCGCCATCCCTTGCGCTATGTCAATCAGAAAAATCGTTCTGAGCAGCTTGTTCAATCTTTTCATCGTGCCCAACCTCTCTTTTACAGCCAACCGGCCTGTTTCATGCCAGCTGCGACCAGCAGCGTCCCGAGTGAAAGCGGCAGAAGCATCTTCCAGGAAATCGCCATGAGCTGATCATAGCGGTACCGGGGCAGCGTGGCCCGCAGCCACATGTAGAAAAAGATAAAGAAATACAGCTTCGCAAGAAGCCAGAGCGTCGACGGTAAGGCTGCCAGCGCCGTGTTGAGCAAGGCTATCGGGGCAAAATGACCGATGGCCGTGCTGGGAAGTATCTGGACCGGTAGCCAGCCGCCCAGGAACATGATGCTCGCCAGGAGCGACACAACCATCATGTTCAGGTATTCCGCCATGTAGAATAAGCCGAACCGGATGCCGGTGTACTCGGTAAAGTAACCCGCCACGAGCTCGCTCTCTGCCTCGGGTAGATCAAAGGGCACGCGGTTCGTCTCTGCGATACCGGAGAATAAATAGAGGAAGAAGGCGACAGGTCCCACCGGCAGCGCCACAATGAACCACCGGTGGGTCTGAGCATTTACGATGTCGGAGAGATTCAGCGATCCGGACATGAGCACGACGGTGACGATGGCAAAGGCCATAGGGATTTCATAGCTGATCATCTGCGCCGCTGAACGAAACCCTCCCATCAGCGAGTACTTGTTATTCGAGGCCCAACCCGCCATGATAACGCCGTACGTGCCGACGCTCGACAGCGCGACGATGTAAAGCACGCCGACGTTCAGGTTCGCCACCCAGAGAGGGACTTTCTTAGAGAGGAGCCCGTAGAAATTTGTCAAGGGACCGAAAGGCAGTGCAACGAAGGCGCCGAAGGCCATGACGAGCATGATGATTGGAGCAATGCTGAATACCCATTTATCGGCCTTGGCGGGAATGATGTCCTCTTTCATGATAAACTTGACGGCGTCCGCTATCGGCTGAAGAATCCCGTGCCAGCCCGTCCGCATCGGTCCAAGACGGCCCTGCATGTGAGCAAGCACTTTGCGCTCCATTAATTGAAGGTACATGGCGTTGGCCAGAATGAAGGCCAGCAGCGCGAAGACGGGAATAACAAGCGTATAAACAATATTCAGAATCTGATGCATATCGGGCATGTTCAGCTCCTACACTTCGATCTTAATATGCTGTATGGACCCTATTTCCTTGGAGCGGGTGATCGTCATACCTGATGAGAACAATAACCGCTCTGCAGTGATTACTTCCTCTTTCATGATCGTGTCCGATGCCAGCGCGAGGTCCGCGACCGTGCCGGCAAGTGGCGACTTTTCCCGCGGCCAGCATGTGCCGGTTGCGAGATCGCGGTACTGAGGCACGACGTTTCTGATCTCGCTCAAGATATCCCGGACTGACCCATAGTTCATGGACCCGCCCATCCGCTTCGCAATGTTCTGAATGATCTCCCAGTCAGGCCGTGATTCGCCGACAGGCTCTTCGGCCTTGTTCAGCCGCTGGAGCCTGCGCTCAAGGTTGGTGAACGTCCCGGCCTTTTCCGCCGAGCTGGCGGCGGGCAGCACCACATGGGCAAGCTTTGCGGTCTCGGTCATGAAGATGTCCTGGACCACGAGAAATTCAAGCTTCTGGAGTGTCTGCTTGAGGCTCGGGTCGCTCCCTGCCGGATCGTCACCCATGATATAGAGCGAAGCAAGCTTGCCGGTCTTGATAGCATTGATCATTTCAACGGCATTCATGCCCGTTTTTTCCGGCAGGATCGCATTCCACAGGCCGGCCAAGGCAGCGGTGGACTCGGAATCGATGGTGCGGTAGCCCGGATAATAAGCGGGCACTACACCCATATCCAGCGATCCCTGGAAGTTGCTCCGCCGGACAAGGGGGTAATAGGTGACATTATTGAGCTGTCCGCCCAGTTCCCTGATGCCGGCAAATGCCTTGTCTGATAGCTGAGCCGGAACGATGATCGCAACGCTCTTGGCAAACGTCAGGATATCGGCCGCCCGTTTTGCGGCGCCGCTTCCCGCCGAGGAAGAAAACGCTCCGCGCAGCTCTTCGAGCGCCTGATCTGTGCTCACAGGCATCACAAGGTTCGCGATCTTGTTGAACTTGTTGAACTCATCGTTCACGAGGATCAGCTTCCGTTCCTTCTTGTTCACGGCACGCACGATCTCGATGCCGGTGAGCGGATTGATCTCGCCGACGTTCTTGTCGAGCACGAGGATCACGTCATGATCTGCCATTCGGCTCAATTCGCCGGAAAAGAATGTTGTGTTCAGACCCTTCGGAACCTTGAGCCTCGCGAGCATGTCCACATTGTTCGTCCCGACCACGGTACGGAGGAACTTCTGGAACACATAATTGTCCTCGTTGGTTGTCCGGACCGAGCCAAGACCGCCGATCTTCTCGGCACCGGCCTTGTCCCTGATCACCTTGAGATTGGTCGCGATGACCGACAGCGCCTCGTCCCACGTACAGTCCACGAGCTCGCCGCCAACGCGCATCTTTGGCGTGGTAAGCCGGTCGGTATGGTGAACAGCATCCCAGCCGAACCGGCCTTTCGTGCAGAGGTAGTTGTTTCGTGCGGGGCCGACCCGCATGATCCTTTCATCACGCGTTTCATAGCTGATGCCGCAACCACAGCCGCAATAATTGCAAACCGACGTGGTCGCTTCAAGGTTCCACGACCGGGCCTTGTACTTGAACTGGCGCGTGGTGAGCGCCCCCACGGGGCAGATCTCGGTACATTCGCCGCAGAACTCGCAGTCGAGAGGCCTGTCAAAGTCGGTGCTGATGCGCGCCCGCGTTCCGCGGCGGGTGAATGCCCACTCGCCAACCCCGTTCTGTTCGTCGCAGATCCTGACGCACTTGCCGCAGAGGATACAGCGGCTGATGTTTCGTTCGATGATCGGGCTCTCATAATCCGGCGGCAGATACCCTTTCTCCGCATCGAACCTGCTCTGGCCGAGCCCATATTCATGCACGAGATCCTGGAGCTGGCACTCGCCTGCCTTGTCGCAGACCGGGCAGTCAAGGGGGTGCTTGATAAGCAGGAGTTCGAGCACCATCCGCCTCGCCTCAATGAGCGACGGCGTTGAGGTCCTTACGACCATGCCGTCCGTCGCCGGTGTCGTGCACGACGGCGTGAACTTGCGCGGTGTACCTTCCACTTCGACGAGGCAGACCCTGCACGCGCCGAAGGGATGGAGCTTGTTATCGTGGCACAACGTCGGGACTCGCGACCCTGCTGCGTTCGCGGCTTCGAGAATCGTCGCGCCGAGAGGCACCTCTACTTTTTTTCCGTCAACCGTTACCGTCATCTTTTGCATATGTTTTTACCTTTTTAAACCGTATTGAACGTGGGGGAACACTTCTTTATTTATTTCTTCGTTCCCTCTGCGTTCTCTCCGGCAAATTGTTTCTTAATCGATGGACCAGAACCGACACGCTTTGATGCAGGATTTGCACTTTGTGCACTTTTCCGGATCGATGTACGCAACCTGCCCCTTTTCCCACTTGAGCGCACCCGTGGGACAGGCCCTGAAGCACTGGCCGCACTTCTTGCACTTGTCCTTGTCCACCACGAACTTGACGAGGGGCGTGCAGACCCGTGCAGGACACCTGTGTTCCTTGATGTGCGCTTCGTATTCATCTCTAAAATATTTGATCGTGGTGAGCACCGGGTTGGGCGAGGTCTGGCCCAGACCACAAAGCGAAGTATCCTTGATCTGCTGGGAAAGGTTAAGCAACAGTTCGAGGTCGCCCTCGCGGCCCTCACCATTCGTTATGCGGGTCAGGATAGACAGGAGGGTCTTGTTCCCGATCCGGCAGGGCACGCACTTGCCGCAGGACTCGTCCTCGGTGAACTCGAGGAAGAACTTCGCCATAGCCGGCATGCAGGTAGTCTCATCCATCACCACCATGCCGCCCGAACCCATGATCGCACCCGTCTTATTGATGTTCTCGTAGTCCACCGGCGTGTCGATGAGCGTGTGGGGTATGCATCCGCCCGAGGGACCGCCCATCTGCACGGCCTTGAACTTGCGGTTGTTCTTGATGCCTCCGCCAATGTCGAAAATAATGGTCTTGAGCGGTATGCCCATAGGCACCTCGACAAGACCGATATTGTTCAGGGCTCCTGAGAGGGCGAAGACCTTTGTACCCTTGCTTTTCTCCGTCCCGAGGCTCGCGAACCAGTCGGCGCCGTGCAGGATGATCGGCGGTACGTTCGCGAAGGTCTCGACGTTGTTCAGGACGGAGGGACGCTGCCAGAGACCTTTGACTGCCGGGAAGGGTGGCTTGGCCCTGGGCATGCCGCGCTTGCCCTCGATCGACGCCATGAGCGCTGTTTCTTCGCCGCACACGAACGCGCCGGCCCCCTGATATATCTCAATGTCAAGGTCGAAACCGGTGCCTAGGATGTCTTGTCCCAGAAGGCCCCGTTCCTTCGCCTGCTCAATAGCAAGCTGTAGTCGGTGTACTGCCAGCGGATACTCGGCCCTTACATATATATAGCCGTAGTGGGCGTTGATCGCTTTGGCGGCGATAATCATGCCCTCAAGGACGGAGTGGGGGTCAGCTTCCATGACGCTCCGGTCCATGAACGCGCCCGGATCACCCTCGTCGCCGTTGCACAGGATATATTTGATCTCGCCGGGCACCCGCGCGCAGAGTTCCCATTTGAGGCCAGTCAAAAATCCCGCGCCGCCCCTTCCGCGGAGGCCCGATTTTTTCACCTCAGATACGATCTGCTCAGGCGTCATCTCGGTGAGCGCCTTGGCCGCGGCCATGTAGCCGTCACGGGCAATGTATTCCTCGATCTTCTCGGCGTCGATGAGGCTCCGGTTCCGGAGCGCACGCAGCACCTGGTGCTTGAAGAACGGGATTTCGTTCATTACCGGGATCGCGTCTTTTTGTGCCGGCGGCGTGTAGAGGAATTTCTGGACGGGCCTTCCCTTGATGAAGTGCTCTTCCACAAGGTGCGGAACATCCTCGGGCTTCACCATCTGATAGAAGATATCCTCCGGGTAGACCACCATGACCGGGCCTTTGGCGCAAAACCCGTTGCACCCGGTCAAAACGATCTTGATCTCGTTCTGGAGGTTTCGCTTGATCAGTTCGGTCTCGAGCGCATCCTTCACCTTGAGCGAGCCGTTTGCCACGCAGCCCGTTCCTGCGCAGATCATTATATTTGAGCGGTATGTTGTCTCCACGTTATTGTTCCCCATCAATTAATAGGTAGTTTCATGCCCAACGACCAGGGCGTACTCCTTGACTGGTTTCCCGCCCACCACATGTTCAGTGAAGATCCTGCGCATCTTGTCCGCGGTCAGCGAGATATATTTCACCGGAGGCTCTCCGGAAAGTTCAATGGTGGCCATCGGCTCCTGGCTGCAGAGCCCGGCGCAACCCGAGGTGGTGATTGCCACGTCCTTCAGGTTGGATTTGGCCAGCTCTTCCATGACCGTATTCATGATGCCGCGGGCGCCTGCTGCGATGCCGCAGGTCCCCATATGCACCGTGACCTTGGCCCGAAACCCGCCTTCTCGCAGTCCCTGATGGTACTCTTCCTTGATCTTTTTTAAATCAGCGATCGTCAGTTTTGCCATGTCTCACCTTTATTAGCTCTTGTGCATTGTAGTCCGATACTTCAGCTATTCGTATTTCTTGATGATATCCATCACCTTCGTGGCAGCCACGTCGCCGTACGTGTCCGGACCTATTACCACAACCGGCGCAAGACCGCAGGCACCGAGACAGCGTACCGCTTCGAGGGAATATTTCTTGTCTCTCGTGATTTCCCCGACTTCGAGATCCAACTCATCCTTGATCTTTTCAAGGATCTCTTCGCTCCTCTTCACATAACAGGCCGTACCGAGGCAGACACGAATAACGTGTTTACCACGCGGCACCAGAGTGAAATAGGAGTAGAAGGTAGCAACGCCGAACACCACGCTCGGCGACATCTTCATCCCCTGCGCGATATAGCGCTGCACGATGTGCGGTAGGTATCCGCACACCTCTTGCGCCTGCTGGAGCACCGGGATGAGCGAACCGGGCTTGTCCTTGTACCGCTCGACAATCGCGTCGATCTTCCGGTACATCTCCGGCGTTATGGAGTCCGCTCCCGTGTCCACGGCGGGCTGTTTTCCGGCACCCGTTGTTTCCTTCTGTGCGACTGCATCGTTACTCATTATCTACCTCGTCTGCTGATCTGAAATAGTACTATTCAAATTGTTGTATGTTCTCTTTCAGCAAGTCCCTGATTGCATCCAGTGCTGCCGGAGCTGCGATCGGCACGCCGTCAAGATCGTCCTTGATCTCGCGTGTGTCGAACCGGAAAACCCGGTCGCCGTCCCGCTCTTCATATACAAAATCCCGGTCCGGGTGGCCTGCGATAAGCGCCATCAGGGTGTCCGTCATGCTGCCGATTGCAGGCCGGTCCACATGGCTCCATCGGAACGCGACCGACATCTGTGTGCCTTTGCCAGGAGCGGAATCAAGGGTGAGTTTCCCGCCTGCTTGTTCAGCTGCCTGCGCTAAAAGCGGGATTCCCAGGCCGGTCTTCTTTCCCTTCGTCGTAAAGAAGGGATCTCGGACCTTGGAGAGCGTCTCGGGATCCATCCCCTTGCCGTCGTCGTTGATTTCCACCCGGAGGAGGTCATGCTCCCCATCCCTCGTCAGGATGATTTCTACGATCCTCGCGTCGGCACGTATCGAGTTCTCAACAATGTCGAGGATATGGAGCGAAATATCTTCCAAAACCTCAGCACTCCGCCTTCCTGCCGTCCCGGCCAGTAAGTGCTTTTTTGATCTCGGCCACACTCCCGTCTTCGACGGTGAAGCAGGTAAAGCGCTTGCCGATGTCCTCAGGACCGTGGGCATCAGAGCTTGTTATGACGGGGTACTTCCTGCAATCGGGGAACCGCTCTTTTGCTTCGTCTGCGGTCATCTGCGCCGACACTTCCACTGCATCGAGGACCAGCGTACGAGGTATGAAGCCGAGCTGGCCGATGATGCTGAAGGATTGCCGGTCCACATGTGCAGCGATCACGAGGCTCTCACCTTTCGCTGCGCGGGCCGCTGCCACGATTGCTTCGACCGGGAGCGATGTCGCTGCTATAAGAAGCCGGTCGCAGAAACCGGTCACCCCGTCTTCGTCGTCTGCGATCACCTGGAGACCGAAGGCATGCTCGTCATTCCTGCCGGCTAGATGCCGGTAGATATGTTTCTGGAATCCAAGGAGATCATCGTCATCGTCAAAGAACACCAGGATGTGCGCTTCTTCAGAAGAGGCGACTTCCATCCCGCCGAGCACCATCAGTCCGTTCCGCTCGCCAGCCTTCTTGACGGCCAAAACGTTTTCTGCCGAGTTATGATCGCACACGCCGATCAGGTCGAGACCCCTCTGGAGAGCCGCATTTACGATCTCACGAGGTGACATGTCCAGGCCCGAACAGGGTGACAGACACGTGTGCACGTGCAGGTCAGCCTTAATGCGCCTCAGCGCCACGGATTCCTGCCTTGTATAATCTGCCGACGAGTTCGAAGGCCGAAAGGCTGCTCACCATGATCGGGATGCCCTCTTCTTCGGCCTTGGCCACCGTATCCTTTTCCGGATCCCTGCCCTGGACCAGGATGATACCCGCCAAATCCTTGTGCGCCGCGACGGCCACGATATTCTGATGTATATGGAGCGTGACCCAGAGAACCCCTTCGTCTGCATGGGCCAGCACATCTGACAGGAGGTCGCTCACGTAGCCAGCCGTCACCTCGCGGTCAAGGTGGCTGGAGCCAGTTTTCACTTCCAGACCGAAGTCCTTTACAATGTCGTTCAGTTTCATTGGCCGGTTCCTGTCAGCTCGTGTAGTAAAATTGCATGGTCAAGTGAGTCCCTTCGGGCACCGAAGATTTCAGGTCCATCTCATCGGAGCATTTCTTCATGTTCACCAGCCCCATGCCTGCGCCGAATCCCAGCTCCCGTACCCAATCGGGCGCTGTGGAATACCCCGGCTTCATCGCCAATGCTATGTCGGGAATACCGGGGCCATTATCGGTCACCTCGACGGTGATCCCCCACTTTTCAACCTGGGCCCGGATCTCGCCGCCCTTGGTGTACGAAGCGAGGTTGATCTCCGCTTCATACGTGGCGACCCCGATCCTTCTGAGAAGCGGGGGACAAACGCCCAGTTTCTTGAGCGCGTTCTTGAGCTCGCTTGCAGCCTTCCCCGCATCCTTCAGGGTCTGGCCGGCAACGCGATACTTAAAGGCGAAGCTGATCTCATCAGCAGATACGTCCTCAAAGAACTTCCGCATCGTGGGCCGCTGACGCGTCAGAGAAACCTTGGTCTCATGCTGCTCATACTCGATTTCGAGCTTCCTGAGCAGGCCTTCGACGATGCTCCCCTTGGTGATGATACCGACCAGCTCGTTCTCCCGGTTCATCACGGGGTACCGTCTATACCCGTATTTGGAAAACTTAGCGATACAGTGAACAAGCAGCTCATCGTTGTACAGGCATTCGACCTTGGTCTTCATCCTCTCCCGGACGGGATCATTGATAGCGTTATCATACAGGGCGTTGATAAGGTCTTCGATGCTGACCATGCCCACCAGCTTCCCGTTCTCGACCACCGGCGTGCCGGAGATGCGGTTGTCCCTTAAGATAAGCCTGAACTCCGACATGGTCTGATCCGGACCTACGGAAACCATCTTGGGGGCCATGACTTCGCCGACGGTGATCTCGTAGACCATCTCCTGTGTCTTGGTCACCCGGTCAAGCGTCCCCTGCTCTTTTTCCAGCTGTGCCATCAGTTTATTGCCGCTCGGCTACCCCTTTGAGGCCGTTCATGTACAGAATGCCGCATGCCTCAAACATCGTGAGCTTCGTTACGAAAAGAGGGATCTCCTTCTGCTTTGCCAGGGTTACGGTGTCCGCTTCTGGCTGCTTCCCGCGAACCACGCAGACCGCCTTGATATCGGCAATATCTGCCGTCCGCACCGCCTGGGGGTTCGTGATCCCCGTGACCAGAATGCCATTCGCAGAAGCACGGCCGAGAACATCGCTCATGAGATCTGCGCTGAAGCAGCGGTCCACCTCGACCTCATCGAGGAGGCCGTCGCCGGCAAGGACATCGGCTTGCAGAAGGTTGATGATCTCTCTCAGTTTCATCCGGGGCTCTCTCCCCTATCGGTCGCACTCGCCGAGCACGATGTCGATGGTCCCGATGCATGCGATGACATCGGCCACCATGTGGCCGGTTACCATTTTCGGGAGAGCACTTATGTGAACATACGATGGGGCGCGGATCTTGATACGGTAGGGCCGGCCGCTCCCGTCGCTCACGATATAGAAGCCGAGCTCGCCCTTCGGTGCCTCGGTCGCCACATACACCTCGCCCTTGGGCATGGGGACCCACTTGCTCATGATCACGAACTGGTGGGCAAGCGATTGCATGCTCTTCATCACGTTCATCTTTTCGGGAATGGCGTAGCGCGGGTCCGCGGTAACCACTGGCCCTGGCTGCATCATATCGAGACACTGCTTGATGATTCGGTTGCTCTGGCGCATCTCATTGATGCGCACGATGTACCGGTCGTAGACATCGCCGTTCTTGCCCAGGGGCACGTCGAACTCTACCTTATCATAGGCAGCATAAGGCTCGACCTTGCGGATGTCGTAATTCACGCCCGAGCCGCGAAGCGTACCGCCGGTCAGACCGTAGTTCACTGCCTCCTCGGCCGTCATCACGCCGATGCCCACGGTGCGCTTGAGCCAGATCCGGTTTTCGCGGATCATCGTGTCATACTCTTCGAGCCGCTTCGGGAACAGTTTGGTGAACTCACGGCATTTGTCGATAAAATCCGCGGGAACGTCGTTCCGTACGCCCCCGATGCGGACATAGCTCACGGTCTGGCGTGCCCCCGTCACCATCTCCGTAAGGTCGAGGACAAGCTCCCGTTCCCGCAGCGTGTACATGCAGACCGTCATGGCGCCGATATCGAGGGCATGGGTGCCAAGCCACACAAGGTGCCCGGAAAGCCGAGTGAGCTCGGCCATCAGCGTTCTGATGAACTGCGCCCGCTCCGGGACCGTGATGCCGGCAAGCTTCTCTACCGCCGTCACATAGCCGAGGTTGTTGTTCATGCAGGTGATGTACTCCAGCCGGTCGGTCATGGGGATGATCTGATGGTAAGTCCGGCTTTCCATCCATTTTTCGATCCCGCGATGGAGATACCCGGGGCGCGGATCACAACCCACCACGGTCTCCCCCTGCAGGTCGAGCACCAGGCGCAGCACGCCGTGGGTGGCAGGATGCTGCGGCCCCATGTTCAAGGTAATTTCCTTTTTCACTATCTCTTTCGTCTCAGCAACGGACATATGTTTCACCACTGTATCAAGCCGAATTTTAAAAATTTGAATTGTGCGCTTTGAAGTTGCAGTTTAGTATCCTTTGAGGGGATATTCTTTCCTGAGCGGATGCCCGACCCAGTCATCGGGGAGCAGAATCCTGCGGAGGTCAGGGTGGCCGTCGAACCTGACTCCCATCAGGTCGTAGGTCTCGCGTTCATGCCAGTTTGCCGTGTTCCAGACAGAGGAAACGCTGTCGATTCTCGGGTCATCTTCCGGCACCCGAACTTTGAGCCGGATCCGGTGACGGTAGACGGTGGAGATCAGGTTGTAGACGACCTCGAACCTCGGTCCGGTGTCGCCCGGGTAGGCCGAGAAATCGACGGCGGTCAGATCTGATAAGTGGTCCATCTTGAGGGAGGGTTCATCACGAAGGTATAAACAGATGTCCTTGATCATGTCTTTCTTCAGCATGACACCGACCTGATCGGCATAGGACACGGTGCCGAGCACCTGCCCGGTAAATTTTTCTTCAATCATCTTGGCTATCTGTAAAGGATCCATACAACCTCTTGCGGGTTCTTTGCCCCGTTTATTTCCTGATATATTTTTCCTTCTTGATTTTTTCCTGCAGTTTCATGATACCGTACATCAATGCCTCGGGCCGCGGCGGACAGCCGGGGATATACACGTCAACAGGGACGATGTTATCCACCCCCTGCACCACGCTGTAGGTATTGAAGATGCCCCCCGACCCTGCGCAGCTCCCCATCGCGATCACATAGCGGGGTTCCGGCATCTGGTCGTACACGCGGCGCACGATCGGCGCCATCTTTTTCGTCAGCGTACCGGCAACGAGCAGGAGGTCGGACTGCCTAGGCGAAGGGCGCGGGACCGTGCCGAACCGGTCGAAATCGTGCTGGGGCGCGGAATAATACTGGATCATCTCTATGGCGCAGCACGCAAGCCCGAACGTCATCGGCCAAATGGAGCAGGCCCTGCAGTAATTCAGGAATCCATCGATGGTCGTCGTGAGATACCCTTCTTCAAAGAGATTCTGTACTACTCCCATTCAAGAGCCCCTTTCTTCCATGCGTAGAAATACCCGACGAGAAGGATAGCGATAAAGATCACCATCTCTACGAGCCCGTACAGGCCGATCTGTTTATAGGCGACGGCCCACGGATAGAGAAAAACTGCTTCGATGTCGAATATGAGGAACAGCATGGCAACGATGTAATAGCGGATAGAGAACTTCTGATGGGCATCCATGAAGGGGGTGATACCGGACTCGTAGGTAATCAGTTTTTCGGGATAGGGTCTCCGGGGCCGGATGAACCACCCAGCGATCAGCATGCCGAAGCCGACCGCGGTGCCGAGCAGCAGAAAAACTACTACCGGCAGATACGGTTCCGGAAGATAGGTACTTGGTGTCATACGCTACTCCCTGCAAAACATTAAATTTTAAATTAACAGAACTTCTCAAACTTTTGCATAATAAGACACTGTGAATATTTTGTCAAGCAAAACATTGTAACAGGACTAAAACAGTTTTGTATTATTTTTTTTTATCGCGCTATAAATTACCATTCCGTAAGAAGGAGGCCACATGCTCCAGAATTTCGCGGTTATGGCACATGTCACGGAAACGGCGATGGACCTCTCGATGATTCGGGGCTTGCCTTCGGCCGCCCAGGTACGATACAATACACCGGAAGACGGAGGGTTACGATGGACCCCTATGCAAAAGAGCAGCTCCTGTCGTTCTATAATTTCCATCTGAAAAAATTCGGAGATCGGCCTGAAGCGCTCCGCTGGACGCCCCAGGGCCAGATTAGACGGTACCACACTCTCGCTGATATCGCGCCGGCGGAGGACCTGAGCAACAGCAAGGTCCTTGATTACGGCTGCGGAACCGGCGATTTTTACAGATTTTTGAAGCGGCGGGGTATCAGCGTAAAATACACCGGAATCGACATCAACGAGAATTTCATCAACATCGCGAAGAGCAAGTATCCCGAGTGCACCTTCATCGTCACGAACGCCAACGATGATGAACTTGAAGGGTTCTACGACTACATCTTCATCTGCGGTGTATTCAACCTGCGGGTGCCCGGTGTGGCAAATGACATGAAGAACGCACTTGTCTCGCTCTTCAAGCACTGCAACAAGGCGTTGGCTCTTAATGCCCTGTCCTCACACACCCCCGTCAAGGATGTTGAGCTCAACTACACCTCACCAGAAGAGATGGTCAAATTTGCGATCGAGAACTTATCCCCCGCCGTGGCCTTGCGGCATGACCGGATCCCTAACGACTTCACGCTCTTTGTCTATACATCGCACAACGAAATCCAACTCTAGATGATCGTGTTAAATTCGCGCACAGGAGATCGCAGTGAACACTGAAGAAACTACGGGTAAATCGACAACCTTGAAGCGTTGTCCCACAAAGAACGGTCAAGAACCGTGCGGTTTCTAATGGATCGGAAAGTGGAGGCGCCGCAGAGATTTTCCAGATTGTCTTTGACTTTCCGATGCTGCTCCTGCCGTGGATTGCTATCTCTTTCCTTGTGTCCTCCTTGAATAAGTTTTTAAATTACAGATAGCGGCAGGCATGCCCTATCAGGATGTCCGTCTTTAAAGGGGTTTTTTGAACTATGCATTGAACTGGGATGAAATAGATAAAAGCAGGTGATGGAAGACCACAAAGAGGCGAGGCTCAGGCGAGCGGCGCATACTGGATAAGGCTTTTGCTTTTCATTGCTGTGTTTCTATGGTATCATGATACAACATACGTTGGTAAGTGTTTCCTATATTCAGCGGCTGTTACGTTGTATGGAAATTCCAGAGGACAATCGGTAACTATTGATCAGACACGGACAGATACCTAGTGAAACAAGGCCCCATACAATTTTCCACCGATATCGGCAGTTCATTGCAATTTTGACTTCGGGCATGGTGGAAGATTCACCGCAAATAATAATATGCAGTTGGTGCTTCAGGCCTGAGGCAAGGGAGAGGCGCTCCTCAGGATTTTTTGCGGCGCTGGTTAACCTATGAAACTAAAAATCGTTCTTTCGATCATGACGCTCCTTATTATCTCAGCCCTCGGAGCCATTGTCGCGACTCTGTACATCCGGAGCACGACAGAAACGCTTGACCGTGTAATAAGGTTCCATCAGATCGAAGACCTCCATCGTAATTTGGTTCAATCCATCCAGACGGTTCAGTCTGGTCTCTATTCGCCCTCCACCTCACCCGGCAACAAGCACAATTTGACGGCGGATAATATCGAATCCATGTATCAAGCTTCGAGAACATGCTCGAACTGCCACCATGATCCGGATATTAACGCTCAGATCGATTACATCCAATCTCACATTGTTGATTACCGGAATGTGCTGAATTCTTATCTTAATGCAGGGACGAACGCCCCTCGGATCGGCAAGCTGAAGCTTGACGCTGCGGCCATCGGTAATGAAGCCCTGGTCAAGACTGAGGGCATGTTCGTACGAGCGAGTAGCAGGCTCAAGTCGGTAACGCAAGATGCAAGACAGAGGATTGAGTGGGCGTGGCTGATCCTCGCAGGGACCATGATCGCAACTCTGGTCCTCGGCGTTATGGTCGCTATGAATCTTATAAATGTCATTACCCATCCTATCAACACCCTGGTTAATGCGACTCGAATGATTACCTCAGGTAACTTGGGATATATAATTGACTACCACGACAAGACTGAGTTCGGCGAACTCGCTTCCCATTTTAATGCCATGAGCGTGTCGCTGAAGAACGGCTATGCCGAGCTCAAGGAAGAAATCGCCGAGAGAAAAAAGGAGGAGGAACAGCATATATATGATGCCTTCCACGATGCCTTGACGGGCCTCCCGAACCGCGCGCTTTTCATGGATCGGCTCCAGCACGTCATCACCGCTTCTCAGCGGCGGCCTGGCACTCCCTACTACGCGGTACTCTTCCTCGACATGGACCGTTTCAAGACCATTAACGATAGCCTCGGTCATACCATCGGCGATCAGCTGCTCGCCGTGGTCGGTCGCAAGATGGCGGATTGCATCCGCCCCGGCGATACTGTCGCGAGGCTCGGAGGAGATGAGTTTGCTATTCTCCTGGAGAACATCGGCGAACTCGCTCGCGCTGTAGATGTCGCTCAACGGATCCAGAAGAAATTGGCCGCCCCCCTCGATGTCAAAGGCCACGAAGTATTTACATCGGTCAGCATCGGAATCGCAATGGCCACGGACCGTTATGAACGGCCGGAGCAGGTCCTTCGAGACGCTGACATAGCGATGTACGAGGCAAAGGGGCGGGGGGCCTCATCCTATGAGGTCTTCGATGCCAAGATGCACGCCAATATCCTGGACCGGCTGCAGCTAGAGGCCGATCTGCGGGGAGCAGTCGACCACAAAGAGTTCACTCTCTACTATCAGCCCATCATCGACCTGAATATGCAGCGGTTGACTGGATTTGAAGCGCTTGTCCGCTGGAAACATCCGAAGCGCGGCCTCATCTACCCTATGGAGTTCATCCCCTTGGCCGAAGAGACCGGACTTATCTATGCTATCGGAGAATGGATACTTCACGAGGCCTGCCGAGAGCTGAAATTGCTTCAGGTGCGGTATCCTGTGCAACCTCCGCTCACCATGAGCATCAATATTTCCAGCAAACAATTCACTCAGCAGGACCTCGTCAGCAAGCTTTCGGGCTTTCTAACGGAGACCGGTGTTAATCCGCACACCCTGGCATTGGAAATCACGGAGAGCATGATCATGGAAAACGTCGATGCTGCTATTGCGACGATGAACCAGCTGCGAGACATGGGGATACATCTCCACATCGACGACTTCGGCACTGGGCATTCTTCGCTCAGCTACCTTCATCGTTTCCCGGTCGATGCGCTCAAGATTGACCGCAGCTTTATCAACAAACTTTCAACTGACAGCGCCAACAGGGAAATCGTCACGTCCATTATTGCTTTGGCCAATAGTCTGCATTGCGACGTGATTGCCGAAGGAGTTGAAATGGAGCATCAATTATCCAAGATCCAGGAGATGCACTGCGGCTACGGCCAGGGCTTCCTCTTCGCCCGACCGATGGCTTTTAACGACATAGATGTGTGGATGCGTGGGCAGAAATATCCAATGTAAGGGATAAGTGTCCGGTGTGGCCCTTCCGGTGAGGCGATCTCCATAGCACGCCATTCCGTTCAACAATGATCGTCCAGAAACCGAAAATGTATCTGTCCGCTTGACAAATGAAATATGAAGATATGATAATTACAATGTAAATTAAGCGTTTAATATGATAGTATTAGCACAAGAGTTTCTTTCTGGAAATTGTGATAATTCAGTCTCTTGGGAATTACGTACTTCATCGTAAAATTAGCAATGCACGCTCTATCGTTTTAAAAAAAGGAAAATGGTGCAACTTCTGTGTTTAAGTTGTGTCTAAAATATATCTAGGTACTTAGAGGAAGGATCTTCGCTCATGATAAGGACCTGTATAAAAGGCTTCCTGCTTGTATTTATTGTGTGCCTTCAAGCTCTCCTGTCCATCCAAGCCCGGGCGGAAGACCCGGCTCTGACATACTCAGTGTCCTTCACGGATGATGAGCTTGATAACCTTCTCGCCCCCATCGCGCTCTACCCAGACCCTCTGCTGGCCCAGATACTACCAGCCTCGACGTATCCGACAGAGGTTGCTGATGCGGATGCGTGGCTCAAGAGCGGAGGGGATGTGTCGCGCATTGACGAGCAGGATTGGGCTGAGTCCGTTAGGGCAATTGCCCACTATCCAAGCATTCTTCAAATGATGGCCGAGAATATGGATTGGACTGCCAACCTGGGAGATGCCTTTCTCAACCAGCCCGAAGACGTGACCAGTTCGATCCAGCGGCTCAGGTGGCGGGCGAGGGCCGTCGGCAATCTGGTCAGTAACGCTGATCAAAGCGTTATTATCGAAGGAGACTACATCCAGATTGTTCCAGCTCAACCTCAGTATATGTACGTCCCTCAGTATGACGCTTCAGTTGTATATGTCCAAGCTCCGACCGTCTCGCCGTTCGTCACCTTTGGCTTTGGCCTGGCGATCGGGGGCTGGTTGAGCCTGGACTTTGACTGGGATCACCACCACGTGATCTATCATGGCTGGGACCGCCCGGGCTGGGTCAATCGGGCAAGGCCGTATGTTCACGTGAGCAATGTTTATATCAACAATAGCAGGCCCTTCATTAATCAGACATGGAGGCATGATAGATCACACGGTGACCCCGCCAGGTACTTAGCCTCACGACCCAGTGGTCCGAACGCCGAGAGGTATCAGCGCATGGGTGAAGCCAGGGGGAGCACTACGATGCAGCCCAAGCCCGCCGGAGGGATGTACGGACGCGGAGAGGACATCCGCGCATACAGCAATCGCGGCCAGGAAAGCCGTGGTATTGTCAATCAGCAGCCAGCACCATTGGCTCCTAGCATCAGTCAACGGCCGACAATCCCGGCTCCAGGCAGCAGTCAGCGGCCGACGCCCGTAACTCCACCTGTTAGCAGCAGCGTCTCGAATCTGCCCGGTTCTGCGCGAGCAAGCCAGCAGCCTGCCAGGACACCCTCGGTTACCTTTGGCGGTTACCGGGGCGCTGGTGAAGCCAAGACGCAGAGCCTTCGTGGACAGACCAGCCGTCAAAGCAGCGAACAGGTACGGCCTTCCGCTCCCCCGGAAAGACGAGGCAGCGCTCCTGCGGGCAGGAATAATGCCCCCGGTGACAGGCAACGCCGGTAGCAAAGAGGGGTTTGCTTCAACTGATTTCATATCAGGGAATACATTGAACTAAGAAAGGGAAAAAATCATGGAGACAAGTCGGCAGAAATCTCTCTTTTGTCCTTTGAGGGGTATGATTTTTATTACTGCGCTTTTGGTCTGTACTGCTTTTATCGTTGTCTGGAGCATGCCAATAATGGCGGCAGCATCGCAAAAACTTTTTTCAACTCCTGAAGACGCCGTCAAGGCACTCGTTGAGGCTGTCAAGACGCACGATAAGGATGCGCTCGACCAGATATTCGGGCCCTCCGCAAAAGATCTTCGCTCCAGTGACGAGGTGCAGGCCGCCGCTGAATTTGAGGAATTTAACAAACACGTAGCGGAGAAAACGAGCCTCGTGAAAGAGAATGATGGGAAGGTGATCCTTTATATAGGCAATGAGAACTGGCCATTCCCGATCCCCCTGGTAAAAACGGATGGCAAATGGTTCTTTGATACCGAAGCGGGCAAAGAAGAGATCCTGAACCGTAGGATCGGAGAAGACGAACTCACTGCCATACTGGTCTGCCACTCATACGTCAAAGCACAGCGCGAGTATGTCCTGAAGGACTGGAATGGTGACGGGATCCTTGCGTATGCACAGAAACTCCGGAGTGATCCCGGCAAGAAGAACGGTCTCTTCTGGAGACACGGGCCAGGCGAAGCAGTCAGCCCCTTGGGCGAACTGGTGGCACAGGCTAGGATAGAGGGCTATAAGAAGGAAAAGTCCGTGTTCAAGGAAAAGCCGGTGCCTTTTCATGGCTACTATTTCAAGATACTGACAAAACAGGGAGAGCATGCGCCTGGCGGAAAATACAATTACATCATCAATGGCAATATGGTCGGCGGCTTCGGTTTGGCCGCATTCCCGTCAGACTGGGGCAAGTCGGGGATAATGACCTTTATCGTCAACCAGCAAGGCAAGGTTTTTCAAAAGAACCTCGGACCGGACACCTTGAAGCTCTCGCAGGAGATGCAATCGTACGATCCAGACGAGACCTGGACACCCGTTAAGGAGTGACAGGTCCCTTACATCGAGAGAATAGAAATCCGAAGGAGCATAAAAAGATTTCCAACAGAAACGTGCTGAGCATGTTTACTTCCTGCACTACACAGGGGTTGCATCCTGTGCCTGTGGAATACGAATATTACATGCGGGAATCAGCTCCGACGTGGCTGGCGGTCCATGCGAGGCGCAGATCGTCCTTGACGAACAATACCCCTGAGCAGTACAATCATCCTGTCCAGCGATTACTATTCTCTGTCATGAGCCGCTGTGCCGAGAGGTAAAACGGTATATGAAATGCACGATATGAAGTTGAAGATCATGCGCCTGCGAACATGCTTATACCTTGCCAGCGCTGTCATCCTGCTGGTTGGTTTAAGCAGTTCCTCCCTGATTTATTGGGCAGCAATAAATGATTCGACAAGCGATTCAAGCTACGAAATCGTTGGTGGATATGTGTACCAGGGCGCGGGTGGATATACAAAGAAATATGTCCATGATTTGCAGCTATATGGCGGAAGTGCGGCCGTGCTTGCAGACGAGTTCACGCGCTGGTTTACCGGCCTATGGCACGGAAAATCGCTCTCATTCATCGTGGCCGGTATAGCCCTCATACTGTCGTTTGGGGTTTTCATTGCCGCCAAGAACGTGTCGCCCCGTTCAAAATCCGATGTCCACCCCGAAGACAACAGTGACGAAACCGCATGAAGAACCCACCCCTTGACGGTTTCCTCTTTGTTCGTTAACATAGAGCTAAAAACTTACCGGGCTGATATATTCAGCAGAGAAGCGAGAATGATCGCTCGAAGCGTCTTGCGATTGGTACAATCTGAACTTGTCGACTGTTTTGCTCGATCATGTGCGCAAGCTCGTGGGTGCTCATGACAGGATCAGGTTTTGTTTGAAGTGAAGAACATCGATCGTAACTTTTTGCCCAATGTACTGCCTGGAATAAACAGTAGTTATGTCGTTTGTAAATATGCAGGTTTCAAGTAGCAATTATTACCTGATCGTTCGAGTCAAGGCGGCGCAATGTTGACGAAAAGGGCAAAAAGTCTCATAGTAATTATTCGAGGTTAATTTTAATGATCTGGTTAAAAATTCTTATTCTCGCCATAGTCCAAGGAGCCGCCGAACTATTGCCGGTCTCAAGCTCAGCGCATGTTATCGTAGCAGAAAAATTGATGGGACTCGACCCAACCAGTCCGGAGATGACGCTTCTTCTGGTAATGCTTCACACGGGCACCATGTTTGCGGTCATCTTCTTTTTTTGGAAATCGTGGAAAGCAACCTTTTTTTCTTCACGAATGGTTCTTTGGGATACAATAAAGCTTATTACAGCGGCAACATTTTTGACGGGTATTATAGGCCTATTGCTGAAATATTTTATTGAGAAATTTATATTAGGGGATGTCCCACATGCCGAGATTGAACATCTCTTTGGCAACATGGTTTTGATCTCAGCAGCTCTTGCAGCAGTAGGTCTTTTAATCATGTTCGCGGGGTGGAAAAGTCATCGCACCGGTGAGAAAGTCACTTTGGGCTTAAAGCAATCTTGCTGGATCGGAGCAGTACAGGGCATCTGTCTACCGTTTCGAGGATTTTCGCGTTCCGGGGCCACTATATCCACCGGACTCCTTTTAGGGATAGCCAAACAAAGAGTTGAGGAGTTTAGTTTCGCCCTTGCCGTTGTTCTTACCCCACCTGTAATCGTTCGAGAAGTCTTAAGATTACTGAATGCACGCCATGCGTCTTCAGTTAATATATCAAGCGTGGTGGGTCTCTTTTATCCCAGTCTGTTGGGCATGGTACTGAGCTTTGCTTCTGGAATTTTAGCTCTTAAGTGGCTTTCCCTGTGGCTGGAGCGCGGCCGCTGGCATCTATTCGGAATATATTGTTTGTGCGCCGCTGTTGTTGTATTTCTGATTTATAGAAGTGGTTTTTAAGGGGCTTCCCGTGACACAGTAGTTAGAATGTTACAAATAATACAGTTTAAAACGATTCCGCAGTTGCAACGAGTACTTTCTGAACTTCACAGCAGGTCAATTCCCGAAAATTGCATAGTATAAGCAGTAATTGACAGTTCCGGAAAGATAACGATATACATTATGCATTCTCTAAACCTCTTTATTTCATTTGTCGAGGCACATCGCTATTGGGGATACGGGTTGCTTTTCATAGCGATGATTTTCGAAGGAGAACTTTTTTTGACCGCAACCGGGATGTTGGTGCGGCTGCAGGCATTTGATTTTTTTGATGCATTTTTCTTCGCTCTATCAGGGGTCCTGTCTGGCGATATTCTTTGGTACTGGGCAGGGAGAATGCTCGTTTTCCGATATCCGCACCATCGTATCACCCTGTTCGTGGTGCAGCGCGTCAAGCGATATCTCCCGAGTATTGGAAGAAATCCTGTTCATGTTATTTTCCTGTCGAAGTTCATTTACGGTCTGAACCATTCAACCCTTGTCGTATTGGGTTTTCTTAGAATTCCTTTCGGACGTTTTATTCGCATCCAATTTATCACCTCTTTTATTTGGTCTCTGATCTTTTTGATCGTCGGATATATTTTTGGGAGCGTAGCGCTCACGATCACGCACCGATTCCAACGTTTTATAATACTCGCACTTCTTTTCCTGATCGCAGTCGTGTTTATCGATTACGTTATTGGGAGATTTATTGAAAAAGCAGAACGAAAGCATGGGGAATGAAATCCACACGGCCCCCTCAGAAGACCCTTATTGAGCTTTATTTTATCGATGAATCCATCATCCTTTTCGCCGTTGGACCATGCTTACTTCCAATGTTTTGAAGATTTCAAAAAAGCACTAGGATTTGGAGGACTTATGTGGCATATGAGCGTTCCGTGGTGAGAATTTGGCATCCGCGCTGTAGTAGTCTATTTCTTCATTCTCGCCGTGTTGCGTTTCACCGAGAAGCGACAGATTGGCCAGCTTGCACCGTTCGACCTGGTATTGCTGCTGATTCTTGCGAATACAGTTCAAAACTCTATGAACGCGGGCGATAACTCCCTCGTAGGCGGTTTGATTTCTGCAGCATCGATTGTATCGCTTGACTATTTTGTTGGTTTTCTAGCGTTCAAAAGCAAGCCGGCCGAATCAATTATCGAAGGGCGGCCTCAAATATTGATACATAATGGCGAGCTGTTCGATGATGTCTTGAATCGGGAGAAATTGTCGCGGCATGAGTTAATGGCTGCGCTTCGCGGGGCTGGATGTGACAGCATAGTGGATGTGCACGTCGCAGTACTCGAGAATAACGGACGCCTAAGCGTAACACCTCGTGAGAAGAGATCTTGATTGCTGCAGGAAGAACATGAAACATTTGCTTCTTCCTTGTCCGGTGAGTGTAAATTTATTATAGAGACGATCCGTCAAAAATCGTGTTGTTAAGATGGTGCTGTAGCCCGCATTTATGCTATAATGTAGATGCTTTAGATATACATTGGAGATTACAGGCTGGAATTTTCTGGTTCCTTGAACTTTTTCAATTACTAAGGAGGTATTCTATGTTTGAAGGACTTTTTCGACCGATGCACTTGCTCCTAATACTTTTTATCGTATTAATTATATTTGGCCCTGGAAGATTGCCAGAGATTGGTGAAGGACTGGGGAAAAGTATAAGGTCATTTAAGAAGGCCATGACCGAAAAAGACGATTTAAAAGAGGAGCCCAAGTCTATTGAACAAAAAGAAGAAAAAAAGGCATAAAAGAGCATCCTCAATTTATTCAACACTCATCTAAAAAATCGGCAGGCTTCGTACTCATTTCATGAGGGAACGTGCCTGCCGACTTCTCTAATCCGAACCACTTCAAAATTTCACATGCAAAAGCTATTCGTTGCATATATTGAAGGCTACGAAGTAGTGGATCACGACATCATTCTTTATAGTGAGGTATTAAACGTAAGGAGTGAGGTACGCAGTGTTTAGTTCTTTTTGTATCACACATCTATGATAAACTAAACGAAGGTGAAGAGATCAAATGGAAATCGTGAGCTCAATCTTCATCAGTTCATGAAATTTTACAAGGTGATGAGGGCAGAAGAGTCGGTAACAAGCATGGAGGGCAGATAGGTCAATTCGAAAAACGGAGTTAATATGGATAAGGACAGATATATTCGAGGTATGGAAAAGCTCAAGGAAATCGATGGTGCAGCAGGTGAAAGGGTCATTCAAAGCTTGAAAGATATTGCCCCAGACTTAGCCCGGTATGTCATTGAATTTCCATTCGGGGACGTTTACAGCCGCCCTGGACTTGATTTGAAATCAAGAGAGCTTGCCACAGTAGCGGCACTAACGGCATTGGGAAATGCTGCCCCACAGCTGAAGGTCCATATTCATGGGTCTCTCAATGTCGGATGTTCGCGGGAAGAAATAGTCGAAATTATTATCCAGATGGCGGTTTATGCCGGTTTTCCTGCTGCACTGAATGGCATGTTTGCAGCAAGGGAAGTCTTTAGAGAACGGGATGAAAAGGGGTTAGGATAAGCATATAAGCCATACAGGATCTTGGATACAATTAATGAAATGAATAAATACTAGCGAGGGCTTTATATGGATCGACGATCAGGTCAGAATCGGAGAAAATTAAATGATCCAAATTACAAAGGTCCTGAACGTAGAAAGGGGAAAGAGAGAAGATCAGGGAACGACCGCAGAAAATCCATTTTCTATGGAATTTGAAAATACCTCAGGGGAATTGAATCATGTTTGGTCCTGTAAGTTCATTCCTGCGGTCTGCAAGAATGCCGATTCTGACGGAGGAGCAACTTTCACGTCGAACTACTCAGCATGATGAACTGCTTAAAGTAAGATGAGATTGAAAATGACTAACCCTGGTTTTAAGTTCTGCACAATCGTTCATTTGGCAGTGTTCTTTGCCGCTATTGCCTGGCACATGCAAGCTGGCTCTATCGCTTGTGTGTTTGATCAATTGACCGAGACATTTGAATTCATGTTTAGTCCGCTTCCGCTTGAAAATTCTTACATGCTTTCGAACCCGGCTGCGGAGGCAATTGCGTTGCAATTGATTGCAATATTTTTTATTACGGGCATACCGAGCTATGCGATCGGCTACCCTCTCTTCTTGCGATATTTCAGTAAACCGCTATAATGAATGAATTTTGCTTTCTGAAACTGATGGCGCGATCAAGCGCTTGCCAGGCTCTATGTTTCAATTCAAAATTGTTACTTTTGGGTAGACACAATGGATAGCTCGCATCATTATTGTGAGGGATTTTGTTCAGCTCAAGCGGCATGGGATACATTGTATATGGGAAGAGACAGAGGCGCGGCGTCGCGATTTTGCCCGGCATTGCGCTGATGGCTTTCCCCTATATTGTATCGAGCGGGCTTTTAATTGTTCTTCTCATCGGCGTTGTGCTGATGCCCTTCCCCCATTTCATAAGATACTAAATCATGGGGCAGCACACATACTATGCGCTAAGAGAACCGTGCAATCTGCGTGAGTCGGTAAGTGGTAGAGCAGTGCAAAGGCGGACAATATATCTATGATCATGAGGAGTACTTCCTGTTGGTGGGAAGAATGGGTATTCGGCGCGGATTGAAGGTTACGTCTCGTACTTGACATCCGAATGAAACCATTTAAGCGACCTTTATACAGCGTTTTGTACGTCACGCGCGGAACCGTAATTATAGGCAGAGGGACGCATGAATCAGATTGATATGGACGAGATATACAGGAAGATGTCACCTGAGGAGATACCCTGGAATATCGAGGAGCCACCGGACGCGCTCGTCAAGTTACTCGAGAATGGAAGTGTGCGTCCGTGCAAGACGGTTGAGTTTGGATGCGGCCTCGGCAACTACACGTGCTATCTCAGTGGTAGGGGATTTGATGTCACCGGAGTTGATATCTCCCCGACGGCCATAGGGATCGCCAGGGAAAAAGCGAGAAAGAAAGGGATTCCGTGCACGTTCATTGTGGCTGACATTCTTGGTGACCTGAAAGAGGTGGAAGGTACTTTCGACTTCGCCTATGATTGGGAGCTACTGCATCATATCTTTCCCGAGCAAAGAGTGAAGTATGTTGAGAATGTATACGGGAAGCTTAAACCAGGAGGGAGCTATCTGTCCCTTTGCTTCAGCGAGAAGGACATGCAATTCGGCGGCATGGGGAAATACCGGGAAACGCGCCTTGGCACTGTTCTCTATTTTTCCTCCGAGGCCGAGCTTAGAGACCTCTTCGAACCGTACTTTCTCATAAAAGAACTTAATACGGTTCAGGTCAAGGGGAAGTACGGTGACCATATTGCTGTGTACGTATTCATGTATCGGCGATAGACAGCCTCAAGCTGGCTTTACTTTACTCCTTAAAGCACCCAAGAATAGCCTCTGCAGCATTAGCCAAGTAGGCACCGAAAGGACCGTCAGGATCGCAGATTTATATTGAAGTATGGGTCGATAATTGCAGCGCGATTATCTTCCTCAATTTGGAGAAAACAGGGCGGATTGCAAGTTATATCTTAAAAGCTGCAGGATATCGGATATAATCTACGCCGTAGGATTCTTCCTAAAAATCAACATCAGTCCATGTTATAGAAGTAGAAGGTTCTTAGCGGGAATTGCCAGCTCAAGTTTGCTGTTTCACTATAATGTTGTTTTAGGATTCCAAATGAACAAAACTAGTATTACGAGGACACAGGGTAATATATCAACGCGAGCAATCGTGCGGTATCTGCTCATACTCGTTACGATCATCATGATATGCATATCATGTGAGCATCGGGCTATGCCAAACAAAGAGACGGTCGCGGAAAAGATCATTGAGGCATATGGTGGCAGGGAGCGACTTGCGAGTATCGTGTCGGTTGCGGCTGAGGGACGAATAACGGCGCTGATACGGGGTGACGAGGGGACATATAAACGTGCTCTTCGAAGGGATGGTAAACTATTTGTTGATATTAATTATACCCGCTCGACGGAACGAAGGATCCTGAATGGTTCGAAAGGTTACCGTGGTGTTGGAGGGCAGCTCGAGGAAGTTTTCGGCCCTCGCTATCTCGCAATGGTCTACCAGTATAATGAACTAGACCTGCCATACGGGTTGGTCGACAAGAGCTTTATGATTTCTGAGCTACGGCGGTCGCCGCTCAACGGCTCTGACATGTACCTTCTCAGTTGCACTGACCGCGCCGGCAATGGCATGGAAGTGATCGTGAGCGCAGAGAATTCCCGTATCGTTAAAAGCACTGGTACTTTTGCCATGGGAACTCAATCGACGAGTCTGAGCTCCGAATTCAGTGATTTCAGAATCGTTGATGGGGCCCTTTTCCCCTTCAGGATTGTCAATTACGCCGGTGGAATCAGAATCAGTGAAATCATTATTACCCGATATTTGGTTAATCCGACAATTGATGAGTCGTTATTCACTCCTTAACGGGTATTAAGGATGCTTAGTTTGAAACTACATACTATTTTTTTGTACCAACCGTTCCTGGAAGTGCGGGTGGTGGGTCCCCTGCAAACATTCAGCAGCAGAGGAAAGAGCCTTGGTTGAAATGTGGATGCGGGGGTATGATTACACCCATCCGCCCAGCGCTCTGGGTTACCGGCCCCGGAGATAATCAAACTGACCTTCTCCTTATAGACTGAGCCAAGCAAAAGTGATAATTTCTACCTTGCATGATATAACCAGAACTCTTTGCCCTTGTCACCATATTGACATTGCGCAGTTGTAGTTCCTCGCGGAGACCTGATATGATCGATGTGAAGAATATCATTTGTAACACATAGTGCGCTATCCTTCCTGAATAATGCATATTGACTACGATGTCTTCCAGTGCGTTTTTCAGGTAGTATTTGTCCGTCGGCAGTCACTTGGCTAAAGGATAGCCGGCAGCTTTCCAAGCTTTGAGACCGCCAGCCATGTTTACTGCATTACTATAGCCGAGATCGTTTAAGGTTTTGGTCGCCAAAGGCCCCCTGAGATCCATTCCGCAATAGACAACAATTTTAGAATTTTTGTCAGGGATAATCATACCCACTTTAAACTCTAACGTCCCTCGCGAAATATTTATTGCCCCGGGCAGATGCCCTCCTTCAAACTCATTCTTGTCTGTGACATCAAGGATGATGACATTCTCCTTTGCGTCGATCATTTTCTTGACATCATCGATCGATACTTCTTTAATCAACGCTTTGCTTTCTTTTACCAGTTGTTCAGGAGTTTTATCCGCCGCCTCAACATGATATCCGGTGCTAATCGTGAACAAAGCCAGAGCAAACACTACTAGTAATTTTTTGTTCATGGTAAACACTCCTTTCGGGTCAGCAGCCTATACCTAATTTTAGCAAATAATTGCCATCTTGCAACCACCTGAATACGGGAAAAAGTATTATGCTATAATGTTTACATGAAGAAAATTATTCTTATGTTGTTATTATTTCCTACATTTGCGTGGGCACAGCCGACCCTCGAATTTACGACCGAGAAACATGACTTTGGGAGTGTAATTCAAGGAACACAGCTCGAATATACCTTTGAGTTTATTAATGCTGGATCCGATGAGCTCATCATAAAAGAGGTCAATACGTCCTGAGGATGCGGGGCCGTGGTGGCTAGTTCAAGCCATCTGAAAGCTGGAGAAAAAGGGAGTATAATAGCAAGGGCTTCCACCCTCATGAAAAAAGGTTTTCTAACGGAAACGATTGAGGTTGTGAGCAACGACCCTAAAAGACCGACGGTGATTCTGACATTGCAGGCAACGATACTCGAAAGCATTGTGCCGCTAATAGAGGGGGCTCCCGCTCATTAATTCAGCACTTACTTCATCCTTCGTTAAGCATGAGGATCTATCAAAAACTGATCAAGTCAAAAAAAGGATTTTCTGGGTATGCTATGGTGATAACTAGTTCATTATAAATATTGGTAAATAACCTTCCTGGAACTCAAGCAGTTTTCATTCCTTGGAAACTCCACTGTTTCATGCCGTAGTTGTGGGCTTCTACCTTGAAAATGTCATCCAAAAATACCCTGCAGAGATACCATGGTGTTTGACCAATTTATGCCCTCATAAACAGGTTGTTTCAATGACTTTCTTCGCTTCTTCTTTAGTAATGCCATATTGATAATAAATATATAATGACACCATGTCAGCGAGTTGGGTTACAGGAATATCTGGCATAATTTGAAGGATCTCTTCCTTAAAATAATTTGCTGCTTCACAAATAGGCATGTTATCTTTGTTAATCATTCATTTTCTCCCTTCATTTTTCTATTTGCACAAACCTGAACCAACCGATATCCAGACGATACCGGAATGACTTGTCAGTCCATGCTTCAACGAAATCAAGTATAAACAATAACGCAAGGGTAGTCAAGACCACACTTTGAAGAAGCGGGGGTATGCATAACTGAATGGACTGACTGCGACAGTGTCCCTTTATGCTCCCCCTCATGAGGAGAAACGACGGGAGATCCTTGTTTGTTGGGAAGGATAGAAAGCGCCGAATTTTTGAAAGAGACTGAATTTTGGGGAAACCAGACGCCATCAATGGTCTCTAGATGTTAATCTTTTGGCTCTCTTAACCCGAAAGTCACGGCTTTAGCTTGTCCTCCTACGTAAATTCGTCCGTGAACATGTTTCAACCCGCATTTATTGGTCATCCAGATTAATTACCAAAACCACCGCAGAAAGCCCCTGGCTTTAGACATGGGGATGAATGCGGGAATTGTTTTAGTTGATATTTAGCAAATAATACAATATATTAGTTGTTATGGCTCCAAAGGCGACAACCCAGTCTTTCATCCACGAGT
>DATJAO010000013.1:0-21909 GCA_035516175.1 Nitrospirota bacterium
TGAGGTTTGCGCCCATGGTGACGATAAACTTACTGTTGTACCAGTCCGCACTCTCGGCAACGTCCGTCTTCTCGCCCCAGACTTCGGGAGATGCAGGAGGAAAATCTGCATACCAGTCGTAAAAGCTCAAAGCCACGCCACCGAAGAGTTGGAGGAACCTCGTACCCGCGGCATAGCTCAACATGGACATGGCAGGAATGGGAGAAAAGCCGATGACACGGTCGGGCCCGTATTTTTTCGCTGTGTATATCGTGGAGGCGGCAATGATCTCGAGAACGTCGTCCCAGGTACTCCGGCGCAGCCCCCCTTTGCCCCGCGCCTGTTGGTAGCTTTTCCTGCTTGATTCATTCTCGACAACGGCAGTCCATGCCGCAACAGGATCTGAATGCTCTGCCCGTGCCTTGCGCCACAAGTCAATGAGGATTCCACGGACATAGGGATACTTCACCCGCAAAGGGCTGTAGACATACCAGGAAAAAGTGATCCCGCGCTGGCACCCGCGCGGTTCGTAGGGAGGGAGGCCTGGTTCGAGACGCGGGTAATCGGTGGCCTGTGTCTCCCAGGTCACGATGCCGTCTTTCACATAGACATTCCAGGAGCAGCCGCCGGTACAGTTCACTCCGTGGGTGCTGCGAACGCGCTTGTCATACTGCCATCGGTTCCGGTACATCTCTTCCCAGAGCCGTTTCTTCGGGTCCATGATGTCCTGTATCCAACTCATCAGTTGTCGGCCTCCCGTTGCGCTCTCTCCACCATGGTTTTCCGAACGCTCTTGAGCCGATTCCGCCAGAGGGTGAGGATGATGACCATGAGAATAAAAAATGCGATAAAAGAACCTGCGATAATCCGTGGAGCATAACTTTCAGCATGCTGGGAAGATATTCCCTTGAGATACGCCGCTAGATCCCGCGCCTCGTCTTCTGACAGCGAATGGCTGTCGAAGATCGGCTTCATGGTGGGAAAAGGAACGGTCACGAGCACGGAGACAATTCCGTCGCCCAACTGCGTATATACACTCGTAAGGTCGGGGCCAAGGTTGCCGCCGCCTAAGTATTTCATCCCCGACACGGTATGGCAGGCCATGCATGGCGGACCGCCGTTCTTGAAACTCACTTCGCCGGTAAAAAGCGCTTTTCCGGCTGCAGCGCTACCAACGACTGGGATGGTCGACGGTTTTGTAGCTACACTGGGCGCAGCCGGTGCAAGCTGCGTTACTTTTCCTGACGGCTTTGTCTGCGGTGTGACCCGGGCCATCCCCTGTTGCGTTTCGAGAAAAGCGATCACGGAGTCGACATCATCAGGAGACAAGCCCATGTTGGGCATCTTAATTTTAAATTCGTTCAACAGTCCGGTAGCGACCGGATCGTTCGCATTGAACATACTGTCGGGATTAGAAATAAATGACTTGAGCCAGCTCTTCGACCGAATTGCCATCACCCCCCGGAGGTCCGGGCCGACTTTCTTCCCGCCACCGATGGTGTGGCAGGACGCGCACCTGGCAGTGAATATCTCTTTACCTTTTTCAATGGGATGAGTCGAAGCGAACGCTTGGGGTAGGAGTATGAAGTCTAACAACGCCAGCAGGGAAAGGAAGAAGCTGCTGAAGAGCTGGAGAAATGTTCCTCTTGTGATCATCGATGAAACTCCCTGGCTGTGCTTACAACGAATTCACGATAAAAACGGATGAATGCAGCAAATAGCTTTTCAACGATGGCTCTCCGGCTTATTTATCCCGTTGTTTTGCAGCGTTCATCCGTCTACCATACATTCTGATGTTCTACACTCTATCCGGCCTTCCGTATCGTTTGCTCCTAGCGGTTATCAACGTTGGACTAAGTCCGCCTTTGAGTTTGAGCCATATTTTTGTTAACGTTGTTTTTCCCTCAGGAAACCATAAAACTATCCGAGCAGTGTCATAAACGTGTCATGATGCTCCTCTTCAACAGCGAGGATCTCTTCGAACAGCAGCCTCGTGGTTTCATCTCCTTCCGAGGATGCCTGTTTGATTATTCCCTTGAACAGTGTGATTGCGTCTTCTTCAGCCTTGATATCGGCCTTGATCATCATTTGTGCGTCACCGCCCACTGCTATAGGCTTGGGCTTAATCGTTGGTGCGACGTCAAAATAATAAAGTCGTTCGGCTATCTGTTCAGCATGCTTCATTTCTGCCATGGATGCCTTTTTGAAAACTTCTGACAACTCAGCTGAATGCATCCCTTTGATCATTACGTGATGCCACTGATACTGGATGATAGCCTGCAGTTCCGCGGCGAGAGCCTGATTCATCATCTCCGTCAGCTTTGTACTCGCTTTTTGCACCATGTCGAGCCTCCATTTCAATGAAATTATAAAAAACAATCCGTTGTAAAATAAGCCGTGATGCCGGTGATTCAGGATTCCCGGAAGGATTCCGGATGATCAACAGCTATTTTTTCGCTGCTTCCAGTTCCTTGATGATGCCCACGAACCGTTGCTGCGTAAAGTTTCTATCGAACTCTCTCGATTTTTCCAGCATTGCCGTCTGTTCCTGCTCACTCAGGTAGTTCATGGAAGAAACAAAAAAATGCTTGTCCTCTTTTTCAATATGAACAGGGTACCACTTTATGAGAGTTTCCATATGCTTTGTGATTTCCGCTATAGCAAGTTTTTTATCGACCTGCTGTCTCCCTGCGCTCTCAAGCTTTTCAACGGCTTTTCGTGTACGGACATGCTCTTCAATCAGCTCGTTCAGCATTTTCCGGTCTTCCGGAGAAAGCGGTTTTTCAGCAAGTTCCCTGAATAGTATGTCTTCTTCTTTCCCATGGTGAAATTTGTCTACATAGGTTTTTAAGAAATTAATACTGATGTCAAGGAACTCATAATCAATATTTTCGGTTTCGACGATACTGCGATGCTCCATGGCCAAGAGCGCAAGCATGCGGTCAATAAGCCTGTGCTCTATCATTAAAGGGCCTACCGGTTTCATGAAAATCTCCGTGGAGGGGGTTGAAAATAAGTGTATGTATCGAGCATAGCATCGCTCATCTCATTGTCAATAAATCTATAGTATTAAGAGCATAATTTATCTTTTTTATAAGAACATACAAGACATTCGGTTCTTTAAACAGAAATCCACGAATCGGCATTATTACTGATCTAATATTAGATCGTCGAGCTGAAACAGGCAGGGAAGGAAACAAGGTGTCGCTCTTTGGTGCAAAATCACAGTGACCCTTTCACTCGCAGTTTTTGAAGTAAAAAATGGAAGTATACGAAGCCGCCGTAAGGTTTCCATCTCCGCGTGATCCGTTTTATGGTTTCGTAATCCGGCTTTCTCTCGAGAGAAAAAAACTGCTGAAGATTGTTTTGCGCCCCCACGTCATCTCCGGGAAAGACAGTGAGCCGCCTTAGGCCTCTCAACAGGACGTACTCCGCGGACCATCGGCCGACGCCAGTGATTTTCCGAAGCTCATCTATAGCATCCTGGTCGTTCACTTTCGCTAGACGCTCAAGGTCCAACCCTTTCTCGAGAACGGACCTCGCAAGGGCCGTGATGGCGTGTGCTTTATTACTGCTGAACCCAAGTCTCCTGAGCGCTGCCGGCTTTGCATCAGCAAGATTTTCCGCCAGAGGGAAAGCGTGGATCGAATTGCCACTATTCTTGATCGATGCGCCGTAGGTTTCGCTCAAACGGTTCAGGAGCGTTATCCCAACAGTCAGAGAAAGCTGCTGGCAGGCAAAGGCATTAATGAGGGCCTCGAACATGCTGGGATAACACGGAGGTTTGAGGCCGATAAAAGCGTTCGCAAGTACGTTTAACTTGGCATTCTTTCGTGCAATCGTGTAAAACTCCTGCAGTTCTTCGGATGTTCCCAGGACTTTCTTGAGAAGTGCCGCTATCGTAAGCTTTGTTCGTTCCTCTGAAACGATTGTGCGTCCGGAAACGAGTACGCCAAGCCTAGGATTTTGTGTTGATCCTTCCTGAGTTACCTCGACCAGAAACGGTGATCCGTCCACGACAAAGACTCGCTTGTACGTCTTCCCGTTCCATTGGTCGATCTGGTTATGCGATTGGCGCCGAAGCGCCCAGACTGTAAAGTCCAGCCGGAAAGGTGGCCGAGGTCGTATGTGCAGACTGATACGGGTCATGCCTTGAAGCGGTAACTCGTGTTCTCTTGTTTTCTGTCCGAAGCCACTCGTTCGAGATCGGTCACTTTCGATTCGCCATGGTGTTTGCCTGGTAAATTACGCCCGTACTCGTTGCTCGATAGGTTCCTGCGGTCTGGCATAAGGCAATATTCAGACGAGTCCACCCGTTTAGCGAGATGACGGCGATGGTGAGGTCCACCAGCTGCCGTTCGCTGAAACACTTCGCAGCTTCCTCCTACACGTCATCGCTCATGGAAGACGACCCTCGTCATATTAGGCTGTTTTCTTCTGTTTGTAGGTCTTGAGGAATCTCCTCATGTGGCCTGCGATGACGTCGCAGTCCTCTTCGAGGGCGAAATGCCCGGTATCGAGCAAATGCACTTCGATGTTCTTGAGGTCGCGCTTATACGCTTCGGCTCCTTGGGGACCGAATATCTCGTCATTCTTGCCCCATACGACAAGCGTTGGCGGCTGGTACTTTCTGAAATAATTATGCCACTCAGAATAACGTTTCACGTTGGAGCCGAAGTCCGCCCGCAGCTCGAGCTGGATAAGTTTGTTGCCGGGCCTTTCCAGAAAATACTGATCCATATTCCAGGCATCGGGGCTTATCCTGCTCATGTCACGCACTCCGTTGATGTATACCCACTTGGTACTTTCCCGCCTGAAGGTCTTAAGCACAGGCCGTTCATTAGCTCTCGTCCTCTTCTCCCATAGTGACCTCCCGCGCTCAATGAGAGGTGTCAACCCCTCTTCGTAGGCATTAGTGTTTTGGATGATGAGCGATTCAATCCACTTTGGATGCCTCTCGGCAATCCTGAAACCTACCGGCCCGCCATAATCCTGCAAATAAAGGGAGAATTTTCTGAGACCCAGCTTCTTCAGGAATTTCTCGATTACTTCAGACAGGTGGTCGAAGTTGTACGTGAACGCATCCACAGGCGGACAAGAGCTGTTTCCAAAGCCGGGGTAGTCGGGTGCAATGAGATGAAAACTGTTCTTAAGCTTTGTCATCAGATTTCTGAACATGTGTGAGGAAGAGGGAAAGCCGTGCAAAAGGACAATTGCTGGGGCGTCGGAAGGTCCTGCTTCGCGATAAAAAATGTCTACATTATCAATTTTAACGGTGTTATAGGTTGTCAAAAAAGCCTCCCTTCCCGAAAGGAAAAAGCCTCTGCCTTCTGCCGCAGATTAACAATCTCGGGCACATTTATAGTGGTATTGTCGCCACTACGCGGCTTTCTTCCGTTCCGATGCATTCATTCGGGAGTCGATATATTCCTTCAGCGCTACGGCATTGTTGAAGCGTTCTTCCTTTGATCCGAACAGCAGAGTTACTGTACCTTTCCGCGCGGTGTTGATTATCCCCTCTACCATGTCCCGCTTCCCCAACAGTTCCGTGAAGAACTTCTTCTTGAACTCGCTCCACTTATTAGGGTCATGATTGAACCACTTCCTGAGTTCATTGCTCGGGGCGATCTCCTTTAACCATTCATCGATCTGTGCATCCTCTTTTTTGAGGCCTCTCGGCCATAGCCGATCGATCAGGATGCGTTTCCCATCATCCTGTGACGACCGATCATAAACTCGTTTAATCTTTATCATGACAATGACCTCCCAGTTACTTCCTGCGGACGAAAGAATAATTTAAGAGCGATCATCACCTCTTTTTATTCTCTTATCTCCGCAAACCGGAACAAGATCTAATAATATGATAGCTCCTCCTCATATGATGTCAATACTCGTTAAGTATCATGAACTTACGCTTAATATCAAGGCCTTCAATCTCTTCGGGGAGGATCACAAGAGTGGTGTCATGCCACGTCGTCAAGATTGATGATTTCTTCTCCATCAGTCGCTGCTTAAGATTCATGTTCTCCTGTTCTTACGGGTGAATCCAAGCCGACATACTATGCATCGGTATTTGTACATTTTTTATCAAACCCATCTCACGGGTTTTAGTAATTGGCTATTTTGATGCCATCCCCGCCAGCCTGAGGTCTTCTCCGACGTGTTTTTTAAAAACCATCGCCAACATTCTGTACACGAGGTGTGCCATTTTCGAAAAAGGGGCATAGGCAAATAAAAAGAAAACAAGAACAAGATGTATAAAATATACGGGATATGCAAAAGAAGCAATATCCAATAGTCTCAAGACCTCGGCAAGAATGCCCGTAGCAGCGATTGTGTAAAGGACCATGATCAAGAGCCAATCGAAATAGTTTCCGAAGCCCGCCTTAGGCGCTGTTCTGAACCTGGTTATGATAACAAGCGTAATGCCGGTCAGGAACGCTAGGGCGCTGATGTTGGCCCATATTTTGAGTGGATCGTTCAGCGGATAAGGAGATTCCCATTTCAGCGCGTAGAGGTAGTACATGGCCCAAGTCGTCGTAATGGCGAGACCTATGAACCCGTAAAAGGTCAGGAGGTGAGCGTTTGACCTTCCCTTGGCGTAGTCGCATTTTTTGAACTCGCGGTGCGGAAGAATATCACCCATCGCTCGAGCAATGCTTTTCCACGCAGCCCCTCTTGCCGCCCATTGGGATGCGTCTATTCCGCTTTTAAGCACATTCCAGTAACGGTAAACTCCAATGGCAAAGGATAACACCGCAAACAGAGCGGCCGTTGAAAAGACAACGTCAATAACGAGCACAGGCATGAATTTCGAGTATATGATCTCCCCGAATTCTCCCCGAGGAATCCTCGAAATGGTCAGATTCCCGAGGTAAGCAAGGATTGCGAAAAGAATCACGACAGGTACGGCAAACAGAATGAGGAGATATCTTTTATTGCCTGTCATTTTCCCGAGCAGTCGTGGAGGAGAATAGGTTGAAACCGCAAGCCTTCTCAGAGCCCCGATGACTTCGCCCGGCTTTGCTCCCCGCGGGCAGTGTGCTGTGCAGTCGCTGCATTGATGGCAGAGCCAGATGTCGGGATCACTCATGAGCTTGTCTCTCATGCCCCACTGGGCATAGAGCATCTCTTTTCTCGGAAAAGGTTTTTCGTTAGGTGTGGGATTGCAGACAACGGAGCAGGTCCCGCACTGGTAGCATTTCATGAGGTCCCCGCCTCCGGATGCGAGAACGTCCTTAATAAAATTCATTTCCGTACTGATCAGTTGCTCAGCCATTCAGCGTCACCTCGTTTTCTCCTGCTCTGTTGAAATAGCAGAGGACGTTAAAGCCCTTTAAATGGGTTGGGGCCGAGTTCCTCCACTTTTCTGACAAACTCATTGATCATCTCTGGAAGCTTTTCATAATCATTTATCGCAACCCGAAGCATCTGGCATCGTTCCTCCTCGAGCTGGAGCCTGTTCAGGGTCTCCCGCACCTTGCTGAATCGGTAATTGGCAAGCTCGCTCCCTTTTATGAAATGGCACTGATAATTCTCATCGAACCTGCAACCGAACAGTAATACACCATCCATGCCGCGTGACAGGACGTCGGCGACCCAGACTAGGTTTGTTGAGCCGAGACACCGGACCGGAATGAACCGAACACTCGGATGAAGCTGCTTCCGGTTTATCCCGACTGTGTCGAGTGCGGGATAAGCGTCGTTCTCGCAGGCAAGACAGATGATCCGTGTCCCCTCCTCTGGCACTTCCACGGACTTCATCATGGACCCGATCATATCAACGTGGAAGTCCTTGAACGACACGATCCTTTCCGGACAGGCCCCCATGCAGGTACTGCAGCGCCTGCAGCGATTTATCTTATATAGCGGATATCCCTTTTCGTCCTCGTCGATGGCCCCGAAGGGGCACTCTTCCGTGCATCGCTTGCAGGCAGTGCACTTCGGCATATAGACCTCGGGAAACGTCAGATCCCAAGCCCGCGGATGGACTCCTATTCCTTGAGTGATGTGCTCCATGGACTGGATAGCTTTGAGAGCTGCGCCGGCAGCATCTTCCGCGGCCTCAGTCATATTCATCGGCTGACGTACGGCGCCCGCTGCATAGACTCCTGTTCTTCGAGTTTCGTACTGGAAGCAGATGAAGTTGGAGTCTGCAAAACCAAAGTAGCCCTCCAGAGATGGTATTTCGGGCCCTTGCCGGTAAGCGAGATTGAGAATGAATTCAGGCGCCGGCGTCGATGCGATGTAATCAGCTCTGGCCTCTTCCCCTCTTCCAGCCTCGACTAAAAAACCGTCAAAATACTTTTGCGGCTCTGCGGTGGCGGCCACGAACCCTATTGCAAGCACCACAAGGTCGGCTTCAACCTTTACCCTGTCTCCGGCTTTCTCGCCGAAGAGGGAATTTTCAAGTATGACCGAAAGATTCCCCGCGTTCGTTTCGATCACTCCCTTTACGTCGGCCTTGGCTAGCATCACGCCCGGGTCGTTCTGCATATTCTTGTAAAAAAGCTCCATCTGGCCCGGCGTCCTCATGTCAATGTAAAATATCATGGCCGCTGCATCTGTGTTCAACTCGCGGACGTACTTTGCCTGCTTCAACGATGTCGAGCAGCAAACAGCGGAGCAGTAGGGCAAGTGATTCGGGTCCCGGGATCCTGCACATTGAATGAAGGCGACCTTTTTTGCGGGCTTTCCGTCCGAAGGTCGCAGGATTTTCCCCTTTTTCGCGATCTCCTCGAATTCGACGCTCGTAACAACGTTCGGAAGACCATAGCCGAGATGACCGAGTTTTTTGGCATCATAGGGTTTCCAGCCAGCGGCCAGGACGATTGCGCCGGCCTTCACTGTCTCAAGGCCGGCCGGAGTCTTGAGAGTCATATCATAGAGCCCCGGCTGCCCGCTGGTCCTCTCTATTTCGGTGGCTGTGTATACTTTTATCCTGGGATCGGCCTTGACCTCTTTTATCTTTCCGAAAACAGCAGGCTCTTCAAGCTCTCGGTACGGATAGGCGTGTGGCGTCTGTTTGTAGAGTTTTGCGCCCCACCCTCCGAGCTCTGCCTGCTTGTCAATCACGATCACCTCGTGACCTGTCTTTGAAGCTGCCAGTGCGGCCGAAAGCCCGGTCATGCCCCCGCCGACAACCAGCAGCCGTTTACTAAGATCCTCGAGGACGCCGGACACCGGCAGATCGCCTTTCTGGGTCTTCACGATTCCCATGACCACGTAATCGACTGCCAATGCCTGGGTGTCTTCGGTCATGGGAGGCTGGCTCCAGGCTACAAGCTCCCGCAGGTTAGCTCGCGCCACGATGCAGCCGGGGAAATTAAACTCTTCGTACTTGACTCTCCAGGAGCAGGCCCCGATGGTTATCGCATTCACCCCGTCGTCTTTGATATCATGTTTGATCATCGCGACCCCGTCAGGGCTGCAGAGTGCATCATGGGTATTGAATTTGTCTTGAGGAAGCTTTGCATTCCCTGCTGCCGACAAAATGAGTTTTTCTACGTCTACAGCTTGGCCTATACCACAGCCCCTGCAGATATACACCCCGTAATTCTTCTCCATTCCGTTACCTCCCCATCAGGCTCTGGATGGATTTGAGCGCCGCGCCGGTCGCATCCTGCACGGACTTTGCCACGTCGAGAGGGCTTTTCGTTGAGCCTACAGCATAGATGCCGGGTCCGAGGGATTCTGGCAGAATCAGTCCCTCGGACGTATAGGTCACTTCGAGCGGAAGACGCTGGGACCTCGTGGACGGCTCCATGCCTACGGCGAGCACGACCATGTCAAAGGTCTTTTCTACCTTCTTCCCCGCAAATATGTCCTCTACGACAACTACTACGTCATCCTTACCCTCGGTCTGAAATATCTTCGCGATCTTGCCTTTGGTCAGTTTCACGTTTTCTTTTTCCTTTACGCTCCAGTAAAATTTTTCGTAGCGTGTGCCGGGGGTCCGCATGTCAATGTAGAATATTTCAACAGATGCGTCGGGGTACTGCTCAAGGATATAGAGCGTTTCCTTGAGCGATGCCATGCAGCAGATGTAGGAACAATACGGAAGATGATTTTCATCCCGCGAACCTGCGCACTGCACAAAGGCCACGTTCGTCGGTTCCTTCCCGTCCGAAGGACGAAGAATTCTACCTTTCGTTGGCCCGCTGGGAGCGGCAAGCCTTTCCATCATCATATTGGTGATGACATTCCTTACCTTGCCAAAGCCGAGGTTCTGTGCCTTCGCTATATCATAGAGATTCCAACCTGAGGCAACGACGATGGCCCCTGCTTCGAGCTCCACGGTTTCCGGCTTCATATCGAGATCTATTGCCGCGTATTTGCACGCCTCAAAACATTTTCTCTTGCAGCCGTCGTCGCAGTATTTTTTGTCGATCACATACTTGAAAGGAAACGCCTGGCTGAAAGGGAGATAGGCTGCTTTCGTTTTATCCATTCCGAAATTAAAATCATTTGGCCTCTCCGCCATACATGCTTGGGCACAGGCATCGCAGCCCACGCAGTTGTCATTAATATACCTCGGGCTCACCTTTAGGGAGACCTGATACGATCCTTCCCTGCCGACGATTTTCTCGACTTGCGCGAGTGTGTAGAACTTGATCCGGGGGTTTTCTTTTATCCTCCTGAAATTGATCTCGAGTCCGCAGGTAGAAGGACAGAGTTTCGGGAAATACAGGTGAAGTTGGGCGACCCTCCCTCCGAGGTAAGGGTTTTTTTCGATGATAAAGGCGTTGTAACCCGTTTCGGCAGCTTCGATAGCCGCGGTAAGACCGCTGAAACCGCCGCCAATGACCAATACATTTCCAGTCATCTGAACCTCCCGAGTGTAAATTATATCCCGCGGCCAAGCGGCAGCAAACCCTCCTGCGAAATTCGATTCTGCTTGAACCGATACACCTTGCTTTCTACACGTGCCGCTTTAGTTTTTCCATCATGGCCCGATACGCTGATCGTCTTTTTTCTTTATCACTATTCCATTTTTTTCATGAGAAGTTACGTTACCGACAATATCGCCTTCTTTATTTCATCGTTTAACATAATAATTTGTTCGTGGTGCTTTGTTTCGTCATCGAGCAGAGCCGACAAGATATACCGTACTATGGGGAGCCCACTCTTTTTAAGAGCATTTTTAGCTAGGACGATGGACTTGGCTTCCACTTCCAAGTGCTTCTGAAGCAATGCGGATAGAGGCATTATTTCATCGGGAGTTAGATGTACGGCCTCCTTTGTCAAGTTATCGATTATCCATTGGAGCATTTCTTTGTGTTTTCCCGAATCATGCTTGACCATCTCCATTCTCATCTTCACAAAGGGGTTGTTCGCCTTGCCTATCAATTCGTCGGCGCTTGCAATTGTCTTGTCTTCCAAAACTATCCATTCCTTGATGATAGTTAAAAATTCCTCTGAACTTTCCGCAGACTTTTTCATGATGCGTTACCTCCTTTTTTGTTTAACATGATAGTGCAAGTGCGTTTAGCACTGGGGGGTCGCCTTCACCGGTATGGGGCCTCATCAGCGCCGACCTGCAGGTGATTTTCTCGGTGATACATATTTCAGTCCCATCGCCATGATAAGCGGCATAACCCCAAGGACAATAAAAATAAGATCAGCAGGCAAGCGAAGCCATTCGATGAGCGGCATGAGCCCGTTATGCAGGAATTCGGCACTTCTTGCATGCCAGTATCCGTTCTGCAAAACGTCGGCAAACTGGAGCACGCCGCCGGGGAACAGATTCGTTATTACCATAAGGGCCAGTCCGACATTCAGACCCCAGAACGAGACGCGAATATACTTTTCCATCCGGCCCCATTCAGCATCTGTTGATACCTGCCGAAGTGCAAAAACCAGAAGTGCCATGGCAAGCATCCCGAAGACACCCATCAAGGCGGTGTGGGCGTGATTCGGTGTCAGAATGGTGCCCACCTCGAAGTAGCTCACGATAGGAAGGTTGATGAGAAAACCGAATATACCGGCTCCCACAAAATTCCAAACCCCTACGGAGATCAGGAAGTAAAAGGTCCATTTGTGCGGAAGGGAAATCTCCTTGCCGCAGATATCACATTTAGACCGCGTTAACTTGATAAAGTCTCCCGCATCAAGCGTGAGCAACGTAAGCGGTACAACCTCCATGGCAGAAAAGACTGCTGCCAGCGCCATGGTAACATTGGATTGTCCCGTCCAGTACCAGTGATGGCCTGTGCCGATGATCCCGCTCCCGAGGTAGAGGATGGCATCGAGATATACCACGCGCGCTGCTGTCTGGTGCGACACCATTCCCAGAAGGTAAAATATGGTGGCTACCAGGACTGTGACAAAGACTTCAAAAAACCCCTCGACCCATAAGTGGATGATCCAGAACCTCCAAGTGTCCACCACAGAGAAGTGAGTCATGCTGGTGAAAAACATTGCCGGCAGGTAGAACAAAGGAATTGCGAATGCAGCGTAGAGAAAGAGCGAGGAAATCTCGCGCCGTTCAGGGTTTTTAAGTGCGGGCGAAATGCTGCGGAAGAGCAGGATGAACCATAGCAGAAGTCCGAGTGCCAGCAGGATCTGCCAGGCCCGTCCGAGCTCGAGATATTCCCACCCCTGATGCCCGAACCAGAACCACAGCCTTCCCAAAAGTTGATTGATGCCGAGAATTTCACCAAGCATACTACCTACAATGATGACAACAAGCGCACCGAACAGAAAATTAATTCCTAGAGCTTGGCCTTGAGGTTCTTTCCCGCTTAACGAAGGAGCAAGAAAGAGACCTCCTGCGACGAATGCCGTTGATATCCAGAAAATCGCTGCCTGCAGATGCCAGGTACGGAGGATGTTGCTCGGAAAGAGGACAGACAGGTCGATTCCAAAAAAACTTGCGGGGTCAACACGGTAATGAGCAGTCGCGCTTCCGACCATCGTTTGGAAAAGAAAAAGCAGCGCAACGACGCCAAAGTACTTTATTGTTGCTTTCTGGCCTTCGGTGATAATTCCGCCGGGGATCATCTGCGGATGAATATGCCCGCCCTTGCCCTTCCAGCCGAGATAATCGAACTTGCCGAAGGCAAAAAGAACAGCAGCCGTGGCTCCCAATAGAGCAATGAGGCTCAAGGCACTCCAGAGGATAGCATCGCTGGCCGGGATGTTGCCGACCAAGGGTTCGTAGGGGAAATTATTCGTGTAGGAGTATCCTTTGCCTGGACGATTTGCGGCGGAGGCCCAGGCTGTCCATGCAAAGAAGGCGGTTAGCTGCCGAAGCTCGTTGGGATCGACTATGTATTTTGCGGGCACACCTGCGCTTATTACGGGTTGAGAGAAGTAGGTCGTCCATTTCGCAATCTGATCGTAATAGGATCTCACTTCAACGTCAGTGAAAAGCAGTCTCTTCGTTCCTGGATCATACCGGTTTTGTTTCAGCAGGTCCTTCACTTCTGTTTTGATAGCCTCCCGATCTGTCATAACAGGCTGCTCAAATCCTGCTGGAGGTTGCTGGCTTGCTGTACTTTCAGCGGCTGAAGTGGCAAGTGTATGGAGATACTCCGCTGAAAAATCAGGCCCTAGGTAGGCACCGTGTCCCCAGATTGTCCCATTCTCCATCAGCCCGTATTCGAGGAAAACCTGCTGCCCTGCCATGATGTCTTCCCCAGTGAAAACCAGCTCTCCCGATGGGCTAGTAACCTTTTCCGGAACAGGCGGTGCGTCCTTTTTACCTTGAACAGCAAGCCAGATTAATACTGTAAAACACGCCGCCAAAATCAGAATAACCGAATTTTTCCACCATGAAGAAAGCGGTTCTCCTGCACTCATTTGTTCGTTCATAACCACGCCTCTTACGTCGATGCAAATTGTGAATCTGTTGCTGCCGGAAAACTGCTTCTCTTCAGGCTAACGGCTAAAGTAAGTTTCCTGTCATTTAGTTCTGATTTTTATTCTTTCCTCAAATTCTTCACGACTGATCTTACCCGCGCATATCGCCTGTTTCAACGTATTGAAGGTATCCTGCTCCTCCGATTTTTCCCGCTCGTCTTTAAAGCTGAACCGGGTGAGTTGCATGATGCCCAAAACCAGCAATATGGCCGTTATGCCTATCAGTATCCATCCGAATCCGAAGCCGAAACTCCATCCGAAATTTCCAAATGGAACCATACTGTTCACCTCTTTTCAGGGCCTTGTCCTTGACCCCTATCCTTTGTACGTCACGATGCGGCCCCAGATGCTCTTGGTGCCCCAGATGCCGCGCCGGTAGATCTCGCACTGAACGATCTGGCTGTGGTCGACGAAGAGATTCACTTCAGGACCGTAGTTCTTGATGTACCAGGCATAAACCTCGGGATCGGCTGCCTCGAACATTACTTTTTCAAGGCCTAATCCGTCGATGATCTTCGCGACCACGTCGGTCCTCCATGTCTTGACGCTCTCGGTGATCCCTTCCGACTCGATCATGATGAGATACGCGCCGGCATCGAGAAATTTCTTTGCCTGCTGAATGGCCCATCCCGGGTCCCGGGTACCCTCTGTTTCCAGTTCTTCCGCAGTTGTTGCCCCTCCTGCGCCGAACTGGATGCCGACCTCGGGCTTGGGCTTGAGCCCTGCCTTCTTAACCTTCTCAACAAGACGGAGCCAGTCGTCGGTCGAGATGGTGATGAACCCACTCGATATTTCGAGGATGTCGAACCCGATGTTCTTGCACTCCTTGATATACTTATCCACGACATCAGGCCCCTGGGTGAGCACGTATTCAATGAAGCCGCCCGTCGAAACCAGGACGTCATGCTTGTGCGCCAGATCGATGATCTCCTTGAGTGCCGTCTTCGGCATGAGGCTAAATGATCCTGCCGCGAACTTCAGGGAGTCAACGTATTCTCCCATCGTCTCGAGTACGTCTTCGAGATAGCGTTTTCCCATGACCGTATAGTATGGACCCCGGATCTCGGTGACCCCCCTGGTCCTCGGCTTTCCCTGCCTTTCGTTCATATGAATGAAGTCGAACGCCCGCTCCTGCTTCCTAACGTCTGCCATAATGATCACCTCTGTTGCCGTGAAGGAACCTTGCCTAGAAGCCTCGTGAGCTCCGCAACATCGATTTCTTCAAGATGTGCGGTTGCATGGATAATTTTCTCGCGAAGCCTCTTGTCCAAAGAAGGAGGACAAAGAGTATCGAATTTTTTTACGACACGTTCCCATGACAGGAGTCGCGTGAAAAAGCCTTCATAGTCTCTTTTCTCCTTCACTTTAATTTTACCACTCTTGAGACGAACCGTTATTCTGCAGGGGAGCGCATCAGGGAACAAGTTGCTGTATTCAGCAACAGGCCTAACAGAGACCTTACGCAGGAGGGACTGGACATCAGGCTTTAGTATGCGGTCAGGCAGATATTGTTTCGGTCCTACGGCGTTGTCTAGAATCGCGACTGCGATCATGTACTGCAGGCTGTGGTCTGCCTCTTCCTTTGTACGTACACTGATCTTCGCGCCTTCCTCGCCGCCGCCAATGATATTATAGGCTACCTCGAAGATTTCTATATCTACTGATTCGATGTCTTCGGCGGCGATTTTCTCCTCCTCTTTCAGTTCCAGAATTCCTTCGATGGCTGATTGGGAATGTATCTCAGCATTGTATTTTTTAACTATCGTGCGCTTGACCCGCTCCAGATCCTCCTTTGGCCAGTCGATCTCGAATCGTCCTGCGATAGTCTCCATGAAGCCCTTGTTCCCCTCGAAAACTTCCGAAGGCCCGGTTATCCCGCGCATGGCAAGAAAAGCAGCGTGGGTAGCACCGAAGGCGGTGTTAGGAAAGGCGAACCCTTTCCAGTGAGAAAGCTTCCCTGTGCGGGTGACGCGGAGGGCGTTATACGCTGTCCCGCTGATGGCAATGGCATTGGCTGTTTTTTCTTTGTCGAGACCGAGAGCTTTCGAAACTCCCGCGGCAACGGAGTAGGCCCCCTGCGTCGTGTGATCAAAGCCCTTCTGACGCACCGGCGCCACGTCGCTCAGCCTGCACTGGACCTGGTAGGAAACAGCGATTGCCGTGAGGAGATCCCTTCCTGTTCCTTTGGCATATTCCGATGCGGCAAGGACAGCGCCGATGTTATCGCAAGGATGGCAGGTCTCGCCCTTAGCCAGGTAGCTGTCCATGAAGTCGAGATATCGGACAAGCGCGCCGTTGTAAAAAGCCGCGCGGTCAGGAGCCGTCTTCCCTCCCCCGATCAGCATACAATGCTTCTTGCCGCCGAAATCATCGGTCTGGGCGCGCAGCATTAGGACTGGCTCTGCGCTAAGAGCGCCTATCGCGCAGCCCAAGGAGTCCAAGACCCTGATTTTGAGTTCTCTTTTCGCTTCTTCCGACAGGGTATCGAACTTTGCCTGAACAACAAATTTTGCAAGCTCCTGGACCTGTGTCACGCGCGGTAGCCTCGATTTCTCCAAGGCATCAGCTGTCCTTCTGACCCTGCTGCTCCACAACTGGGCGTGTATCGATGCCCGACGGCACGTTATTCCCACCCCTCCTGCGCGACCTTCTGGGATCGACTATAGGAAAACTTCTCCATGAGCTTGTCCATTGGTAACTTCTCATCTCCAGCCCTCATGGAATGGAGGAGCACCACCGAGGCCCAGTAGTCGTTGTAGTATCCTGTATTCTTAAGCTGGACGGGGACGCCTTTATTATTCACCCGATGGCATGCCCCACAGGTCACCGGCCCGGCATACTTTCCGTCGGGGCTGAACTGAAGAGCTTGCTGGTGCGACGTAATGTCCACGGTTCCTCCCTGTCCCTCATACCGCACAGGATAGAGCCCGTGGATCGACTCATGACAGGATTGGCAGGCAATGTTTCCGTGCGCTTTCGAGTACCGGTACAGAGAATACTTGTTCGGCTGATCGATGGGGAAATAGGTCCCTCCTTCGCTCTCGACAAAAGGCGCGACATGGCAATCGGCGCAGTGCGGCTCCCCTGCCGCGAGCCACCAGTCCTGGCCTGCCGAGGCCCCGTCATAAGGCACAGCATCGCCTTCTTTCGCGTTCCAGGGAAGAAGCTTCAGCTTACCTGCGCTGTCTTTCGTCGCCCTCACGAGCGTTGCGCCGGTATGCTTCCCGTAATATGCGAAGAGAGGATCACCATCCACACCCACAACAGGGTCGGCATAATACTGTCTGAACTTCCTGTCATCGCCGTTAGCCACAGATTTTACGACTTCGGCAATGGTTTTCTTTCTGAGCGAGGCCCCTTCCTGGGTGGCGACGTTCTGCAGATCATCGCTGTTGTACAGCTCGCGCGCCAGCTGATTGTGGCAATTGGAACAGTAGAGGCCTCTTATTTCCTTGACCGGTTTGCCCTTTTCGTCTTTCATGCTGACTTCCCTAAAATACCATTTCCCAATCGCATTCAGGAAGAATGGAGGTTTTACATTCGGGTTCGTATGAGCATCACGGCGCAGGTAGCACCCGCCGCCCGCTGTTCGTACGTCGGCGTTCGAAAAACGCGGATTCCCTTCTTTATCAACGATGACAAAAGGATTTTCAGGCAGATTGTTCATTTTCTCAGGCTGCCAATGCGTCGGATGGCATGCCTGGCAGCTCTGGGTCCTTCCCGCCTTGTCGGGCATGGGGATAAAGCCGGCGTGTGCTCCATGGATCGCTACGGACAACGACTTCGCTTTTACCGTTTTGTACCCCGTTGCCGTAGGACGTGGTGACTGTAGGTTGCCGGAAACGTTATCGCCGTGGCAATCAGCGCAGTATACGGAGCTTACGGTGCCGAGACGGTTTGTAGAAGCATCGGATCTGTAGTCCTTAAGGAACGGGCTGCCATAGTGCTTGTCGTGAAGTTCGAGAACATTAATGGTTGCAGCCGACTGTCTTGCCATAAATTCCGTCATGTCTGGATAGTTTTTCTTCCAGTATGCATATTCCTTATCAAAAAGGGACAACCCTTCCTGCCGGGACAGTTTCGCTGCCTTGCCTTCACCCGAGTGGCAGACATAGCAATTCGGGATGTCGAGAGGGTTCGTGCCGAAAAAAACAATCGGCTTTCCCCTGGCCATGACTGGCTTTCCATCTTTATCTTGCAATTGGACTGTGGAGTACTGATAGGGTTGAAAATCAAAGTCCGTTATGGTACGAATAGTCCCTTTCCGCCTGCTGTCATTGAATGCGGTCATGGGAAGTCCGAGCGCATCCCAGAGATAGGACGCAGTGAGTGTCAGCTGAATGTTCTTGACCTCGGGGATCAAACTATCGGTGAAAACCTTGTTGCTTCCCGTTCCGCCCGCGTACGTCAGATCGCCGCCGGCAAGACTTTTCCCCGTCGGGCCTGAATCCATGGGAACTTGGATTTGCTTCCCGACAAAGAGCCGCTGTGCTTCGGTAGCGTCCGGAGGGACCGTGCCTTCGAGGTCCTTGTAGATGAAGAGATGGGTCCAGACGTAGTTTGCCATGCTGTCGCCGGGAGCATTGTTGCTGCCAGTACCGTAAACGTCCTTGCTGACTTGCCAGTAGCGCATTTTGTTCCCTTCGCTGTAGCTGTTGTCACGGACCGAGTAGAAGAGCTTGACTCCGTCGTCAGGGGAGAGCAAACGCGGCAACCGGCCTTGTTCTCCCGTCTTGATCGCCTGAGCCTGGATGCTGTTATACGGGGGGATCACGCAGCAGTAGGAAACATCAAAGCCCACGCAGTGCATGCCTAGTTCGTAATTGATGAAAATGGCGTAGGGGTCTTTGGGGTCATAGAGGGTCTCGGTTTTCCCCGCGCCATCTTTGACCTTAACAGGATTTGCCAGGCTCTGCTTAAAGGGAGGGCTGGAATCATAAGACTGCCGTGCTCCTGCGACAACGAAAGACCCCGAAACGGCAAGTGCAACAACCAGTAACATACCTCTGAAAGCCTTGTGCAGTCTATTCATACTGTTCCTCCTCTCTAGAGTTTCTAGAAATCGTAAAAAAGTCATAACTGAACTGACCATGCGAGTATGGAACTAAATAGAAAAAGGCTATAACACAATAAATCACAATTTGCGATACAGCCTCTTAGCGATAGCATTTCAATATTTCATGTTTCGGCTGGGGCCCTTGCTAATCAGGATCGATCAAAAAACATTCATTCGATTTTAATTTCACAGTTAAACGTACCGAAAGGATTTGGAACCAGATCGGTGCAAGGCAAATCCTGAGCCCATGTTCCGTCCACGAAATATTTATACTCGTACTTCCCCGGAGTTAATTTCACTTTGATTTTCCAGGTTCCATCCCTATCTTTTTTCATAGCTAATGATTTCGTGTTCCAATCATTGAATTTTCCCGCCATGCAGACTTTTTTAGCATTCGGCGCATGGTAGGTAAATTCTACTTCTTGCGATGTGCCCGTAATCCTTGTCCTCCTTATGGTCTCCTTCACCTTCTTTGCGGCCTCCAAGGTTGCCATGTCTGCTTCCTCCCGTATGTGGATATGAAAGATATTGTTATCAGATTGTGTTAGCTTATATTTTTAAGATTAGCACATCATTCGACAAATGCAATAATACTTAATTCGCATAATAAATACTGAGCTCCGACGATACGTTCATAATTGAAACAAAATGGAGCGTTGAGAGTTTTTCCTGTATTTGCAATACGAATTGTTAATACTATTTTCGAATAAATCCGCTCACCATCCCCATGAACGTTATAATCCATGCTGCCAGAGGGAGATATTCGAAATATTGTGAGATTTGTATAGGGACTGTCAGCTTCAAAGCATTCCCGAACTGAAATGAACATGCTGCATACATCCCGAGGGGGAAAGACCATGCTCCAGTGCTGAACATCATAGGCTATTGGGAAACGTTTGTAGCTGTACCGCCAGACGTTTAGAATAACGATGGAAGGAATCCACCAGGTAGTCACAGCCCAGCACAGGGTCGACCATTTGAGTGCGTGAAGAACGTTCTCAAGCAAACTTCCTGGTGGGGCGTGAAGCATGAGGTCAGCGCCGTCCAGCGTACTGATCGCCGTTGCGCCCATGTTGATCCAGTAAGGAGGGATGAGCTTCTCCGGCGATAAATCCAAAAACCATTCTGCAAACGATCATGACGATGAGGATGAAGTAAGCGTGAGCCTATCAGAGAGCTGTGTAACGTGATTATTAATCAAGAATGAAATGTAAAAAAGGGCCAATTTCCTAAGAAATTGGCCCTTTTTTGGCTCTGGCTCCCCGGGCGAGACTCTCAGCAAAACTCTTTAGTGTATCATTTCGGCTTTTTAATGACTCCTATCAAGAAAAATATACCTACAACAAGCTATTCTATCTGTAGGATATGAAAAATAGCTATAAATAGGTTAAAATCGCTAAATTCTGACTTCAAATTCATTGTTAATCATATTCTATATGGAATATGGCTTATACGACGATTAAGTAGGGAAAGGATTCATGTGTGACTTGCTGCTGAATTCACCTACAAGGTGGCAACGCAGCTAATCAGAAATTCTGTAAACTTCGGGATGAAATGTTGATTGAACAACTCCGTTGGGGACCTAACTTTTGCGATTCCCATTTCAGCAGCATGACTTAAAACTAAGCGCGTTCATACGAGGCGACAAAACTATTGACAGACAGCCTGCGTTCGTGTAACTTGTGGTTGTATATACAACATAAAGGACCGCATATGAACGAACGAGAAGCATCAATACTTGCAAAATCAGTTGCCGCCGATTGCATCGCTTACCGGGTGCGGCTTCTGAACCGGGTCATAACCAACATCTACGATAGAGCGCTGAAACCCATCGGAATCAAGGTCAACCAGGCGAACATTCTCACTATGCTCTCTCTCACCGACCGCGCTACTTCAGCGGACATCGCCCGGGTACTGTTGATGGAAAAATCGACGGTGAGCCGCACCATGGATCGTATGAGAAGAAATGGATGGATTAACGTCGCAGGCGGCGATGGGCCGTCCCAGATAGTCTCCGTCACTGCTGAAGGCAGGAAAATCATGGCAGCTGCGCATGTACAGTGGAAGAAAGCACAACAGCGGGCTTCTCATCTTCTGGGTGATAAGGGCGTTGCGGCGGTTCGGATGCTCCATGACACCTTAAGGCAGGAAAAGAAGTAGGAATTTTTTTTGTTTTTAATGTTGTATATACAACAAAGGAGAATTGCATGAAGGATCTGAATGATCACCCGACGGTAAAACGCTACTACGAGAATAAAAAATCCGGGGACCAATTAAAGACGGCTCCAAAGTTGAACGCCTCCATCCTGCGCAAAATGTGCCTCGAATTAGGCGTTGATGACGTGGGTTTTGTCGAGATCAGCCGGACGGAACTCGATGATCAGAGAAGTGATATTTTAAGACTATTCCCATGGACCAAAACGCTCATTAGTGTAACCAGCCGTATCAACCGCGAGAATCTGAGAAGCCCTGCCCGCTCCATCGCCAGTCTGGAGTTGCATCAGGCACATTACAGGCTGGAAGAGGCGGCACACAAATTAACGCGCGCGCTTGAGAACATGGGCGTGAGAACGGTGGCACCGGCAGTCGGCTTCCCCATGGAAACAGACCGATGGCCCGGCAAGATGCATGTTGTGTCGCATAAGCCCGTGGCCGTTGCCGCCGGGTTAGGAAAGATGGGCCTGCACCGGAATGTTATCCATCCGAAGTTCGGCAGTTTTGTGCTGTTCGATACGCTACTTATCGATGCAGAGCTGGACGAGTACAACCATTCACTGGATTACAATCCCTGTCTTGACTGCAAGCTCTGCGCAGCAGCTTGCCCCACCGGCGCAATCGGCCCCGACGGTTATTTTAATCCTGTAAACTGCCTAACCCATTCCTACCGCGAGCTGGTGGGCGGCTTCACTAACTGGGTGGAGAACATAGCAGACAGCAAAAATGCGATCGATTACAGAAAAAAAGTGAGCGATGCTGAGACCGTGTCCATGTGGCAAAGCCTGGCAAACGGG
>DATJAO010000014.1:0-33204 GCA_035516175.1 Nitrospirota bacterium
TGTCAACCCAAAATAGAAATGTCCTACTGCTACCAAAGTAAAAATGTCCGCTTTTAGGAAGCAGCGGGAAGTTGTTCCGATGCTCTTCTGAGTCTCTTCCAAGGATGATTCGGCGATTGATACCGTCCTTGCTTTTCCTGCATCACTGCCGGCTTTTTTGGGTTTTCTTTAGCTGGCCGTGTTGTGATCTCCCGGTAGCTTAAATCCAAGCCCTTGTGAGTTATGTGCATTGATCCATCCATTCGTTCTTCCACAGTGACCTTTCGGGTTTTCACGGCGTCTTTGATCTGATAGAGTTTGCCGTTGTAAGCGATGGTGAAATCATTCTGCAGCGTACGCTCCTCTCGAATGCAAAAGATCTTGTTGAGCTCTCTCATGGACAGCGCGGGTCGGTGTAAATCGACTTCCGAAACAGCCTTTACTTTGAACTTTGTGTTATGTTTTGGAAGATAAATTATCAAGAATTCGTTTGCCTGATCGACGCTTTTAATCCCGGCAAGCCTCATCTCTTTGACCAGCCGATCCTGGAGCGTTCGAAACTGTCTCTCTATTCTGCCTTTGGCTTGGGGTGAATTGGCATGGATGACCGTTACCGTGAGTTCGGCAAGACTCCTTTCGAACTGGCTCAGGGGTTTTTTATCTTCCAACTCATCCTCGATGCTCTGCTTGGCCGGGGATTTATACGTTGTGTGCTTGTCCAAATAAACGCTCTGGGGAATGCCGTAGCGCTTGATATACCGCTTGAAGCTGTCCATGGCCGGCATGGTCCCCTCGTAGTCATAAAAATGTCCATACACCGCTCCTGTGGCATCATCGATATATCCCATTAATACGCATTCGGGACCCCGGTCTTCGAACCAAGCATGATGGGAGCCATCCATCTGGACCATTTCCCCGAAATGATGCTTTCTCTCGCGCCATTGCCGATGCTTTCTCCCTTTGCGCTTCTCATAAGGGATGTTTTCCTGATTAAGCCATAAACGAAGGGTCTCATCGCTGAGCTTGATCTCATGAACCTCAAAAAGCTTCTCGCTGGCAAAGGTGGGGCCGAAACCGCTATACTGCCCCCGATACAGCTTCAGTACCTTGCCTTTGATCTTCGGGGAGAAACGACGATTCGAAGCCTTGCCGCGGGAACGGTGGCTGATGCCATCGTCTCCTTCCTCCCGTACCCGTTTGAGCATCCGCCGAAGCTGCCTGCTGCTCAAGCCTACGAGCTCTGCAGCCGTCTTCTGGGTGATCCTTTTATCCAATGCCTGGTGGATAATGTTCAGTCTTTTTGTCTCTCTCCGGCTCAAAGTGATCATGTCCATTTCCGTCACAATACCCTCCCATTAAGTCCGGGTATTGTAACTTAGAATAGGACATTTCTACTTTGCCAGAATAGGACATTATCATTTTGGTATTACAGCTAAATTTAACCGCTTTTCCTTGCTATTTCCGGCCCGGGAGCTACCTTTTCACGATAGGGCTGACCACCAGAAGCGCGATTCCGTCCGCCAGGAGCAGGAGGTTCAGTCCCGCGCTCACGGCATGCAGTTTCGCGAATCTCTTTCTCATCGGCGAGTCGGGGGACTCGCGCTCAAAGGACGTTACCGCCTGTTTCACCTTGACTGTATCGGGGTGCAGCTTGAACACGATGAAGACATTGACTATGAGTGCAATTGTCAGGAGGAAAAGCGAGAGCCAGTATGCAGTCTTTGACTGATCTCCGGCAACGATGAAAAACAAAAGCAAGGCCACGGCGGCGAGGATGAGGTTGTAGAGAAAATATCCTGGGAAGAGTTCCCCCACGATCTTGCCTGCCAAGTCCCGCCCGAAGGACCGGAAAATGACCGGTGTGACGATGAACGTGACCGACGCGATCCCCCCGACCCAGAGTGCTAGAACAAGATTGTACAATGGAAACCAGGAAGTCTTCATAAACACCTCTTATACGAAACAGGGGGTACAGATTTCATCCGTAAATCTCGAATTAATTCATCACAAGATGGTTGTTTACCTCACTTACTACGACGTAATATCGACAAGTTGAAGCATTTGAGAATTACAGTTTGAAATATGCTTGATACGGCAGCTGAGCCCCACTAAATCCACTAAATAAGGGTATCGGCCTCTGATCCTGGTTCTCCCGAGCTCATCAAGGAATGGAGTTCACAGCGCAAAGAGCCGGCAGAACAAGTAATTATACAGAAATAAACTAGGTAACCACCCTCTTGGCGGTGATAGCAAGCCATTAATATTCCAGTACGCCTCAGTTGAATGCCACTCTGGAATGACATCAACGGAATCAAGTACTTCTCAATTCAAGATGTAACCTGCAACTCTCAACATCGCTTAGCGATTCACAGGCACGGGAAGAAATCACACTCAATAAAAAATTAAGACTGCTGACAGTATTTCATGACTAAGCGGCCTATGGAACCTGCGTCTGTGAGGATTTCGCCGACGATGTTGTGGGTCTTGTGAGGCCGCTCTCCCTATCAATGCGGCCCACCAGCGTTGTGAAAAATACCGGCACTTCTGATGCGAACGTGAGCTGAATGCCGCTGAAGGGGTGTTTGAAGGAAATCGATCTGGCATGAAGTGCCATGCGTGGTTGCAACTCATCCTCATTCCCATATTTTGTGTCACCTACAATCGGGTGTCCAATACCGGCGAGGTGTACTCGTATCTGGTTCTTCCTGCCCGTTAGTAGAACCACTTCCAACAAGGAAAATCTCTTCGTCAACCTGAGCACTTTGTAAGCCGTTTGAGACAACTTCCCTTTTGTGCTGTCAGCCGTAGAGTAAACGTTATAATCTTTGTCCTCCGCCAAATATGTAGTAATGGTTTCCGAGCTTTTTTCACACTTGCCATGAACCACTGCAAGATACTTCTTTTCTGTTTGTTTCCACTGGGCCTTCAAGCGGAGCATCGCCTCTTCGCTCTTTGCAAAGATAAGTATCCCGGACGTATCTCTGTCCAGTCGGTGAACGACGAAAAGACGTTTTCGACATCTGCCGCAACCCGTGCGGATGTAGTCCGTTAAAATGGAGTGAGCCGTGCGCGATTTTTCCCTCTCCGTTGCGACGGTCAAAAGGCCCGCTGGTTTATCCACTACAAGAATATCTTTATCCTCATAAAGGACGGCGATCCCTTTCGATATGAACTTGATGCTCGAAATAGGTCGTTTTCCCACAACAAATATTATACCATGGATTATTAAAGGGAATGTACTTGTTTTAAATTATTTAAACAATTGAAGATTACAGAATGAACTTCATCACAAACCAATATATCATAAATTAATGATTACATACAGTATTTCTGGTGGCAGGATTGTTGGGCAACTGTCAATTTTCAGAGGAATGACTGCGGATTGTTTCGTATTCTGCGTTTGGTGTCAGGATGAAACCGGATACCGGACCGCTCCCCACAATAAATGCTGATAGGTAGCCATTAGTTCCTGTACAGCATCGCAGCCCGACGCTGCTCGAAGTACGGATTTTTTTTATAGTAGTCACCGCCTTTGCGTACTATGTGTCGCGCCTCCGAAATATTACCGTTCAGGTACAGGGCTCTAGCGTATCCGTCGACCACTTCCGGCTCTTCAGGATCAAGTTGGTAAGCCTTTCGGAGGCATGCTTCAGCCTCAGGACCTGGTTGCTGTTTGAGCAGAAATATCCCATAACTGACGAGGGTCGATATATCATTTGGATCGATTGCGAGGGCCTCTTTCCACTGTTCCATTGCTTGCTCTATTTGCCCACGGGATGCATAGATCGACGCCAGGACCCGCCGCACAGGTACGAGTTTGGCGTTCATCACGAGTGCCTGCTGAAGTTCTTTGACCGCGCTATCGGTCTGGTTCATTTTCCAGAGCATCCACCCATAGTCTTGATGGACATCGCTGTTCTCCGGGTAAATCTCCACCGCCCGGCGAAGGATAGCCAGAGCTTCAGTGTAATCGCCTCTTAAGTATCGCCTGAGGTACTCTCGGTAATAATACGAAACGACCTCATTACACAAGTTCCTGTTCCCTGGCGCCGTTTCAATAGCCTGATCATAGTGATGAATGACGTCCTGCGCCGGGAACCCGCGGAATTGGGCGACCTGCCCAGCGAGGAATATCCCCTCGGCCCGAAAAGCCGCATTGAGGTGGGCGGCCTCCTGACCAGAGAGCCCCTTCCTCGCGAATCGGTTGAAATCCGGGCCGCGGATTGACATCAGCATCTCGTGATTCACAAGGGTCCTCTCGTCCGGGGGTACGGCATAGTCGCGGGGAGAATAGAACTCATAGTATGGCTCCTCGAAGGTGTTCACAGGACCGGGTGGTATGGCATTGCGCAGCGTCTCTTCTGTCCCGATGAAATGGGCCAGCACGGCTTCCGCCGTAGTCAGGCCGTACTTGCGAATGCCTTGGAATGATTCGGGTTCGGCCGCCATGGTTTTGCGCATCCACGCCGGATCAATATCGATGGCATCGTTAGAGCCGACAAGGAATGTGTTGGTCATGGTGAACCTCCCGACAGGCGGGAAATACCAGAGCTGAGCATGAGGGAATGCATCAAGGAAAGTCCTCAATGCCAGATCGTACTGCGAGGGCGGCAGGTCGGTAGGCATCCACTGAATGACGAGTCCGCCCGGGGCGAGCCTCTGCCGCAAAAGCGCATAGTATTCCTCTGAGTAAGAGAACGCGTTGGTGGCATATTTTCCTGCGGTCTTCTCGTCAGCCGATATGATGTCATACCGCTCCTGCGTTGTCTCGAGAAAATCAGCCACGTCATCCACGATGATGACAGCGCGAGGGTCGTTGAGAATGTTGATGTTTTGTTCCGAGAAGTATCGCGCTCCCTCGATGACACCGCGCGCTATCTCAACAGCCACGATCTTCTTAAGCGCGGCATGCTTGGCACTTTCGCCAGCCAAAATGCCCGAGCCGAGACCTATCGAAAGCTCCGAGCTGTACGATTTCAGAAGCAGCTTCGGCAGATGGGCCAGGATCTGCTGCTTGTAGTCGGAGGCACCGTTCCCCCCGATGTTGATGCCGTCGACGCTGATTGCCTTATAGCCGCTGTCAGCGCTGACCCACACCTTTGTGGTTACGAGTCCCCCCTCCCGGTAGAAGAGGACCTCGTCCCGTCGTTGCTGGAATTCCGAAGGAAACTGGAAGGAGAGCGGCATGCGCACGAGCGCAAGAGTGACTACCAGGAATACAGCCAATGCCACGGATACGACGGTCATGGCGTGTTTCCACCGGGCAAAAACAAGCACGATACCCAGGCCCACATTGAGTGCAGCCATGAGGAGAATGCCTTTCTGGATCCCCAGAAGCGGCATGATCAGGAGGCCGGGCAGGAGCGCTCCCACCACGTTGCCCAGCGTGTTCACAGCATAGATCTTTCCCACCGTTGTCCCGGTTTTCTGAAGATTGGAAATGAAGATCTGCCCCATCAGGGGTAACGTGGCTCCGATCAGGGTAGCAGGAAGAAGCATGAGGGACAGCGCTATCACGAAATTCGATAGAGCGAGAAGTTCGAGTTGACCGGAATATCGGGTAATGAAAGATCGAATAGCTTCCGATTGCACGATGAAAAAGAGCAGAGGTAAAGCAACTGCGGAAAAAACTCCAATCAGGACCTCAATCGCCGCGAATAGTCGAAGGGGGTTTTTAACGATGTCCCCAAGGAACCGGATACCGTACCCGCCGAGCGCAATGCCCGTCAGGAACGCCGTAAGCATAAGCGTGAATGCATAGGTCGTGTTCCCAAGTAAAAAGACAAGCGCGCGCGTCCAGAAGATTTCATAGGCGAATGAGGCCAAGCCTGATAGTGCGAAGGCCCAAAGCGCAAGACGGTACGTTCGAATGACCTGAGCGTCGGCAATCGGAATCAAGGTTTCGGGATTTGCCGGCGAGGACATCGGAACTAGAGCATGGTCGAGTCCAGAACGCATGGATGCAAGCCACGCGAGGAGGCCTACCGAAACGTTCCCAAGGACAGCTACGTCGATTGCTCCATGCAGACCGAGGCGACCGATGAGATAAAAGCCAGCCGCAAGACTACCGGTGACAGCTCCCACAGTATTAATAGCATATAAGCTCCCCAACTCCTGTCCAATCCGTGACAGCCGTTTCATTACAACGCGAGACAGGATCGGCAGGGTCGCTCCCATCAGGACCGTGGGAATGATGAGGAGCGCGAAAGCAATGAAAAAACGAATAACCGCAAATGCGAGAGGTGATCCACCAAAGGACGCGTGCACCCAAACATAGACTGGAGTTATCCGAATTAAAAGAAACGAGGCAATGAAGGCGGTGATGCCAGCTCCTATCTCGTAGAAAGCATAAAGCCGCAAAGGGTTACGGCTCCGGTCGGCGTATCTCCCCAGTACGTAACTGCCGAGCGCAATGCCCGACATGAAAGCCGCTAGTACGATCCCGACTGCGAGGACGCTCCTCCCGAAAATGAGCATCATCATCCGGGACCAAACAACCTCGTATATCAGCCCCGCGGCCCCTGAGATGAAAAATAATATAAAAACGAACCAGCTCATACTTTAAACAAAACCGCCATGATAGACCATATTAATGTACAAATAGTAGCATTTTAACAATATTTATTGCAAGCTGAAAATATGCTTAGCCACTAGTCTTAAAACACTTAATCTAATCAAGAAAAATTCAACAATGAACTGTGGCAAGCTCGTTTTTTTGTTTATATTTGAGAGAATAAATCATGACGGGAAAGTAGCTTAGGGATAAATATCGGAATGGTGATCGTTCGTTGTAAGCTGCATGACCCTTTCAAAATTTGAGACTGCAGAATGAAGGAATTAGCCCTAACCCAGCCACTATTTTATAAAAAAGCCTTCATGGAGCATTTCTCATTCTATAATCCGCGAATAAAAAATGATCGCTAGGCAACTCATAAATGTCGGGATGTGTGAGATCCGCGCTTTTAACTCTGTCCGTTCATTACTGCTCTATGACAGCCTGTAGATTTTTCTTCACTCCCTGAACGACATCTTGAGCTCGTATATCCCCGCCTCTGCCCGCTTTTCAATGTTGAACCCCATTTTTTCGAAAAGCTGGAGCATCAGCACGTTCTCCATCAGCACCGCTGCCGTGAATCCGAGCAAACCGCCTTTCTTCGCCAGGTAGGTGACGTAGGTGAGCAGTTCCGCGCCGATCCCTTTTCCTTGATAATCATCCCTCACCACGAAGGCGGCCTCAGCAGTGTGCGTGGTCTGGTCGATGGTATACTGCGCCATTCCCATGATCTGCTCTTGCCCCTCATGCTCACGTACGGCGAGGATCACCATTTCCCGGGTATAATCGATGATCACAAAGGGTTGCAGCCGCTCATGATGCATGTCGGGCCGTGTGGAGATGAACCGGCGGTACAGGGAATCGCTCGACAGAGAGTAGAAGAAGTCTTTCAGCAGGTGTTCGTCGCTAAGCTTTACCGGCCGCAACAGAATGTTCAAGCCGGTCCTCGTGGTGCGGTATGTCTCAAGCTCTTCCGGATACTCTCCCTGCACTCCAGGGATAAAGGCCTGATCCTTATAGATCAAGCTGCGTTTCTTTGCCTCGTCGATGAGCCACGGCCGGAATTTCGGGTGTGCTATCGCGATCAGTTCCATGGCCCGCTCCCGGATGTTCTTTCCGTGGAGATAGGCGATCCCGTACTCGGTCACGACATAGTGGATATCACCGCGGGAGAGCGTCACACCAGATCCTTCTTTCAGGTACGGGGCGATGCGCGAGACCTCTCCGTTCTCTGCGGTAGACTGGAGAGCGAGGATGGTCTTCCCGCCTTGGGATAGGATTGCCCCGCGCATAAAGTCCGCCTGCCCCCCAATGCCGCTGTAGAAGGTCTTGCCGATGGACTCGGCCGTGGCCTGGCCCGAGAGATCAATCTCCAGGGCGCTGTTGATCGCGGTCATGTTCTTCTGGCGGGCAAGCACGGTGGGGTTGTTGGTATAGTTCACCGGCCGGAACTCGACGGACGGGTTGTCGTGTAGAAACTCATACGTCTCACGCTTGCCCATGCAGAAGGCCGCGACCGTCTTGCCGCGGTTCAACTCTTTTTTGGAATTGTCGATAACGCCCCTTTTCATGAGCATCACGATGCCGTCTGTCAGAAGTTCTGTGTGCACGCCGAGATGTTTTTTGTTCTGAAGGTGTGTGAGGATGGCGTTCGGTATGCTCCCGTATCCGACCTGGATAGTATCGCCATCCAGCACAATCCGCGAGACATAGGTCCCGATCTTCTGAGCGATCTCGTCCGATACAGTGACCTCGAACTCCAAAAGTGGTTCGTCGTGCGGGATGACGAAGTCCACGTCCCTGATATTGATGAAGGTATCGCCAAGGACCCGCGGCATGCGGGCGTTCGTCTGGGCGATGACGAGCGCGGAGTTCTCCGTCGCCGCCTTCACTATGTCCACGCTGATGCCGAGGCTCATGTATCCGTGTTTGTCTGGTAGGGAGGTCTGGATAAGTGCAACGTCCACAGGCACGAGCTTTTTCTGGAACAGGGCGGGCACCTGGGACAGGAATATCGGGGTGTAGTCCGCAATGCCACGGTTCACAGCCTCGCGCGTGTTGCTCCCTATGAAGAACGAGTTATGCCGGAAGATGTCCTTGAACTTTGCATCGGCATACGGCGCCACACCTAGCGTCCAGACCTGCAGGAGCTCTGTGTCGAAAAAGGCCTTGGGGTGGGACTGAACGTATTTGATGAGAGCGCTTACAAGGTATTGAGGTTCGCCGCATCCCGTGCCGATGAAGATCCTGTTGCCCGGATGGATGTGGGTGAAGACGCTTTCCTCTGCCGGGAACTTCTTGGGGTGGAGCGATCTTATCAGCTCAAGTTTCTTATGCGGTTCCTGTTCGACCATGGCCCTCTCCTGCCATTTTTAAGTATAGCAGAAAGGGTACTCCTCACTTGACAAGTTTATGCGTCATTTACATTTTGTTTATTCTCCTTTTCTGCTAAAGTCCAGTTGTTCAGCTCCCGGACAAGACCCGCAGGGGGCGATAGGTAGAGCCAAAAAAATGTGGGATGCCAGCAGTGGGGGCTTCAAAGCAACATCAAATAAAGAGCCTTCGCTACCAGGGACGATTAGTCATCTGCATCTTCGTGATCTTATTTCAAACATGAAAGACAACGGCTGTTTTTGACAGACACGCAAAGAATTACGGAAAAATGAAAACATTTTCATTGCGAGCTTGGTGCCTCGGTGCTACCTAAGACCATAACGAGAAACGGGCCTTTTCTCCGGTCTTGCGTCGGCAATCAATTTTGTGCACTCAACGGTCAAATCTTGTCAAAGGCTTTTTCTGTTCATAATTTTTTATCGCTATTTTGGCGTGCGAGAAGTTGATTTGTAAATTATTAAAAAATCCTCACGAGAACCTTAATTTTGGTTGAGGCAACCTCACCATGAGAGAAAAGAGCGTCCTCTCCCACACATTTCGTGATAACGGTGAACGGTACCAAATGAGCCTGAGACAAGCGGTACCTCATCACATCCTCAAGGCAATCTGATGAAATTCTCTTTCACGCCTTGACCATCCGCTTTTTCTCAACTAAACTTAATACATTATGCTCGATGCCCTCTTCAACCCCCGCTCCATAGCCGTCATCGGCGCATCTCATGATCCGAAGAAAGTCGGGCATGCGGTCCTCAATAACCTGATTCGTCATAAATTTAGAGGCAGGCTCTGCCCCGTGAATCCATCGGGTGGCGAAATCCTCGGCCTGAAAGCCTACCCAACGGTCTCGGCAACCGGCGATTGCACCGACCTTGCTATCATCGCCGTGCCCGCAAGCATTGTACCCGGCGCGCTAAGGGAATGCGCTGCCGCCGGGATCAAATCAGCGGTCATCCTGAGCGCGGGGTTCAAGGAGTCTGGCAAGGAGGGCACCGGGCTGGAGGAGGAGCTCAGGACTATCAGCAAAGATCGAGGCATTCGTGTCCTCGGCCCGAATTGTCTTGGCCTCATCAATACGGCGAACAGCATGAACGCTACCTTTGCCGCGGACATGCTTCCGAAAGGCAAGATCGCGTTCTTTTCCCAGTCCGGCGCCATGGGCATCGCCATCATGGACTGGGCGATCGGTAATGAAATCGGGTTCTCCAAGTTCATTAGTCTCGGGAACAAAGCCGATCTCTCGGAGATCGACTTCATCGAATATTTTATAGACGACCCCGACACAGACATGATCCTCGGATATCTCGAGGACGTGGTGGACGGGAAACGGTTCATGGACATCGCGCGCAAAGCGACCAGGATAAAGCCTGTCGTCCTCCTGAAAGCCGGAGGCACCGAGGCCGGGGCCCGCGCAGCATCATCTCATACCGGCGCACTCGCCGGTTCGGACGTTGCCTTTGATGCCGCCTTCAGGCAGACGGGGATCATGCGTGCCCAGGGCGTTCAGGACCTCTTCGACACGGCCCTAGCCTTTGCCGAGGGGAAAATCCCTGCAGGCAAGGGACTGCTTGTGATCACGAACGCCGGTGGCCCTGGAATCATCGCAGCAGATACGGCAGAACGGCTCGGCATAGAACTGCCGCACATGACCAGAGAGAGCATTGCGACCATGGCTCTGAAGCTGCCCCCGAACGCCACGATTTTTAATCCCGTGGACCTGATCGGTGATGCCACTTCCGAGCGATATGCAGCAGTGCTCAAGCAGGCTGCCAAGGATCCCAACATCGACGGCATGCTGGTGATCCTTACTCCCCAGGCCATGACAGACGTGGAGAACACAGCTGACGTCGTCATCACGACATCCGGAACAACGGACAAGCCGATCATTGCCTCCTTCATGGGTGAAGCCCATGTGCGAACGGCGATCAAGAAGCTTAAGGACGCTTCGATACCGAACTACTCATATCCCGAGCTCGCGGTGAGAGCCTTCAAACGCCAGTCGGATCAATGGGCACAGCAGCACCTCGAACAAGAACAACCGATGTGCCTTGAGGTGAACGAGGGTGCGTTACGGCAGCAGATCGATGGATTCATTGCTACCAACAAATTCCAGCTCGGCGAGGACGATGCGGCGGCAATTCTTACGCACTACGGATTCAGGTTCCCGCGAAAAGCACTGGCGCGGACATCGCGAGAGGCCGCTGCGCTCGCATCAAAAATCGGCTTTCCCGTGGTGATGAAGATTGCGTCCCCCGATATCCTGCATAAGACAGACGTAGGCGGCGTAAAACTTAATATTAATTCCGCCCATGAGGCCGAGGACACGTTCCATGAAATCACCGCGAACGTCCGACGATTCATGCCCCAGGCATTCATCCAGGGCGTGATACTTTATGAGATGATTGCCGGCAAGGAAGTCATCCTCGGCGTTACCCATGACCGCACCTTCGGCCATATGCTCATGTTCGGCCTCGGCGGCATCTACGTCGAGGTGCTGAAGGACGTGGCATTCCGCATCACACCCGTTTCCCATCGCGAAGCTCAGGCCATGGTGAACGAGATTAAAGCGTCGGCCCTGCTCCGCGGCGTCCGCGGCGAGAAGGCCGTTGATGTCAACGCCGTGATTGAGAGCATTCAACACCTCTCCTGTCTAGTCACTGACTTCCCGGTGATCCGGGAGCTGGATGTGAACCCGCTTGTTGCCATGGAGAAAGGCGCTGTGGCTCTGGATGCGAGGATAATATTCAGAAGATAGTGCCAGAGGCCAGTAGCCGGGGACAAGGGGTCAGGAGCACCAATAAAGAGGGATGGAGAAGAGGATCAAAAACCGCGGGGATACACGTAATAATGGATATTTTTGACTCCTCCTGGGCCTGAAGGCCGAGGATTCCCGAATAAGGCTCTGCAGCGACTGAGAGCCAAGACTGATCCTGTTTGCAGATGCGGCAGAGATGTTTGCCGCGTCCCCGGTTCATGGGCTGATGCAGATGGCTTGGCATTTTTCCAGGCGAACCGGTTAACTGCAGGCTGTGCCAAGCAGCCACAACTCCAAAAAACACCTGTTGGTTTCGGGAGATATCTTTTGCATAGGTTGAACGGGTTGATAAAGTATTTGTTCTCAATGCTAATGTGGTTCTTGAACCTAGGGTTCATACCCTTGGTTTCTGGAACCTGACTCTTGGCCCTGGACCCCGATTCTAAGGAGGTTTTGATGATCCCCATATTCATAGCATCCAACACCGGTTACTCCGGAAGGACATTCATTTCCCTCGGTCTTGCCATAAAGCTCAAGGAGCGGGGATACAAGATCGGATACATGAAGCCTATCGGCAAGGTGCCGATAAAAAGAGACCGGGACATCTACGATGCCGACGCTCTGTTCATAAGGGAAACCCTGGGTTTGACGGAATCAATGGATGTGGTCTCCCCTTTCGTCTTGAGCTATGAGACGCAGAGCCTGCTTTTCCAGGGGAAAATTAAGGACGCAAGGAAGCAGATATTGACGGCTCTCCGCTCTCTCAAGAACAAGGATTTCGTGGTGATCGGTGGTGCTGGAGATCTGTTTGAAGGTGCCCTGCTGAACATTAATACCCTTTCGCTCGTGTCCGACATGAAAGCGCATGTATTGATGGTAGAGCCGTGGCGGGGGGACGTTTCTGCGGACTCGCTCTTCGGCGCATACCAGATATTCGGAGAGCAGTTTGCAGGCTGCGTTTTCAATAAAGTCCCGGTGCACACCGTGGAGCATGTGAAGGGAACGGTGGACCCGTTCTTGGAGAAGAAAGGAATCAGGATTTTCGGCGTCTTCCCCAAAGACCATTTCCTCGAATCCGTGAGCGTCCGGCAGCTGAACGACATCCTGGGTGGTAAGGTGCTCTGCTGCGAGGATAAACTCGATGAGTTTGTCGAGAACTTTTCCATCGGGGCTATGGATGTTGACAGCGCGCTGAACTATTTCCGCAGGACGCCGAATAAGGCTGTTATCACCGGCGCGCATCGCGCCGACATCCAACTCGCAGCCATAGAAACATCGACCAAGTGCATCATTATCACCGGCGGACTCGCTACGAATGACGTGGTCATCGGTAAAGCGCAGGCCAAAGGCATCCCCATCATCTCCGTGCCAGACGATACCTTCACCACCATCGACAAGATCGAAATCAGCATGGGCAAAACAAGTATCCGCGAGAAGCGCAAAGTGGAGCGCGTGAAGGAAATGATGGACATCGAGTTCGATATGCAGCGATTTTTGAAGAGCGTGAAGTAAGCCCTGTTCGAGATAACAATTCTCGAAATAATATCATTAGAGGCATTATACCACCATCTCTAATGAATGATAGACACTGCTGACAAGAGTTGGAGAATTTTATAATAGAGAAACACCTTTCGCCACAGATTCACCTCTCTTTAGAGATTATCAGCTTAACGGGGAAGCCAGAGAATGCCGCAAAAAAACTCTGTTACTCGTAAAAGACATAAGGAATAAAAAACTTTCTTTGAAGCCCCCGAACCCAGCGCGCATTGCATGAGAAATTTTCTTTAAAGGAGGAAATTGGCGGACAAAACATCACTCATGCAAAACATTGGACTCTTTTAGCCGCCTACCCGGACCGATATGCTCATTGAATATTTAAAGAATATCCCGCTGTTTAAACATCTTAAGGACACCCAGCTCAAAGAAATCGCAGAGCGGTGCAAAAGCATCGCTTATAAAAAGGGTGCTGTGATCTTCAACAAGACAGACCTGAGCACTGACCTTTATATTGTGAACTCCGGCAGGGTCAAAGCGGTACTGGTGGATGATCAGGGAGACGAAATCGTGCTCGCGCAGTTCGAGAAGGGCGCATTTTTCGGAGAGCTGAGCCTACTCGATAACAAGGGGCGGTCCGCCACCATCGTCGCGGACAAGGATTCAGAGCTCGCGATCCTCAAGAAAGATGTTTTTTTTGATATGCTCTACAAAAATCCCAAAATTGCCGTGGAACTCATGACGACGCTGGTCGAGAGACTGCGGAAGGCAGATGAACTGATCGAATCGCTCGCATTTTTCGAAGTAGGAGAGCGCCTCGTCCGCAGTCTCCTCGAAGCTGCAGCTGCGGAAGGTGATAGCAGCAAAGGTTTTCTCAGAGTAGGAAAACTTACCCATAAGGAACTCGCTGCGCGCATCGGATCGTCGCGGGAGGCAGTTACAAAATGCATGAAGGTGTTATCGGTGAAGGGAATTATCAAGGAAGCCGAGGGCCATATTCTGATAACACGCAATGCGCTGGAACGCCTGAAGGAAGAAGGACGGTCGTAGCAACTTACGAGTGAATTCTTGCCAATATGAAAGAGATCTTAAAATCGCTTTTACGAGTGACACGAAAAGATCAGTGTCGCCACTCGTGACATACGAAAAATCATGATAGCCGTATTCCTGCTTTCGGTTCTGGCCTGTTCCGCAATCTGCGGGGCTTGTCCGGCTTAGGGAAATTAGCGCGCCCTGCCGGCAGATTTAAACCTGTCTTTCATCCACTCCTCCCATCGTCCGTACTTCGGGAAATAGACCGAGAAAAAGAAGAGCGAGATCAGCATGAACACATAGAAATCCGTGGGATTTCCACCAAGAAAATACAGGATCAGCCCGAGGACCGCCATCGATTCGCAGAACGCATAGGTTATGACTGCTGCGGTCATGAGACGCTGGATGTCCGGGGAATACCGGCTTGCTGTACCCCTTCCGGTGATACGAATATCTCCTGCGAGAAAATGGTTGTTGATTGCCCGTATGAGGAAAAATATCACAGTAGCGAAACCGAACAGGGCGTACCGAAGGATGGCAGCCGATGACGCGGACGAGGTCGACCCGATTGAATGACCGATCTTTTTTACGAACTCAACGATGATTGCATAGACGAACACACTCCCAATCATCCAAAGACCGATGAGCATGGTCGTCCGGTAGGCTTTTTTCAAGTCATTCATTTTTCAGTGAAGAAACAGACCTGCCCTCTCGAAAGCGGGACGGTCTCCGAACGTCATATCTTCGGCAGCTTTGCGAGCGCCTCTTTGATCTTTTGAGCTGGATACTCATAGTCGCGGAGCTTGCCGTCATGGTAGTCGGCGTAAGCCTGAAGGTCGAGATACCCGTGGCCGCTTAGGTTGAACAGAATAGTCTTCTGCTTGGCCTCCTGCTTGCAGAGCAGCGCCTCATCGATGGCCGCCCGAATCGCGTGGGCGCTCTCAGGCGCCGGGATGATCGCTTCCGTGTTGGCAAACTGCAATGCAGCCTCAAACACCGGGATCTGGTTGTATGCTCTGGCTTCAATGAGTTTGTCATGGTAGAGCTGAGACACGAGCGGCGAATCGCCATGATACCGGAGCCCACCGGCGTGGATGCCGGGCGGCATGAAATCATGTCCGAGCGTGTACATGGTGAGGTACGGGGTGAGCCCAGCGACATCGCCGAAATCATATCGGAACTCTCCCTTGGTGAGCGTGGGACAGGACGCCGGTTCGACCGCAATCACGCGGAGGTTCTTGCCGTTGATCTTGTCGTGCAGGAACGGGAAGCTGATTCCGGCGAGGTTGCTTCCGCCGCCGCAGCAGCCGATGATGATATCCGGGTAATCGCCCACAAGATCGAACTGCTTCTTGGTCTCGAGCCCGATCACGGTTTGGTGCAGACAAACATGGTTCAGAACCGAGCCGAGGGCGTAGTTCGTGTCATTGTGCGTGGCCGCGTCCTCCACGGCCTCGGAAATCGCGATACCGAGACTACCAGGGTTGTTCGGGTCCATCTCGAGAAACTTCCGTCCTGCAGTCGTTACCTCCGACGGGCTTGCATAGACTGTTGCGCCCCAGGTCTCCATCGCAATTCTCCGATAGGGCTTCTGACCGTAGCTCACCTTTACCATGTAGACCGTAACGTCGAGCCCGAACAGCTTTCCCGCAAGCGCCATGGCCGAACCCCATTGGCCCGCACCGGTCTCTGTCGCGATACGCTTGATTCCCGCTTTTTTGTTATAATATGCCTGCGGAATGGAGGTGTTCGGCTTGTGGCTGCCGGCAGGGCTCACACCTTCATACTTGTAATAGATCTTGGCAGGCGTGCCAAGGGCCTGCTCGAGCCTGTGCGCCCGGAACAGAGGCGAGGGTCTCCAAAGCGAGTAGATAGCAAGAACTTCTTCCGGGATATCAATCCAGCGCTCCTGACTCACTTCCTGTTCGATGAGCGCCATGGGGAAAATGGGTGAAAGGTCCTGAGGGCCGATCGGCTGCTTCGTGGCTGGGTGGAGCGGCGGCTTGGGCTTGTTCGGCATGTCGGCCATGATATTGTACCACTTGGTCGGAATTTCCTTATCGGAGAGAACGATCTTGGTCTGTCTCATTACTTCCTCCTGCGCAGTAAGGTCGTGACGCAAATATTACAATGTGCGGTTATTTTATACTATCTTAGGGAGTTTCACAACGATTTTTTCGGATCGAGCTGATCAAAAAACGAGATGGGGGGGATCCGTCAAAGTGAACCTTTATCGTCAACTGTAATACTGCACGAAGACGGATTACAGGCCGATAGAAAACATGCTCTCCAGATCGTGACGGGAATGTACGCGGAACGCGATGAGCGTTTCTGATGTGATAATCCCTTCCACTTTGAGCATATGGTTCGTTACCAGCTCGGCCATCTGCTCGTTGTCCTTTACCCGAATGACCACCGCCAGATCATACCGTCCGGCGACTGAATAAACCTCCGAGATACCATCCATATCAGCAAGCGCTTCAGCAACCGCATTCACCTTGTTCCTCGCCACCGTCAACAGGACCAGAGCTGTAACCATGTACGCCCTCCCTCCATTTTATTCCATTCTATTATATCAGATTTCCATACTTAAGGGCTGGCAGGTCCGTTCCTAACGCACCGAGGATCAGGTGCAGATACGTCGCCGAAATGAATAAGACCATGGGCTGGGCATCCGCCGTGGCAAATAGCGTGATGCGTGCACGCTGTCTTTGGACAGTCATTTCCGGCAAAGGTTCGGAAGAAGGCAAGCGCTCGATGGCTCCAGATGGCATCGAAGGGATCGGTCAGGATATTTCCAAGCATAAAATCGCCGCGCCCGAAAAACAAGTTGCAGGGATAGACCGAACCGTCGGGCATGACGCCAAGCTTTGTTGTGCCTGCAGGACACCTCGTTGCGGAAAGCTCAGGACAATTCTCGATGTCAGGAATGAATCCTGAGCAGGAGACCGTACCCACCAGGGATGAATTCATGTCCTTCTGCACGATTTTGATGAACTCATGAAAAGGCAGCGTTTCTTTCAGTCCTTCGTGCACCATGGCGTCACGGTAGATAAGGTAGAATTTCGCTGGTTTGATCGAAAGAATATCCTGAATCATGCCGGAATCCCTGTCAGGACTGAAAATGGTCTTTACAATCGGCTTATGCTCTTTAATAAACCCCTGCAGACGGTCTAAGGTTGCCTTATCATTGATGGAGATACCCACGTTGATTTGGCTACCCATGTCGAGAATTTCTTCGAGCATCTCGATGTTCGTCCCGTTCGAGCTGATATTGATGCGAAAGCCCTTTAAACAGGCCTCTCGGAGAAACGGAATCATATCGGGATGCATTGTCGGCTCTCCGCCGATAATGTCAATGATCCTAATCGAAAAATCTCTCAATCTGCCGAGCATGATCCTAAAATCACCAAACGACATGTCCTGGACAAACGGCATGGTCCGGTTGAAACAGAATTCGCATAACTGGTTGCACCGGAGCGTGGGATAGAACTGTATGTAGTCGGGAGCTGTTCTCATAGCATGATGATGTGTCAAGCTCCCCTCCAACCTGGAAGGGGGGAGGGGTAATGAGCGAATCTACTATAGAGCAAATAATTTGCCTTGTTTCCTGACAAAGCCTTCGTTGATAAGTTCCATAAGGTTTTGCTTCACTCGCTCTGGGTCCATGCCTGATTTTTTTGCGATCAGTGACAGGCTGAGAGGTGATTCTTCCACAAGCACTTTCAGAATCCTCCCCCTGATCTGGCGGTTCGAATTCTCGAATGGGCTCTGCCGCTGATAAAGTGCGCTCCTTCGGTTGGGGTTAGCATGTTCCCGCTTGAGCATGGCCCCGTAATCCATAAGCGCATTGTACCATGTCCTGGGATCTGATACATCGATCGTCTGCTGAATCAGTGGAAGGATATCCTCGTCTTTAATGTTTTCCCGGCCATGTAAGAAGGTATGGATGAACACTCGCCTGATATTCGTATCAATGAATAGTACCGGCTGATTAAAAGCAAAAGCAGCAACGGCGCCCGCCGTATATCTGCCTATCCCCGGAAACGCCATGAGGTCCTCTGGATCAGACGGCAGTTTACCGTGGCGTTCGTTCATGAGCGTCTGCGCAAGGGCTCTTAGCGCAAGTGCCCGGCGGTTGTAACCCATCCCCTGCCAGATTGTTATCAGCTTCCGAAGAGGCGCTCTGGCGAGAGACGAAAAATCCGGGAACGCCTTGATGAACTGAGCATATTTTTCAAGCACTCGCTCCACCTGAGTCTGCTGAAGCATGATCTCCGATACAAGAATATTGTAGGGGTTCCGCGTTTTTCGCCAGGGAAGGTCGCGACCGTGGTTACGGTAGTAGGTGTAAATCTTCTTCCGGAATGTCCTTATTTCGGAGGGAGCCAGAAGCTTGCCATTTGCCCTTGTGCACCGTTCTGCATTCTTGTTCATGCTTGTGTTTGCTTAGAGAAAAAATTATTTTCCCCGAAGCAGGACGTAGAGTGCACCGAGCCCTCCATCGCACTGCCGCGCGGTCACGTATGCAATAATATCCTTCCGGTAGTGTCCCGAAAGCCGTCTGATGACCGCCTCCTTTAATCGGGCACCCCGTGTGGAGCGGAGCCCCCTACCATGGATGATCTTGATACAGCGCAGCCCCTTTTTAAATGAGGCCCCGATAAAGGATTCCAGTTCCATTTCAGCCTCCGGGACCGTAAAACCGTGTAGATCGAGAAACTCCTGAACGGAGAAATATCCTCCATGCAGTCTCTGAATGATGTCGTCCCGGTAATCCGGATTAGTCCATTCGACATATTCCTGCGTGTCCGGGAGGTTTACCGGTTGTCGCCCTTCTGCGATTTCGCTGAGAATCATAAGTGCTTCGCGATCGGGGTGGCGTCGCGCCGGTTCGGAGATAATTTTCCTGTGGCTCTGAGCGCAAGGCAGTGCCCGGTATTCTTCAATCTCCTGGACATCATCCATGGCATTACAGAAAAGTTCTTCATCGGTAAGGTGTTCTTTTTTCTTGGGAAGAACAGGCGGAGACGAGGGAACTGCCTTGTTACGTTCTATCGTCTTTTTGAGCTTCTCGAAGGGATGGATAGCAAAACTTTTTTTGTCCATAGAACACTCTCATAAGGAGAATAGACTGAGCTATCTACAGAAGTATCAAAAAAATCAGAGCGGGCCGTAAGCCGAGTTCTGTTCTCCCGGTCGCCCGGGAGCAGTGATCATTTATCTGGGCCGTCGATTGCTCGAAGGCACGAGCGACCTACCCGGAAGTCTGGGACGGGCAGTCCTTACTCCCGATTGCTCGGGAGACGCTTCCCTATGCGGTCTTGCTCCAGGCGGGGTTTTCCAAGCATCCCCGGTCACCCGGGAATGTGGTGGGCTCTTACCCCACCGTTTCACCCTTACCCCTGTTCGGGGCGGTCTTCTTTTCTGTGGCACTATCCATGGGGTCGCCCCCTGTCCCGTTTCGGGACCGCCTTGCCCTGCGGAGCTCGGACTTTCCTCCCCCCGTCGCCGGGGAGCAATCACCTCACCCGCTCTGATATGTTATAAACTTGTTCTTACCTCACAGGACACAGAAAAAGATCAATAATTTATTAGGACATGGATCTGACACATTATTTCAGCTTTTCATCGATGGCCTTGTTCGCCAAAGCATCTGCTTCCCTGTTCTGGTCCCTTGGGATGTATTGTACCTCGACGCTACCAATCTTTGCAATAAGTTCCTTGACCTTTGCGTACAGCGGCTTCAAACCCTCGTTCTTAACTTTATATTGGCCATTCAGCTGTTTCACGAGGAGCTCGGAATCCGCACAAAGCTTGACTCTCGAAGCTCGCAGCTTCACTGCATGTTCAAGTCCGATAATGGCGGCAGTATATTCTGCAACATTATTCGTGGTTCTTCCCAGATACCGGGCTATCTTATCGATAGGCATGCTGTCCTTGTTGGTGATAAAAATGCCCGCCCCGGCCTCACCGGGGTTATTCCGAGATGCTCCGTCAGTAAAAATTGTCAATTCCATCATAATCCTTTCAACAAAAAAACAAGGTTTTCAAATGTGCAGAGATAAACCACGGAGGCACTGCGGTCAGGGAGAAAAAATTCATGGTGTTCTCTGTTTTCGACCTGTCACCGTGGTAATAATCATTGGTTCTGACTTGTCCGGATCAGGTATTTTTCTGTACGATGGCTTCCTTATAATATAAAATCCGGCCGCAATGAGGACAGGTGATGATACTGCTGTTTTTCTTGACATTGACGAAGACCTGTGGCGGGATGCTCATGTAGCAGCCTGAGCAGGATTCGCCCCGCGCCTCCACTATGGCGATGCCTGCCTTGGATTTGAGGAGCTTTTGATACTGTCCGAGGATCGCGGTGTCGATGCGCGCTGCTGTCTCTTGTCGCGCGCGTTCCACTTCTTTTAACTCTTTTTCGAGCTTCACGAAGACTGCCTCGTGCTCTTTCTGCTCGACAACAATCGCATCCTCATCGTTCCGGGCCTTTTTTTCTGCCGTCGTAATCGACTCAACTGCTGCGTCAATCTGCTCCATCAGCACGAGAATCTCATCTTCAATCGCTTTATTTTCCTGCTCTGCGGTCTCTATTTCCTTGAGCAGTGCCTGGTACTCTTTATTGGTCTTGATCTCTGAGGTACGCGCCTTGAGTTTTTCGACCTTTTGTACTCCAACCTCCAAGTCCTTATCCCGGTCGCGCTTGTTCTTCTGTGCTGTCTGGAGCGTTTCTTTGGCCTTGTCGAATTCCTCTTTGCTCGATGCGCGCCGACGTTCGAGCGATGCCAGTATCTCAGGAAATTGGATTTTCCGCTCGGCGAGAGAGCGGATCTTCGTATCTATTTCCTGAAGCCGTATGAGCATGCTCAGTTGTTCTTCCATGCCGCCTCCAAAATAAAAATGCGCCTATCGGCGCATTTTATGGTTTTCTCCGCGGGCTGCCTGCAATCAACGGCACCGTGACCCGATGAGTTCTTCACCTCGAACATCAGAAGCATCTCCCTGCCATCGATTAATTGGTGGGCCCACCAGGACTCGAACCTGGGACCAACCGGTTATGAGCCGGTAGCTCTACCAGCTGAGCTATGGGCCCTGCTTTTGCTGTAAATTCCAAACCTCAAAATCCAAACGAACTGAAATGATCAAAATAAATTCTAATACTGGTAATTGAAATATGTTTGGGATTTGTTATTTGGTGCTTGAGAATTGCCTCGTAATAACTGTTTATATTGGCACAACCCCCGCTAAATGTCAAGCCTTGCCTCCGCATGATCCGACCGTCTCACTCCATGAAGCTCTTGAGCTGTTTGCTCCTGCTCGGGTGACGGAGCTTCCGCAGCGCCTTTGCCTCGATCTGACGGATACGCTCGCGCGTGACGTCGAACTCCTGCCCTACCTCTTCAAGCGTGTGGTCCGTCTGTTCGCCAATGCCGAAGCGCCAGCGAAGTACCTTCTCCTCGCGCTCCGTCAGCGTGTTCAGCACTTTCCGGACCTGGTTATGCAGGTTCTTCCGGATCGCCGATTCCAGCGGCGACGCTACTTTCTTGTCCTCGATAAAATCGCCAAGGTGGCTGTCCTCTTCCTCGCCGATAGGGGTCTCGAGCGATATCGGCTCTTTTGCGATCTTCATGATCTTGCGGACCTTCTCGACCGGCAGCTTCATGGACGCAGCGATCTCCTCGGTGGTCGGCTCTCTGCCGAGGTCCTGGACGAGCCCGCGCGAGGTCCGGATGAGCTTATTCATGGTCTCAATCATGTGAACAGGGATGCGGATGGTTCGTGCCTGATCGGCAATCGCCCTCGTGATCGCTTGTCTGATCCACCAGGTAGCATAGGTGCTGAATTTGTACCCGCGCTGCCACTCAAACTTGTCCACAGCCTTCATGAGACCGATATTCCCTTCCTGAATCAGGTCGAGGAACTGAAGTCCCCGGTTGGTGTACTTCTTGGCGATCGAGACCACGAGCCGAAGGTTCGCCTCCACGAGCTCGCTCTTGGCATACTTGGCGCGTTCTTCGGCCCGCTCATAGGCCCTGAGCCCTTTCTTCAGATCCTCCGCTGATACCCCACAGTCCGCCTCTATCTTCCTGACCCGCTTGACCGCATTCCGGTATACCCTCTCAAGCCCGAGAAGGACTTCTTGCTTCATCTCGAGTCTTCGCGCAGCGTTCTTGAGCTCACGCTCTCCCTGTCGCATCTTTTTGAAGACTTCCTTAAGATCCGCAATGGCCAGGCCCGACTTCCTTTCGAGCCCGTGAATCTCGCGCTCCGAGAGGAACACTTCACTCACCATTTCACGCAGCTTAATGACCAGGCGGTCCGTCTGCCGACAATGTATGTTGAGCGCCTCGAGCTTGTCGAAGAGAGCGTACCGTGTCGTCTGGGCTTTCTCGTGGAGCGCCTTTTTTCTGCCCTCGCTTACGCGGTTGCTGTTCACATGATTTGCGAGGGTATTGAGATCCCTGCTGTGGCGGTCGATCTCACTAATCAGTTTGAGCACCCGTGCATGCAGCTCTTCCTCGTTCTGGCTCTGGATGTCCTCGAAATCATCATCTCCTGAATGAACCACTTCATGAATGCTGATTTTGCCCTTCCGAAGCTTATCGCCCAGCTCATGCACATCCTGGAGCGAGAACGGCAGGCTGTAGAGGACGTGGGCTGCCTCACGCTTGCCCTCTTCAATACGTTTCGCGATCGCTACCTCTCCCTCTTTTGAAAGGAGCGGGACCGTGCCCATTTCCTTGAGATACAGGCGGACAGGGTCATCGGTCTTCCCGACACCGACCTCCACCTCCTCTTCTTCGGCCTCCTCCTCAGCAATTTCATCAAGACCAGCGTCTTCGGGCTCGACGCCCTCCTCTACTTCATCCTCGGCAGGCTGGCGCACTTTGCCGTCATGTTGGGAGTCTGCAATATCAATGTCGATTTCACCGTCTCCGAACAGAGAGATAATGCTGTCGAGCTGTTCCGTGGAAACTTCTTCGTGGGGAATGGCATCGCCCGTCTCTTCGTAGGGCACATAATTCCGCTCTTTACCCGTTGTGATCGTTTTTTTTGGATCTCCTGTCTTGCCCCGCTTTGACATACTGGTGTGCTCCTCCTGCGTGATGCGCATTCACTTGCTCGCCATCACGAAATGTATCTAAAATTGCTCCTGCCGCTACCGTGGATGTCTATAAACCGGGAATCCGTCTGCCTGGCTTCCGACCTAACCGGTTCTGCTCCTCGATGAGCCTTGCGAGTTCAGCGCTGTCTCCGCTGACCTCCGCGTTCTTGATCGCCGTAATCAATGCCTTCATCCTCCGGGCATGGTTCTGCTGCTTGATTATGTCAACACAGTCCTGGCAGTGCTTGTGAGGATCGTGGTAATCCATTTCGAGCACGGAATAATGGGAAATCAGGCTGTTGAGTTCCTCGTCCCCGTCCTGGATAAGTGTCCCCATATCGAGCCTGCCGGTCTTTTCAAGAGCATCAAGAATCCTCTGCACCGCCCGCTGGAACAAAGGATCGGTAAAATCCTGCGGTTGAATCTGTTCTTGCAGGCTTCGAGCTATCTCTTCATCTTTCAGCATGAGGTGTATCAGTATCTCTTCGGCCTTGGGCCGGCGTGCCCGTGCAGGAACAGGAACGTCCCCCTTGGCTCCGCCAGACGCAGCACGCCGGGAGTGTGTCGGCATTTCCTGTCTGAGAACTGTCTCATTCAGGTCCAACGCCTCAGCTGTTTTTCTGATATAATGATCACGTTCGATGCCGCTCGGGATCTTTGCGATGAACCCGAGCATCTCTTCAGCTTTCTGCACCTTATCGTCAATCGAGGCAAGCGATCCGCTCTTTAGCACCTGCTCAAGTACAAAATCCATGAACTTAACCGACTTGCGCAGGCACGCAGCGAACGCATCGTGCCCATGCTTCTGCAAAAACGTGTCCGGATCGTCGCCATCGGGGAGTGAGACCACGTTCACCTTCATGCCGCTCGTCATAAAAAGATCAAATCCCCGAAGCGAGGCCTTGACTCCGGCCGGGTCGGGATCGAAGATCAGCACGAGCTTGTCGGAGAACCTCCGCATGAGCCGGAGGTGGCCCTCGGTGAGCGCCGTGCCGAGCGTTGCGACTGCGTTCCGCACGCCGTGCTGGTGGCAGGCGATCGCATCGAGGTATCCCTCGACGATGATAAAATATCCCTGCCTACGTCCGAACTCTTTTGCCATGTCCAAACAGTAGAGCGTGTTACTCTTGCTGTAGAGAGGCGTTTCCGATGAGTTCAGGTACTTGGGCAGGGAATCGTCCATCACCCTGCCGCCGAAAGCGATCACTTTCCCGGCAATATCACGGATCGGGAAGATGATCCTCCCCCGAAACCGGTCATAGTATCCCTCGCCCTCACTCCGCTTGACAATGAGCCCGGCTTTCTCCATCTGGCCAAAAGTATAGCCCTTCTGCTTAAGGTGCCGGAGCAGACCGTCCCACTCGGGCTTGACATAGCCCAGAGCAAAATCCTGCGCGATAGCGTCGGTCACACCCCGCTTCTGGAGATACGCCCGAGCCGCGCTTCCCGCAGGGCCTTCGAGCTCTTTTCTGAAATATTCTACGGCGTCGGTAACGATCTTGAGGAGAACATTTCGTTCGTCCTCGGACTTCTTGTCCTGACCGTGCGACCTGCTGTCTATTGGTAGAGAAATACCAGCACGGCCTGCGAGCGCCCTCACCGCATCGGGAAAGTTCAATCCCTCTTGAAGCTCGATAAACTTGAACACATCACCACCGGCACCGCACCCGAAGCAGTGAAATATCTGCTTATCCGGATTCACGCTGAATGACGGGGTCTTCTCCGCATGAAAGGGACAGAGCCCCGTATGGTTCTTGCCCGTCTTCTTCAGAGACACATATCCGGATACTAGATCAACAATATCGACGCTGTCCCTAACCCGACTTATGATATCTTCGGAGAACACGTTATTTTTTCAACTCCGCCACCGTTACTCCTGCGCCGCCCTCGGCAGGCTCACCAGAGCGAATGGACGCGATTAGGGGATGTTTTTTCAAAAAGTCCGTCACCGCGGCTTTGAGCGCCCCAGTCCCCAAACCATGAATGATGGTCACGACCGCGAGGTGGTTGAATCCTGACCGATCAATGAACCGGTCGACCTCTGCCAGCCCCTCGTCCACGTGAAGACCAATGATGTTCAACCGATCCACTGAGCCTTCTTCTTGGTGGAGTTCGGCCCCCCATCCAGGAGTTGAAACCGCATCTCTATGGCGCGGTTCAGAGCCTACCGGCATAACCTCTGCTGTGGAGAGCCTGATCTTCTTTCCGTTAACTTCGAGTTCGAGCATGCCTCGGTGCAAAGAAATCACCGTACCAGTCTTGCTGAGATTCGCTATCCGTACGGTGTCTCCAACGTGAATATCCTTGACAAACTCGGGATTAACTCGCTGCCCCGCGAAAGCGTCAGGCTCGAGCCTTTTGACGGACTCTTCAACCTCAGCGCTCATTTTTTTAACGTCGACCTGCCCAGGCGCTGCGATGCGGGACAGATCGCGAAGTTTCTGCCGGAGCAACGTCAATATTTCTTTCGCTTCCGTCTTAGCTCTTGATTTTACCTCTCGTGCTTCTTCCCGCGCGTTCCGGAGCGCCGCCGCTGCCTCGGCACGTTCCTGTTGTACTACCGCTAGTTCTTTTTCGTATGCCTGCCGCTCTGATGCCAAGAGCCGAGAATCGTTCTCTACCTGTACCAAAAGTTTCTCAAGACGTGCATCGTCCTGTCCCAGCCGGGCCCGCGCTTTTTGGATCACGACGTCTGGCACACCGAGCCGTGCAGCCATGTCCAGCCCGTAACTCCTACCCGGCCTGCCCGGTATGAGCCGGTACGTCGGTTTGAGCGTAGCCGGGTCAAACTCCATGGCGCCATTCGACGCACCACTCGTCTGGGAACCGAAGAGCTTGAGAGCATTGTGGTGCGTCGTCACTACAGTGATGCATCCGCGCTCGATCAGGCTCTCGAGTACTGCTGCGCCAAGCCCCGCGCCTTCGCCAGGATCCGTGCCAGAGCCGAGCTCATCCAGAAGGACCAGGGATCCCCTCTCCGCTTGCTGAAGAATCTCAGCAATCTGGCTCACGTGAGACGAGAACGTGCTCAGATCCTGCTCCAAGCTCTGTTCATCGCCGATGTCGGCAAACACTGAACCGAAACATGGAATCTCGCTCCCTTCGGCAGCAGTCACGGGTAGACCTGACTGAGCCATGAGGCAGAGGAGGCCAACGGTCTTGAGGATAACCGTCTTGCCGCCCGCGTTCGGCCCGCTTAGGATCAATACCCGTTTCTCACCGTCAAGAACAATGTCGTTCGGCGTAATGTCCGTATAAGGGGCACCGGCCTTGGACTTCCAAAGGAGCAACGGATGTCTAGCCGCTCGCAGCTGGATGTTTCCGCCTGCCGAGACTTCGGGTATAGAGCCATCATAATCCATGCAGAACCGGGCCCTGGCATACACGGCATCAATCAGGGCGAGCGTATGGATCGTTGTTTCGATCCGGTCAGCCTCTTGAGCCATGAGTGAGGTTAGCTCGCGCAAGAGGCGTTCAACTTCCTCGCGCTCATCCATGCGGAGTTCGGCAAGGCGGTTGTTCTGCTCCAATACATCAAGGGGCTCGACAAAGAGCGTAGCCCGCGAGCCCGACTGGCCGTGCACCACGCCCTTGAGGCTCTGCCTAAAATTGGGCTTAAGCGGCAGCACATACCGGTCATCGCGGACCGTGATCACCGGCTCCTGAATGACCTTCTGATAACCGCTGTTCTGAAGGATGCGGGACATGCGGTCAAGGATATCCTCTCGCATCCGTGTGACTTGTTTCCGGATTTTCCGAAGGGCTGAGCTGGCCGAGTCCTTGACCTCAGCCTTATCATCGATAGCATTAAGGACCGCGTCTTCTATTTGCTTGAGCGAATGGATGGCAGCCGCTTTGGCGCTCAGAAGCGGTGCGGCCAGCGCAGCTCCCTTGACTTTGTCTCCGAATTTTTGAAAAAAACTTTTGACCCGTCTGCCTGCACCAAGCGTGGTCGCTATATTCAAAAGCTCAGATGCGGAGAGCAAGCTGCCGCTCACCCCGAGTTTTTTGACCGCCTGAACGACATCGAGAATCCCGTCGAGTGGCGGCCTTTCACCGCTCTGCAATATTTGGGTAAACTCGTGGGCCTCCCTGAGCCGTATCTTGACGGTCTGAGCATCTGTGGACGGCTGCAGTTCCATGACGGCCGCTCTTCCCGCTTCCGATGCGGCATAAACAGCAACAATATTTTTTACCTTGTCAAATTCCAGCACCCTCAGGGTATGTTCATTCATACTGCGTCAGGTCTGCCGTTTAACCCGTCTAAATCCTGAGCACTCGAGCACTTGAAGCGGTGTGCGCTTTTCAATGGCATCGAGGAGCAGGTTTAAGCCAAGTGAATCGCTCGATATATGCCCGGCAATCACCACATGGAGATGATGTCTCTCCGCTTCCTTCCGGTGATCCTCGGACATGTGCATCCCCACGATGGTCCCCACGCCTGACTGGGACAGCCGCTCGATCGTTTCCTTCGATCCGGATGTGCCTCCTGTCATTTCCACGAATAGCTTTCCCGTACGCTGGTCGTCGGAACCGATGAGGATCCTCGGACCGGCGTTGTTCCTGATCGCCTCGCGGTACTCGGGGATTTCCTTCAGGAGTTTGACGACGTCTTTGAGCCTGGAAGGTGATTCTCGGTCAAACCGCGCCTGGAGATAGCTCGAAACCATATTATCCGCTGGAGTGTGAAGGCAGATATAGGGGATGTCAAGAAGACGCGCGGCGTCAACCGGCCGCGTGTGGTTCACCGGTAAGAGGCTCCGCTCGACCTCCTTCATCCTGCTGCTCAGTTGGTTCTCGGCGACATTGATGGGCACTCCGAACCTATTGAGGATATCGGCCTGCATCTTCATCACTTCATAAAAATTCGCATACGCGCGGCCTTCGGGGTGATGCGCAAGCACGAGGTCGATACCGGCGCCCTTCTGGTTCAGCCGGTCGGCAAGGAGCATTTCCGGCGTCTCCATGTCGATACCGATAAGGATTTTCTTCACGTTGCGGTCCGGATTCCCGTGCAGAACTCTGCTGTCGGCATAAGGGTTCTTGAGCCTCTCGGTATCGAAGGACTCTTTTTCGTCGGGTTTGAGCTCGTCGAACGCTTTGCGAGTTTCACTTAGTTCTTTTTCTACCGTTGCTCTTCCGCGTGGATCGGCATCAATGCCGAATTGTATGGCCAATTCGTAGAACTCTTGAAGTATCAACGCGCAAACTCCTAAAAAAAATCAGGGGGCCTTGTTCTTCATGGCCCCCTGCTCAGCCCTGTAGCTAAGAAAACATACGTAGTGTCTGAAACAGGTAGTTATCCCAGCGCATTTTTCACAAGCTCACTCACAAGCTTTCCGTCTGCGCGCCCTCCCACCATAGGGATAAGGGCCTTCATGACCTTACCCATATCCTTCGCGCCTTGTGCGCCGGTCTGGGATATGGCATCGTGAACCATAGCTTCGAGCTCTTCGCGGGCTAATTGCTGCGGCAGATACGTCTCCAGCACGACGACCTCGGCGGTTTCCTTATCCACGAGGTCCTGTCGGCCGCCCTTGGCAAACTGCTCAATCGAGTCCTTCCGCTGCTTGATGAGCGAACGCACGGTCTCCATCACCTCTTCTTCGGTGAGTGGTCTCCGTTTATCTATCTGTTTATTCTTTAGTGCTGCGTTCAGCATTCGCAGGGTAGAAACCTTATCTTTCGCGCCGGACTTGAGGGCCACTTTCGTATCAGCATCTATCTTCTCTCGTAATCCCATCCTTACCCTCTCCCCACAAAACTGATCGCATCACATACCATCAGCAGAGCGTGCCAGCGCAAGCCATTTAGCTCTGCCTGAAAATGCGCGCTGTTTTAGCCGCCTTTTTTCTTGCGGCCAACGCCTTCTTCTTACGCTTCACGCTCGGTTTTTCATAGTGTTCTCTTTTTTTGACCTCTGAAAGCACGCCTTCTTTTTCGATGCTTTTTTTAAATCTCCGGAGTGCGGCCTCAAAAGGCTCATTCTCTCGTAACCTTATACTCGGCACCCTCGCTACACCCCCCCTCATGTTGTACCTAATTGTAATATAAATACTTTTTTTGTAATTTTTCGACAAAAAACGCTGTGCATCTACAAAAATATAGGAGGCCGCTCTCATTTAAGTGATGGCGGCATAATCATTAAAATTAACAACTCCATCCCTGAATGTCAAGAGAAATTTAGGCTAAATTTCAGGTATTTTACAGAATACTGGTCTCCCCTCATGCTGGGGACGCCCCCTTTCTGTCAGCCCCGGTATGAGGCATTAATCTTGACATACTCGTACGACAGATCACAGGTCCAGATCGTGGAAGAAGCCTTTCCCTTGTGCAAATCAATAATGATCTGAATTTCTCGCTGTTTTAGTGCCAGCGCCGCATCACGGTCCGCAGCCTTTCCCTGGCCAAGGCCCTTTTCAACAAGCTTGGCTTTGCCGATATAAATATCCGTCCTAGCCTCTTCCATTTCCACGCCTGAATTGCCCAGGGCCGCCATGATCCTTCCCCAGTTGGCATCTTCACCGAATAGAGCGGCCTTTACCAGGCTGGATTTGGCAATAGCCATGGCGGCGCGTTTTGCCTCAACGGGACTTTTTGCACCACGCACTACCAGCTCTACAAATTTGGTAGCTCCCTCACCGTCGCGCACAACCCGTTTTGCAAGGGAAAGTGTCACTGTGTCCAAACATGCCTGAAATTTCCTCAGGTCCTTGCTACCGGTAGCTGGTCTCCTGTTGCCGGCCGCGCCGTTCGCCATGCAGAGGATCATATCGTTCGTGCTCGTGTCTCCGTCAACCGTAATATTGTTGAAGGACCGTTCCGTAGAGGTGAGCAGGGCCTTCTTGAGTATGGATGACGATATGTTTACATCGGTCACTATGAAGCAGAGCATGGTCGCGAGGTTCGGGTGAATCATGCCCGACCCCTTCGCGATGCCCGCAATCGTGACCGTCTTTCCTCCGATCTCCTCCTGCACGATTGACAGCTTGGGATAGATATCGGTGGTCATGATGGCCTCGGCCGCCTGCTCCCAGCCTGTAGTCGACAGCAGTCCAACCGCTGTCGCAATACCCGTCGCTATCTTTGGCATGGGCAGAAATTCGCCTATCACGCCGGTCGACGCCACATACACGGCATCAGGCTTTACGCCAAGCTCGCCCGCCGCGATCTCGGCCGTTGCGCGCGCATCGGCAAATCCGCGTTTTCCGGTGCAGGCATTGGCGCAGCCGCTGTTCGCTATGATAGCTCGCCCTTTTCCTGATTTAACCTTCGACGTGTTTAGGTGTATGCATGCCGCCTTCACCCGGTTCTTCGTAAAAACGCCGGCAACCGCTGCCTCGCGGTCGGAATAAATGATTGCCAGGTCCTTTTTCTCATTCTTCTTGATCCCACTGTGAATGCCCCATGCCTTGAAGCCCGGCACGGAAAAACTTTTTGTGTCTAAAATCCTCATATTAGTCTACCCCTGTCAGGTGTATTGTGAACGCGTTGCTATCACGGGAATAATCCTGCAAACTTAAGGCCCGAGGTCTCTTCAAACCCCATCATGAGGTTCATATTCTGGATCGCCTGGCCCGAGGCCCCCTTGACGAGATTATCGATCGCCGTGACCACGACCGAGCGTCCGGTACGGGGGTCCGCGATGATTCCGATGTCGCAGAAATTAGAACCCCGAACATTCCGCACGTTTGGGAACTGTCCCGCTGGAAGTACCCTGACAAATGGCTCATTCTTATAATATTCTCGATACAGAGAATGCAGCAGACCCGTATCTGTCTGCGTAGCCACCTTGGCGTAGATCGTGGTCAGAATGCCCCGGTTCATGGGAACAAGGTGTGGCGTGAATGAAAGCGTTATCTGTGTTGCCGCCAAGCCCGAAAGTTCCTGCTCAATCTCAGGTGTATGCCGATGCGTACCGACCTTGTAGGCCATGAATCCCTCGTTAACTTCGGGGTAATGGTGTGCGAGAGCGGGACTGCGGCCTGCACCAGAAACGCCAGACTTGGAATCAATGATGATGCTCTGCGGATCGATTATGTGCTTTTTCAGCAGCGGAGCTAGTCCTAGGATCGCGCCCGTGGGATAGCACCCTGGGTTCGCGACGAGAGACGCTTTTTTTATCTTCTCGCGGTGCAACTCCGGCAGACCATATACCGCGGTCTTGAGAAGCTCCGGGTACTGATGGCAATGCTCATACCACTTCTCGTATAGTGCTGGATCAGCGAGACGATAGTCGGCTGAAAGGTCTACGATTTTCTTCCCGAGCTTATGAAAACGAAATGCCGTCTCCTGGGCTGTCACATGCGGGAGTGCCAGAAACACAAAGTCTGCTTTCTTCGCGACCGTTTCAGGGTCAAGTGGCTCACAAACAAGCGCGGTCAGCCCCGCAAGATGGGGGAAAATGGAAGCAATGGGCTGGCCCGCCGATTTTTCCGATGTGATAGCGGTCACCAACACATCCGGATGGTTGATGAGAAGCCGCATGAGTTCGCCGCCTGTGTATCCGCTCGAACCGACGATGGCTATGTTTAGTTTTCCGTTACCCATGATGAGACCTGCTCTCATGCTCCTTGCAGAGAGCTTTGAAAAAAAATAAAGGGAAGGCATCTCTACCTTCCCTTCTTCTTAACAGGATCTGCAACGCAATGTCATACAGAATAGGTATATGATCCCTTATCTCTTCGAGAACTGGAACCGTGCCCGGGCTCCCTTTTGACCATACTTCTTACGTTCTTTGGCCCTTGGGTCACGGGTTAGAAGCCCTTCCTTTCGCAGCTTGCCCCGGGACTCAGCATCCACGACGAGGAGCGCTTTAGATATACCATGCCGGATGGCACCGGCTTGGCCTGAATTTCCGCCACCGAGCACGCTTACGAGCACATCAAACTTGTCCAGTGTTCCAGTAACTTCGAAAGGCTGGCGGATGATCATCTTGAGGACATCCCGGCCGAAATACTGGTCCATTGGCTTATCATTGATTGTTATTCTGCCGCTGCCGGGCATCATCCATACCCTAGCGATGGAATTTTTTCTCTTTCCCGTTGCGTAATATCTCGATACTGTTGCCGCTGACATTAAATCCTCCTCGCGAATCCCGTGCGTTACTCCTTACTTAACCTTCATTTCCACTGGCTGCTGTGCATTATGCGGATGCAGTTCGCCGGCATAGACCTTGAGCTTGCTCAGCATCTGCTTGCCGAGCCTGGTCTTGGGAAGCATACCCTCCACAGCCATCCTGATCACCTCTTCGGGCTTTGTTTTCATAAGCTTACCAGCAGTGACGGATTTAAGCCCGCCGGGATATCCCGAATGGCTATAGTACGTTTTCTGGTCGAGTTTCTTCCCGGTCAGATGCACTTTGTCTGCGTTCACGATAATCACAAAATCGCCCGTGTCCACATGGGTGGTGTAAATAGGTTTGGTCTTGCCTTTGAGCACCGAGGCAACGGCCGTCGCCAGCCTGCCAAGCGTCTTGCCGTTGGCATCAACGACAAACCATTTTCTTACGATATCTTCTTTTTTAGCCGAATACGTTGCCATAACCGCCCGCCTCATTGGTATTAAGTATATTTTTAAGAAAAGCGAATATAAACAATTTCATTTGATTTGTCAAGCGTTTTTGTGTAGAAAAAACACAATTAAGAAGTTAATGGTTTCCAGCATGAAACTACGTACATTAAAACCATTATATATCAATAGCTTGGCCATGCATATCCCTTGATGAAGTTTTATGAAAAATATAAACAAAAGGCGGTGATTTCTCACCGCCTTTTGTTTTAGCCCCTGGCCCGGAGATCACGGCTCATGGCCGTGGCTGTTTTCCTCTTGCCTGTCTTACGCCTTTTCTGTAGCAGCCTGCTTCTCCCGGAGCGCCGCGGGGAC
>DATJAO010000015.1:0-5817 GCA_035516175.1 Nitrospirota bacterium
GGAAAGACTATGCCGCAATTTATTGTGGTCGAGCGCGATTATGTAAATCTCCACAACCGGTTCATCTCGTATGGCCACCTGGAGCGGGACGAAGGCATGTCTGAACGGGGCATCCGGTGGGACATCAAGGACCTCTACGACGATTTCACGAAGGCAGCGCCGACATCCACCTGGAACGGAAAGCAGTATCTTTCCCTTGCGAATGCCCGGGAAGCAGCGAACGTGCTTCTTCATTTTGCGCCTGAGACGAACGGAGAGATTGCTTACCGCGGTTTCAAGGCACTCGAAAAATCGGTCGGACTTCCGCTTGCCGATCTTGCGGAAAACAACCGCGCTGTACGGCGGAGCTATGACGACCTGGTAGTCCAACCGCGAAGAATTCTCACGAGCCCGCTCTGGACGGGCATCACGAACGAAGGCAGGGCCTATGCGTCCTTCTGTCTCAACATCGAGCGCCTCGTGCCGTGGCGCACGCTGACGGGACGGCAGCATTTCTATGTAGACCATCAAGGATACATCGACTTTGGTGAAAACCTCCCGGCTTTTAAATCGAGGATCGGGCTTCAGGACACGCGCGATCTCATTAAGAGCTCTCCATCGGACAAGGCCCTTGTCCTCAACTGTATCACGCCCCATGGTAAATGGCACATTCACACGACCTACTCCGACAACTTGATCATGCTTACGCTCTCGCGCGGGGTAGAGCCTTTCTGGCTAAACCTCGATGACGCAAAACAAATTGGAGTCAAGGACAACGACTGGATAGAGGTGTACAACGACAACGGCGTGATCGTGACCCGCGCGGCGGTAAGTGTCCGCGTACCGAGAGGGGTGGGGATCTTTTACCATGCCCCGGAGCGGACCGTCTCGTTCCCCAAATCGCCGGCAAGAAACAACAGGCGTGGAGGCGGAACGAACAGCCTCACGCGCATCCGGCTCAAACCCTCGCTTATGGTCGGCGCGTACGCGCAGCTTTCCTTTGCCTTCAATGCCTGGGGGCCTCCGGCAGGGGACCGGGACACGTACACGATCGTGCGCAAGCTGGAAGGGAAGCCGGTGTTTTAAGAATTAACAGCCTTTCACTGGCAATGTCATACAGGGAGAATCTCATGAATATTCGCGCACAGGTTTCCATGGTGTTTCACCTCGACAAATGCATCGGTTGCCACACCTGCAGCATTGCCTGCAAGAATATCTGGACGTCGCGCCGTGGAGCCGAGTACATGTGGTGGAACAACGTTGAGACCAAGCCCGGGACCGGATATCCCACGCTCTGGGAAGACCAGGAGAAATACTCCGGCGGATGGCTTCGCGGAAAGGACAAACCAAAGCTCCGGCTCCAGGGACGGGCCGCTGCCCTAGGCAACATTTTTTTTAATCCTCGCCTGCCGAGCATGAATGACTATTACGAGCCTTGGACATATCGCTACGAAGAGCTGTTCAACGCGCCGCAGGGCGATGATCAGCCCGTTGCTACCCCCGTATCACAGATGACACATAAGCACATCAACATCGAGGCCGGCCCGAACTGGGACGACGACCTCGGGGGCTCGTCCATATACGCGGCGAACGATCCCAACTTCAAGGCCCTGACAACGGAGGAGCGGCGACAGGTCTTCGAGCTCGAGCGCATGGTTATGTTCTATTTGCCGCGCATCTGCAACCATTGCCTGAACCCCGGTTGCGTTGCAGCCTGCCCGTCGGGTGCGATCTACAAGCGGGGGGAGGACGGCATCGTACTCGTGAGCCAGGAAAAATGCCGGGCCTGGCGCATGTGCATATCCGGCTGTCCGTACAAGAAGACCTACTTCAACTGGAACACGGGTAAGGCGGAAAAATGCATCCTCTGCTATCCCCGGCAGGAAACGGGCCAGGCGCCCGCGTGCTTCCATTCCTGCGTCGGCCGCATCCGCTATCTGGGCGTTGTGCTGTATGACGCGGACCGGATCAGCGAGATAGCAAATTTGCCTGACAAAGACCTCTTACAAGGCCAGAGGGAACTGATTCTCGATCCCTTTGACAAGGATGTCGTCAAGAAAGCGAAAGAGGACGGCATCCAGGACGCCACGATTGAAGCGGCTCGAAAGTCGCCTGTGTACTGGTACGTGAAAATATGGAGGCTCGCCCTGCCGATCCATCCAGAGTTCCGGACGCTGCCCATGCTTTTTTACGTGCCTTCGCTCACTCCCGTTATGGCCTCGGTCTCAAACGGACTCTACGAGCTCAAGGAATCCCTCTTCGGCTCATACAACAGTTCCCGTGTCTCCAGCCTCTACCTTGCCTCGCTCTTTACCGCCGGAGACGAGGAAGAGATCGTTCTCGTTAACAAGAAGCTCCTGGCCGTGCGCATGTACAAACGCGCGGAGACCGTAGGAGATCTAGAACAAGGCGAGGTGCAGAGGATGCTCGATGATGCGCGGACAACGCCTGAAGAGGTCGAGGCGATCTACCAAATGACTTCCCTGCCGGCCTTCGAGGGCCGCTTCGTGATACCGCCTTTTATGCGCGAGCAGGCTGTCGAGTCCGTGCAGAAGCCTCAATCGCACAAGGAGGAGGCCGGTTTTGGATTTATTCGTCCACCGAAGCGCGGGTGGTAGCTCATGATACAAACTGACAGGAACATATACGGTTTGCTTGCAGAGATCCTTGAATATCCCACGCCCCGGATTGCCGAACAGGCAGAGGCATGCAGTAGTGCCCTTGGCGTAGTGAACAGTCAAGCGCAGGGGCAATTCAAGGGATTCAAAGAATTCTGCCGGAAAAACCCGCTCAGCCGTCTGGAGGAACTGTATACCGACACCTTCGATCTTCAGGCCATCTGCTGCCCCTACGTGGGTTTTCATCTCTTTGACGAGGACCGTGTGCGAGGAGTGTTCATGGCCAGGCTGAAAGAGCATTACCGCGCAGGATGCTATCTTGTGAACGGAGAGCTTCCTGACCATATCAGCATCATGCTCCGGTACCTTTCGGTCGCGGTTCGGGGTGACGAGACAAGGGAGCTGATAAGCTTGTGCCTCATCCCTGCAGCAAAAAAGATGATTCCTTTGTTCAAAGACAGCGGAAACCCCTATGAGGGGGTGTTGCAGGCGGCGCTCAAAGTGCTCGAAACGGAAAGAGACAGGTCATAATGGCATGCATATGATAGAAGAAGGCAAACTCGAGTTCGAAAAACTGCTCGCTGAGTCCGTTCGAAGTCACGGACACCTGTGCCCCGGCCAAGTACTCGGCGTGAAGATGTCCCTCCGTGGCCTGAGCGAGATCGGCATTGGGGACCCAAAGTGCAGAGAGCGGAAAGACTTCATGGTCATAGTGGAAATGAACAGCTGCGTGTTCGACGCGGTGCAGTCCGTGACCGGCTGCAGCCCGGGCCGAAGAACATTAAGGCTCATGGATTACGGCAAAATGGCAATGACCTTAGTGAACCTGAAAACAGGTCGGTCCGTCAGGTTGCTTGCTCGGGAGGACTCCCGGAAACGGGCAAAAGAGTACGCGCCGGAAATTGAGGACGTTTATGCTGCCCAGTGTGAAGCATACAAGGTTATGTCCGATGAAGAGCTGTTCGAAGTTACGTACGTTGAAGTCCTGCTGAGGCCCGAGGACATACCAGGCAGGCCGCTCAGACGCATCCGCTGCGACAGCTGTGGAGAACAGGTACAGGACATGCGAGAGATCTGTCGTGAGGGAAAGGTGCTGTGCAAGCCCTGCGCAGACGGCGGGTATTACTTCACGAAGTGATACCCGCGAATTGCGCGCCGGTAGAGGCCGTGGACGCGCGGGCTGGAGAAATCACCGGGTTTCAGAAGGGAAGGGGCCATTCATGTCAGAAAGCATTTACTACATCGTATTACCTTATATTGCCGTTGTTCTTGCTGTGGGCGTTGGGCTCTACCGTTATTTCACGAACCGGTTCTCCTATTCGAGCATGTCTTCCCAGTTTCTGGAAAACAGCGCGCTCTTCTGGGGATCGGTTCCCTGGCACTATGGTATCGTGATCATCCTAATCGCCCATTTCCTTGCGTTCGTGATTCCGGGTTTTTGGGTTTCGCTCCACCGCGACGCGGTCCGGACGATGGTCATCGAACTCGTCGGGGGTTCCCTCGGCTTGTTTACACTCTTGGGAATCCTGGTCCTCATTATCCGCAGGGTCGTTCATGCAAAGGCACGGCCCGTTACAACCGTCATGGACTGGGTACTGCTTATTGACCTTCTGCTCCAGGTTGCCGCAGGTCTTTATATCGCTCTCATCGTACGATGGGGGTCCCTGTGGTATGAGTATACCGCTACGCCGTGGCTTGTTTCCCTCGCGGCTTTCTCACCGCGGATCGACTTCGTAACGCCCCTGCCATGGATAGTCCGGTTCCATATGGTCAATGCCTTCGTCCTCATCGGCCTTTTCCCGTTTACGCGACTCGTGCATATCTTTACCATCCCAATCTCCTATTTGTGGAGGCCCTATCAGGTTGCGATGTGGAACAAGCGGGGAAAAAACGGAAAGAGGAGGATGGATATATGATTAAGAAGAGAAGCATCATGAAACGGCATAAAGTGGGTTGAAGGTTGGTATATTTCGTACGCATTGCTTGGCCCATCTTCAACAGTCGTCAATAATTATCTAGTGCTCTCGCCACCCACAGATGACGAGCAGTACAGGTTTGATGCCCATGGTGTAAGTTATATCCTGCATTCTTGGCCTTTGTCACAATAATGGCATTCCACACTTGTAGGTGAAGTCGATAAAATTTTCCGCTGGCTACTTGATTCAATGCTTCGAAATGAAATACGTACGTTGCAATTAGACAATGATAGTGGAAACCCTGTGGTAAATTCTTGCAGCGACAAGAGTCGCGTGATGGTTATGGGAAGTATGTAGATGAAATCATCAGAGAAGTAATGTCTGCATATAAAATATGACTCATAAAGAATTTGTTGTCAGAATTTGGCAGTTTAAACCAATTTATAGCTATTTTTACAGTCTAGAGACAAAATAACTAATTGTAGGTATGTTTTTCTTGATAGGAGTCATTAAAAAGCCAAAATGGTACCCAAACGAGTTTTGCTGAGAGTCTCGCCCGGGGAGCCAGAGCCAAAAAAGGGCCAATTTCCTAAGAAATTGGCCCTTTTTTCATTGCATGCTTGATTAATAATCACGTTACACAGCTCTCTGAGAGGCACTCACGCGATCTGCAAATGTATTGCAAACGGCATCATTCATTTCTGATATTGATTTCCATCTGTAATCTTGATTATTCGATAGCATCGTAAATTCACATAACCTTCCTGTAGATCACGAAGTTTCCGCACTTAGCAACTCATCAATTTTCAACCCGAATTCAATAGCGTACACCATCAAAATACCCATCGAATTTATTGACAAGTCTTAATATCTTTGGTTTTATATAAGTATTCCGCGATAAAGCTAAACTCTTCTACAGAACTGAGTGAATGCATACCGTGCCGAGGAGCCATTGTTATAAAATTCTCGGAGGTCAGTCGAACTATGAATTTGGTCACCATAATCTGGTCCATGATCGCATCCGCGTGCCTCACCCTAGCGGCGATAAATTTGCTGGTCTGGTTCCGAAAGCGCACGTCTTGGGCCAATCTGCTCATTTCCGTGATGGCGGCGGGAACGGCCGGCCTCGCGTTCTGCGAGCTGTCCGCGATGATGGCTGACATGCCGGCTGAGTTCAGCCGTGCCCTCTGGTGGGGGAATCTCCCGGTCTGGATGGTCGTCGTTTCGCTGGTCCTCTTTATCCGCCTGTACCTGAGGTCAGGGCGTGTGTGGCTTGCATGGACGGTCATCGGCATGCGCACCTT
>DATJAO010000016.1:0-18502 GCA_035516175.1 Nitrospirota bacterium
CTCTGTGCGCGGCTGTACGGGAAGCGATCGGCAAAGAGCAGGGCTAAACGCGCGATGGAAGCAGCCACCGGAGAACGGCAGCATGAGTAAAGAGCTCCGCACATACCAGTGCCGCATGGATGCAGGAAAAACCGAAGACGAATTCCTTCTCAAGGGTCTGCGTTCTAATTGCTCAATGATTATCCGACCATGAAAGAAAAAAGGGAAGGATAGTTCGTCCGCATGGGGAAGCTTGTCTATGCGATTTACAGTATGTATACTAAACTGTGCGGCAGCCCTCACCTCGTATGAAAAGTGTTGCAAAAAAATGGCTGGATAACTGATCGTTCTGCGTATTCGTAATGTGAAAAAACGTTCCCGCATTGATCCAAAATAAGGTCTCCTTCGACACCACCGTCGCGTGGTATGTACCTGGAGTCTTTTCCACTTCATAAAAAATTGTTGATAAAAGGGAACAGAGCAATATATAATGTACGCTCATTCGGCCGGCCGAATGAGTCCCGTGCCAAGGGAGGAAATGACAACATGGAGCTTTCAGAGAATGAACAGAAAAGATACACGAGGCAGATGATGATGGAAGGCTGGGGCGAAGAGACCCAGAAGAAGCTCAAAAAGTCCAAGGTGTTTATCGCGGGCGCCGGCGGACTCGGATCACCGGTGGCGATCTACCTTGCGGTTGCCGGCGTGGGCAACATCAATATCTGTGATTTTGATTCCCCGGACTGGTCGAACCTCAACCGCCAGATCCTTCACGACCATACGAGAATCGGCACCAATAAGGCCGTCTCAGGCAAGATGACGCTCGAAAGGCTGAACCCCGATATCAAGGTCAAAGCTATCACGGACAAGATCGTCGAAGAGAATGTGGACAGACTCGTGGGTGACGCTGATATCATTCTTGACTGCATGGACAACTTCCCGACGCGGTATATCCTGAATGAATCAGCCATCAGGAAAAAGATACCACTCGTATACGGAAGCATTTGGGGCATTGACGGGCGGCTTTCGTTCATTCAGTCCCCTGAGACACCCTGTCTCCGCTGCATTTTCACCGAAGCGCCGCCCAAGGAGGTCTTTCCCGTACTTGGCGCCACGCCGGCTGTGATCGGATCGCTTCAGGCGCTGGAAGCCGTCAAGTTCCTTACCGGCATAGGCACGACCATCAAGGGTCAGCTTCTTGTTTGGGAGGGCGGCACAACGGACTTCCAGAAGTTCAAGATCCGGAAAGACCCCGGTTGCCCAACGTGCGGGGGAAAATAAAATATATCACCGTCAACCGAAAGCGACAAAAAAAGGATGGGTTCTCCCTGCATTTTATCGATCGTGACGATGATATGCTGGATCGGGTCGAATATAAACAATGTTTGGGCTTCTGGATAATCATGAGGCAGTGAGTAAAATTGAATGTGCTTGATATTAAATGACAGCAGAATTAAAAAATATTAAAGTAGAAGTAGCTTATGAGCGAAAAAAAGCAACTAACTGATTAATCAAAACAATATTAACCAGCATAGTGAATCATAAAGTTGCATTTATTGGTGTTTTCACCACCTTCCTATTGACACCAACATATTAAGAGCGCTATTATTGGTAGTAATTAAGTAGTAAATCATCCCCTTTGAGTGATAACCCTTGTGTCATCATCATACACAAAAAAATAAGAATGGATACAAGAGCCATTGCGATTTTTATCTGCTTGACTATCGCATTAGGATCGGGATGCGATAGGTCAAGTAAACCGACGCCTCCTCAAAAGGTGCCGGAGGGACAACAATTGCTGATCGGTCTCATCCCCGAGCAGAATCTGTTCCGGCAGTTAGAACGTTTTGAGCCGCTTGCCCGGTACCTCTCACGGAAGGCAGGGGTGCTGGTTACTTTAAAAATCCTTCCCCGTTACGGCAACATTATTGATAATTTTACTCCGGAAAAACTGGATGGAGCGTTCTTTGGAAGCTTCACATATACGATTGCCCATGCAAAACTGGGTGTCCAAGTGATTGCCCGGCCCGAGGGTCAGGATGGGAAATCAACGTATCATGGCCTCATCTTTGTGAGGAAGGACAGTGGCATCAGATTCATCCGGGATATGGCAGGAAAGAGATTTGCCTTTGTGGACAAGGCCACAACAGCTGGCTATCTTCTCCCTCTTGCCTATTTCAAGCAGCACAAGGTGAATTACAGGACGTACCTCAAAGAAAGCTATTATACCGGCACCCACGAAGACGCGATCTACGATGTCCTGAACAGAAAGGCCGATATCGGTGTCGCGAAAAATACCGTGTACGAGAGGCTTGCGGACTCCGACACCAGGATAAAGAATGAGCTCGTGGTCCTCGAACGCTCACCGGACGTACCGGAGAACGGACTCGCTGTGAGGAAAGACCTCGCTGACGACGTGAAAAAGAATCTCACGAAGGTCCTCCTGGATATGCATAATGATTCAGAAGGACGCGCAGTATTGGAAGTTTTAGGCGCGCGGAAGTTCATTGCAACATCGGATGCCGATTATCAGCCCGTCTACAGGTATATACGGGAGATCGGCTTGGACATTGCTACCTACGATTATCGAAATGAATAATGAAGAAAAAGATTATCATAGGATTGAGCATTTTTTCCCTTGTGTTTCTCGTGAGCTCGGTTTATACCATTGCGACCATTGAACATGCCACAACGAAAATGGATAATCTGATCAGGCTCCATCAGGTCGAGATCCTGAGAGAGCACCTGTTGATACAGTTCAAGCGGGCGCAGTCCGACCTTTATCTGCAGAATACCCCCTATGCACGCAGTGTCGACACGATCGTGACCGATGTGAAGACGATGAGCGATGTCGTCAATTCGTGCTTTAACTGTCACCATACCGAGCAGGTGGCGAACAGGCTCAAGAATCTGAGAGACAAGATTGAAGACTATAAAATCGATCTCAGCAGGGCGCTTACCTTGCGGGCGAATGCAGAGAGGCTGCGGACGGAAGAGAACCATGCCTTTCAGGTCGGCACGGAGCTCATCGATGAGCTCGACAACATCACAAAAATGGCTAATTTGAAGCTCGAAGAACATACGCAGGCTACATTCCAGGAGATTACCCGCACCAAGACCATGCTGTATCTCCTCATTATGGTGGTGCCGATCGCAGCCATCGGCCTGTCCGTCCTTTTTATTCAGGGGTTCACCGGGCCTGTGCACAAGCTACTGACGGCGACGAGACAATTGAAAAAAGGCGACCTGAGCTATCAGATCGAAGGACTGCGGGATGAGTTTGGGGAGGTTGCCGCGTCGTTCAACGAGATGGCGAAGGCTCTGAGAGATGACAGCCTCAGGATGCAGTGGGCGGAACAGCTCGTGGTGCTCGGGGAGATGGCTGGGGGGCTGGCACATGAAATCAAGAACCCCCTCGCCGGCATCAAGGCGTCGATGGAAGTGCTTTCCATGGACGCGACCCTTACGGAGGAAAACCGGGATGTCCTTCTAAAAGGGGTAGAACAGATCAAGAGGATCGAGGTCCTTCTCAAGAGCCTCCTGAACTTCGCACGGCCGCCGAAACCAAATTTTATTGCTGTTGATGTGAACAGCGTGATCGATACCACGATCGGCCTGGCACTGCAGCATCCCCAGTTTGCTGCAAGGGACTCCAAGTCGATAACTGTCGTCAAGGATTATGGTAGAGATCTTCCGAAAACCATGGCGGATCCCCAACAGCTCCAGCAGGTGTTCTTGAACCTGCTCCTGAATGCCGCCGACGCCATGCCCGACGGCGGCATGGTAACCGTTGAGACATCGCGCCCCGAACCGGGAGTGTCTCTGCACATCCAGATTGTCGACACGGGAGACGGGATTGACGAAGCGGTGGTTGATAAGATCTTTCAACCGTTTTTTACCACAAAACCGCATGGGACGGGCCTGGGGCTCGCTATTACAAAACGCCTCATTGAGCAGCATGGCGGAAGCATCAGCGTCAAGAACAATCATGCAAAGGGGGTGGCGTTCATGATCATGCTGCCTGTCCGGGACGGGGAAGGGGTGCAAACCATATGAGGGCTCCAGCGAGAATACTTCTCATCGATGATGATGAACTGATTATTTCCATGCTTTCGAGGGCGCTGAAAAGCGAAGGGTACGATATCCGTGCACTTACGAGCGCACGGGATGTGGTGAGCGAGGTAAAATCCTGGGCGCCGGCAGTCGTCCTGCTTGATATCCGACTCCCCGAACGCAGCGGGATTGATATTCTTGAAGAGATCATGAAGAGCGGCATCATTACCCAGGTCGTTATGCTGACGGCGGATGACACGGCGGAGACCGCGGTGAAGGCCATGAAGCTCGGTGCCGTGGACTATCTTACGAAACCATTCAACATCGATGAGGTGAAGATCGTCATCCGGAATTTCGTTGAGCGGGCAAGGCTGCACCAGGAAGTCGACTACCTCAGAAAGGTCAACTCGGAAATCTTTGACCGCGAACTCATCGGCGAATCGGCCGCCATCAAGACAGTGAGGTCGGAAATTGCAAAAATGGCGAACGCCCGGGTTTCCAGCATACTCATTACCGGAGAGAGTGGGACCGGCAAGGAAATTGTCGCACGATACTTCCATCGCCTCGTATCCGGCGATAACGTATCGAGGCGGGTGCCGTTCCTGGGGGTCAACTGCGCCGCCTTGCCCGAGCAACTGCTCGAGAGCGAGCTCTTTGGTTTCGAGAAGGGATCGTTCACAGACGCGAGGACCGATAAGAAGGGAGTCTTTGAGCTTGCCAGTGGCGGCACTATACTTCTTGACGAGATCGGAGAGATGAATCCGAGTTTGCAAACCAAGCTATTGCGGATTTTGGAGGAACGGACGGTGCGTCATATCGGCGGGAAAGACGATATCCCTGTGGATGTGACCGTGATAACCACGACGAACAGAAATCTCGCCGAGGCGGTAGAGAGCGGCGTATTCAGGATGGACCTGTTCTTCAGGCTCAGCACTTTTTATCTCCATGTACCGCCACTCAGGGAGAGGAAAGAGGATATTCCGCTCCTTGCCAGGCACTTCCTTACTTCCCTGGCCACGCGATATAACAAAAAGACCGTTAAAAACTTTTCTCCAGAGGCCGAGGAGCTCATGGCATCCTATGCCTGGCCGGGGAATATTCGTGAACTGAGGAACCTCGTGGAACGGCTTGTCGTGCTCGAAAGCGCGGAACTTATTCTTCCGCAGCATCTTCCGGACTGGCTTACGGGGCAATCCGTTGCCGCACCGCAGCAGACGGATAGTGGATTTGTCCTTCCCGAGGCAGGAATATCGCTCGATGACGTGGAAAAGAACCTTATCAAACAGGCGCTTGATAGGGAAAACCACAATAAGGCACGGGCGGCGAAACTCCTTCGCATCAGCTACGACACGCTACGCTATCAGGTGAAGAAACTGGGATTGGAGTGAAGATCACGACGCCTCGGGCGACCCCCCCGGACCTCTGACACGTGCCACTGCTTCATGGGGCGGGATGAATTGGATGCCTACCCGGTACAAATCATTCCGATTGGCAATCATGCTCCACCGCACGATCCCGGCGGCCTGCTCCTTGATATTACTGAATGTGATCACGTGCCCGGGAGCGAGAGCAGACGTCGTCAGCATGCCCATTCCGGTATCGCTGATATCGAGGACCTCAGCGCTGAGTCTCACTCGGTCCAAGCCTCTGTCGTTCATGGTGTGCAAAGTGTCTGTCGAAAAGGCTATGGCTTTTGCAGTGAATTTTCTCTCGGACCGCCGTTTGTCATTCGTCAGCCACTTTACGAACGACTCATAATCCCGGTAAGCATGCACGTCATTTCTATATAGAGTCTCTCTCCCCTGAAGGATCTTCTCAACGGAGCCCTTGACCATGTCCAGATCGAACGGCTTGGAAATAAACAGGGACGCATTCTCCTGAATGAATCGCATCGTCGCGTCGTCAGGATCGCCCCCTGTCATAATGATGATCTTGGTGGCCGGAGAAACTTCCTTGATAGTTTTCATGACATCCACGCCATTGAGGTCGGGAAGATTGATATCGAGAAAACAGAGATCATAGAAATGCGTACCGATCTCCCTAAGCGCCTCAATACCGTTCTTAACGGTCTTTACTTCTATCTGATTGCCTTGGAGCAATGACGAAAGCGAGTACAGGATCAGATTTTCATCATCAGCGACAAGGATTTTTTTCATAACTTGATTCATCGATTGATTTGGGAGTCTCCAGAAATTTTATGAACAAATTAGCCCCATAAATCATGCAGCAAATACTGTACCACTTATACAATTGCCGACGTGAGATTACCTTTCTTTTTTTGTAATGTTTTACAATAGGTTAAACGTGGTGCAATAATTGAGAGAACTTAAGTACTAGGAAAAATTTGCAGTTATCTGGGAAATTCACCAAAATGTGATGGTGATTTAATCACTTTCTTTAATAAAAAAGATGGGTTCAGAATGGAACCAGTTGATTTCTGGTTGCAATAAGTTTAATACTATACATTAAAATTTTCCGACAATTCATTAGTATTACTTGTGAGAAGAAAAAGCCTGAGAGACTTAATGGCGAAGGCGGATAACTGAAAACACGCAAATATGCTTTTTTATTTCGTATCATATTTTCAACGACATTAAAAAAGCACACGGTCGGCAATGACAAAATGATTGGAAACGTTTTTTATATACTGCCGCTTTACATGACGATTCTCTACCGTGCAACAGCATCAGTCTAATTTCATAAAACCAGCTGGTTCTCACAGCCTTCTTTTCAAGCTGCAATGGTATGATCATTGCATTATTTCGACAAACCTGAAAAAGATCCATCTTAGGATCGAGCTCTAAAAAAAGACCGGGTAGGAGCCCACGCATAAAGAATGAGGACCGTAGGGGATGAAAAATTCGTCCAAGGGGGGCATCGTCAATACCGATTGACGAGCAGCAAAAGGCGCTGTTATTATACCCGAACAGATTGACGAAAGAACTGGTCGTAAGGCATATATTATACCCTTGCCATCTGTTATGATACGAAGTGCAGATTGCAGAGGCCTGACGCATGCTGTTGCAGGCCGGCAAGCGAGGAAACAAGACCGATCATGACCAAAGCAGCAAAACCACATATAATGTCTCATCCAGGAGGGGGGGTATCACAGGGGCCTTCTCTGAAGAAATCCCGATTGATCCTGATCATGATTGTCATCGCAATATCTTTCGCAGTTTATGGCAACGCCCTTCGAAACGGGTTTGTCTATGATGACATACCCCAAGTGGTGCAGAACCCGTGGATCAGGGAGATACGGTTCGTTCCGGAGATATTTTCCACCAATGTCTGGGCATTTCAGGGAACCAGCACCAACTACTACCGACCCCTTATGCACATGAGCTTCATGCTGAGCTATTATCTCTTCGGTCTTACACCCTGGGGTTTCCATTTGGTGAATATCCTGCTCCATGCCGGTGTTACCGTTCTTGTATTTCTCATCTCCTCCCGGCTGTTTTGGACGGCCAATCCGCCATCATTTTTCGTCTCCCGTTTCCTTCCGTTCATCGCTGCCGTACTGTTCGCTGTCCACCCCATTCATACCGAAGTCGTTGCCTGGGTTGGGGGTGTCACCGACCTCTCCTTCAGCCTGTTCTTTCTCCTCGCCCTTTATCTCTATATCCTCTCCACTGATAGGGGCGCCCATCAGAAGGGCCTCTACCTCCTTTCCGTAGCGTCCTTTTTTCTGGCAACCCTCTACAAAGAGCCGGCCCTGACCTTCCCGCTCATCCTCGCTGCATATGACTACACCTGCAGCAGGGATGCTCTCCGGCCCTTTGAATATCTGAAAAGATATTCCGGCTATCTGGGAGCTGCAACCGTCTATTTCATCTTGAGAGTCAACGCCCTCGGCCGTTTTGCGCCCGTCAGGCGTTACGGCGAGTTGAGCGCCTATGAATACCTGATCAATGCTTTGTCCTTGTTCCGGCAGTATCTGGGAAAACTCCTCCTTCCAACACATCTCAACGCCTACCATGTTTTTTTGCCGATCTCATCCATCCTCGAGCGAAATGGTCTGCTTTCCCTGGCCATTACCATGATCTTTGCCGGCACTATACTGCTGGCCTTCAAAAAGAGCAGGCCTGCTTTTTTCGCCCTTGCCCTGGTGCTAGTGCCACTGCTGCCGGCCCTTTACATCCCGGGCGCCGGCGAAAACACCTTTGCGGAGCGGTATCTCTATCTTCCGTCCTTCGGATTTGTGCTCCTTGTTGCTCTCCTGGCGGGACGGATCGTACTGCGAAAGCCGCGGTGGTCCGTTCCTCTGGCCGCGGCCCTCGCGCTCATCGCCGCTCTCTATTCATTCGGCACGGTGCAGAGAAACGGCGTCTGGAAAGATGATGAGCATCTCTGGCGCGATGTGGTGCAGCATTCTCCTGACAGCGCCGTGCCTCATTACAATCTTGCTTGCGCCCTGAATGCGCAGGGACGGATCGACGAAGCCATAGGCGAATACCAGGCCGCCATCAAAATCCGGCCAGCCGTCGTTGCTTATACAAGCCTCGGTGCGGCCTACCAGTCAAAGGGACTTATCAACGAGGCCATAGAACAGTACCAGCTTGCCGTGAGATTAGAGCCCGGTGATGTCGATGCACACACTTTCCTTGCAGCCGCCTACGGAGAGTCGGGTGCCTTGGACAAGGCCATAGAACATTATCGTATCGTTGTGCAACTGAAGCCGGATTCCGCCAATGCCCAGTATGGCTTGGGGAGGGCCTACCTCGAAAAGGGGCAGCCGGCGGAGGCTATCCCCTATCTGGAGTCCGCGGTGCGGTTGAAGTCCGATGAATCCCTCTTTCGCAGTGCGCTCAACAGGGCATTGTCGATGAACACATCCGGCCGGAGGAGCGGTATGACCGGTAGCATAAGGGAACGGTAAGATGACCAATACTGCGAAATCTGATAGTAAGGCCGACGGTGACCCGCTGTAAACAGGAAAAGAACATGATAATATACTCTGCCGCCAGCGGGATGTGAGCAGGGAATGATGGGCGAACCGACGGTTGTTTCGGCCCATTGGAGGAAGGGTGTCCGGGGGTCTTCTTATGACCAAGGTAAAAATAAAAGAATTCACTGTCTTTATAAAATACTCGGCGGTAGGGGTAACGGGGACGGCGCTGGATGTGGGATCGCTTTATGTTTTTGTAGATCTGTTGCACATTCCGGTGCTTGTGGCTGCGGCGCTATCCTTTATCCTCGCCGTTGTCAATAATTTCATCCTGAACAAGATCTGGACATTCCGGAACGATAGCCGCAATTTTAGAAAACAGTTCATAAAATTCTTTATTGTGTCAGTCATCGGACTTGTTCTCACTGAAATCTGCATGGCTGTGTTCGTATACCTCCTGGGCATCTGGTATATCGTATCAAAACTGATTACTTCGATCATCGTGTTGACATGGAATTTTCTCACGAACAAAAACTGGACATTCGCCGAAAAGATCCGGCCTCTTCCCGCCGTCGACCAGTATGATTATACTCTTACGATAGTAATTCCGGCTTTTAACGAAGCAAAACGTATAGAAAATACGCTCGAAGCCATTGACCGTTATTTCGAACGGAAAGGCATGAAGCGGGAGATTATTGTCGTCGATGACGGCAGCAGTGACAATACAGCCACAGTCGTGAACGCATTGGAAGCGAGGATCCACGATCTGCATTGTGTCCGCTACCTTTCCAATCGTGGTAAGGGGTACGCCGTCAAGACAGGAGTGGAAAAGAGCCGCGGCGAATACATCCTGTTTACTGATGCGGACAACTCGACGCCGATCGAGGAGTTTGAAAAACTGTATCCACTGCTGCCTTACACTAAAGTTGTTATCGGGTCCCGCTATATGGCCGACAGTGACGTAAAGATAGAGCAGCCGAAATACAGGGTGCTTCTGGGAAGACTGGGGAATTTTCTCATCCGGGTTTTTCTTTTTGATGATATCAGGGACACCCAATGCGGGTTCAAGGCCTTTCAGCATAGGGCTGCAGAGGAACTCTTTGGACGCATGAAGGTCAACCGGTTTGGATTCGATATCGAGCTGCTGTCTATCGCGTACTTGTTGAAGTATTCCGTGCGAGAGGTTCCGGTGAGCTGGTATAATTCTCCCGTGAGCAGGGTCAGGCCGATCAAAGATGCGCTTCGCACGTTCTCGGAGTTGCTCTATATAAAACTCAATCTGTTGAGCGGACGGTATGAATAAGAACAGCCACCGCGCGGACGCGGGCTATCACCAGGACGAAAAGGACTCCTTAGCGGCAAGACCACCCCTGCGCGGGAATCCGAAGGCGCTCCGCGTAACGAAAAGCGCGAAAACGCAGCGTGCGGGATGCGCCGGCACCGGGACATGCATTCTGCTGGCCATCGCGATGCTTGTTGTGCTGGCATCAACGACATTTATACGGAACAGGGTCTGGCGGGACGGCGTGCGTTTATGGGAGGACGTCGTAGAGAAAAGTCCGGCAAAGGTTCGCCCTCATTATACAATCGGTGTATATTACGATAAGGAAGGGCGAATGAGCGAGGCAATGCGGGAATATCAGACCGCTCTTCGATTGGGACCGGATCCCCTTACTGATTGGGCACATAATAATCTCGGCAACATATTCGCGAAACAGGGACGTTTTGAGGAGGCAATACGCGAATTTAAGACTACCCTCGCAGACAAACCCGACGATGCTGCTGCGCATACCAATCTCGGAATCATATACGCGAAGCAGGGCCGCATGGAGGATGCGCTCCACGAATTCCAGGCCGCCATTCAAAGCGATCCCGATGATGCCGGAGCACATTACGCATTTGGGAACGCCTACCAGGAACAGGGACGTCTTGACGATGCGATGCGGGAATATCGTGCCGCTCTCCAGCACAGACCGGATTATCCCGAAGCGCATAACAACCTCGGGTTGCTGTACGGGGAACAGGGACGTTTTGCAGAAGCGATCCAGGAATTTCAGGCAGCAATAAAAAGCCAGCCCGACAGTGCAGAGGCATACAACAACCTCGGGATTGTCCTTGCGAAACAGGGCAGGTATGATGAGGCGATCCGCGCATTCCAGCAAGCGCTCCTGCACGGACCTGAAAACGCCGAAGTGCATAAAAACATCGGCATCGCGTATGACTATGAGGGGCGTTTCGAGGACGCCATCCGGGAATTCCAGACAGCTCTCCGTATCGATCCGGGACATGCTGGCGTCCGCAACCACCTGGAGAGCACGTACAAAAGATTACGGAATAATCGCAGCGTCAAATGATACTGTCCTTCTCGGCGCTATCCCGTGAAATGATCTGCAGCGGTCGCAATCCTGACCTATGAATAGTCGAATTACAACACTCATTGTTCTTTGTCTGCTCTGCCTGTTGTGTGGCGAAGGTCGTGCAGAAGAATACGTATGGCGTTTTGATAAGGGTGCTGATGCGTTGCAATGGAAGGCCCTCAATGCAACTACCGAGAACACGGCGGAGGGGGTTTCCCTTGTCCGGCAAGGTGAGCCGTTCTGGTTTGTTTCACCGCAGAACCTCAATATTTCTCCCGAGCTTTCGTATGTGGAGTTCAGGCTTAAGGCACCTGAAACCTATCTGCGCGGGTATCTCGTCGTGAAAACGCGCGATGCCAGAAGTTGGGACGAGGAATTCACCCTGGGTCTGCCCGATATCTACCATGTATACCGGATAAATATTCAAAAGGGCAACATGACCGGGTCCCCGGTTGACGCGGTCGCATTCACGTTCGGCGGTCTTAACCGGGTTTTCCTTGACTACGTCAAGATCTATAAACCATCGCTCATTCAGCTCATAGAGGTGTATTGGGGAGAGTTCTGGAGCGTACCGTTCGCGAGGTCGACAACTGTTAATTTCATCGATACGCCCCTGATCGGCGATTATTCGTTCCTGGCACCTCTATACGTTCTTCTCCTGGTTCTCGCGCTCTGCATGGTAGCCTTTCAGAGACCGGTCACCAGGCAGTCAGTCGTGAAATCCCTGTTGTTTTCCTGCGTGGCGGCAGGGGCGATTTTCGCCGTGCGGATGGATTACACCTGGTACATGCAGTGGAGAGCGGACCGGGCATCGCTGGGGCACAGAAGTTTTGATGAGCAGATATCACGTGTCGACGGTACCGGAGCATACGACTTCGCGCAAGGCCTGAAAAAGATCATTCCTCTCGGCGCGACCGTAAAGATTTACGCCGGGACTCTTGAGGGAAAGGCCGGGATTCTTGAGGGCAAGGTCAGATACTTCCTCCTGCCGTTGAAGGTGTCCGAAACCGCTCCGTATATAGCGGTCTTTAAGGACCCCGCAATTTCCTATGATCCGGATAAAAAATTGCTATTGAGAGACCACGAGATCGTGGCCCGGGATATCGAGGTGGTCACGGCCGTTGGAAAAGACGGTTTTCTCTACAGAGCTTCGGGGGCTGCCCATCCATGACGATCACGATGCTCGCATATGCCTTGGCGGTGCCTGCGGTGACCGGATTTCTGTTCGTCACTTGGTGCACCCGTTCGGAAACAGGACCGACCGCCTTGGAACGGCTGTTCCTTGGCTTCGGCGTTGGCATTGGGATGATCACGTTCGAAATGTTCCTTCTCGGGCTGCTTCGGATACCGCTGAGCAGTGCAGTGATCTCAAGCGCGCAGATCGCAACGGCGGTTCTTCTCGGCTATCTCCTGTACCGGTCGGGTACGCCCTGGCGACGGATCTTCGGACCGGCGGCAGAAGGTCCTCACGCCTCATCAGCAAAAGCGAAGCAGCTGGAACGGATCGTGATCATTATCCTCAGCGTGTGGATCCTTGCAAAGGTCCTGTTTGTGCTGTATGAGGGGTTTTTCCTGCCGCAACTCACAGCGGACAGCTGGGAACACTGGAGCTCAAGCGCGAAATTCTTTTTTTATGAAAAAGGCCTCGCGCTCGATCCCGGAAATGAGCATTTTTTTGGGGCGGGCTATCTGAAAGTGCAACGATATCCCCTGAATATACCCCTCATGCAGGTCTGGGTTTCTCTCTGTATAGGGGAGGCCCATGAAGTGTATATGAAGGTATGGAATTCCCTTTTTTTTATCTGCATGATCGGCCTGCTGTTCTTCGCACTCCGCAGGAAGACATCGCTCATGATCGCTACTCTAGCCTCCTTCTTCCTTTCGACCGTACCGCTACTCACCTATCACGCGCTCACGGCGTATGCGGACCTGCCGTTGAGCCTCTATGCTCTTGGCGCCATGGTCTGTTTCTGGGATACGATCGACGCCTTCAAGAGCGGGCGTGCCGGCCATGCCAGAGGCCTGCTCGTGCTCATGGGCTCCTTTACGGCGTTCTGCGTGTGGACGAAGATGGAGGGCCTGTTCTTCGCGGTGGCCTTCTCCGCCTCGCTGATGCTCTATTGTCTGGTGAAAAAGATTTCATTAAGGCAGGTAATGGCCTTTCTCGCCCCCGCTGTTCTCATCACCGTGGCGTGGTATGCTTTTCTGCTCATCATCAGCGTCCCGGTAAGCTACGGCGAGGTTGAGTTGATGGGAGCAACCATCACGAAGGGAATTCATTTCCAGGTTCTGCCCGTCATAGCCGAGCAGGTCCTCTTCTCGGCGAATTTCAACCTGATCTTTTTGTTCCTGTTCCTGCTGGTCATTGCCGGATACAGGAGGATCCTGGGATCCGACCTCAGATACCTTTACACAGCGCTGCTCGCCATCATGATGATGTTTCTCGTGCTGTATCTGGGCACGGAAACGTATCAGTGGGTTGTGAACCAGACAGCGGTCAACCGCAACATCCTCACCTTTATACCGATGATGTATTATGTGGCGGCATTGACTGCAAGCAGGCTTCTCGAGGGAGAGACGGCCGCGGGCCGCGGGCCTGCCGAATGAGCTGCCGACAGGGGGACTTTTTCACCCGATTAAAAAAATCTTGTCATGCCACGGAGGCGCCAAACCGGCGATATGCATAGTAAACGACTGAACAATGCCCAGGCAGCTGAATCTCAATGGCTGAACTATGTCAAAAGCCCGCTTGTCCATGGCGCCCTGATCATCATTGTGTGCCTTGCCGTCTATTCCAACACTTTTCACGTGCCGTTCCAGTTCGATGACCCGCGAAGCATCAGCGAGGTGCCCTTTGTCAGGGACATACACCAATTCCCGAACCCCATAACGCAGCAGCGGGCCGTCGGCTTCTTTACGTTTGCCCTGAACTATTGGCTCCATGGTACTGACGTTGTCGGTTACCATATCGTCAACCTCGTTATTCATATCGTGAACGCGTTCCTCGTATACGCATTTATCGTCCTGAGCTTCCGGACCCCAATCCTTAATGGGTCTTCGCTGAAAAGGCATGTATTGCCCATGGCCCTTTTCAGCGCCCTTCTCTTCGCCTGCCATCCGATACAGACCCAGGCTGTCACCTATATTGCCCAGCGCTTCGCCTCGCTCGCGACGTTCTTTTATCTGCTGAGCCTCGTCGCCTATGTCAGGTCGAGGCTTCCTTCCGGTGCGAACGAGTCTAACCGTTGGTCCCCGTTATGGTATGGTGTTTCCCTTCTCTCTGCCGTGCTCGCAATGAAGACCAAGGAGATAGCGTTCACGCTCCCTGTCGTCATCGCCCTGTACGATCTCCTGTTCCTTGAGGGGACTCTCAAAAAGAGGGCACTCCTCCTGCTGCCCCTTCTTCTCACGATGACCATCATACCTCTGAACCTCCTGGGAACCGCCAAACCCCTCGGGGACATGCTGAGCGACATCAGCGAGGTGACGAAGCTTCAGACGACGGCGTCGAGAGGGGAGTATCTCGTTACGGAGTTCACGGTGATCGTCACGTACCTTCGGCTGCTGATCTTCCCGGTGAACCAGAACCTCGATTACGATTACCCGCTCTTTGAGTCGTTCTTCACGCCGGAGGTGGTTTTCTCATTTCTTCTCCTGGCGTTGATCCTCGGCACGGGATTCTATCTTCTGTACCGTGACCGGCGTTCACCCGGCGCCGGCAGGCTCACAGCCTTCGGCATTTTCTGGTTCTTTATCACCCTTTCCGTGGAATCGAGCATCATCCCCATAGCCGACGTGATTTTTGAACACCGGCTGTATCTCCCCTCTGTCGGGTTTTTCCTTGCCTGCATGAGTGCCCTTTTTTGGGGCGTTGATCGGCTCAGGGCCCGATGGGCGAAGGCGGAACAAGCGGTTATGATCGCCCTTGCAGCGGTTGTCATCGTATTCGCCGGGCTTGCCTATACGCGGAACATCGTTTGGCAGAGCGAGGTAAGTCTGTGGAAGGACGTCATCAGGAAGAGCCCCCTGAAGGCGCGGGGGTACAACGGACTTGGTCTGGCCTATTTCAACGGAGGTAACTATGACAAGGCGATCGAGGCCTTTGCCCAGGCCATCAAGCTCCACCCTGCCTATGACGTGGCGTTCAACAACATTGGAAATTCCTATTTTCGCAAGGGCCTCTACGACGCGGCCATAGGGGCGCAGACAAAGGCGATCGCACTGGAGCCGGATAATGCGATCTTTCGCGACAACCGGGGGCTGTCCTATGCGGCCATTGGCGCATACGACCGAGCTACCGACGATTTTACTAAAGCGATCAAATTGGATCCTTCCTATGCAAAATCATATCATAACCTCGGGTTTATCTATCACAAAGAGGGCCAGTATCTCCAGGCTATAGAAGAATATACGAGGGCCATCGCACTGGATCCTGGCAATGCTGTTTATCGCAGCAACCGAGGATTGGCCTATTCAGCAACCGGACAATATGAAATGGCTATCGAGGACCAGACAACGGCGATCGCCCTTGATCCGGGTCTTGCTGCTGCATATAATGGACGGGGAACCGCGCATGGCCTGCAGGGGCAGTACGATGAGGCAGTCGCCGATTTTTCGCAGGCAATTTCCCTGGACCCAGGCAACGCCGTTTACTACGCCGGTAGGGGTGTCGCCTATGTTCGGGCAGGTCGCCGGGTTGAGGCACTGGCAGATTTTGAGCACGCCTGCAATCTGGGAAGCGAGACAGGATGCAAGGGGGAAATGCAACTAAAGAATGATAAAAAATAAAAATAAATTCCACCCATCTTTTTGCCCCGATTCGGCAATCTACCCAATTCCTATTCCGTAATATGCCCATGGCTTGGTGATTACACCATCTACCTTACAAGAGAGTATCTCGCCAAATTATTTAACTTATTGTTATTTAATAATTTTAATTTAAAAAAATAAATGGTACAGAGTTTGCTTTATATATGAGGCGAGAGAGAAGAAGTCATACAACAAAAGTACTTATTTTTTCTCGTCAGTATATAAGCAACACTTTCCGATAAAGCCAAACCTTTCGTGAGGGGGGGGCGGAAAGCACCGGGTCTTCAATTAGGAAGACGGCTGTGCTGCCGGAAAGAGCGTACATCCCGAGTAAAAAGGGCCGCTTCCCTGGTGGAGACCATATGGGAACAAGTGGACTCAAAAAAATCCCCCTCAGAATCATAATCACGATGATGCTATTGCTCATGCTTGCATTGCCGGCAATGGCAGAAGCCGTCGAGGCATCCTTCCTGTATACGCTGTCCGATTTCACAGGCCCCTTTTTGATCGGAGGGGGGAGGATGTTCGTTGATAAAGACCGGAACGAGACCTACGTCGTGTATCAGAATGTCGTGAGTGTGTTCAATGAAAACGGTCTGGAGATCTACCGCTTCAATGAAGACAACAATCTCGGCAGGCTCGCCTCCATCGCGGTGGACCAGGACGGCACCATCTTCTTCCTTTCCTATGATGATAAAGGATTGTATGGGATCATCCGCTGCAATTACCGGGGAGAACCGACGGGGAGGATTGAGATCACCGGACTCACGTCCGATTTTGCCAACTATGAGAAGTTTGCGCCAACCAACATGGTGTACCAGGGAGGGCAATTCTACCTTGCGGACGCGCGCACTCTGAGGATCGCAGTCGCCGATATGAACGGCAAGGTGCAGAAGACCTTTGACCTCGTCCCTCTCCTTGATCTCAAGGAAAAGGACCGGGCCGATAATGAGATGGGCGGCTTCAGCGTTGACAAAGAGGGCAACATGCTGTTTACCGTTCCGGAACTGTTCAGTGCTAGCGTGCTCTCTCCGGAGGGGAAGATAAAGAACTTCGGCCAGGCGGGGAGCATCCCGGGGAGATTTCAGGTCGTATCAGACATCATAAAGGACAACAAGGGAAACATTCTGGTGGCAGACAAATTGAAAAGCGTCATCAACGTGTATGACAAGAACAATGAGTTCCTGATAGAATTCGGCGGCCGCGGGATCGGGCCGGGCACTTTGATTAACCCCGAGGTGATTGCCGTGGACGGCAGTGACAAGCTGTATGTCACCCAAGGCGGGAACCGGGGGGTCAGCGTTTTCAGGTTGATTTACAACTGAAAACAGCATTCCACGACAAAGGAGGTGAAAGCCGGAATAGAATAAAAAAAAGTGGGCAGTAGTAAGCAGTTTAAGAAGCAAGCAGCAAGAAGTATGTTGTACCCGTGTCGGCCAAGCCGACACACTCAATTCTCCGAAAAGAGTAAACCCACCGCAAGGTGGGGGCACAAAGCCAACGGGTCCCGCAAGCGGGACGGCCGGGTTGCCGGAGCACAAAAACTAATTTGGAGGATTACATGAAGATTTACAAATTAAGCCTTATCCTTGTCGCTGCAGCCGCGGTAGTGTTCGGGCTGAGCGGTGCCAGCTTCGCGTTCCATAGCGGCGGCGTCGCCGAATGTACGGGTTGCCACCAGATGCACAATGCAGCAACTGCGAATCTCACGATAGGCGTTGATGACAGCTCGACCTGTCTGACATGCCATGGCGAAACAGGCCAATCCAGCTACCATGTCGCTAGCCCCAGCGCAGACATGCCCGCGGGAACCCCGCCAAACAATGAGGGTCCCGGCGGCGACTTCGGCTGGCTCTCTAAGACCTATTCCTTCTCGGCCCATGGTACTCCGGCCACCAATTATGGCTATACTCACGGCCATAACATCATAGCCGCTGGTTATGACAATGGTTATCTTGCGAATCCTGACCCAGTCAACGTGACGGCCCCGGGCGGCACGTTCCCGGCAGCATCACTCGCCTGCACCAGCTGCCATGACATGCACGGTCAAGGCCGCTGGCTCCCGAGCGGCACCTATGCCAAGACTGGCGCCGCGATCTGGACCTCCGGTTCGTATGGTTCCTTACCGTCAACATTCGTACCCACTGGCGAATTGCTCGCAACGGGTGTGTACCGCCTGCTCCGCGCCCAAGACACTGTCGACGGCGTGACTTTCTCTAGCCCCCCGCCGGTAGCAGTCGTGAACAGCTCCTACAACAGGTCAGAGTATTTCACCCAGACCCGCACGGCCTACGGCTCCGGTATGTCCGGTTTCTGCGGCACGTGCCATCCTGACATGCACAGCACGGCAGGCATCCTCCGTCACCCGCAGGATGTGGTAATGTCGGGCTCGATCCAGAACAACTACAACAGCTATGTG
>DATJAO010000017.1:0-32198 GCA_035516175.1 Nitrospirota bacterium
GAGATGGTGATGCCGGGCGACAACATGAGTTGCTCCGTAGAGCTGATCACCCCGATCGCGATGGACAAGGAACTTCGGTTCGCCATCCGCGAGGGCGGCAGGACCGTGGGCGCAGGAGTTATCACCGAGGTCATCGAGTAAAGAGGGAAGGAATAGCACGTGACACAGAAGATCAGGATACGATTAAAAGGATATGACCACAGACTGCTCGACCAGTCTGCGGTAGAGATCATGGATACGGCCAAGAGGACCGGCGCCAAGGTGTCAGGTCCCATTCCGTTACCGACCAGAATCAACCGCTGGACAGTGCTCCGCTCTCCCCATGTTGACAAGAAGTCCAGGGAGCAGTTTGAAATCAGGACGCATAAGCGGCTGATGGATATTCTGGACCCTACTCCGCAAACCGTGGATGCGCTCATGAAGCTTGATCTTGCAGCCGGCGTTGATGTAGAGATAAAACTGTAGTTGTTCTGAAACCAACCGCTGAAGCCCAGGGAATTCGATGAGAATTGCGTCCGGCTCGCGGGTGAAGGGATATGAAATGAGTAAGGGAATTATCGGGAAAAAAATAGGCATGAGCCAGCACTTCAGCGGAGGGGAGCTCATCCCCGTTACGGTGATACAGGCGGGCCCATGCACGGTAGTCCAGAAGAAGACCTCGGAAAAAGACGGCTACGAGTCGGTACAGCTTGCCTTTGAAGAGGAGAAGAGGCAGGGGCGGGTGACCAAGCCGCTCGTCGGCCACTTTAAAAAGTCGAATGTACAGCCACATCGGTTTCTCCGCGAGTTTCGTACCGGCGAGTTTGAGCAGGGGCAGATCGTAACTGTAGACATATTCAAAAAAGGCGAATTGATTGCCGTCAGCGGTGTCAGCAAGGGCAAAGGTTTTGCCGGCGTCATGAAGCGGCATAAGTTCGCAGGCGGTCCCGGCGGGCACGGCTCCATGTTCAACCGGGCGCCCGGATCGATCGGTTCGAGCGCATGGCCCTCACGCGTGTGGCCCGGCAAGAAGCTTCCGGGACATATGGGAGCCGTCAATGTAACGATAAAGAATTTAGAGATTGTTGATGTGCGGCCGGATCAGAATTTACTGTTCGTCCGCGGGGCAGTGCCGGGCGGTGATAATGGATTGCTCCTTATCTATAAGGCTGATTAATAAGGAATAGAGGATTATTGAGATGCCGTCAGTCGTAATGGTTGATCAAAATAATAAGAAGGTCAAGGATGTGGAGCTTCCGGGCATGTTCTCGACAGAAGTACGGTCGCATCTCGTCCATGCCGCTGTGTTGAATCAGCTCGCGAATAGAAGAGCTGGCACGGCATCTACGAAAAACAAGGCGCTCGTGAGCGGCGGCGGCAAAAAGCCCTGGAAGCAGAAGGGCACGGGTAGGGCTCGCGCAGGAAGCAACCGTTCACCGCTCTGGAGGCATGGCGGTACAGTATTTGGCCCGATGCCGAGAAATTATTCTTATGCCATCCCAAAGAAGGCAAAACGGGCGGCACTGGTCGATGCTCTCGCATCAAAGGTTGCTGAGAACAGGTTGATCCTCATCGATAGTCTCAATCTTGCAGAGCCTAAGACCAAGTTGGTATCGACGCTGCTCGAGAACCTCGGTATACAGGAAAATGCTCTCGTGCTCATCAAGGCAGAAAATAAGAACCTGACAATGGCTGCCCGGAATATCCCGACAGTGAAAGTGCAGAGGTTGGAAAACATCAATGTCTATGACCTGCTCAAGTACCGGTACCTCATCACGACGCAGGATGCCTTGAACTCCGTGCAGGAGGTGTACGGGAAATGATGACGGATTTTTATGATATCATCCGGGTGCCGCGGATAACCGAAAAGGGAACACGGCTCAAGGAAAAAAATAATGTCCTGACCTTCGAGGTCAGAATCGATTCAAATAAGCTGCAGGTGCGCAAGGCGATTGAAGGTATCTTCAAGGTTAAAGTGGCAGACATCACGACGGTGAAAAGCGCAGGCAAAAAGAAGCGTTTGGGACAGCGGCAAGGTCGCCGTTCGGACTGGAAGAAAGCCTATGTCACGCTCAAGCCTGGTGAGAAGATTGATATATTCGAGGGTGCTTAAATGCCGGTAAAGACCTATAATCCAACTTCCCCTGGAAGACGTTTTCAGACTACATCGACGTTTGAAGAAGTGACGCGGAGCACGCCGGAAAAATCGCTGGTTGTCAAGACCAGCCAAAGCGGCGGGAGAAATAACCGCGGCAAGATAACTGTACGGTACCGGGGCGGTTGGCACAAGAAAAAATACAGGATCGTCGATTTCAGGCGCGACAAGACCGGTATCCCGGCAACGGTAGCGCATATCGAGTATGATCCGAACCGCTCGGCGAGGATCGCGCTCCTCCACTATGTTGATGGCGAGAAGCGTTACATCATTGCTCCGATGGGATTGAAGGTCGGTGACAGTATCATGTCCGGTCCTGATGCAGACATCAAGCCCGGCAATGCTCTTCCCATGACGTCAATCCCGGTCGGGACTATGCTGCATAATGTTGAGCTCAAGAAGGGCGCCGGCGGGCAGCTTGCAAGGAGCGCCGGCTCATCCGTGCAGCTTCTGGCGCGTGAAGGTGAATATGCTACGCTGAGGCTCAACTCCGGGGAAGTGCGCATGGTTCGTTCAGAGTGCATGGCGACTGTAGGGCAGGTGGGGAACCTGGACCATGAAAACATCAGCATCGGTAAGGCGGGCAGGGCTCGTTGGATGGGCATGAGGCCGAGAGTTCGCGGCGTTGCGATGAACCCTGTTGATCATCCGCTCGGCGGCGGTGAAGGCAAGTCCTCGGGCGGCAGGCCGGGTTGTTCGCCATGGGGTCTCCCCGACGGAAAGAAGACAAGACATAACAAGACGACAAGTAAATACATTATTTCGAGAAGAACCAAGAGCAGGTAGCGGATATAACGGAGGGTATGGTGCCGAGATCAGTTAAAAAAGGCCCTTTTATCGATGAGAGCCTCATGAAAAAAGTAGAAACCATGAATGCATCCGGGGATAAAAAGATCGTTAAGACGTGGTCCCGGAGATCAACGATCACGCCGGAATTCGTCGGGCATACCATGGCAGTACACAACGGCAAGAAGTTTATACCGGTTTATATCACCGAGAATATGGTCGGCCACAAGCTTGGTGAATTTTCTCCTACGCGGATGTTTAAGGCCCATGGCGGTTCAAAGGCCGCGGAAAAGGCGACCGCGCCGAAACCGTAGCACGCGGACCGCGCCATTCATGCAGAGTGAGGATGATTAAATGGAAGCAAGCGCAACAGCAAGACATATACGAATCACACCACGCAAGGCGAGACAAGTGGTAGATCTTATCCGGGGCAAGATGGTGGGTGACGCGATCAACATACTCACCTTCACGCCGCTTCACGCCGCGCGAATTGTCAAGAAGCTCCTGGACTCCGCCGTAGCGAACGCTGAACAGAAAAAGGTGGGAGACCCGGATTCGCTCAAAGTAGCCAAGGCGTATGTCAATCAGGGCGTTACCATGAAACGCATGCGGGCTCGGGCAATGGGCCGCGGAAATGTGATTAAAAAAAGGACCAGTCACATAACACTGGTTCTCTCAGCATAGTTATTATTTATGGAGGCATAATGGGACAGAAGGTTCATCCTGTCGGGTTTCGGCTCGGGATCATAAAAACATGGGATTCCCGCTGGTTTTCACAGAAAAATTACGCGGCACTCCTGCACGAGGATATCAAGATCCGCAAGATCGTGAAAGAGCGGCTCATGCATGCGGGTGTTTCCAAGATCGAAATAGAGCGTGCGGGCCAGAAGGCGAAGATCAATATCCACACTGCACGGCCCGGTATCATCATCGGCAAAAAGGGCGCTGAAGTCGATAAGCTTAAGAAAGACCTCGAGGCCATGACCGGTAAACAGATGTATATCAACATACAGGAGATCCGAAGGCCCGAGCTCGATGCTCAGCTTGTAGCGGAAAACATAGCGCTCCAACTGGAGCGCAGGATTGCGTTCCGCAGGGCCATGAAAAAGTCAGTGACTTCCGCACTGCGGCTCGGCGCCCTGGGGATCAAGATCACCTGCGCGGGAAGGCTGGCAGGTGCCGAAATCGCCCGTACTGAGTGGTACCGCGAGGGACGGGTGCCGCTCCATACCCTGCGAGCCGACATCCAATATGGCTTCTTTGAGGCCAAAACGACGATGGGGCAGATCGGGGTTAAGGTATTGATTTACCGGGGTGATGTGCTCCAACCGCCGACCGCGGCAGCGTAGCCTATTCATTTTGTGACCATTGCGTGAGTAAAGGACAGAAATAATGTTAGCACCCAAAAGAGTAAAACATAGGAAGATGCATAAGGGCAGGATGACGGGCACGGCATATCGGGGCGCGGAAGTCAGCTATGGAGAGTATGGTCTCAAGGTCCTCGAGCCGGGCTGGATTACGAGCAGGCAGATAGAGGCAGCCCGTATTGCCATGACCCGGTATGTCAAGCGGGGCGGCAAGATCTGGATACGGATATTCCCGGACAAACCAATTACCAAAAAGCCGGCGGAAACGCGTATGGGGAAGGGCAAAGGAGCGCCGGAATACTGGGTCGCCGTGGTAAAGCCGGGCAGAGTGCTGTATGAGATGGGCGGTGTCGACGAGTCCGTTGCCAGGGAGGCATTCCGTTTAGCGGCGTACAAACTGCCGATTGCGACGAAGTTTATCTCCCGGGAGGCTGAAGTATGAGCACAAGTGCAAAAGATCTGAGAGACCTGTCGAGTGAGGAACTCCTTGCCAAGGCAGCTGATCTCAAAAAGGAAATGTTTAACTTAAGGGTGCAGCAGGCAATGGGGCAGATTGAGAATCCGATGCGTCTAAGACTGCTGCGCAAGGATATCGCGAAAACAAAGACAGTCTTAAAGGAAAAGTATGGGCGAGTCTAACGAGGCTAAAAAGAGAAAAACATATATCGGGCAGGTCGTCAGCGATAAAATGGATAAGACCGTGGTGCTGGCGGTCACCAGGCGTATCGCGCATGCGCGGTACAGCAAGACCATGAAGCGGACCACGAAATTCAAGGTCCATGATGAAAAGAACGAGTGCAAGGTTGGCGATGTGGTCAGGTTTATAGAAACCAGACCTCTTTCCAAGGAAAAGCGATGGACGATTCTCGAAATCGTTGAGAAGGCCAACCAATAATAGCAATAGGATGTTTACGATACTCTTTCCTGAGGATGAGATATGATTCAGCAGCAGACGGTACTGGATGTCGCCGATAACTCCGGCGCAAAAAAAGTAATGTGCATAAAGGTGCTCGGCGGTACACGCAAGCGTTATGCATCGCTTGGCGATGTGATCGTTGTCGCCATCAAAATGGCGATCCCCGAGGGGCAGGTCAAGAAGGGTACGGTGGCGAAGGCCGTCGTCGTCCGCACGACAAAGGAAGTGCGGCGGCAGGATGGGTCATACATCAAGTTCGACCGGAACGCCGCGGTGTTGATCAACAACCAGAACGAGCCGATCGGGACGCGCATCTTCGGACCTGTGGCAAGAGAGCTTCGCAAGAAGAACTTCATGAAGATCATATCACTCGCACCAGAAGTGCTGTAGTGAATATTCAGTGATAAATACAGCTCTTGAGAGCAGGATGTAGGAAAATGCAGATAAAGAAAAACGATAATGTGATGGTAATCTCCGGCAAGGAGAAGGGTAAGCGGGGCAGGGTTATCGCGGTCTATCCGGGGACCAACAGGCTCCTCGTGGAAAAACTGAACATGATCAAGAGGCATACGCGGCCCAACCAGCAGCTTCGGCAGGGCGGTATCATGGAAAGAGAGAGCCCGATCTCCGCTTCGAATGTGAAGTTGATCTGTAAACAATGCGACAAACCGACGACGGTGGCCCGGAAGGATCAGGGCGACGGTTCGCGTGTCAGGGTATGCAAGAGCTGCAACGCGACGATCGATTGACGGCGCGGTGGTTTTAGTGTAGTGGGATGTCCAGATTGGTGAATTAGGAAAAGAACGATGACTGATAAAAAAGACAAGACCAAAGAGACCAAGGACGGCGATCAGCGAAAAACAGCGCCGAAGGCAGCGGCACCGAAGGCAGCGGCACCGAAAGCGGCGGGAAAGCCGAAGACGGTGCCAAAGGGATCAAAGAAAGAGGCCAAATCCACAGAACGTCCTCAGGAAACAGCAGCCCCGAAAGCCGCTCCGGAGCGTATCCCGACGCCAAGACTGAAGCAGCGGTACCATGATGTCGTGGTGCCGGCTCTCATGAAGGAGTTCAGCTATAAGAACCCCATGCAGGCGCCGAAGCTGGTGAAGGTCGTTCTCAACGCCGGGATGGGCGAGGCAATTAGCAATGCTAAAGCCCTCGACCATGCTGCTGATGAACTCGGACGGATCACCGGACAACGGCCGGTTATCACCCGTGCCAAGAAGTCCATCGCCACCTTTAAGCTCAGAGAGGGGATGCCGATCGGCTGTATGGTGACTCTCAGGCGCGAACGGATGTACGAATTTCTCGACCGGTTCATTAGCGCTGCACTGCCGCGCATAAGGGATTTTAAGGGCGTGTCGTCCAAGTCTTTTGACGGCAGGGGGAATTACACGGTTGGTATCAAAGAACAGGTGATATTTCCGGAGATCGAGTTCGATAAAGTCGAATCGGTCCATGGGCTCGATATTGTGATTGTTACGACGGCAAAGACCGATGAAGAAGGCAGGGCGCTGCTCGGCCATTTGGGAATGCCGTACAGGAAATAGTCTGGTCAGACAGATTTGTTGGAGGAATAATGGCAAAGAAGTCCTTGAGAGCGAAGGCATCGAGAACACCGAAATTTAAAGTGCGTGCATACCACCGCTGTCCGCTGTGCGGGCGGTCCCGGGGGTATCTGCGGAAATTTGACATGTGCAGGATTTGTTTCAGAAACAGGGCGCTCAAGGGAGAGATCCCGGGCGTGATCAAGGCGAGCTGGTAGGCAAAAGGGGCTTGAATAAATGATGACCGATCCGATCGCGGATATGCTGACGCGCATCCGCAATGCCAGTAAGGCAAAACATGAAAAAGTTGACATCCCTTCTTCGAAGCTGAAGGTAGAGATCGCGAAGATCCTCAAGGATGAGGGCTATATTAAGAACGTAAAATTGGTTAAGGACCGCCGGCAGGGTTTGATCCGGGTGTATCTCAAATATACTGACGAAGAGATGCCGGTCATCCAGGGCCTGAAGCGAATTAGCAAGCCCGGATGCAGGGTGTATACGGCCAACGATGCCATTCCCAAGGTCATGGCGGGGCTCGGAACGGCCATCCTGTCGACGCCCAAGGGAATCCAGACCGGCAAGCAGGCTAAAAAAGACAATGTTGGTGGTGAAGTGATCTGCCACGTGTGGTAATGATTTGGTCAATTGAAATCGTCAATAAGGAATGCAGGAGCTGTCAATGTCGAGGGTTGGTAAAAAACCTATAGAAATGCCATCCGGAGTCGAAGCCAAGTTCGAGACCGGGAAAATAACGGTCAAAGGCCCACTGGGAGAAATCAGCCAGAACGTAAATCCGAAGCTGACGATCAAGAAGGAAAACAACCAGCTCAAGGTTGAGCGGCCGTCAGACCAGAAGATCTATCGTGAGCTGCACGGGTTAACGAGAAATCTGATCGCTAATATGGTGACGGGGGTCAGCAAGGGATACGAAAAGACTCTCGATATATCCGGCGTTGGTTTCAAGGCGTCGGCGCAGGGGACAAACCTTATGCTCAGCCTCGGGTTTTCCCATCCTATCATGTATCCCATGCCCAAGGGGATCAAGGCGACGGTCGATGCCAAGCAGACGCAGATTACTCTCAAGGGTGTCGACAAGCAGCTTGTCGGCCAAATAGCAGCGAACCTGAGAAGCATGAAGAAGCCTGAACCGTACAAAGGCAAGGGTATCAAGTACAACACCGAAGTGATTCATCGTAAAGAGGGTAAAGCTGGTAAAACCGGTAAGTAGAAAGTCGGATCAGGATTTTGAGTTGCGGATGATGGCTTTTCGTCATCATCGGCAATTAGCATGATGGAGAGTGAATGTGGCACAAAGCAAAATAAAAGCCAGACAGAGAAGGCATGAAAGAATACGCAGAAAGGTGTTCGGCACCGCTGCGAAACCGAGGCTGAGCGTCTATAGGAGCCTGAGTCACATCTATGTGCAGCTTATCGATGATACGAATGGCAGGACCATCATTGCCGCGTCATCGGCAGAAAAGGATGTTCAGACAGGCATGAAGCACTGCGGAAACGTGGCTGCCGCCAAGAAGGTGGGCGCGAACATCGCGGAGCGGGCTCTTGAAAAGAATATAAAAAATGTCGTTTTTGACCGCGGTGGTTATAAGTATCACGGCTGCGTCAAAGCGCTGGCGGACGCAGCGCGCGAAAAAGGATTAAGTTTTTAACAACGGGCAATTATTGCGGAGGCGGCATTGGCAGAGAGATATCACAAAGAAGCGGAAGAAGGCGACGGCCTGAAAGATAAACTTGTCTACTTGAACCGGGTAGCCAAGGTGGTCAAGGGTGGAAAACGATTTAATTTCAGTGCCCTCGTTGTCGTCGGTGACGGCAAGGGAAAGGTCGGCGTTGGCAAGGGCAAGGCAGCTGAGGCGCCAGTAGCCATCAAGAAAGCGGTAGAGCGCGCCAAGAAAAGCATGATTCAGATATCACTGAAGGGCGACACGATCCCCCATGAAGTGCTTGGTCATTACGGCGCGGGCAGGGTATTGCTCAAGCCGGCATCGGAGGGCACAGGATTGATCGCGGGCGGTGCGAGCAGGTCGGTGCTTGAGGTTGCGGGCGTCCGAAATGTGCTCTGCAAATCCCTCGGCTCCAGCAACCCCCACAACGTCGTCAGCGCAACGATTAATGGATTGACCAGACTGAGGAGCGCAGAGCAGATGGCCGCACTCCGGGGCCGAACCGTAGAGGAGCTTGTATAGGCATGGCAAAAGCTGATGCGAAAAAACTCAAAATTACGCTCGTAAAAAGCGCGATTGCACGACCGGGGAAACATAAGGTAGTCCTCGTTGGGCTGGGCCTCAGGAAGCTTAACCATTCCGTCGTGCGCGAGGATACGCCACAGATACGCGGGATGATCAATAAGATTTCTCACCTGGTCAAGGTAGAGGAAGCATAACGTAAAATATTTTGCATACTAAAAAAATACGCGAGTTGACGGTAACGGGCAAATTATGAGATTAGAAGAACTAAGGCCTGCAAAAGGCGCGACAAAAAAAGCAAAAAGGGTTGGCAGAGGGTTTGGTTCAGGCCACGGCAAGACCTCGACGAAAGGGCATAAGGGTCAGAAGGCACGTTCCGGCGGTGTTAAGCCCGCGGGCTTCGAAGGCGGCCAGATGCCTCTCCAGCGCAGGATCCCGAAACGAGGCTTTACCAATATATTCCGCAGGGAGTATGCTGTCGTGAACCTGAGCGATCTCGATAAGATGGCAGGTACCGATCCTATTACCCCCGAGGCACTCAAGCAGAAGGGACTGATCAAGGATATGAAGGCAGGGGTAAAGGTGCTCGGAATGGGTGAGATCAAGACCAAACTTACCGTGCGTGCGCACAAGTTCAGCAAAAGCGCTCTTGATAAAATACAGGCCGCAGGCGGGAAGGCCGAGGTGATCTAACCCGTGTTCGCCGGCTTGCAGAACATATTTAATATCCCCGAGCTCAGGAAACGCATTTTCTTTACCCTGATGATGCTTGGAGTCTATCGTGTCGGCGCACACGTCCCGACGCCGGGGGTAAAAGGCGAGGCACTGAGCCAATACCTGCATCAGGCAGCCTCCGGCCTGATGGGATTTTTTGACATGTTTTCGGGTGGCGCCCTTTCACGGGTGACGATCTTTGCGCTCGGGATCATGCCGTACATCACGGCCTCGATCGTTCTCCAGCTTCTTACCGTCGTTATTCCGCGGCTTCAGGCGCTGGCGAAAGAGGGCGAGGCGGGCCGTAAAAAGATTACTGAATATACCCGATACGGCACGGTGCTGATCTCGGCCTTTCAGTCTTTTTGGATGGCGGTCGGCATCGAGAAAATGGGCGGCGGGGCATTCGTGGAATCAACGGGGTGGTCGTTCCGCCTTATGACGATGATCACGCTTACCGCAGGAACCACCTTCATCATGTGGCTTGGCGAGCAGATCACCGAGCGCGGAATTGGCAACGGGATATCCCTGATCATTTTTGCGGGCATTGTGTCCAGATTCCCCAACGCCGTCGCTAACACCATCGGGCTCGTGAGGTCCGGCGAAATCCCGTATTTCATGGTCTTCATTATCATTGCGTTGATTATTGCGGTGGTGGCCGCCATTATTGTTATGGAGCGTGGTCAGAGGAAGATCGCCATCCAGTACGCACAGCGGATGGTTGGAAGAAAAATCTATAAGGGGCAAAGTACACACCTGCCGCTCAAGATCAATTCCTCAGGGGTGATTCCGCCTATTTTTGCGTCCTCGATCCTGTTGTTCCCGGCGACGATTGCCGGCTTCGCACAAGTGGGCTGGATCCAGTCGATAGCCCAGCAGCTTTCTCCGGGGAAGCTGCTGTATACGACGGTCTACGTTGCGATGATCATATTCTTTGCGTATTTTTATACGGCGATCGTATTCAACCCGGTGGACATCGCCGATAATTTGAAAAAATACGGCGGCTTTATCCCGGGGATCAGGCCCGGCAAAAAAACATCGGACTACCTGTACCGCGTGCTCACACGCATTACGCTCGGCGGCGCACTGTATCTGTCCGCGGTCTGCGTTCTACCGGACATATTTTACCGGGCATTTAATGTACCGTTTTATTTTGGAGGGACATCGCTCCTGATCGTGATAGGGGTCGCGCTCGATACCGTATCACAAATAGAGTCGCATTTAATTCAGAGACACTATGGAGGTTTCCTGAAGGGCGTTTCGATCAGGGGGAGACGATAGGGCCAGGGTGTAGCATGGTTATTCTCAAGTCCCTTCAGGAGATAGAAAAGATACGGGCCGCCTGTCTTGTTGTTGCGGATGTTCTTGATGGTATACGCGAGCTGGTCCGCCCAGGTGTGAATACCCAAACACTGGACGAGTTCGCCGAACGCTCTATTGTAAAAGCGGCAGCCCGGCCGGCATTCAAGGGCTACCGGGGGTATCCAAAGACGCTCTGTACGTCGGTGAACAATCAGGTCGTACACGGGATTCCATCTAAAGAGGTCATTCTCAGGCCAGGTGATATCATCAGCATAGACGTCGGAGCGATCGTCGACGGATTTTACGGGGATGCGGCAATTACTCTTCCTGTCGGCGAAGTGTCGCCCGAGGCAGAGCGGCTTATCAAAGTAACAGAGGAATCCCTCTCGAGGGGTATTGCACAGGCAACGGCGGGGAACAGGCTTTACGATATTTCGTATGCCGTACAAAGCTATGTGGAATCGCATGGCTACTCCGTGGTCCGCGAGTTCGTCGGCCACGGAATCGGAAGAAGCCTGCACGAGGAGCCACAAATCCCGAACTTCGGTGAGCGCGGCCAGGGCCTTAGGATAAAGCCCGGCATGGTGTTCGCGATAGAACCGATGGTGAACATCGGTGGCAGCGCGACAATGGTCAAGGAAGACAGCTGGACGGCGGTCACGGTGGATGGGAGCCTTTCTGCGCACTTCGAGCATACGATAGCGGTGCTGCCCGAAGGGCCGTGGGTCCTTTCGAAGAAATAGGCGTTCATTGCAGGGTTGGTTGCCGCAGGGTACTTGAGGGAAGTCAGGATATGGCGAAAGAAGATTCCATAGAAGTACAGGGGACGGTTTTGGAGACACTCCCCAACGCCATGTTTCGTGTTGAGATTGAGAACGGGCACAAGATACTCGCTCACATATCCGGGAAGATGCGGATGCATTTCATCAAGATACTACCGGGGGACAAGGTCACCGTGGAACTGAGCCCCTATGATCTGACGAGAGGCAGGATCACCTACCGGTTCAAATAGCAGCCTGATTGATATTGTCAGGATAGAATAAATACACGAAGAACGGAAGAAAGACCTATGAAAGTTCGCTCATCTGTAAGGAAAATATGTCCCAAATGTTCTATCATCCGCCGCAAAGGGATTGTGCGAGTGATTTGTGATAATAAGCGTCATAAGCAGCGGCAGGGATAAAGTGGGTCTTGGCTCATCGTCATGGCGGATAGCTTCGTATAGCGTAAACCGCGAGCCAAGAGCTATGAGCTTTATGAGGAGGAAATGTGGCACGAATTGCCGGTGTTGATCTACCGAAGGACAAAAAAATTGAGATTGGGCTGACCTATATTTATGGGATAGGGCCGACATCTGCGAAGAAGATTCTCACGGAAGCAGGTATTGATCCCAATACCAAGAGCGGCAATCTGACGGAATCTGATATTGTCAAGATCCGTACTATCCTTGATCGCGACCATACGGTAGAGGGAGATCTCCGCAGAGACGTGACGATGCACATCAAACGGCTGATGGACATCGGAAGCTACCGCGGACTCCGTCATCGCAGGGGATTGCCGGTACGCGGGCAGCGCACGAAGACGAATGCAAGGACGAGAAAAGGACCGAAGAAGTCCGCGATGGCAGGCAGGGGTAAGAAAAAAAGCCTGGCAAAGAAGTAAGGCGATAAGCTTCTACGCGGACAAGGTTGCGGATGCTGCCGCAGCTGTTTTAGGCATACGATGAGGAGGGAAGATGGCCAAGAAGGGGAAAGAAAAAAAGAATGTGGCCAACGGGATTGCGCATATCCATGCGTCATTCAACAATACGATCGTGACCATCACTGATACGGCAGGGAACGTGATTACCTGGTCGAGCGCCGGCAATAAGGGATTCAAGGGATCGAGAAAGAGCACGCCCTTCGCATCTCAGCTGGCAGCAGAAACGGCTGCCAAGAAGGCCATGGAGCACGGCATGCGACAGGTTGAGGTATATGTAAAAGGTCCAGGTACGGGCCGGGAGTCGGCTATCAGGTCGATTCAGGCCGCCGGCCTCGAAATCGTTGCTATTAAAGACGTAACGCCTATCCCGCACAACGGGTGCAGGCCGCCGAAGCGGAGAAGGGTTTAGAAACACGGCCATCACAGGAGGAATCACTTGGCAAGGTATATTGGATCAGTCTGCAAGCTCTGCAGGAGAGAGGGGACCAAACTCTTTCTGAAAGCCGAACGCTGCTACACAGATAAATGCGGAATTACCAGGAGGAGCTATCCGCCGGGACAGCACGGACAGGCCAGAATAAAACAGTCTGAGTACAGCTTACAGCTCCGGGAAAAACAGAAGATCCGGCGCGTCTATGGCGTGCTCGAGCGGCAGTTCCGCGGCTACTTTGAGAAAGCTGAAAGGATGAAAGGCATTACCGGCGACAACCTTCTTCAGCTTCTGGAGAGAAGGCTTGACAATGTCATCCAGCGGATGGGCTTCGCCGGCTCCAAGAAGGAAGCAAGGCAGCTGGTGCGCCACGGTCATATGCTCGTGAACGGCAAGAAAGTGAACATTCCGTCGTATCTGCTGAAAGCCGGAGATGTGGTAGAACTAAGGGAAAAGAGCAGGAGTATTGCCCAGATTCAGCAGACCCTTGCGGCAGTGGAGAAACGCGGATTCCCCGCGTGGCTGGAGATCGATAAGGCCCAGTTCAGAGGAAAAGTTCTTGGATTGCCGGCGAGGGATGAGTGCACACTGCCTACCGTGAAAGAGCAGCTCGTCGTCGAACTGTATTCAAAGTAACCTGAAAATACCGCGCTCGGCAACGTCCGTGAACTGCGCAGCAGGTCAGTAATTCATTATGGCCGCACCGGCATCGCGGTGCATATAGTCAGATAAAAAGTTATTCACTCCGTTATGGAGGATACATGCTTAAAAAAGCGAAAGACTTCCAGATGCCCAAAAAGCTTCAATACGATCCTAAGAAGATTACCGATACGTACGGGAAATTTACAGCTGAACCATTAGAGCGGGGCTTTGGGACGACCTTGGGCAACTCTTTACGCCGCGTTCTCCTGTCATCGCTTGAAGGGTCAGCAATTACCTCGCTGAGGATTTTTGGTGTCCAGCACGAGTTCTCGAGCATCCCCAGCGTTATCGAGGACACAACGGACCTGATTTTAAACCTCAAAGAAGTCCGGCTGAAGCTCCATACGGACAAGCCCAAAACGCTTTCGCTCAAGGCAAAGGGCCCCGGCGAGGTTATGGCCAAAGATATCGAGGCTGATGCGGAAGTGGAGATTCTGAACCCCGATCTCCATATTGCCACGATCGATAAGAACGGCAAACTTGAAGTTGAAATGCGAGCCCGACGCGGAAGAGGATATGTTCCCTCGGATAGGAACAAGGAATCAGGGCAGCCCATAGGAGTTATTCCGATTGACTCAGTCTTTTCTCCTATCCGCAAAGTGAATTTTAAAGTGGAAAACGCCAGGGTGGGACAGGAGACGGATTACGATAAACTCGTCCTTGAAGTATGGACTGACGGCAGCATCAGACCGGATGACGCGGTGGCGCATGCAGCTAAACTGCTGAAGGACCATCTGTCCATTTTCATTCACCTTCCTGAGGAAGAGGAAGAGGTCCAGGCGATGGAGGAGGAAATCAAAAAGGCGCCATCATTCAATGAGAACCTTCTCCGCAGTGTGAATGAGTTGGAGCTCTCGGTACGGGCGGCAAACTGCCTGAAGAACGCGGGGATAGAGACGATTGCGGAAATGGTGCAAAAGACCGAGAGCGAGATGCTCAAGACCAAGAATTTCGGCAGGAAATCGCTCAACGAGATCAAAGAGATCCTTGGAGAGATGGGGCTCGGGCTGGGGATGAAAGTGGACGATAAAATCGTTACCGAGGCCAGGAGGCTTTTGGCGGAAAAACCAGGTGAGGCGTAAAAATCTATTTGGGTAGGGTAAGGATACTGAAATGAGACACGGATGTGCAGGAAGGCAGTTTGGGAGAGACTCCGGGCACCGGAAAGCGCTGCTCAGGATGCTCGTTACCGCGCTGCTTAAGAATGAAAAGATAGAGACCACTGTGGCCAAGGCCAAGGAGATTCGGCCACTGGCTGAAAAGATGATCACACTTGCAAAGCGCGGAGACCTCCACGCAAGACGTCAGGCGATCAGCTTCATCCACGATGAAGCAGTGGTAACCGGGCTATTCACTCAGATCGCACCGCGTTTTGCCTCCCGGAATGGCGGTTACACCAGGATCGTTCCAACGCGCACCAGGGCAGGAGATGCCGCTCCCATGGCTGTCATTGAACTCATTGAAAGTCAGCAAAAAGAGGCATCTGCAAAAAAAGGATCGGAAAAGTCAAAGACGTCATAGACCAGTAAACGAGGTATGTATACGGCTGATCTGATAGGGGAAGTCGAATTGTAGCTGACTGGTACACCCGGTTATCCGATATCATACAATAGACGGCATGAATTCTTCACAGGCAAGGGATGACCCCTTGCCTTTTTTATTGCGTTTACAGCTAGTTGCTTTTATGTTACTATTTACGAGATGCTTTGAGCAGCCCTTATTGCCTTATGGCAGAAATAAAGAACAGAATTTCCATGGCGGCTGAACCCATACGTCAAACCATTGGCCGGTGGTGGGGCGGGATTGGATGCAGGATCTCTTTCCTGATGTCCATAGCCCTCATCCTGGTTGCCTTATTGGTAGGGACATTCTTCTTCTGGCAGGGGGAAAATGCCCTCAGTGCGGAAATACGGAGCAGGGCGTTATATGTGGCCAGGGTACTGTCGGCGTTAACCGCTGATGACATTATCACAGGGAACCGATATGAAATTCGTAAAAAGATAGAACCTGCCTTCACATCCAATGAGGAGGCACCGTACGGGAGCGACCTGCTCTATCTGATGCTCTATGATCGCAAGTGCAACCTGCTCGTCGGGAGCACGGCATCGGATGTTTTCTTTGACAGCAATTCATATTCCAATATTCCTCCCTCCGCTAAAAAAAATGCGATAGAAGAAATATCGTTAGACTGTAAAGCCGCAGGGATGAATGCCCCGGTCTTCATTCTCACAAAGACGGGAGCGTACGAACTCACCCATCCCGTGATGACAGGTAGCGAACTGGTCGGGTTCATCCGGGTCGGCATCTCGGGTCAGCGATACAGAGAGCGATTTGCGGAGATCGTAAAAAAAGCTGCCATTGCCATGCTCGGCATCCTTCTGGTCGGGATAGCCGTCAGCCAGATAGTCGCCGTCGGCATTACCAGGCCGATACTACGGCTCAGTGACGCTGCCGATAAACTCAGCAGGCACAATTGGGAATCCCCGATCCCCGTCAAGGGCAGGGACGAAATCAGCAAGCTCGGCCATGCGTTCAACCAGATGGCGCTCGCCCTGAAACAGCGCGAAGTAAGCCTCTCGCGCGGGAATAAGGACCTGTTCACCCTTCATGCCGCCGGCCTCGATCTCATGGAAAGCCTTGAGCGGGACACTCTTCTCATAAAGATCGCAGGCCGCGCAGAAGACCTCGTGAAGGCTGATACCATATCCATAGGGGTTGTTGACAGCACTCAGAAGAGGATACGATATCTCGGGGTGTTCGGAAGCAGGGCGAAATCGCTTAAAGATATGGATATGCCACTGGAGTCCGGAGGAATTTATAACTGGATCGCAAGCTACGGAATGCCGCTTCTGATTCGGGACGCGCAAACCGACTTCAGGCTTGACAGCGCTCTCATGAGATCGCTCGGCATCAAATGTATCATGACGGTTCCCCTCTGGTCATCGAACACGATGACGGGTCTCCTAACAGCGGTCAATAAAAAGAACGGAACGAGCTTCGATAAACACGATCTCCGGCTTTTTACAGTTTTTTCCAGCCTTGCAGGAGCGGCCCTGCAGAACGCATCGCTCTATTCCGACCTGTCGGGCAAAATGAACGAGCTGCGGACGGCACAGGAACAACTCGTGCATTCGACAAAGATGGCCGCAATCGGCGAGCTCGCGGCCAACATTGCACATGAGGTCAACAATCCCCTGACTAGCGTGCTCGGTTATACCACGCATCTCATGAACACACTCGATCTACCGGAGCCGCCAAAGAAGATACTCCGAATGATGGAACAGGAAACACTCAGGGTGCGGAAGATCATCAGGAACCTCCTCGATTTCTCGCGCCAGAAGAAGCCCCGCTTGCATCCTGCCGACATCCGGCAGCCGCTCCGGGAGACCGTAGCATTTGTGCAGGGGACCGCGCAGTCATCGCTGGTGAACATACATGAAGAGTATAATGGTTCCCCGGCTATTGTAAACATGGATCCGAACGAGATGAAACAGGTCTTTATCAATATTATCAATAACGCGATTCAGGCCATGCCGCAGGGTGGCGATCTCCGGATATGTTTGCAACCCGTCGGGGAACATGAGGCAATGATAGAATTTGCAGATACGGGTGCCGGTATTTCTCCAGAGAACCTGCAAAAGATATATGAGCCCTTCTTCTCCACAAAGGAAGATCGTGACGGGACAGGCCTTGGTCTTTCCATCAGTTACCGGATAATCCAGCACCATGGCGGCAGGATCGACGCAGAAAGCGAGCCGGGAAAAGGCACGATCTTCCGCATTGTTCTGCCCCTCTACCAAAGAACCGTGTCGATAGAGAGACGCTAGGAAAAGCCTGCGGGTGGCATTCGGGCATATCGTTATGTTGACGACATGGCTCACGATCGCTCTCAAGCGGATTCTCGCTGGTATGGAGAAGGGGGGGCGGACGTGCAGCGCCGGTCCGGTGCCCACGGTTGTAGTGAGATTAAAGACGAAGATTATAGCTATCTCGTAAATCTGCCTAACGAGGTAGGAGCCGGTTTAAAAGCCTCCCGGTAGCATAACGGTGAACAAGAGTCTTACATGAAAAAACGAATCCTGCTGGGTTTCAGTTTGCTCCTCTTCATCTTCCTGATGGGAAGTGTGATAGCCGCGTTGTACATCACGAAGACCACTCACCGGATGGACACGCTTATCCTACTCCATCAGGTTGAGATCCTCCGCGAGGACCTCATCATCCGCGTGCAGCAGGTGCAGTCCAGCCTCTCCCACAGCAAGCTACGGAGTGAAGGGAATGTGGACGTGCTCGTAGGCAATGTGCAGGAAATGGAAAAGGCCATGGATTCCTGTGTGGGGTGCCATCATTCGGCTGAGCTAGCGCAGGGCCTGCTGGGGATGCGTGATTTGGCGAATGATTACAAGACCGCCATAAGTCGACTGGTCACGGTCTCGGCGAATCCAGGGAGGATCGACGAGCTTGAACACAGGGCGCAGGACCTTGGCCAGGAGCTCATTACCATGACGCAGGGGATGGCCTTTACCGCCAATGGCCGATTGCAGCAGGAGACCCAGGAGACACTGTCCACCATACGGGAGGTGCGGAGTATTCTGTATGTCACGCTTCTTGTCGGGTTCTTCCTGTCACTCATTGCGGTATATCTCCTCGAGAAAAGCCTCGACAGCAGGCTCCGGAAGCTGCTCGAGGCGATCAGGCGCGTTTCCCGTGGAGAACTCGAGCACCGGGTGGACATTGGTGATGCTCATGGAAGCGGCTTCAGGAAACTCAGTGAGGCGTTCAATGCCATGGCCCAGGATCTTCACCGGTCCCAGCGCCAGCTGGTGCAGAGTGCCAAGCTTGCGGCCGTCGGCGAACTTGCCGGCAATATTGCCTACGAGGTGAACAACCCCCTCACCGAGGTTCTGGAGCTCACGGGGCTGCTGATCAAGTCCGATGATATCCCGGCAGAGAAGAAAGAGCATTTGAAGATGATAGAGCGAGAGATGTCGCGCACACGGGGAATTCTCAAGAAGCTGCTCGATTTCGGCCGGAGGAAGCCGCCAAGGCTCGTGAGGGCTGATATCGGCACCCTCATCGAGGACGCGGTGGAACTCGCAAAAGGTCAGGCCAAGCTGGGCAACGTGAAGGTCATCATGGACTGCCATGAAGGGATACCCGCCGTGGCGGTCGACGTGGATGAAATAAAGCAGGTGTTCTTGAGCATCATCGATAATGCCTTCTTCGCCATGCCGGGCGGCGGCAGCCTTACGATCCGCTGCCGACACCACGAGGATGTATCCGGCAAGGAGTTCGTGGTGCTGGAATTTGCCGATACCGGTATCGGCATTCCCGAGGCGCAGCTCGACAAGATATTTGATCCGTTTTTCACGACACGTCTTGAGGGGGACGGGACAGGCCTCGGCCTGTCGATCAGCTACATGATCATTCAGAGCCACGGCGGCTGTATCGAGGTCGAGAGCAAGGTTGGTGAAGGTTCCATCTTCCGCGTGCTCTTGCCGGTGTGATCGACGCCGGGAGTCATACGTAAGGAGATCCAATGGCGGGTGAAAAGATACTTGTTGTCGACGATGAAGGCATGATCAGAGACCTGTGCTGCCATATCTTGTCTTCCGAAGGGTATCAGGTAACAGCGGCGTCCAATGGTACGGGGGCGCTCGAGGAGGTTGCTCGGAGTGATATGGACCTGCTGATCACGGACATCAAGATGCCGGGCATGGACGGCCTCGAGCTGTTTGAGCGGGTGAAACAACTGAACCAGGACATCGTGACGGTCTTCATCACGGGACACGGCACGCTCGATATGGCTATCGAGTCCCTGATGCGCGGCGTGGACGGTTTTGTCCTCAAGCCGTTCACCGAGGAGGAACTGCTCGGGGCCGTGGACCGTGCTGTGACGCGCAGCAGACTCCAGAAGGAAAATATACGCCTGAAAGCGCTCATTCCCCTGTTCGAGATCAGCAAGCTGCTCGTCACCGAGATCGACCTTGCTCATTTGTTCAAGATCATTACCGAGGTCCTCGTGCAGGAGTTCTCCGTGGACCGGGTCTCCCTGATGCTCGTCGACGAGTCTAGCGGGGACCTGCTCATCCGGGCCTCACACGGCTTGCCGACGGATATTGCCCTGAAGGCAAGGCGCAAGTCCGGCGAGGGCGTTTCCGGCATGGTGCTCAAATATCGCAAGCCGCTCATTATCTCCGCAGGAAAGCATCCTGAACCGGAGGTTATGGCCGCCATCAATCGCGAGGATATGCCTTCTTCTTCCATGTCCGTCCCGCTCATCGGAAAGAACAAGATGTTCGGGGTGCTTAACGTGAGCAAATTCTCCGGCGTACCATTCACGACGAGCGATCTCCAGATCGCTCTCATCCTGTCGAGCCAGGTAGTGACTGCCATGGAGAATGCGTCGCTTTTCGAAGACCTGCGTGAAAACTATTTCCGCACGGTACAGGCGCTCGTGGCGGCGGTGGAGGCCAAAGACCCGTACACCCGGTGGCACTCTACGAATGTGGCCAAGTACGCTGTGGCAATCGCACGGCACATCGGCATGACCCCCTCGCAGCTCGAGGAGATGCACATCGCCGCTATCCTGCACGATGTCGGCAAGATCGGCATCAGCGAGCGGATCATCAGCAAGCCCAGCCGGCTGAGCCGGGAAGAATTCGACATCATGAAGGACCACCCCGCTCACGGGATCAGGATCCTCGAACCGATCGGCTTTGCTCCCGATATCATAAATGCGATCTACCAGCACCATGAGCGGTACGATGGGAAAGGTTATCCGCAGGGTCTCGCCGGCGAGAGGATCACGCTTGCAGCAAGAGTGCTTAATGTCGCTGACACCATCGACGCCATGATATCGGAGCGACCGTACCGAGGCACGATTTCGAACCAGGAGGTGCTCCAGGAGCTGGAACGGGAATCGGGATCGCAATTCGACCCGAAGATTGCGGAATCGGCCAGGCACCTTATTGAGCAAGGCCTGTTGAAGCTCGGAATGCATACGTATTACCAATATGCGGCCGGAGCGGAAGCAGATGAATAAGAAAAATCTCTTTAAGATCAATGGTGTGCTAAGCGTCATCCGTTCCTTAACCCACCGGACACATCAGGCATTACATAACGCCTTGAGGGCAGTGTAAGGGAGGCCGGCCGCTTCGATTGAGAGCGATATCCACCCCTTAAGGACGGTGAAGCCCAACGCTATGGGGCGGTTCGAAGAAGGGCAATTTTCCCCGCTCCCGACGCTGTACGGCGGGAACACGAGCCGCCTAGCCCAGAATGCAGGGATTGACATCAAGGATTTTCATGAAAAGATTGCACGGTGTGGATTGAATCGGATGCGGTTTGCATAAGATGGTCCGGAAGACAGATCGCAGTAGACAAAGCCCGCGAAAGGATGTAACATCCCTTTTAGAAACCTGAAGTTTTACCAGAAGGCAAGAACCTAGGCGGTGAAAATTTACCTACACAGCGGTAAAGCTCGTTTGGTTGAGTGCGTCAGATCAGAATGGGTGTATCCTCGCTCACACTCTCTATCGCATAGAGCACTGCAATGGTATAGAACAGAGTTTAAAAGCAGCCTGATAAAATCAGATTGGAAAGGGTGAAAATACAAATGAAAAAAGTTAATGTGTTGGTGATCATATTGACCCTGAGCGCAGCTTCCTTTGCCTTTTCTTCTGATGAGATAAAATGGTTCTCATTACATGCAGGCATGGAAAAGGCGAAAGCCGAGAAGAAACCAATGATCGTCGATTTCTATTTTGGCAAGGGATGTCCAAGGTGCGAGTCACTGCAAAAAAATGTTTATGACAACCCGACGATCGCAAAAAAGATCATGGATGATTTCATCCCCATTAAAATAGATCTCACCAAGAAGCTGTCTGATGAGGAGAAAAAACTCGGCAACCAGTATGACTATAAAAATGACTGTCTCCTCCTGTTCCTTGACGATAAGGCTAACATTATCAAGGATCCGGGAGGGAAAAGACTCTGTTTTGTCAATACCGTGGACCCCGAATGGTTTGTTAAATATCTTGATATGATAAAGGCAAGTTACAGTAAGTAGCAAATAGGCATGATGTGCCCTCGATTATTACCCTGAAGATGTTCTTAATCGGTCGAGCGCGGAAGAGGATGAAATTACGGACATGATCTCCGGCTCTCTTAAGGTTTGTGGTCTGTCAACTATCTTCCGTGCTCTGTCGTCAAGCCGGCACACCACAGATATTCTCGGGACATGTTGACGGAAGTTTCTGCTTGAGCGTCTTCACGGCGAGCGAGTGCGGCAGGAGGAACGGGATCGAGAAGCCGAGCTAATTGAAGATCCGGTTCCCGCAGCCCGGAAGGTTTGCCAGGAACATGACAGGGAAGCCGAGCATCATGAACAGCCAGCCTTCGCGGAAACCGAAATAGTACGCCTCATTGCCCGCCATCCACGCGGACCCCGCATAGACGAAGCCGATCCCGGCGATCAGGACCGGTTCCGCATACTGATCGGACGCAAAGAAACACCCCGCCACCTGAAGCATCAGGCCGATGAACAGCGATCCTAAAATGATTCTCTTGACTCACGAAATCCAGATGAGGATGTAGCTTGCGGAGAGGAGCACACCTATCTCGAACAGCATGATGTCTGCGGTGTAGAAGGGGCTCGCCAGAGGATAGAGCACGTGCAGCACGGCTGCCGAGCCGAGCGCTTGCACTACAAGACCAGTCCGATATGAGATATCATGTCGGCGGCCATAGGGAAGGCACGCCATGGCGATCTGTTCTTCGAGGGTTGGTGAGGCTGACACGAAAGCTTTATAGCACGGGAATTTTTTTTGCAAGAGAGAAATGCAGGACACGGAAAAGAGAAGGCGTGGAGACCGGAGGAAGAAGTTCATCGCTGGCCTTGGCGAAGGCCATACCGTAGATCAGTTCCATGGCATCGATCATATTTCTCCATGAGGTTCTCTCTACGGGGGGTCGACTAAATAAAGAAGCGGCCACGAGTCATGCGGAATCCCATATCCGAACGCAAACAAGAGAAGCTTCGAAAGTATGGTATAATTCAGTTTACCAAAATCTACTCGTATCACCTTGCGTATCGCAGAAGTGTCAGCATTGAATATTTTAGTATTAAAGTATATGTATTTATGAGGGTACTTTCGATGTATTGATCGCGCTCCTCATGAAAAGTAATCACATAATGTTGCAATTGGAACAGGGTGTGGATAAAGTTTTGTAATATAGTAGATTTATAATTGTGGTTTTATATGTAACAGAGAAAATTCTTGACTTGAATAAACAACTTTGATATATTCGAGCTGTATTTTTCAACAACTTCCTGCAGCACCTCCTTTTTCAGTACGTAAGAACAATATAGTTTTTGAAGCATGTAATAGTGGTAGATTCAAATGATTTACAAAGTCTATGATGATATCCACTATCAGCGCTCCATATTGCGTACATCTATTCCCCTCTGATGACAGCTGTGCTGCGGCTACGGGCGATGGCTTGATCGGGCCTGCGCTCGTCAAAGCACCAAGCATAAAATCAGAACTTCACTATTGCCAGACTCTAACGTGCTGTTCGCTCTTCTTGAGGAATTCGAATGCGATTTCTGTATGAAAGGAGGGATGAATTCGGTCTCTTAATTCAGCAGCAACACAGCAACAACGTAACATCGTTTCAGAACCATCCTTTGGCTTTACCATCTTAAGAAGTCAGCAACGTTCCGGGTCAAACCCGGGACAAAACCTAACAGTAAGGGAGGATAAACGATGAAGAAGTTTGTTGTATTATTTATAGTTTTGGCACTGACCTGCATCAGTACCTCGGCGTTCGCCACGCACGAGGAAGAAACGACCATGCCGGGTATCGTTAAATCAGAACCCGGGGTTACGTCCGGTGTGGCCATGACGTTCAGCGGCACCATCGATGTCCGGGAGCGTTTCTACAACTTAGATGACGTAGCCCGTACAACGAACACTCAGGAAAGGGTCCGGTTCAATGTGGATGCCAAGGTAGGCGATTACCTGAACGGCAGAATAACCATAGAGAACGACTGGGACACCTTCGGAAAAGAAGAACAGCCCCAGGGCAGTAACGCAACCTCACCATCATGGAACGGGGCCACAGCTGCTGCGGGCCACCTGGATCTCCGTGAGGCATGGATGAATTTCATGATCCCCGGTGTTCCGGTTGGTGTCAAGGTTGGCCATCAGCTCCTGCAGCTTGGCAACGGCTGGTTCTTCCGGTCCATGAAGTACGGCTCCGATGCCTGGGTCGTTTACAATGGCAGTGGCAACAACACGCTCGCAATATATGACGTGAGGGTGGGCGAAAACGTAACACCCCTCGGTCAGCCCGATCAGGACATTGACTTTTACGGCATTCTGGATGCCTACAAGCTGGCCGACGGCGTCGTGAGCATTGACATAACCGATGCCTCTGCTCCGAACAGCGGCAGCGTGTTTACCACAATTTTTGGGGCTCCGAGCAACAAGGTGAATCTCTACAACATCGGTCTGTCTTATGCCGCGAAAACAGGGCCGATGCACCTGAAGGCTGAGGTCGACTACCAGCTGGGGAAGGTTGAGGATTCTCTTTTAGGCAACGGGATTGCTGGTGATTCAAAATTCAAGGGCTACCAGGCTGTGGTGCAGGGCTTTATTCCCATGGAAGCGCTCGATGTCAATTTCACCCTGGCATATGGCTCCGGTCTGAAGCAGCTTAATGGTGACACCACCAAAGATGTAAATCAGATCATTACGGTCATGGACAATGACCAGCACTACACTCTCATCTATGAATACCTGGAAAAGACTGCTGCTCTTAACACGATGGGCGCAGGTGGGCCTAACGGAGCCATCCATACCGGCTTCGCCAATACCGAGGCCTTGAATGTGGGGGTGATGGGTCATCTCTCCAAGAAACTGGACATTGGCGTGGACGCCTGGTATCTGCAGGCGGTTGAAGATGCGGCTCTCAATGGCTACACTTCAACGTCCAACAAGCTCGGTACAGAAGTCGATTTCAAGCTCAACTGGAAGCTGTATGACAACCTGACCTGGAACTGGCAGGTCGGCTGGTTCAAGCATGGCGATGCCTACAAGCATGCTGACGGTACGGACGCTGACGACTCAACAGCAGTGCTCGGTATGCTGAGCTTCAAGTTCTAACTGCACCATGATGCCATGCCGGTTGTTAGTTAGTCGGCAGGGCTGTGAAGCATAATGAATATCCCCCGGGAGGAAACTTCTTCCGGGGGATTTTTTTGAGCACGCGAACATTCTGCATCTGCTAAAAAGAGGAAGGAAATTTCATCGCAAAGCCGTGGCCCAGAGTCGACAATGGCCACTTGAAGAACACAAAGGGGAGTTTAATTATTTTTATCTCCAAGAAACCTGGCACTTTTGCAGTTCAATATCCTTGATTTAAATTGAGGGAACACGAATAGATCAGAGTGAATCAAACAGGAGGAATGTCCATGAAAAAGTTTTTAATCGTTTCAATTGTGGCGGGAATGGTCATGGTGCTTGGCATTGGCAGCGCTCTTGCCGCCGGCACCGGCACAAGCCTGAAAACCGGCACGTTCGGTTTCAATGTGGGGTTCGGTGACAGCTCGCTGGGGGACACCGGCGTCATCATGATATCGGGCAAATATTTTCTCGCAAATGATGTGGCTCTGACCGCGGGGATCGGCCTTCAGGCCAGCAGCGGCGACCTGGATGCCGATTATTTCGGCATTTCCGCGGGAGTGAGGAAGTACCTCAGGATCGATGAGTTCGCGCCTTTCGTCGAAGGTAAACTCTCGTATGTGACCGAGCACATAGATATTCAAGGCATCGATAAAGATACTTTTGATGTCTCCGCGGTTTTCGGAGCAGAATATTTCCTGTACAAGCAGTTCAGCATCGAGGGGAGCGTGGGATTAGGCTTTGGTTCGGTTGACGACAATACTTCGCACAAGGATTATACATATTTCGGCTCCCGTACCGTCGGGATCAGCGCGAATTTTTATTTTTAAAAGGTTCACGAGAGGTATTCATACCAGCGAACCCGGCGGGCCGCAGGCCCGCCGGGTTTTATTTTTCTGAACAGGTACTTTACAGCACGGTCAAACGGGGACAGCCTCGACCTCATCAGTAACAAAATTACATCCATGGCCGAAAGCACCATCCCGCGTCAAATAATTTTTGCAACCGCGCGATATCACTCTCCTCGATGACGAATATGCTTGAATAGCGTGATTTTTTGTGATAAATTGTCACGCCGGTTCGGTTCTAAGGTTATGCTGTCTTGCAACAAGAACCAATCCATAGGCATCTGTCTTGATTAAATAAGGACCGCTTTGCATGTACAGTGACAGTTATTGTCAGGACCTGATCAACAGCATCACCGATCCTATCATGATCATTGACCGTGAGTGCCGCATCAGCATGGTGAACGACTCATTCCTTGCGATGCACGGCTATACCCGCGGGAATGTCATCGGCCAAGCCTGCTTCAAGATGCTGCACCATCAGGACATGCCCTGCCAATCTTCCGACGGTGAATGCCCGTACCGCGAAGTGTTCGAATCAAGCAAATCGGTCAAGGTCACCCACCGCCATTTCACGCTCCAGACCAAAGAGATAATCGTCGAACTCACCGCCTCGCCCATCAAAGACAGGGCCGGCAAGGTTGTGCGCCTGATCGAGGTCATGCGCGACGTCACAGCGGACCGCAGGCTGGAGGAAGAGAACCGGCAGTCCCTCGATTTCCTCGCGAGCGTGCTCGAAGGCATCGGTGAAGGCGTGGTAGTGATGGACAGAGATTATCGCATCCTTACCGCCAACGAGGGCTACCTCAGCCAGGTCGGCAAGTCCAGGGAGGATATCGTTGGGAGGTATTGTTATGAGGTCTCCCACCATTTCGATTCGCACTGCATGGACAATGGCCATGACTGTCCGGTCAGGACCGTGTTCGAGACCGGCAATCCTGCTCAGGCCATGCACATCCATTATGACAAGCACGATCAAGAGATCTACGTGGAGTGCCACGCTTATCCGGTAAAGGACTCGGCAGGCAATGTCATCCGGGCCATCGAGACGCTGAACGATGTGACGGACCGGATACGCCTGGAACAGAAACTGAAGGAGTCCGAAGAAAAATACCGCGACCTTTACGACAACGCTCCTGACGGATATTACTCCCTCGCGGGAAATGGACTGATCGTGGAAGCAAACCGGACGTTTCTGCAGATGCTTGGATACCGCCGCGACGAGGCTATCGGGAAACTGTACATTGAGGATCTTCTCTCGGACGACAGCGCGCAGACTTGCCATGCGATGTTCCCGGAATTGAAGAAAGCCGGCCATGTGAGGAACCTGGACCTCACCATGGTTAAGAAGGATGGTACCCTCCTCCCGGTCGCCATGCATGCGACGGCAGTGAATGACGGGGAGGGCAATTTCGTCATGAGCCGGTCCGTGATCAGGGACATTACGGAGAGGAAAGGGATCGATGAGGAAAGACGGAAGCTCCAGGAGCAGCTCTTTCGATCGCAGAAGCTGGAGGCGCTCGGAACGCTTGCGAGCGGTATTGCCCACGATTTCAACAATCTTTTATCGTCCATTCTGGGCTACGCATCCCTGGCAAAGACCGACCTCCGTCCGGACAACCCGGTGTACCAGCATGTGGACATCATCGAAACCGCATCGCTTCGGGCATCGGAGCTCACGCAGCAGCTCCTTGCCTTTGCGAAGGGCGGGAAGTATGACGCGAAGCCGACCGACGTGAACGCCATCGTCCGTGAGGTGGTGGCGCTCCTTTCTCGTATCATCGAGAAGAACGTCACTATCGTTTTCGCCGCGGACTTTAACCTGCATCACGCCGTCTGCGACGCCGGGCAGATCCAGCAGGCCGTAATAAACATCTGCCTGAACGGGCGCGACGCCATGCCCCGGGGAGGAACGCTCACCGTCAAGACGGAGAACGTTCGCCTTGAGATCCGGGACGTTCAGTTCTTTGTGGACGTTCCGCCCGGCGATTATGTACGCATCTCCGTTGCGGACACGGGCATGGGAATGGACCGGGAGACGCGGGAACGCCTCTTCGAGCCATTCTTCACGACCAAGGAGAAGGGGACCGGCCTGGGGCTGGCACTGGCATACGGCACCATAAAAAAGCACGGGGGCTTCATCCAGGTCTTCAGCGAACCTGGGAAGGGGTCGACGTTCGAAGTAAACCTGCCTGCGTGCATGAGCGATGAAACGTGCGTCAAAAAGAAGGACAACGTGGGCCTCCGAAGGGGATCGGAGACGATCCTGGTGGTTGACGATGAGCCCATGGTGAAGCAACTCGCCAAGGACGTTCTCACGCGGTACGGGTATACGGTCCTGACAGCAGGCGGCGGAGAGGAAGCGATCGATGTGTTCCGGCAGCGGTCCGCCGAGATCGACGCTGTGATCCTGGACATGGTCATGCCCGCCATGGAAGGCAGAGAGGTGTTCCGCAGGCTCCAGGAGCTTAAGCCGGGCGTGAAGGTGATCGTCTCGAGCGGCTACAGCCAAGACCAAGACGCGGACGAACTCATTTTGCAGGGTGCGCGGAGCTTTGTGCAGAAACCGTTCCGGATCGCCGAACTGGTACAGGTGGTCGGAGCGGTGCTGGAGGGGAAAGAGGGTTTAAAGCTTGGATGTTGAGGTGTTGAGGCTCATTTCAACGGTCCAATCCTTCCACGGTTCTCAGAACGACTTACGAGTTTTGCAGTTTTGCCGCTTTTACCACATGTTTCAGGAGCACGCGCGTGGTGACGGTGCCTACGCCGCCGGGCACCGGCGTGATTGCTCCGGCAACTTCCTTTGCCGGTTCGGTGTCCACGTCGCCGAACAGCTTGTCTCCCTCGACATTGATTCCCACATCCATGACCGTGGCGCCCGGTTTGATGTAATTCGTAGTGATCATCTTCGCCTTGCCGATTGCCGCAACGAGTATGTCGGCGCGCTTGCATACTCCGGGCAGGTCTTTGGTCTTCGAATGGCAGACAGTGACGGTCGCGTTCTCGCCCAGGAGCAGCATTGACACGGGCTTGCCCACGACCATGGAGCGGCCGACCACGACCGCTTCCTTTCCGCTCATCGGGACCTGATAAAACCGTAGCATCTCCATCACCGCCTGCGGCGTGGCGGGCGGAAAGCCGGTCATGTCTCCGGCCATGATCTTGCCGGCGTTCACGGGATTGAAGCAGTCCACGTCCTTCTCCGGCGCCAGAATGTGCTTGACAACTCCCTCGCTGATCTGCTTGGGGAAAGGCCGCATCACGATGATGCCGCTAATATTCTTGTCCGCGTTCCTCAGCTTCAGGGTGTTGACGAAGTCGTCCTGGCTTGTTGTGCCCGGCAGTTGCTCGATATCGCAGGTGATACCGTTCTTTTCGGCTATTTTCTTCGCGCTGTTGGCGTAGGTGACCGAGTCCGCCGCATCACCTACGATCATGATCCTAAGAGAAGGGTTGACTCCCCTTGCCTTAAGCTCCTGCACATCCTTCTGGATGTCCTGGTCCATCTTCTGTGCCACTTCCTTTCCTGTCAAGAGTTTTGCCGGCATGAGTTGCTCCTTCCCGTGAAAGTTTGAAAAAAATGCTTGGTTGCTTTATTGGCAACGCATTACGACGACGGGGCCCGTTCTATCCATTGCTTACGATGTTTGTCTTTGAAATCACGTTGTCGTTAGACGCTCGACGATACGGTCTTCGTGACCTTCCCGGACATATTTATCCCATCTTTTTATACGTCGTTTCCATCACGGACTTTTCGAGCGCCGCCACCTGCTTCAGGACTCCCTGCGTGCGTGCCCAGGTGTCCTTATTGAACGCCGTGTCCTTGATGCTGTTGACGTTGATCTTGACATTGAGGGCCGCGCTCTGGGCGCAGGCCTGGGCCAGGAGGACCGCAACGCCCGCATCGCTCACGGCACCCACATTCCCGATGTCTGCCGCCCGCTGCGCGAGCTTCGCCACCTCGAGCGCCTTCAGTCCGATCTCGAACGGGACCTGACATGCCTTCTTGAGGGCCTCCTGCATCTTTACGGTGCGTGCTGCCTTTTCCGCGTCCGTGTTCTTCGGCATTTTATACACCTCGGAGAGCGCGCCGTAGGCCTCGGTGTCCTTCTGGATCAGGTCCTGCATGTTTCCCCGCAGTTCCTCCGATTCCTTGAGGAGCGCCTCGATCTGCGGCTGGACGTCCTTGTACTTCTCCTTGCCGAGCGTGAGGTTCGCTACCATGCAGACGAGCGCTGCGCCGAGCGCTCCGGTGAGCGCGGCAACGCTGCCGCCGCCCGGTTCAGGGGATCTGCTCGCGAGTTTGTCCATGAAGTGCCGTAACGGCTGATCGATGTACATGGTCTGAAATTCCCTCCTGCGGGTGGTGTTGTGGAGATGCAAGAATAATAAAATTGTCGTTTCTTGTCAACAGGAAAATGCCCGCGTGCACGCGGCGGAAGGAGTTCCCTACTGCCCGGGACCACTATGTCAAAGGGCTGCGCTAGGCTCTCGAGGCATGTCGGCCATTTGTATTTTTCAGTTGACGAAGGAAAATTCTCTCTGTTATAGTTTACCGTATGGGAAAGAAATTGGAAGACATGACCGTTGAAGAGCTCAAACAGGAGTTGAAACGCCACAAGGACAATCTCTGCGACCTGGAGGATGTGCACTCCTTCACGTTCGGCAAGACCACAGTGCATATCGGCGCGGAAAAGGCGCAGAACATGCAGGCGGAATTCGAGGAGGAGTGCAGGGCGCACAGCGAAAAGATTTCGGAGATCGAGAAACTCTTGAAGGCAAAAGGCGCGCTGTAGCAAACGGCTCACCCACTGTTTAAGCGCCCGCAATCCGTATGCAGCGATTAGCGAAACGCAGGTAATGTACCGACCATTTTAATGCTCTTGACCCCCAGTAGGTTCAGCCCGTCGGCAGGGACGATGATTGCGTCCGGACTGTCGATATTGGTAACCATCCGGGGGGATGAGAGGAAGGAGATCTGGCCGGAAAAAATTGTTAGCGCTCCTGGCTGTGCAGCTCGGGAGAGTATGGATATCGTGGGGAAGATGGTTTACTTCTATGAGAAAATACTAATATGGATTACAAATTCCTTAAATCGCCTTATTTAAAATTTTAATTGTGTATTTTTTAAAGTTGTGGTATTGTAGGCGCTCATGATATTTTATAATCCTAAAAGGGAGGAGTTAACACAATGAAGAAAGTTGCAGCAGTTCTCGCAGTAGTGGTTCTGGTTGTATCGCTTGTGTCCCTGGTTTTCGCCGCTGAGGCGAAGATGGGAACCATCAAGGGTGTGGATGCAAAGGCAGGAACAATTACCTTCTGTCCGGAGGGATCCAGCACCGACATGACGCTCAAGGCCGACAAGAGCGTAGACCTCAGCAAGGTCAAGGCTGACACGAAGGCAGAGGTCATGGTTGAGAAGGGCACCGTGAAGGAGATCAAAGAGATGAAGGCAAAGCCTAAGGCAGCTGTTGGCTGTTAATGCCTTATTCCCCGGGAGCCACCTGAGACCAGGTGGCTCTCCCTTTTTAGACTCTCCCGGCATTCGGATGGGTACATCGAAGAAACGGAAACAGGGGACCACGAGGACGGGAAAGACGCAGAGAACTGCCTAAATTAACAAAAAGCCGATCTCCGCAGATGCACGCAAATCCGAAGAATTTTAATCCGGTGACCATGTTTCCACATTTACCCGCCCTTTCAACGTCAATCTGCATCCCCTGCCTCTTTTGCCCCTCTATAATGACATAAAAACAGGGGAGTTTAGTAACGCACATCGTAAATTCTTGCACCAAAATGGAAAGAAAAACCTCAAGGCTAGTATCCCGAATTACACAACAGGAGTGAATACCAAGAGTGAAGCTCGCGGTTTCGCTTTCGTGACATTCGAATAATTCATGCACCTCGTGTTCTTGTAATTTAAGGTTCCCGTCCGCCTGTTCAAGAGTTGAAAAATTGAACTCGAGACCCCTTAAGAGACGGAGCGGGAATCCTTCCCTTTTCAAAGGGGAGATGAAAGCGACTATATGATATAATGAAATGCTATGCAAATTTTGCATGATTGTGTGTTTTGTGATACCATATGCATATGGACATCGTGCATCACAGGACCTGTACATACCGGATCGGGTACCATATCGTATTCTGCACCAAGTACCGGTATAAAATGCTTGTCGGCTCGGTATCGGAAGATCTGAAGCGGATCCTGGCCAATGTAGCCAAGGAGAAAGGTTTCGCTATACGCGAAATGGCCGTCGGAGAAGACCACGTCCATTTGTTCATCACGGCTCCTCCCCACATAAGCATCTCATCGCTCGTCAAGTGGGTGAAGGGCATATCGGCAAGGCATATGTTCATGAAACGG
>DATJAO010000018.1:0-4459 GCA_035516175.1 Nitrospirota bacterium
ACATGTATTATTTCCCGTGGCACTTCTTATACTTAAGCCCGCTTCCGCATGGACACGGGTCATTCCGCCCGACCTTCTGGCCAACGTGCACGGGAGCGGGAACCGCTGCGGAAGCGGAAGCGCCAGCGCCTACAAAACTGAGGTTTGCAATTTGACGCTTCTGTCGACGTTCGATCTCCTGCCCCTGTTCTTTTGCAGCAACTTTGATCCTGAAGAGGTTTTCAACGGTCGATTCAACGATGCGAAGCTTCATTTCCTCGAACATCTCGAAGCCTTCTTTTTTATATTCGATAAGTGGGTCCTTCTGTCCATAGCCGCGCAGGCCGATGCCTTCCTTGAGGTGGTCCATGGCAAGGAGATGGTCCTTCCACTGGTGGTCCACAGCCTGGAGCATGAATACCTTCTCAAGGTGGCGCATCAGTTCGGATCCGATCTGCTGTTCCTTATCATCATAGCTCTGCTTGAGCGCCTGCCAGAGCTTCTCGCTGAGCTCTTCCCGAGAAAGGGACTGTGGGTCGATACCGGCCAAGCGGTATGAGAACTTGGCCGCGAGCGTGTCTTTGAGCCCTGTGATATCCCAGCTCTCGGGATACGCATCCTCGGGGCAGTAGAATGCTATTACGCCGTTGAGCATGTCCTCGGCCAGGCCGAGCACCTCTTCCTTGAGGTCCATGCCCGCGAGGATCTGGCGGCGTTGCTCGTAAATCACTTTGCGTTGCTGGTTCATTACGTCGTCGTATTCGAGAATGTGTTTGCGCATTTCGAAATTGTGCGCCTCAACCTTCTTCTGGGCGTTCTCGATGGCGCGCGAAACCATTCGGTGCTCTATAGGCACGTCTTCTTCCATGCCGAGCTTGCCCATAAGGCCGGCGATTCGATCGGAGCCGAAAATCCTGAGGAGGTCGTCTTCGAGTGAAAGGTAGAACCGCGATGAACCAGGGTCGCCCTGCCTGCCCGAACGGCCACGGAGCTGGTTGTCGATCCGGCGCGCCTCGTGCCGTTCAGTGCCCAGGATATGGAGTCCGCCCGCGGCGATAACCTTCTCCTTTTCCGCTGCGCACTGCGCCTTGAACTCTGCGAGCGTTTTTTCCCACTCTTCTTTGGTATATTCCTTGCTCTTGAGTGCTTGGCGCGTGAGTCCCTCGGGGTTCCCGCCGAGGACGATATCTGTACCGCGACCCGCCATGTTCGTAGCGATCGTCACACCGCCATACCGACCGGCCTGGGCAACGATCTCCGCCTCCATCTCGTGGTACTTTGCGTTTAGCACCGTGTGCTTGATGCCCTTCTTCTTGAGCATGGTTGAAAGGATCTCGGACTTCACAATGGAGATCGTACCCACAAGCACGGGCTGACCGTTCTTATGCCGTTCTTCGATCTCCTTGAGGGCCAAGTTAAATTTCCCCTGTTCTGTCTTGTAGATGAAGTCTGGGTTGTCCGTGCGGATCATGGGCCGGTGTGTGGGGATGACGATGACGTCGAGGTTGTAGATCTTTGCGAATTCCGCTGCCTCTGTATCGGCCGTGCCGGTCATGCCCGCGAGCTTGCCGTAGAGCCGGAAATAGTTCTGGAAGGTGATGGACGCCAGCGTCTGGTTTTCGTTCTCGATCTTCACCCCTTCCTTAGCTTCGATGGCCTGGTGCAGGCCGTCGCTCCAGCGCCTGCCCGGCATGAGCCTGCCCGTGAACTCGTCCACGATCATGACCTGACCGTCTTTGACGACGTAGTCCACGTCGCGGTGGAACAGCGCGTGGGCCTTAAGGGCCTGGTGCACATGATGCACGAGGTCCACATTGGAAGGATCGTACAGGTTTCCCGCGCCGAGCATGCGCTCGACCTTGATGTTTCCTTCTTCGGTGAGGGCCGCCGTCTTGGTTTTTTCTTCGATTGTATAATCAATGTCCTTTTGCAAGCTCGGGATGATTCGGTTGATTTTGTAATACTTGTCGGTAGACTCCTCCGTGGGACCCGAAATGATAAGCGGCGTCCTGGCCTCGTCGATGAGGATCGAATCAACCTCATCAACGATGGCGTAGCTAAGATCGCGCTGCACGTAGTCCGCAAGGTCGAACTTCATGTTGTCACGCAGATAATCGAAACCGAACTCATTATTCGTGCCATAGGTTACGTCCGCGCCATATGCTTCCTGCCGTTGCTCGTCGGTGAGGCCGTGGACGATCACACCGACGGTGAGGCCGAGGAAGTTGTAGATGGGTCCCATCCACTGCGCATCGCGCCGTGCTAGATAATCGTTCACCGTGACCACATGCACGCCCTTGCCAGTGAGGCTATTCAGATACACCGGCAGCGTGGCGACAAGGGTCTTGCCTTCGCCTGTCTTCATCTCGGCGATCTTGCCCTCATGAAGCACAATGCCGCCGATAAGCTGCACGTCGAAGTGCCTCATTCCGAGCACCCGTTTCGACGTCTCGCGCACTACGGCAAAGGCATCAGGAAGGATGTCGTCGAGCGTCTCCCCTCCTTCAAGCCGCTTCTTGAGTTCGGATGTCTTGGCCCGTAATTGCTGATCGGCGAGACCGGATATCACAGCTTCAAGCGCATTTATCTTGTCCACGAGGGACTGAATGCGTTTCAGTTCCCGCTCATTTTTGGTTCCGATCATTTTCTTTAGGATAGTTCCAATCATCTGTCTTTTCTCCGGTCGTTCTTGGTATAACGTTCATCTTAATCATTCTCAGCTGGAAATTCAAGGGGAAAGATATCAGCAGACACAAAACCTGCTCGATGCCCGATTGAAGGTTATCAGTCAACGAAAAGCCTCGGAGCAAGGGAAAATGCAATTCTGGGGCAGTGAAACCCCTTTATTTGTAGAAATGCTACGGTGGAGGCCACTGAGTGCAAAAAGGAGTAGCTCGATAATATAAAAATTCTCTAGAACCTTCACCCTTATTACCGAAGCACATAGTCGCTTAATTTATGCTTCATTCTCCACGTCCTTGACTCCGGCACACTTGCCGAATTAGTTATTCGGGCTCCTCAACTAAATACAACAAAAAAATATAACCATTGTTTTATGATAAACACTGTTTAAGGATATTATTTATTACTTGACAATAAAATGCTGAACATGATAAAAAAGTCACTATGAAAACCACTCTCACCGACAAATCACTGTTCGAAATGCAAGCCGAGATCTGTAAGACCCTCACAAACCCAAAGAGAATCGAGATCCTGAACACCCTGAAAAATGAAGAAAAGACGGTAACCGAACTGGTGGAAGCCATCGGAGCATCCAAGGCAAATGTATCCCAGCATCTCGCGGTTATGAGACACAAAGGCATTCTGACGACGAGGCGGGTCGGAGTTAATATCTACTATAGGGTCTCGAATCCGAAGGTCATAGAGGCATGTGCCTTAATGAAGGAAGTTCTGTTCGAGCAACATGCTGCCAGAAAAAAGACCCTAACAGGTACGTGAAATTTAGCATAATATTCGATGCCCCTCTTTTTTTGCCAATCTGGTTTCAACATTAATTTATAGCTAAATTTTAGGATAAAGGATCCGCGGCAGTCGTTCAAGAATAACGGCTACGACATAAATATTATACGCTGTTTAGATGTAAATCGCTGGAATCTGGTACTATACCAAACAAAAACCCCGAAGATGGGGGCACCTCGGGGGGGTTTTTATTATTGGTAATACGCCTGTTAACCGTGCGCAGAGCCCGCGCAGGTGTAATCTTATTAGGAAGACTTCATTACATTGGACGCTTGGGGACCTTTTTCACCCTGCGTAATGTCAAACTCGACAAGCTGACCCTCGGCGAGTGTCTTGTATCCCTCTCCCTGAATCGCCGAATAGTGTACGAATACATCCCTTCCACCTCCATCCGGCTCGATAAATCCGTACCCTTTCGATTCGTTGAACCACTTCACTTTCCCGGTAGTCATAATGCTTACTCCCTCCTTGCTTGTTTCCGCTGTCGGCGGGTGCCTTTTTCCCTGGTCTGGACACCTCATGGCGGAACACGGTTTTAGTTCAAAGGGAAAGAGCCTCCTTCATATCCCCCACGCTCTTTTTCCCGACCAATTATGTTTGGATGTATGGGACGTATAGTATGTAATAACGGATGAGAAGCCATAGGAATGATTTGATTAGAGCAGAACCTGCGTAGTCAAATACCTCTTAGTTCATGTATTTTACCGGGTTCACCGGCAGACCATTTACCCGCACTTCGTAGTGGAGATGCGGTCCAGTGCTCGACCCGGTATCGCCTACATAGGATATGACATCTCCGCGCTTGACCCGCTGCCCCACTTTCACATTGAGCCTGGAGTTGTGCCCGTAGACCGTCTTGAGTCCGTAGCCGTGGCTGATCTCTACCATATTGCCGTACCCCGTGCTGAAACCTGCCTTGATGACAACACCATCAGCTGGGGCCACGACAGGTGTTCCCGTCTGGGCGGCTATATCCATACCTTCATGGAATTTCAGAATG
>DATJAO010000019.1:0-11042 GCA_035516175.1 Nitrospirota bacterium
TTCTCGGCGCCCTTCTGTTTTGAGACCCGGTCCGTGATCTCAGCAATCTCAAGCTCGGCGTCGACTTCTGCCTTGATCCTTACGAGCTCCCCTTCTTTTTCGAGGAGCGCCATGAAATCCCTTAAATTTTCGTATGCCATGAGGGAATGATTGTAGCGGAATCGAACGAGATTTGCAATTGAAAACTCTAGCAGCTACGAGGTGGATTCATATTTTTGCAGTCTGTGCCGGAACGATCTGAATGATAGGCCGAGTAGCTTCGCAGCTTCCGTTTTGACCCCCCCGGTCTTTTCAAGAGCCTTCTGAAGGAGGTTTTTCTCAATATTTTCAAGCAGTTTTTCCATCTCAAGACCTTCATCCGGTATATCCGTCGCAATAAGCTCAGGGCCTGATTGTACGCTTTTCATATTATCCGGAATGTTTTCAAGGCTAATCATTTGATTGGGCGTCATGATTACCAAACGTTCGATGGTATTTTCGAGCTCCCGCACATTTCCCGGCCACCGATGGTTCATGAGCAGGTTCATGGCCTCAGGGGTGATCTTCTTCGGCTCCTTCCCACCCGAAAATTTCTTCAGGAAAAATTCGACGAGGAGCGGGATATCATCTCTTCTGTCGCGGAGCGGGGGGAGAGGGATCGGGATGACGTTAAGACGGTAGTAGAGGTCTTCGCGGAATGCGCCTTTTGAGACTTCGGACAGGAGGTCCCTGTTGCTCGCCGCAATCACCCGCGCATCCATTTTGATATCAACGGTCCCGCCGACCCTCATGAACTCGCGTTCCTGCAGCACTCTCAGCAGCTTGATCTGCAGCGCCGGTGTTGTGGCACTGATTTCATCGAGAAAGATAGTCCCTCCGGTGGCTGCTTCGAACAGCCCCTGTTTGTTCGAGGTTGCGCCGGTAAACGCACCCTTCATGTAGCCGAAGAGCTCACTCTCGAGCAGGGTCTCCGGAAGGGCTCCGCAATTCACGGTCACAAAAGGGCCGCCTTTTCGCGAACTGTTGAAGTGAATGGCCTTCGCTACGAGTTCTTTTCCCGTTCCGCTCTCTCCCGTTATGAGCACGGTGCTCTTGGTATCCGCAACCTGCCGTATGAGAGAGAACACCCCCTGCATGGGAGCACTCGTTCCGATGAAGTTTGCGAACCCTGCGCGGGACTCGATCTCTCTCCGGAGCAGAATGTTCTCTTTTCTGAGATGGCGTTTTTCGAGTGCCTTCTGGATCACCAGTTTGATTTCATCGACTTTGAAGGGTTTTGTGATATAATCATACGCCCCGAGCTTCATGGCCTCGACCGCGGTCTCCGTAGTCGCAAAGGCGGTGATCATGATCACCACGGTCTCCGGAGATATCTCCTTGACCGTCCTCAGGACCTCTATACCGTCAACACCGGGCATCTTCACGTCGGAGATCACGAGGTCGAAGATCTCGGCCTGGACCGCTTTGAGCGCACCGCCGCCATTTTCGGCCGCAACCACATCATAGCCTTCTTTTTTCAGCATGATCGAGAGGAAATCCCGCATGCTCTGCTCATCATCAACGACAAGTATTCTGCTCATAGTCTCGCATACCATTAACCATGTTGGTCCGTGTTGCTGCCGCTCCTGGTTAGCAGAGGGACAGCTTCTTGCAGCACAGGAAGTCTGATACGGAATTTCGTTCCTCTGCCGGTCTCGCTCTCAACATCAATGATGCCTCCGTGATCTTCAATGATCCGTTCCACAATCGCCAGTCCGAGGCCTGTGCCGCCCATCTTCGTCGTAAAAAATGGATCGAATATTTTATCAAGGTATTCATGGGCGATCCCGCAGCCCATATCCTTTATGACGATTTCACACCATCCGGAGTCGCCACCACTGCGTGACATCGGCATAGCGCTCACCGTTATCTCGCCACCATCCGGCATCGCCTGGCAAGCATTTATCAAGAGATTCCAGAAAACTTGACGCATCCGCTGGGCGTCACCTTGTATGACTACCTGCGGGTCCACCTGTGCTCTAATGGTGAGCCCCTCTCCGAAATCACGGCTGTTTTTCAGGAGCGTGATCGTCTCTTCAAGAAGGGGGAAGAGCAGAATCTTTTCAGCGTGAGCGGTTTGAGGTCGAGCATAATCCAAAAATTCCGAGATGATCGTGTTGAGACGGTCTGTTTCACGGACCACGATATCCATGAGGTGCTTGTCGTCCCCTTTGAGGTCAAGTTCACCCTGCAGTATCTGAATCGACCCGCTCAATGATGCGAGAGGGTTTCGTATTTCATGCGCTATGCCGGCCGCCAGGCTGCCGACCACGGCGAGTTGTTCCTGTCTCCTGACCTTCTCCTCCATCTCGACCAGCTTGGTGATATCCTGGAAAATAAGGATAATGCCATGAACGGTGTTCTTGTCGTCTTTGAGCAGAGATACGGACGTTCCGAGTATGGCCGTATCCCCGCCTTTCTTAACGATCGGTCCGTCAAAGCGGAATGGGCGCTCCATGAGGTCGTTCGTATGGCCAAATAGGCTCTTGATGCTGCTCCCGAAGAGATCCTGCCAGCGTGACTTGAGCTCCGTGTAGGTGTATCCGGTGATAGATTCAGCTGCAGGGTTGCAGGATGTTATTTTGCCCTCCAGGTCCATGGTGAGGATGCCGCTCCTCACGCTTTTCAGGATATGATCTTGCATGGTCCTCAGGCCCTCATAATCCATGCTCTTTGCGCGGAGTTCCTGGTGGGTCTTTAGGAGTCTATCAGACAGATAACCGCTCAAGAAGGCAACGGTGTAAAAAGAAAGGATGTTGATGAAAACCAGATACAAAACCTGCATGGCGGTATAATTCAGGCTCCGGACAAGGCCGAGCATGCTATAGAACTGCATATCGAGCATGCCGCCGTACAGAATGCTCGAGAGGGAAGCGGCAAGGTATCCTCCGCGGCGATTGAGGATGATGCTTGCTGAAATAATCGTCAAATGATAGAGGGGCGAGAAGGCGCTATCGATCCCGTCGGTGAGATAAACGAGATACGTGACAAGGAGGATATCTACGGAAATTTGAAGATAGGCGAGAAAAGAAAGGTCCTGGAACTTCTGCAGCAGGTACCAGTAGATGCCTGTCAGCACGTAGACCGACAGAACGAAATAGTAAAGGTAGACCGTCTGGAATTGATAGATTCTATATTCTTGCTGAAAGAAGATGAGTGTGCCGAGCAGAAAAGTGACAAGGACAATCCTGCTTACCATCAGCCACTTTATACGATCATTATGTTCCTCTCTTGAGAAATCTTGGGTCACGAATATTATTTTCCCATTGTCGAGCCCATTTGGAATATCGGCATGTACATTGCAACGATCACAAAACCAACAGTCGTGCCGAGGAAAATCATGAGCATGGGCTCCAGCATAGAGGTCAGGGTCGACACGGCACCGTCAACTTCATCGTCATAAAAATCCGCGATCTTGGTGAGCATATTATCCAGAGCGCCCGTTGCCTCACCGACTGCTATCATCTGATTGACCATGGGGGGGAAAACCGCGAACTTACTGAGCGGTTCGGCAAGTGTCTTGCCCTCGCTCACGCTCTGCCTGGTAGCGACAATGGATTCTTCTACAACTTTATTGCCAGCGGTACGCGCAACGATCAATAGCCCTTCAAGAATAGGGACACCGCTTGTAAGCAACGTGCCAAGCGTGCGAGTAAACTTGGCGACAGCCACTTTTCGTATCAAATCGCCCATGACAGGCAACTTGAGTGCAAAAGCATCGGTCATTCTCAATCCCTTATCCGTTTTCCTCCACTGCACCAACGATACGACAGACCCTATGATACAAATTAGAAGGATCAAACCGCCCCAACTTTTTAGAAAATTGCTGATTGCGATCACAATGCGGGTGGGCAAAGGCAGCAGTTGACCCGACTCGGCAAACATGGCGCCCAGCATGGGCACAACAACAACCATGAGGAGCGCCACCACCGACACAGCCACAAAAAGGATTACCGAGGGGTAGACCATTGCAGATTTTATCTGCTTTTTTATCTTTGCGAACTTTTCCATATACGCAGCAAGCCGCTGAAGGATGGTGTCCAGAATACCGCCCGCCTCGCCTGCCGCCACCATATTCACATAGAGATTATCAAATGCCTTGGGATGCTTTTTCAGTGCGTCGGAAAACGTTGATCCGCTCTCAACGTCACCCCTCACCTGGGTGATAATTTTTGCAAGGGTCTGGTTCTCTGTTTGACCACCGAGGATATCAAGACACTGGACAAGCGGCAATCCCGCATCAATCATCGTGGCAAGCTGACGGGTAAGAATCACAATGTCCTTGTCCGTGACTTTCGGTGCGCCGAACTTCAGTTTTAATTCTTTGGGCTTTGACGTTACGTTGATCGGCAGGATATTCTGTTTGCGCAAGAGCGCGAAGACCTCTTCCCTGGTGTTCGCAGCCAATTCGCCCTTCTGAACAGTTCCCTGGCGCGTTTTCCCTTCCCATGTGAAAACCGTTGCCATGTTCACCTCACATCGAATCTATAGAATGCGCGTTCTCTCATCGATATTCCTTCTGAGCCGTTTGGGTGCTGGCCAGTCCTGACCTCCCAAGCATCTGGATAAGTTCGTCAACGTTCGATGACCGCCCGACGCAGTCCTCATAGGATATCTGCTTTTTAACATAAAGATCGTACAGGCTCTGGTTCAAGGTCTGCATGCCGAACTTTGACTGGCCGGTCTGCATGATCGAGTAAATCTGATGGATCTTATCTTCACGGATGAGATTGCGGATAGCAGCGTTCGGTATCATGACCTCAAGCGCAAGCACCCTTCCGCCGCCGGTTCTCGGCACAAGCTGCTGCGACATGACGCCTTCAAGGACGAAGGAAAGCTGCGCCCTCACCTGGGACTGCTGGTGAGGCGGAAAAACATCGATGATGCGGTTCATGGTCTGCGCGGCGGAGTTCGTGTGGAGCGTGGCAAAGGTAAGGTGCCCTGTTTCTGCGATGGTCAGGGCGGCTTCTATGGTCTCAAGGTCCCTCATTTCTCCCACGAGCACGACATCAGGGTCTTGTCGGAGAATATATTTCAATGCGTCCTTGAACGATTTGGTATCTGCGTTGACTTCACGCTGGTTAACGACACATTTTTTGTGCGGGTGCAGGTATTCGATGGGATCCTCGATCGTGATGATATGCTCCTGCCGTTCACTGTTGATCTTGTCAATCATTGACGCCAGTGTCGTCGATTTACCGCTCCCGGTAGGGCCGGTAACCAGCACGAGGCCTCTCGGTCTATTGCACAGGTCCGACACCACTGTAGGAAGGCCGAGCTCCTGAAATGTTTTTATTTTGAAGGGAATGGTTCTGATTGCCGCGGCCACAGCTCCCCGCTGCACGAAAATGTTTGCTCGGAACCGGGAAAGGTTCTTCACGCCGAACGAGAGGTCGAGCTCGCTGTTCTCCTCGAACTTGTGCTTCTGCGCATCCGTCAGAATGCTGTAACAGAGGTCTTTGGTCTGTATTCCCGAAAGCGGTTCCAGCCCCGGGATCACCTTCATCTTGCCATCGATGCGGATTGATGGTGAGATACCCGTCGTAATATGGAGATCGGATGCCCCTTTCTCAATCATGTATTTGAGAAGGTCATGGAGGTTAGCCATTGGGAGAGCCCTTTCAAAAAAATTTACTTTTTCTTACTACCCGATAGAGCATTTAAGAATCAGGGAACGTATTTTCAACGACTTCCTCCAATGAGGTGAGGCCAGACTTTACTTTCAGCAGGCCGCTCCTCCGGAGAGTCTTCATCCCGAGGCTTACGGCCAGCTTTTTAATGTCCATCACCGAGGCCCCTTGGAGGATCAGTTCCTTGATCTCATCTTTCACCGGCAAGACCTCATACAGCGCGACCCTGCCTTTATACCCGGTACGGTTGCAGACTTCACACCCTTCGCCCTTATAGCTTTCGACCGTGGCCGCCTCTTCAGGTGTGAAGCCCGCATCGATGAATGTCTGGACCGGGATTTTTTCGATTTTTTTGCATTTCTGGCAGGTCTTACGCACCAGCCTCTGGGCCATGATGCAGATTACCGACGATGAAACAAGGAACGGCTCAACACCCATGTTAAGCAGACGGTTGATGGTGCTCGGGGCATCGTTCGTATGAAGCGTGGAGAGGACCAGATGGCCGGTGAGCGCAGCCTTGACGCCGATCTCGGCTGTCTCATAGTCGCGGATCTCCCCCACCATGATGATGTCCGGGTCCTGACGGAGGAACGATCGAAGCGCAGCGGCAAAATTGAGGCCGATCTCGTCCTTCATCTGCACCTGGTTGATTCCCATCAGGTTAAACTCAACGGGATCCTCCGCGGTCATGAGGTTCACATCATCCTTGTTAAGTTCGCTGAGGGCGGAGTAGAGCGTGGTCGTCTTGCCGCTCCCCGTGGGGCCCGTTACCAGAACCATGCCAAAGGGCTTGTCAAGTGAGTCCTTAAAGTCTACGAGTTGATCCTCGTCGAAGCCGAGCTTCGTCATGTCGAGCTGAAGATTAGATTTGTCCAGGAGCCGCAAGACGATCTTCTCGCCAAAAAGAGTCGGGAGCACCGAAACACGGTAATCCATGGTTTTGCTCTTGCCCATCTTGAGCTTGATCCTGCCGTCCTGGGGAAGCCTTCTCTCCGCGATGTCCAGGTTGGACATGATCTTCACCCTGGATATGATTGCATTTTTAATTTTCAACGGGAGGCCCATGACCGTCGTGAGCACGCCATCAAGCCGATACCGTACCCGGAATTTTTTCTCATACGGTTCGATATGGATATCGCTCACTCCCATCTTGGCCGCTCTCAGCAGGATACCGTTCACCAGCTTGACGATCGGCGCTTCAACTTCGGAGGAAAGCTGGTCCAGACTCTCTTCTTCGACGACCTCGAGCTCTTCCACGGCGCCGTGGACCAGGTTGTCGAAGTCCTCGACATCCACCACCCCGCCGGTGTCAATATCATCGACAAAGGACTCTTCTTTTTCGATGTCTTCGAGTGAGTAATCCTTGACATCTACAGTAAGTTTTTTATCGTCCCTTGCTGTTGTCGCGACCCCTCCGCTCCTGCCGGTAACGAGCGATTTGGCTCCTCCGTAGTTCTTCTTGATGGACTCTATGATAGCGCCCTCAGTGGCCACCACTGCTTCAACATTGTACCCTGTCATGAACTTGATATCATCAATGGCAAATATGTTGGACGGATCGACCATCGCGATGGTAATCGTCGACCCCGTGCGGTTTATAGGCATAATACGGTATTTCTGTGCTACATCAGCGGGAATATGTTTAATCACGGTCGCATTGATCTCGAATTTGTTGAGGTCGACATAGGGGACCCCATACTGTTTGCTCAAAAACGTCATGAGCTTGTCTTCCTGGATGGAGCCCTGTTTTACCAGGATAGACCCCAGCCTGCCGCCCTCGGTCTTCTGTGCAGCGAGGGCCTTCTTTAATTGCTCATCGGTTATAAGGCCCGACGAAACGAGCATTGCACCGAGCCTTCCAGCCATTGCCATAGAAACTCCTCTAATACATCGTGTTAACGCTGAAGATTTAACTGCTTTCGTATCGGCAGAAATATAAAAAACTTTAATTTTTCAATTTGCAATATTACTGTAATATATCCTGCCTGTCAAGACAGGAGACAGTCACGTTCTCACCCGTCATCGAATATTGCCGATCTGCCTTGAAAGGGCGCTTTTCATGATCCGGACAGGAGCTTTTTCCCCTGTCCAGATTTCAAGGGCGATCACCCCCTGATACAATAGCATGCCTCTGCCGGAGAGCCGTTTCGCTCCACGCGACTTCGCAGCCCTGAGGAGCATCGTCTCGGCTGGGTTATAGACCAGATCGCAGACAAGGTGTTTTTTCAGAATGAGCCCGGTGTGGACCGGCAGGGGGTCGGACCTCTTCAGACCGAGCGGTGTGGCGTTAATAAGACAATCGGCATCGACAGCATGTTCAGCAAGAGTTTCATCATCGTGAATGGATTCCGCATCGACACCGGTCTTCTCTCGGATATCTTTCACGAGAAGGTCAGCTTTGTTGATATCAATATCTCTAAAAACTATTTTGCCGACACCGAGGAGCGCGAGACTAAAGCCCACGGCGCGGGCGGCACCACCTGAGCCAAAAATCAGAACTTTTTTGCCCTTCGGGCTGAATCCTGCGTCTTCTTTCAAAGAACGGAGAAAACCTCTGCCGTCGGTATTGTGCCCGACAAGCCGTCCCTGCCGCACCTCGATGGTATTCACTGCTCCGATCAACCGTGCTTCCTCTGAGAGTTCGTCAAGATAGGGAATTATTTTTTCTTTATGCGGAACCGTAACATTGAGGCCTCCAAGCCCGAGAGGGAGGATAGCCCTGGCCGCCTCTCCTAATCGCTCGGGATGCACGGCAAACGGGACATAGCACGCATCCATCCCGAGTTTTTTGAATGCCGCGTTGTGCATGCCCGGCGAAAAGGTGTGCTCCACGGGATAACCGAAGATCCCGTATATTCTAGTCCGTCCTGTAATCACGTCACCGCCTCCCCTTGCCAGCCAGCCACGCGAGGATCTCGTTGAAAGTTTCCGCCGTGTGGATAGTGACCATCAGTTTTTCTTTCAATTGATCGATGTGCATCCCGTCCAGGAAAACATCGTCCCCGTCTTTCAACGCGTTCCCAGGGATCAGAACCATGTCTCCGAGATCCTTGCCCCTGAGCGCATGAATGATATCACCGCCGGTCAATAAACCCGCTACGGTGACAGTAGGGCCGAAAAAACGGTTTGCTACTATTATCTGTTTCACCGAAACGCCTTCAATCTTGTTCAGCCTATCTGAGACCTTCTTCAGGATGCTGCTGAAGGACACTCCCGTGACCAGAGTCCCCCTTACAGGAACTAGTTTTGTTGGCAGCCTTGTGCGCGAAACCTCGCGCAAAAATTCCGCGACCATGCCCACGCCGTTTTCTCTCTGTGGAAAGTCTTCATAAAAACTTGCCGGTGGAACTGGTTCCCCTGCCTTTATATAGAACTCATCAGAAGCAAATACGAGACGCGTGCCGAACTGCTTTTTGTACCGCTCTCCAAGCGGTTCAATATCCTCAATCACAGAACGCGCCTGGCGCCTGGTAAACGATCTGAGCGGAAACAACCCTTTTCTGAATGCGGTAAGCCCTACGGGAACCACCGCTATCGAAGAAACAGCGGGAAAAAGACCGGCCAAATCCTCCACCGTCCTGAGCAGGTGAAGCCCGTCATTGATCCCGGGTGACAATACGATCTGGGTGTGCATCCGGATGCCGCCTGCCGCCAAGCGCTTCAAACGCGACATGATGTCCGATGCTTTTTTATTTTTCAGAATAAATGAGCGAAGATCAGGCTCAGTGGCATGAACGGATATATAGAGGGGGCTTAGCCGCTGTTTGAATATCCTTGTCCAGTCAGACTCCGAAAGCGCGCCAAGGGTTATATAATTACCGTATAAAAATGACGCCCGGAAATCATCGTCCTTGATATACAAGCTCTTCCGGCATCCGGCGGGCATTTGATCGACAAAACAGAATATGCATTTGTTGCGGCATCGTTTGATGTGGAGCGGGGATAAATCAAGACCGAGATTGTCGTCAGGCTCTTTATCAACAGTCAGCGTCTTCTTTCTTCTACCCTTTTTTTGAACCACGAGACGGAGGTGTTCGTCGGCCGCAGAAAATTGAAAATCGATGACATCATTTATATCCTCACCGTTAATGGAGACGATTGAGTCACCTGACTGCAGTCCCAGCCGCTCGCCCGTACTTCCCGGCTGGACGTTCACGATTTCAAGCAATCAAACACTCCTCTTAGAGGCGAACATAAAATCCACATATCCCTGTATCTGCGTTCTTGCCTCATCCGATACTTGCCGGAATTTTCTCAGCATCAGAATTTCATCGGCGCTCATGATCTTTTCGAGGTAGTTGATCTGTTCTTCAGAAAGCGGATACCTGCGTTTTCCACGACGGTATTTGGTCTGGGACGGCGAAAGGAAAAATCCTTTTACTTCATCGGGGACCTTTTCCTGATGAGCCGTCAGGATCAGGACGGATTTGTCCAGGTTCAGTTTATTTGCGATCATGATGAGGGTCTTGTCCTTTGGTATATGACCCTTATTAATCGTAACCCGCAAGAGTTCCGGGCTTATTCCAAGCACTTTTGATGCGTCCTTCAGATTTTTGAACCCCTTCTTTTCAAGTGCCTGCCTGATCAGATCGGATATTTTCATGGGCCATGCCTCCATCGATATTCGTGATAGTCTCGAGAATTTACATGACGAATTAACGGTTCTTATCCTTTGTTGACTGTTTAATGCTCTCTGATAACTCCTACCCTACCATTTTTATTCCGCGCAGAACATACTGAACTCCTGACGCTATGGTTACCCCGGCCGTCGTCCATTGCAGGAAAGCCATGCTCTCCATTTCTTTGCCGTAGCTCATCAGAACCAGGGAAAGTGAAACAACGATCAGCTGCAATACCGTTGTGGCCTTGCCGATAAAGGAAGGCTGAATTTTCAGATTACGGGTAGTAAAATAAATAATGAGGCCTCCCATCGTAAGGATCGCATCCCTGCTCACTACGATGATAACCAGCCATACCGGCAGTCTACCGAGCAGCACAAGGGTCACAAAAGCAGATAAAATGAGCAGCTTATCCGCCATCGGGTCGAGAAAAGCGCCCAACTCTGTCTGTGTCTTTGTAAGCCGCGCTATCATGCCGTCGAGGGCATCCGTCACGCAGGCAACAACAAAGACCACAAGCGCCGCCCGGTAGTAACCGTATATCATCAGGTTTATGAAAAAAGGGATCAAGATCACTCTGACGAGAGTGATATAGTTAGGAAGATTCATCGGCACCCCATCATATCATGCAGATAAACAAAGCAATAATGGAATATATTTTAAACATATTTATTTGTGCTGTCAACCTTTTTCTTTTTGTTTTTTGGGAATCGCAGAATAACATGGGGTGGAGAATATATAAGGCCCGGGTAGTGAAGAGAGAAAATGGCATGCG
>DATJAO010000020.1:0-10300 GCA_035516175.1 Nitrospirota bacterium
CCGAGCCGACGGTCTCGTTTGCGAGCGCGAGTTCGAGCGGGGAGGAGCAGTCCGGCCCTGTCCGGCTGGAGGTGGGGCTCTCGGCTCCGAGCGGAAAGCCGGTGACGGTGGAGTACGGGGTGAAGGGCGGGACTGCGGTCCAGGGGAAGGACTACGCCATTCCGGCCGGGGTTTTGAGCTTCGAGCCGGGAGAGACGAGCAAGACGCTGGTGGTGGACATCAAGAACCACGGGATCTACGGTGACGACAAGACCCTCGAGCTGGCCTTGAAGAACCCGAAGAACGCGGTACTGGGAAGCGCAGCCGTACATACCCATACCATCATCGTCAGCGGAGAGTCCGAGCAGACAACGGGCGTCTCCCCGGCAATTTTGCAGGCGAAGAAGATCGCATGGTCGGCGATCAAGGATGCGACAAGACCGCTCATAATGCTTGCCATGGCAGACACTCCGGGGCACCCGAGTATCATGCCAGGTCTGCTGGCTGCTAATACAGGGGTGCGGAGAGTCGGGATTCCCAAGCCAACGGTTGCGTTCCTGTACGCGAGTTCCCGCGGTTATGAGAAGGTAGGTACTGTCCGGGTTCCTGTGGCGCTAAGCGCGCGAAGTGAGAAGCCGGTGACGGTGGAATATGCGGTCACGGGCGGCACAGCGGTTCCTGGTATAAACTACACGCTGAATGACGGGAGACTGACCTTCAAACCCGGAGAGACGGTCAAGATTATTGAGATCAAGGTAAAGGATAACGGCGTGAACGAACCTGACAGAAGTATCGTTATTAGCCTGAAGAACCCGACGGGCGCGGTTTTGGGCGGCGTAGCGGTCCATACCTATACCATCATGGATAACGACCCCGAACCCGCCGTCACATTCACAGTAGCGAACCAGCAGGTGAAGAAGAACGCGGGGAAGGCGACGATCGGGGTGGAGCTATCGGCCGTGTCGGGCTGGGATGTGACCGTACCGCTCCTGGCGAGCGGGACGGCGAGGACTCCCGGGAACTACACCATTGCTCAGAACCCGATGGTGATCAAGGCAGGACAGCGGAGCGCTACGATCACCGTGAACGTGGTGGACAACGGGGTGAATGAGGACGACAAGACGGTGGTGGTGAGCATGGGGGTGCCGACGAACGCGGTGCAGGGGAAGATGACGACGAGCACGATGACCATTGTCAATACCAACCCCGAGCCCGCTGTCACGTTCACAGTAGCGAGCCAGCAGGTGAAGAAGAACGCGGGGACGGCGACGATCGGGGTTGAGCTTTCAGCCGTGTCTGGCAGGGACGTGACCGTACCGCTCATGGCGAGCGGGACGGCGAAGACTCCTGGGAACTACACCATGACGCCGGGCCCGGTGGTGATCAAGGCGGGACAGCGGAGCGCGGCGATCACGGTGAACGTGGTGGACAGCGGGTTGAACGAGGACGACAAGACGGTGGTGGTGAGCATGGGGGTGCCGACGAACGCGGTGCAGGGGAAGACGACTACGAGCACCATGACCATCATCGACACCGAGCCTGCGCCGACGGTCTCGTTTGCGAGCGCGAGTCCGAGCGGGGAGGAGCAGTCCGGCCCTGTCCGGCTGGAGGTGGTGCTCTCTGCGGCGAGCGGCAGGTCGGTGACGGTGGAATATGGGGCCTCGGGCGGGACGGCAATACAGGGGAAGGACTACGCCCTGCAGGCGGGCCCATTGACCTTCGCGCCCGGTGAGACGGCCAAGGAGATCATGGTCGACATCGGGAATCACGGTATCTACGACGATGACAAGACCCTTGAGCTGGCACTGAAGAACCCCAAGAACGCGGTTTTGGGCAGCAGCACAGTATATGCCTACACCATAATCAACCACCATCCGAAACCGACGGTAGCGATTCGGTCCGCAAACCAGCGCCTTAGGCAGAGCGCAGGAAGAACGAGCGTCACCGTCCAGCTATCGGAAGTTTCGGGAAAAGATGTGATTGTGCCCTTCAGGGTCAGTGGCACCGCGAAGCAGGGAACAGACTTCGACGTCACGCCGAGCCCGGTCGTGATCAAAGCGGGGAAGCGAAGTGCTGAGATCATGATAACCATGAAGGACAATGTGCTGGTCGAAGATGATAAGACGATCGAAGTGAAGTTGTTGAATCCCGGCAACGCATTCCTCGGGTTGCCCGCGCTCTACCGCCTGGTCATGGTGAAGGATGCCATTCCCACCATTGCTGTTGTCCCTTTTTTCAACGAAAGTTCGAAGAAGAATGCCGGTGACATCATGATGTTCCAGTTTGTCAAAGAATTAAAGAAACTAGAGGATTTTGAGGTGATCGAGCCGGGCGTCGTCATGCAGCAGTTTCTGTCCATGAGGGTAGTCATGTCTGAAGGGATTTCGTCTTCTGATATCGACCTGATCACCAGCAACATCAATGCCGATCTGATCCTGGCAGGGAAGGTCATGGATTACCAGGACGATATAGCATTATACGGCAAGCCGAAAGTGGCTTTTTCCGTCATGCTGATAGACAGGTCGAGCAAAAAGATCATCTGGGCATCCAGGAGCTACAATGAGGGAAATGACGCGGTCACTCTGTTCGATTGGGGAAGCGTCAATTCTGCCAATGAGATGGTATCTGAGATGGTGCGGGTTCTCAGAAAGAGGGTGCTAACATGGTAAACAGTTGTTGTATTTTTTTTTGTTTAAGGATATAATGCTTCAATTTTGTGCATATTGTCATGTGACAATGCTATGAGAGGTGAAGGATGCAGAAGAAATGGTTTGTAACAACCGGAGTGCTGATGTTTTTCCTAGTTGCCGCCGTACCGGGATTTTCATCAGATCAGAAGCAGACGACCCCTGTAGATAAAGCGGGCGGAGCGCAAAATCCGGGGGCGCCGACAGGCGGCATAGTCCTTATCGTAAAAGATCCCCGCACGTCCACGACGGTAAAGGTTCCCTTCGATTCCACAGTACACGATGATCTTTCTGTTGCTGTGGTGAACGACGAGCCGATTACGGTTGAGGATCTGAAGAGGACGATTGCCGCTGCCCATGAAGAGGGGGATGAGGGCAAAAAGGGAAAGGTCACGGAGGCGCCCAAAATAGATTTTAATGTAATGCTGCAGCGCCTGATCAATGTTGAGCTTGTCATCCAGGAAGCAAAGACCATCGGCCTCGACGAGCTTCCGGAAGTAAAGGATCCTATAGACGTCTTCTCAAGGGTGTCCCTGCGGGACCTCCTGCGGCAGGATGTCTCGAAAGGTATTACAGCGGATGAAGGCGAGGTCGAGAAAGCCTATCGAGAGAACATAAGGGAAGTGAAGACGACGGGGGTTTTTTTTAAGAAGGAAAAGGATGCGAAGAAGGCCGTTAAAGAGATCAAGGCAGGAAAAAGCTTTGACGAGGTGATCGCAAAGGGGAAAAAGGGACAGATTATAAAAGAGATCAATACGGGGTACTATGTAAAATTCAAGGATCTCAGCCCGGAGATAGCAGCGGCTATTTCAAAAATGAAGATCGGTTCCTTAAGCCCCGTTATGAAGATCGTTCTGGCGGGGGACAAAACATACTTTGCCCTCTTCCGGCTCGATGATGACCGGTCTCCGGAAAGCGCCGATGCAAAAGAGCAGGCCCGGCAAATGGTTCTCTGGAACAAGACAGATAAAGCCTTGGAGGCGTTGAGCAAATCCTTGCGCGAAAAATATGTGAAAGAGGATAAGGGGCTGATTGAAAGTCTGGATTACGGATCGGAGGGCCAGGGGCTCGAGAAGCTCCTGGAGGACAAACGGGTCGCGGTCGAGATCGAGGGGGACCAACCCATTACGGTGGCCCAACTGTCCGAGGCGATGCAGGATAAGTTCTACCACGGGATGAAGAATCTAAAGGGAGAAAAGATGATCAGGACTAAGCATGAGGTCCTGGATAACCTTATACAGCAGCGGCTGTTCATCCTGGAGGCAAAGAAACGGGGGCTCGACAAAACAGCGGAATACAAAAATATGGTCGAAGAGTACGAGCGGGACACGTTGTGGGGCGCGTTCATCCAGAAGGTCGCTATACGGGACGTGAAAATGCAGGATGAGGACTTGAGGGCCTACTACCACGATCATGCTGGCGATTACCTGTCCCCCAAAATGGTCATGATTCGAAGTCTCGCATTCGGGAAAGAGGCAGACGCTATAGCGGCGCTCGAGAAGCTCAGGAAGGGCGCGGATTTTAACTGGGTCAAGGACAAAATGGAGGGTCAGCTTGATCCTAACACAAAGGACCTGATGACCTTTGAGGAACAGCTGGTGCCGATCGACACATTGGACCCGAATGTGCAGGAAGCCCTCTCCGGAGTCAACGCCGAGGATTTCCGGTTGTTTCAAAGCCCGCAGGGCCATTTCCATGTTCTGTATATACCGGAGGTGGTGCCTCCCCAGCAGCAGCCATTCGAGCAGGTCCAGGTGGAGATCCGGAACAAAGTGTTCTCTGCCAAGCTGAATGCAGCAATGAATGAGTGGATCCGAAAACTGAAAGAATCAGCGGATATCAAGGTGTATCTGGCAGGTTCCGAAAAATAAAAAATACCGTGAGATAGTCTGAGGAGAACCATGCATATAATACATTCAAAACAGAAAATTCTTCTACTGGGAATATTTTTTCTTCTGAGCGGGGCGGTTTTTCTCGCCGCGACCCCCCAGGCGCTGGCACAGAGGAAATTTGAAAAGAAGGAGTGTCTTGAATGCCATAAAAAATTTGCCGACCAGTATCTTGGCATGAAAAATGTGCACCGCATAGTGAAGGAAAAAAAATGCGAGGACTGCCATCTCCGGCACGGCAAGGTTCCCAAACTGCTCCTGAAAAAACCCCAGAACGATCTCTGCTATACGTGCCATCCCAAGGAAAAAATAGGCCTGGACAAGGCAAAAGTGCACACGGCGGTGCGGACAGGCAAATGTACGAACTGTCATGATCCCCATGCGTCACAGGCGCCCCACCTGCTCAAGAACGAAGGTGCGGCGCTCTGTACCCAGTGCCACGCGAAGGAGGACTACGAGAAGAAAGTTACGCATAAAATCCTGAAGACCGACGGCTGCAAGGCATGTCACCTTTCCCACAGCTCCGATGTGGACAACCTGCTTACCAAGGCGGAGCCGGCCCTGTGTCTCGACTGCCACAGCAGCGGCTCATCGTCATTCAAGAAGGCGCACAATGGGTATCCCGTGGACAGCAAAAGCTGCTCACTCTGCCATAACCCCCACGCTTCGACGGAGCCAAAGCTCCTGAAAGCGAGCGTTCACAGCCCCGTTGCCTCCTCGAGCTGTGATTCGTGCCACAACCCCGCAGGGTCCCAGAAACCCTTTGACACGGCGCAACAGGGAGGCGACCTCTGTTACCAGTGCCATGACGCTTCGGCGCTTAAGGCCGGGGGCACGATCGAGCACCCACCGTTCAGTGGTGGGATGTGTCTTTCCTGCCATGATCCACATTCCTCGGAGAACCCGAAACTGGTCGTCGATAAAGGCAATAAGCTCTGTTTCGGATGCCATCCGGATAAAGAAGAGAAAAAAGCCTTTAGTCACGCAGCGGTCACGGGCGGGAAGGGATGTTTGTCCTGCCACGCTCCCCATGCGGCGAAGAACCAGAAACTCCTGATCGCGAAAGAAGGGGATATCTGCTTTACTTGCCACGCAAAGACCCAGGAGCTGAAGCAGGCGAAAGACGTCCATCCCCCGTTTGCCCAAAATATGTGTACCTCATGCCACAACCCCCACGGTTCCAATTTTATAGCTATGACGCGGGACCGGATGGACACGATCTGCTATTCGTGTCATACTGACGCGGAAACGAATTTTCTGAAAGCTTATACCCACAAGCCTGTCAGCGATGGAACGTGCAATCTGTGCCATAATCCCCACGGATCGAGTGAAGGGAAGCTCCTGAAAGCGTCGGGATCGGCCCTCTGCGCGAAATGCCATGCTGAGCTGATAAAGAAGGTAGGCACCGGAGGGTCCGACCACGTCCCCTTCCAGAAAGAGCAGTGTCTTACCTGCCATGATGCCCATGCCAGCAATATCGGCGGGATGATCGTTGCGAAACAGAATGTGCTCTGCTTCCAGTGCCATACGAAGTTGCAGCAGGAGATTGGTACCGGAAAGACCACGCATGCCCCGGTGATGACGGGCGAATGCACCCAGTGCCATAACCCCCACAAGTCAAAATTGGCCAAACTCCTCTTGGTGGAAAGTCCCGATCTGTGTCTTACCTGCCATCAGGACATCAAGGCGCGGTTGGGGACGGAAACAAACCATCCGCCGGCAGCGAGTGATTGCCTGCGGTGCCACATGCCGCACTTTTCAAAGAATCCTTCATTACTGACGGAGCCGATACCCCAATTATGCAGTGCCTGCCATGACCTGAACGACAGCTCTTTTGCGAAGAGCCATATCAATATCAAGGCTGCTGTCATGGATTGCAAAAGCTGTCACGATCCGCATGCTTCGAAGGACCCGAAACTGTTCAAAGCCGATATCCATCCTCCATTCGCCGCACGGTCGTGCGATGATTGCCATATAGGAGAAAAGAAATGAAAAATGAAGGCATGAATGTACGGTACTGGCTGTTCCAGGTGCTTATTGCGGTCTGTGTTCTCGGGATCATAGCACCCGTCGGTGCGCAGGAAAATAAGTTCAGACTGAAGCCGGGGGCGCAGGGGAAGAATTGTCTGACCTGCCATGTAGAGTTCCAGGACAAGCTCAAGCTTCCTTCTGTCCATACGCCGGTGAAGTCAGGAGAGTGCACAAGCTGTCATAATCCCCACGCATCCTCCCATGGCAAGCTTCTGGCAGCGGATCCTAATAAAATCTGCTTCACCTGCCACCCCAATGTGATATCCGAAAAGGCACTCAGTACGCATAAGGTCGTCGCAGAGGGAAACTGTATCAAGTGTCACGACCCACACGCGTCAAAGAACAAGTTCAATCTGCTGGAGGCAGGGAACGACCTCTGTTTCGGCTGCCATAAGGATATGGCCGATACCATAACAAAGGTAAAATTCAGGCACAATCCCGTGGAGAAGGGTTGTATCAACTGTCACAACCCCCATTCCTCTGACCAGGCCGCTTCGCTGTTGAAGGCGGATGTGCCGGCGCTCTGTCTTAAGTGCCACAAGACGGACACGCCTTCGTTCAAGAAACAGCACTTGAACTATCCCGTCGCGAAAGCGCGTTGCACGAGCTGTCACAATCCTCATGGTTCTGATAAAGGAGGAATACTCTTCGCGAACGTTCACCGGCCGGTTGCCAATAAGATGTGCAATCAGTGCCACGAAGACCCTTCATCCCCGACGCCCTTTGCGACCAAAAAGCAGGGGTACGAGCTGTGCCGGGGATGCCATAGCACGATGGTCAATGAGATGTTCAGCAAGAACCGGCTCCATTGGCCTGTGGCGGATAAAAAAGGCTGTCTCCATTGCCATAATCCCCATGCAGGCCCGGAAAAGGCACTTCTCAAGTCCAAGATGATCGACCTGTGTGGCGGGTGTCATTCCGATGCCATTGAGCAACTGAAAAGCTCTCAGGTAAAACACCCTCCGGTAAAGGATGGCATGTGCACTACCTGCCATTCTCCCCATGCTTCGGATAATGTGCTCCTGTTCCAGCAGGCATCCGTCATCGACATTTGCATGTCCTGCCATAATTATTCGTTGCACTCAACTCATCCCCTCGGAGAAAAGGCCCCCGACCCGAGGAATAACAATGTCATGGTCCTGTGCACAAGCTGCCATGGGGTCCATGGGACGGTGAACAAAAATCTGCTTTACTACCCGACGTCATCGGAACTGTGCACCCAGTGCCATGTAGAACATAGGAGATAATGCCATGATGAAAAATATCGTTCTTATAGCGATCCTGCTGCTGCCCACCCCGGCTCTGAGCGCCGAGGTCGTGCGATGGATTCATGTTGCCTCGATATATGCCGATGCTAAACAAGTTAAAATCAATCAGCCCGAAGGTGTTGCCTGCAGGGGAAATTCCATCCTCGTATCCGATACTGCAAACGGACGTCTCCAGCCCTTTACCCTGCAGGACGACGGAACCATAAAGCCAGGACCGGGGGCTGAGATCAAGGTAGCCTATCCCCAGCGCGTTCGGATGAATTCCAAGGGAGATATCTTTGTGATCGACGGCAAGCAGCACAAGATTCTGCGACTGAGCGCCACAGGCGAGTCCAAAGGGAATTTCGAGCCTGAAGGAGTGCCTGCGCCGGAAACGTGGTTGCCAAAAAATTTCGCGATCGATACGAATGATAATATGTACATTCTTGACGTATTTTCTTCACGAGTGCTCGTCGTGAGCCCGGAAGGAAAGTTCCAGAGGCAGATCGCTTTACCGACAACTAATGGTTTTTTCTCGGACCTAGCCGTGGATCCCCAAGGCACGCTCTTTATCCTCAACAGCGTTACTGTTACGGTCTATTCCGCAGGCCCCGATGACAAGGCATTTTCCCCGCTGACGAAGGGGCTCAAAGACTATATCACGTTCCCGACCGCGCTCACAGCTGATAAGCAATTTATCTATGTGGTGGATCAGTTCGGCAGCGGTGTCGTGGCTCTAGGGAAGGACGGCTCCTTTAAAGGTCGCAAGCTGAGAATGGGCTGGAAGGAGGGAGAACTCCACTATCCTTCCGATATCTACCTGGACGAAAAGGGCGACATATTCATAGCGGACCGCGGTAACAACCGCGTGCAAATGTACAGGAAAGAGTGAACGCCGGCAGCTCCGGTCTGGAATCTTCTCATCGTAACCGGGGTCATGTCTGAAGATCTATGCTTTCGAGAGCGCAGCTCATTTGTTGCGCTCTCGTTATTATTTCGGGGGGCTGTCGATCATCATACAACCTGATTCGAACCCTCCATGGGCAGGACGATGAGCGAAAAATCATGCCGGACAGAGACCCGGGGAGAGATGCGACAAGGCATGGTCATCTCGCTGGTGGCCGTTCTGGTAATCGTTGCTTTTTCAGGCATCACGTATTCGAGGAATACGCTCTGGCAGGATCCGGTAACGTTATGGCGGGATACAACAGTAAAAAGTCCTCGGAAGTTCCGGCCTCGGTTTAACTTGGCGAAAGGCTACGAAGCAAGAGGGTATCTCGATCTGGCGGCTGAGAACTATCGAGCGGCCATTAAACTGAAGCCTGATGATGAGATGGCTCATAACAACCTGGGGAATGCGTATCTGAACCAGGGGCGCCTCGGGGAAGCGATCGAGGAGTTTCACACCGCCGCCCAGCTCAATCCTGAAGCCCCGTTGACCCACGATAACCTCGGCTATGTTTATTTCAAGCAAGGTCGGCCTGACGAGGCCATCAAGGAGTATCAAACAGCGATAAAGCTTGCACCGGGTGTTGCCGAGATTCATAACAACCTTGGGTACGTCTATTTCACACAGGGGCGTTTTGATGATGCGGCCGGGGAATATCGAACCGCCCTCAAACTCAAGCCCGATTTCCCCGCAGCGCTTGACAACATGCAATTGCTCCGTCAGGCAATGAGCCAGAAGCGTCGGCGGGAACGAACGGTAGGCGATTAAGAAGCTATTTACTGCCATTCTATTGATTGAACAAAATGCGCCATGACAGGCGAAACATGTTGACAGAGGCTTAACTGAAGCTCGCATCGAGAGCACCCGTAGCGACCCCATTGCGCCTGAGTAAACGGCGCTTACGTTGCCAGCAATTTTCTCTGCACATGACGAGCGAACGGCTTGATCGATGATGCCACTGAACGGTACGAAGCCGTGGTCAAGTTAATGCCGGCATCGACAGTTCACAACAACCTGGGAATTCTCTACGATTCCAAGAACAAGCCCGATAATGACCGGCACGCCAACATCCGGGTCTCGCTAGAAGGCATCCGTGCCATCGTCCAAAGCATTCTTGCCAGCTCGAATGCCCCCATGGCCTTTACTCTCTAGGGAGGCTGCGATATCGCCTCGCTCAGTGATTCGATAAGGATTACAATCGAAGAGATGCTGAAGCACTAGAGAATTACTGCCGGACCGTGTTTGGTCGAGCGAGGAGCCGGCTGTTCTGGCTACGATGATACTCTATCCCCGGCAGATCACTCGCTGCGTATCGGCAAGCAAATAGTTTCAGGCCGCGGCAGCGTGGAGGTCGTGGTGCAAAAGAAGCGGAACTTTACATACTACCTTGCAGGTTTCGTTGCCGTCATCACGTTGGCAGTGTATCTCGCTGCCCTTCAGAATGGTTTCATTGCAGAATGGGACGACGGTGAATACGTTCTGTATAATCCGTACATTCGCTCGATCAACCTGGCGTTT
>DATJAO010000021.1:0-18111 GCA_035516175.1 Nitrospirota bacterium
GCAGGAAAAGCAAGGACGGTATCAATCGCCGAATCATCCTTGGAAGAGACTCAGAAGAGCATCGGAACAACTTCCCGCTGCTTCCTAAAAGCGGACATTTTTACTTTGGTAGCAGTAGGACATTTCTATTTTGGGTTGACACACAGGGAAAAAATCCTTGACAATAATAGGCTTATCTTATATATTCTATATTCTTTGCCAAGTGGGTGTTTTCCATGTTTGATTCCTTAACGGGGAAATTAGAGTCTGTTTTCAAGAAGCTCCGGGGCAGGGGCGTCCTTAATGAAGATGACGTTAAAGAGGCCTTGCGTGAGGTGCGCCTGGTGCTTCTTGAGGCCGATGTAAACTTCAAGGTGGTAAAGGACTTCATTGGCCGGGTCCAAGAGCGTGCAGTGGGGCGAGAGATCCTCAGTAGCCTCACCCCTGGTCAGCAGGTCATCAAGATCGTCCATGAAGAGCTCGTGGCATTGCTCGGCGGTACCCAGGCAAAGCTCCACCTTGCGCCGAACCCACCTACTGTTATAATGCTGGTAGGGTTGCAAGGCTCCGGCAAGACGACTACCGCGGGCAAGCTGGCCAAGAACTTTAAGAAGGACGGCCGGCGCGTAATGCTCGTCCCGGCTGATACACGAAGGCCGGCGGCGGTCCAGCAGCTCGTTACCCTGTCAAAACAGGTCGGCGTTGACGCCTACTCATCGGACCAGAAAGACCCGGTTGTCATCTGTCGTGAGGCAGTGAAGCAGGCGGCTTCGTCATTGTACGAGGTCGTGATCCTCGACACCGCAGGCAGGCTCCAGATTGACGAGCCGCTTATGGAAGAGCTCCGGCAGATCAAGGCCGGGGTAAAGCCGCATGAGACCCTGTTCGTGGCAGACGCCATGACGGGACAGGAAGCCGTGAACATCGCGGCGAGGTTCAACACTGACCTCGGGTTCGACGGCGTAGTGTTAACCAAACTCGACGGCGATGCGCGCGGTGGCGCGGCGCTCTCGGTCAGGGCCGTTACCGGCAAGCCGCTCAAGTTCGCCGGCATGGGCGAGAAACTGGATGCACTCGAGCCGTTCCATCCGGACCGCATGGCCTCGCGCATCCTGGGCATGGGCGACGTGATGTCGCTTATCGAGAAGGCGCAGGAAACGGTTTCCCAGGAAGAGGCAATCAAGCTCGCGAAGAAGCTCAAGAAAAACTCTTTCGACCTGGACGATTTTCGAAACCAGTTGAAGCAGGTTCGGAAGCTCGGGGGGCTTGAGCAGATCATGGGCATGATCCCGGGGATGAATAAGATGAAGCTCCCGGACGCGCAGGTGAACGAGAAGGACCTAACGAAGGTCGACGCGATCATCAGCTCTATGACACCGAAAGAGCGGGCTGATTACACGGTCATCAATGGCAGCCGCAGGGCGCGTATCGCCAAGGGCAGCGGGACGCAGGTGCAGGATGTGAATCGGCTCCTGAAGCAGTTCGCCGAGATGCGCAAGATGGTGAAGTCCATGACGAGCGGCAAGATGGGAAAGATGGGTAAGATGTTCGGCGGGAGGATGCCGTTTTAAGGGCAAACACCAAAAGGTAAATAAATTCCGATGACCAAAAGATCAATATTCATTATGTCCGGCTTTTGGATATTGAAATTTGAAAATTATTTGTGATCTGAGCTTCGTAATTTGGATTTTCATTGAACGAAAGAGGTGAAACAATGTCAGTAAAGATCAGACTCAAGAGGATGGGAACCCACAAGAAGCCCTACTACCGGCTCGTGGTAGCGGATTCCCGGTCGCCGAGGGACGGCCGCTTCATCGAGATGGTCGGCACCTACGACCCGCTCAAGAAGCCGGCAGAGATCAAGGTCGATCAGACCAAGACGCTCGACTGGCTCAAAAAGGGCGCAGTCCCTTCCAATACAGTGAAGACCCTGCTCTCCAAGGTTGGGGTCATGAAGCAGTTCGCTGAAGCGAAGTAGCAATCGCCTTCAAGACTGGCAAGCTGGCAGGCTTTCAAGCTTGCAAGCTTTAGGACCATGCTCATCACGATCGGCAAAGCGGTGAGACCCTTTGGAGTCAAGGGCGAGATGAAGATCGAACCCATGACGGATTTCCCCAAGCGGTTCAAGGGCCTCCGCCGCGTATATCTGGTATCTCCTGCAGGAAAAGAGATCTCCTGCGAGGTCCGGTCAGTACGGTATGCCGGGGATGTGCCAGTTCTTCTCTTCGCCGGATATGATTCGCCCGAGAAAGCCAGGGCGCTCAACGGGTGGCTCGTTAAAATACCGGAAGAAGAGACGGTTCATCTCCCGGAAGGCACTTATTACTGGTTCGAACTCATCGGTATGGAGGTTATTTCCGAAAGCGGTGAGAAACTTGGTAAGATTGTTGACATCTTCGAAACGGGCAGTAATGATGTGTATGTAATGAAGCGGGGCAGGAAGGAGACCTACATTCCTGCCACAACAGAGGTAATAAAGCAAGTCGACCGGAAGGAAAAGCGGATGGTCATCCACCTCCTAGACGGCCTGATGGAATGACCTCCGTTAGAATTTCGCGGAGGACATGAGCCACTTGTGAAAAAGCGGAAAGCAGGGTTTTTTCCGTGGCATTCATGGCAGGAGGGGAGTCAAACGGGGTGAAACAGGAACCGGCCAAGCTATGCGAAGACTGAACTTTGAGGTGCTCACACTGTTCCCGGGAATACTCGAGGGACCGCTGAACGAGAGCATTCTCAAGCGCGGCCGGGAAAAAGGGCTTCTGAACGTAACTGTCCGGAACATCCGCGACTATACGGAGGACAAGCATAAGACCGCCGACGACAGCCCTTACGGCGGCGGCGCCGGCATGGTGCTCAAACCCGAGCCAATCTTCAAAGCCTTTGAGTCACTCAAGGCAGCGCATCCCGGAGAGGAGTTTTTGACGATCCTGCTCTCACCGCAGGGCAAGCTCTTTAATCAACAGTGGGCGGAGCATCTCTCTGAAGAAGATCGCCGGATCGTGCTGCTCTGCGGGCATTATGAGGCGATTGACGAGCGCGTTATCGACGCAATCGTGGAGGAGGAACTCTCAATCGGTGATTATGTGCTCACCGGCGGTGAACTTGCAGCGCTCGTGGTGATCGATGCGTCGATCAGACTCCTGCCCGGGGTCCTCGGCGATGAGGAGTCAGCTTATCGCGATTCCTTTGGCGATGGTCTGCTCGACCATCCGCACTATACGCGACCTGTGGAATTCCGCGGCATGAAGGTCCCGGAGGTGCTTCTCTCCGGTAATCACGCTGGGATCGAGAAGTGGCGTCGGCTTGAGGCGCTTAAGGCTACGCTCCTGAAAAGGCCGGATCTCCTCGAGGATGCTGATTTGACCGAGGAAGACCGTGAGATGCTGGAAGAACTGATGAGACAGTTTGGATCTCGATAGATAGAGAGTAATCATCGAATGACAAATAAACTCCAATGACAGATCTTCAATAGAAGCGAGAAATTTGGAATTTAAAAGATTGAAATACATGTTGGGAGGTTTACCATGAACATCATACAGTCGTTGGAAAAGGCGCAGTTGAAAGAGGGGATTCCGAGCTTCCGCGTGGGTGACACTATCCGCGTTCATGCGAAGGTTGTTGAAGGCGACAAGGAGAGGATTCAGGTCTACGAGGGCGTGGTGATCGGCCGCCAGGGTTCGGGCGCGCGCGAGGTCATCAGGGTCCGGAAGCTGTCCTACGGCGTGGGCGTCGAAAGGCTCTTCCCGCTCCACTCTCCCATGATTGACAAGATCGAGCTTGCCAAGCAGGGCAAGGTCCGGAGAGCGAAGCTCTACTTCCTCCGCGAGCTGCGCGGTAAGGCTGCCAGGATCAAAGAGAAAGAGCGCGCCTTGGTATCCGCCGCTGGTGCAACACAGGTTGACGTGACAGAACAGAAATAGTGGCAAGCACGAAGTACGGATTCAGGCACGAAAGCCAACCTAGGCACGCATGCATGAAGTACAGAATTGAACGATTGAGCTTGAGTATTATTTAGAATTTAGTATTTCGAATTTGGCGTTCGTCATTTTCGTGAGGTTTTTATGCCTCGTGGCCGGCCCAGCCGAGGGGAACCGCATCCAGACCGGATCGATGATCTGTTCAGCAACGAGCTGGCGTGCGATCCTCTGGCCTTTGAACGGAGCGCGCGCGCTTCCGGCTTTACCTGCGTCGCAGGGTTGGATGAAGCCGGCAGGGGGCCGCTGGCCGGGCCGGTGGTGGCCGGTGCGGTGGTGCTACCCAACGGTCTCCTGATACTCGGCCTCACCGATTCAAAACAGGTGACGGAACAAGAGCGGGATCGGCTCTTCGATATTATCAGGGAGCAGTCAGTCTGCTATGGTATCGGCATTGTCGACGAGCGGACAATCGATGATGTGAACATCCTCCAGGCGACCATCATTGCCATGGAACGAGCGATCGAATCCCTGCTCCCCCGGCCTGATTATCTGCTGATTGATGCACTCACCCTGCCACGAGTTTCAATCCCACAGAAGCCGCTCATAAAAGGCGATTGCCGCAGCCACAGTATCGCGGCGGCCTCGATCCTCGCCAAGGTGACACGTGACCGTTTGATGCTGGAACTTCACGAGAAATTCCCTCAGTACAATTTCCGGAAGCACAAAGGCTACGGGACCAAGGAGCACTTGTCCCTGCTGCGAAAGCATGGCCCCTGCGAAGCGCACCGGCGGAGCTTTCATCCTGTTGGGCAGATGCTACGTGGTGAAGCCCAGTGAACCTCTTTAACGATATGCTCGGCAAGGAAGGCGAGGATCGGGGCGTAAAGTTCTTGACCAGATAAAGGTTTGACATCCTCTGCGGCCTGAAGGCCGAGGATTCCCGAATCAGACCTTGAAACCACTAAGAGCCACTGATTCTGTTTGCAGATGCGGCAGGGAGGTGTGCCCTGCCCCCAGTTTATGGGCTGATACTAACGGTCACGTTTCTCTCCAGGCAAACCGGTTGACCGCAGGCTGTGCCAAGCAGCCACTGCTCCAGGAGACGCTTAATTGCTCCGGGAGACACCTTGTTAAGGATATTGATTGCGCTGTTCATGTCAGCCTTGATCGCTACGCGGCATGGGTTACAGCTATAGAGGCCACTATGGACGCGATTGGACTTGCACGTTGCGCCGCATATGCAGCATGTCTGGCTCGTGAACTACTCGGGTTCCTTCCTAACGCGGCTATCTTTTGCGTCCGACCCTGTATATGAGCATCTTGATGTTTTCATAAACGGTCATTTGTAGAGTTGCTGGTTTCCGCTTGGGTTTTCACGAAGACCCCTTCAATGCACCTGCATGAAGAAAATCAAAAGATGAGGGCTTCCCGGCCGTATCCAGAGGGTTCTAACGCTTTTTTCATTGTCCGAGCGGGGGCCGAGTGGTATAGTGACACTACCGCAGTAACCGCTCTTTTGAGCTTACCTGCGCGTTACATTAATTTCAGATCAGTGGCCAAGAGATCATATAAAATAGGGATGGTAAGCCTGGGCTGCCCCAAGAACCAGGTGGATGCGGAACAGATGCTCGGAGTACTTGCCGGTTCGGGTTTCGAGATCACCTCCGAACAAGAGGAGGCTGATGTGATCGTCGTGAACACCTGCGGGTTCATCGAATCGGCCAAGGAAGAGTCCATCGAGGCGATCCTCGACGCGGCAAAGATGAAAAAGCGGGGGAAATGCGTGAAACTCATCGTCGCCGGCTGCCTTGCCCAGCGATATAAGGACGAACTCCTGAGCGAACTCCCGGAAGCCGATGCCGTTATAGGAACTGCCGAGATCAACAGGATCAACGAGATCTGCGAGACAGTGCTTGCCGGAAATGACCACATACTCAAAGTGTCGGGGCCCGCGATGGTTTACGGACTCCCCCGCGTTAGCACGACGCCGCGTCATTACCGCTACCTCAAGATCGCAGAAGGATGCAGCAACCGTTGCTCGTACTGCGCCATCCCCATCATCCGCGGGAACTTTGAGAGCAGGCCCTATGAATCTATCCTCGACGAAGCACGCATGCTCGCCAATGAGGGCGCGAAGGAGCTCATCCTTCTTGCCCAGGATTCCACGGGATACCGTGACGGCGAGGCCGATTTGCCGCTGCTCTTGAAAGCGCTGACGCGAATTCACGCCATCGAATGGGTGCGCCTCATGTACGCCTACCCCGGCAGGATCGGTCCCGAACTCATGATGGTCTTGGCCAACGAAGAGAAGATATGTAAGTATCTCGACATCCCGATCCAGCATTTCGATGACAAGGTTCTCACGGCCATGAACCGGCGCGGAACGTCGGAGGATATCCGAAAGACGATTGAGCAACTACGCAAGCGAGTGCCCGGCATTGCGCTTCGCACCTCGCTCATTGTCGGTTTTCCTGGAGAGACCGAGGCCGCGTTCAAGCGTCTGCTCGCCTTCGTGAAAGAAGCTGAGTTCGAGCACCTCGGCGTATTCACCTATTCTCCGGAAGAGGGAACGGCAGCCTGCGGTCTTGAGGCACTAGTTCCGGCAGAGATCGCCGCTGAACGGCTTGACCATATCATGAAAACCCAGGCAAAGATATCGCTCAAGAAGAACCGCGCACTCATCGGCACGCATCATCGTGTGCTGGTCGATGGCATGGAAGACATGGCGCTCATCGGCAGACTCGCCACTCAGGCGCCGGAGATCGACGGTGTGGTCTATCTCTCCGAGACCGAGTCTGAGCCCGGTGAGTTTGTCGAGGTTACCATCTCCGATGCCACGGAGTATGATCTGATGGGGAAAGCGAAAGACCAGAATACGAATGACTCGAATGAGACGAATTGCACGGAGAAAAGAACCATGAAGCGCCTTCATTCGTGATATTCGAACAATTCGCCTACTTCGTGTTAAATTATTTAAGGGAAAGGGGCCGTATGGATAACAACAATGAGTCGGCAAATGCAGCAAACAATGACGAGAGCTTCGCGGACATGTTCGAGAAGAGCTTCAAGAAGCAGGGCCGGCTTGAGCCCGGACAGATGGTCGAGGCGATGATTGTCAAGATCTCGGCGGACTGGATCTTCCTAGATCTCGGCGGAAAAGGAGAGGGCTATCTCGATAAGAAAGAGATGATCGATGAGGCCGGCAACCTTACCGTCAAAGAAGGCGATATGGTCCGCGCCTACTTCATGTCCTCGGGAAATAATGAGATGCATTTTACTACCAAGATTGGATCAGGTCCGGGAAAACAGGGGCAGATCGAGGATGCGTGGAGAAACCAGATCCCGGTTGAAGGCTCGGTTGCGAAAGAAATGAAGGGCGGTTTCGAAATCAAGATCGGCGGCAGCGTGCGCGCCTTCTGCCCCTTTTCGCAGATGGGGATCCGGCGCGAGGAAAACCAGGCCGATTATATAGGCAGGTCCTTGTCCTTCAAGATCATTGAGTACGGCGAAGAAGGCAGGAATATCGTGCTCTCCCGCAGGGCCATTCTGGAAGATGAACGGCGGAGCAAGAAACAGGAATTGAGAACGTCGTTGCAAGAGGGCATGAAGGTAAAAGGGAAAGTGACCTCCATCCAGAAGTTCGGCGCTTTTGTGGATATCGGCGGTGTCGAAGGCCTGCTCCCGGTTTCCGAGATCGCCTGGAGCAGAACGGAGAAGGTCAGCGACATACTCTCCGTGGGACAGGAAGTCGAAGTGATCATCAAAAAACTTGACTGGGATCAGGACCGGTTCTCCTTCAGCCTGAAGGATGCGTTGCCCGATCCCTGGGACAGCGCTGCGGATGCCTATCCTGCGGGATCCTTTCACATCGGGACGGTCTCCCGACTCGCCCCCTTTGGCGCATTCGTCACCTTAAGGGAGGGCATAGATGGACTTATCCATATCTCGAAGCTGGGCGCCGGCAGGAGGATTAATCATCCACGCGAGGTGCTCAAGGAAGGACAGACCGTCGAGGTGAAGATCGAGGCCGTTGACCGTGCAAGCAGAAAGCTCTCGCTCTCTTTGGCGGAGATCAGCCGCGAAGAAGAAGAGGCGGCTGCTACGCTTAAGGACTATCAGCAGAAGGCCGCGGTTGCTCCGAAGACCATGGGGTCGCTGGGAGATATGCTGAAAGAGAAGATGGAACAGAAAGATAAAAAGTAGTCAGACAAAAGATGATTAAAGACGTCTATTTTCCCTGATTTCAGATTGATTCTAACGGATACCGTTCTTGGATGACACACTGTAATCCGCCGCATGCCGCATTAAGTCCCCTCGTGGACAAACACCTATATCATCGTGGCTCCTTCTGCGAGTAGCATGGATGAAATGAATAGATAACTCAAAGGGTCGTCCGGCCAGGGTCAGAGTGCTAGTGACCGGGCAGCCATTTGCCAGAATCTATATGCGATGATCACCAGGCTTGGAGGCCAGCGTGAATAGCGCCATTCGCGGAAAAAGCTCGGGTGATGCTCATAGAGTTGGCTCCACTGAGATTTATGATGGCATAACGACTTAGCTGAGCGGTGGCAGTAAGCCATCCGTAAGAGTGAATCGTTAGGTCTAGCTCGACGGCTGTACCGCTTGCGGTATTGAATACACAGTGAACTTAAAGCCAACTTTGGCTTTGATTGTTGGTCGTTCGTGCCAAGAGCATTAGCGTCAGCGTCATCTTCGAGTTGTACCACGGCGATACCATATGCACCCGTGGGGTCAGAGACAGGATAGAAGACGACGAACCATTGCTCATCGAATGACGCTATTATGCAAAATGTCCCTGCATAAGCTTGATTTCTACCGATGTCACGCTTGCGGTAAAAGTAGTTTCTTGACGGAATGAGCTTGCACGGAAAACAGTTCATCTACACCTCCTATTGATTGCGCTTAAAGTAGCAGTTATCTGCCTAACCATGCAATGAAATGATATCTAAAGTACCGCAGAAAATTTTTTTTTAGTAAAACGAAAGCAACATAAGTCGTTGTTATTATTATGCCCACTTGTTGGTTAACACGCATCCTGGGTGTATAAACACGATGGGCACACAGTTCATGCTCAATATGCCTTCTGAGAATTTGCTCGATACTTGAATTTTCCTTCCTATCCTGCTAAAGTGTCACCTGTGTTCACGGCCCTCATCATATTCATTATCACCTACATTTTCATCGGCCTTCGCCAGATCCCGCGGGTGCACATCGACCGGCCCGCAGGCGCGCTTGTTGGCGCCGTGCTGATGATAACCTTCGGCGTCCTCACTCTCGACCAGGCCTTTGCCGCTGTAGACATGCACACCCTTCTTCTTTTGCTCGGGATGATGATCATCACCGTCTACCTCAGAGCCGCGGGGTTCTTTGAGCTCATGGCAGACAAGATTCTCTCACTTTCGAAATCGCCGCTCCAGCTCCTCATCTTCGTCACGGTCTCGTCGGGACTTCTCTCGGCCTTGTTCGTGAACGATACCATCTGCCTCCTCTACACGCCGATCATCCTAGAGGTGACGGCGCAGCTGGGTGTGAACCCCGTGCCGTATTTGCTCGCACTTGCCACATCGTCGAACATCGGTAGCGTCATGACCGTGACCGGAAATCCGCAGAACATGCTTATTGGCATTTACTCGAAGATGCCTTATCTCTCTTTCTTCGGCGCACTCTTTCCTGTGACGCTCCTGGGCTTTATCGTGAGTATTATGGTGCTCCAGTTTTTATATCGCGATGATATGAAGAAGGAGCGTTTCCTCAGGAGGCCAACAGTGCCCGCCTATGACGTTAAGAGGCCGCTTTTGATCAAATCGCTCCTGGTCTGTACCGCAGTTCTTGTGGCGTTCTCATTCGGCTACCCTTATTCGCTCACTGCCGCGGCTGGTGCGGTTATGCTGATGCTCATCGGCGGCATGCGCACCGAGCGGGTCCTGGAAGGTGTGGACTGGACACTCCTTCTGTTCTTTTCCGGGTTGTTCGTGGTGATGCGCGGTGTTGAGGTCTCGGGCCTTGCCTCGGCGCTGATCAATCGCGTGGGCAATGTCGCATCGTATTCGACGGAGGGTAAAATTGTGGGGCTTTCCCTGATCGCCGCCGTTCTTTCGAACGTCGTGAGCAATGTGCCCGCGGTGATGATGCTGAAGCCACTCACGCAAACACTTGGCAGCAGCCACATCTTCTGGGTCACTCTTGCCATGAGCAGCACGCTGGCAGGGAACCTCACGCTCATCGGGTCAGTCGCGAACTTGATCGTGGTCCAGCAGGCCAGGAGAAAGGCGAAGATCGGTTTCATGGAATATTTCCGTGCTGGTGCGCTGATCACGGCCGCTACCATCGCCATCGGTATTCTGGTCCTGGCGGTTGAAGTAAAAATAGCAAACGGCGCTGAGGCTTTTGCGGCTGAGACGAAGGAAAAGCAGATGACCGTGACGTTTATGCCCCGCGGCCACGCGGCAGGCCGCCGGGCCTTCACGGTCGTGCTCCTGTGCGATACGGACCAGTCGCGGGCCAGGGGGCTCCAGGGATTCAGGCCGCTCCAGCCGAAAGAGGCCGCACTCTTCATGTTCGATAGACCCGAGGCTGTGACCTTCTGGATGGGGAGAGTGACCTTCCCGATCGACATCATTTTTGTCAGCCCTGATGGATTTGTTGTCGAAGTCTCTCCCCACTGCCTGCCAGGAAGCCATGAGTTCTATGGCTCCGGAATCCCGGTGAAATGGGTGGTCGAGACTGCAGAAGGGTCAGGAGTCATGGTGGGGGACAGGGTAGTGATCAAGTAAGCGTTGAAGAAAGCTCTTGGCGCATAGGTGATAGCACGTGAGCCATGAGCCACGAGCTAGGGAATCTGTAACTAGGCCATCGGATCATATGACAGCAGGATGTTGGAACGCACTCCCTCCAGGTCGCCCCGATATAGCTCTGACCCACCATGAATTGGGGTATGGCTGACAGTGAACGGGCCGCGAAAGAAGGCTATCGAGAACGCAAGGACCTGTAAAGCGCGCGGCATTCGCATCGGATGTCATCCGCTGGAATATCCGCTTGCCAAGGAGGACTCTTCATAAACTGTGGACGTTGTGCGCAGGCCAGCTGATGTCGCCGATCTCGGGCTCGGCATTATCCACGATGAGACGGCGTTGGCCGGAAAAGGCTGCCGGCTGAAGAAGAATAAACCTTTGACGGAACCTGCGAGAGATAGGCGGTTTTTGTCATGTCTCGATCGAGAACTCCTTCAATCCCAGCGAGGTCGCCAGGTTCTGGGAGCGGTTCGTGGTCCCAACGTCGGATGACGTTTCCATAACGCTGGATTTCAGGCGCCTTGAACTGGCAGGGGTCGATTCCATCACCTTTGTCCGGAACTTGCCGCAACGCCTCATCGACCATACTGGGTTCGTGCATTTGCATCATCATAATGAACTTGTACTGCGCGGGGTCAATGACCAATGGCTGTTCCTGCCGGGCTGCAGAAAGATCGAGGCGCTCAAGGTCCTGCTCAAAAGAAAGCAGGATGTTTGGGTGGTCCTCGAACTTGACGCCGCATAGGACGGGATGAGGCGGAGCATCGAGACGCTAAAAAACTAAAAAAATGTGTAGTCACAGAGGACGTGGTGGAAAGAAACAGAAACTGAGTCGGACCAGGATAAAATCGGAAAAGCCGGATACGCAATTTAATGCATAGGGCATAAATACATTTGTTCACTCTTTATATGTAAGTCTGCGTCCCATAAACCTGCTTTCAAGTTTTTTTCTGGGCTCTCGGCATCCTCTGCGTTAAAAGAATTCCTATGAACATCATCCCTCTTGCCGCTGAATCGCTCGGGGTCAGGAGCGCAGCCTTTTTCATCGAGACCGATGGTGTGAGTATGCTCATCGATCCCGGCGTGTCACTTGCCCCGATTCGCTTCGGCCTGCCGCCCCATCCTCTCGAGATCAAGGCCATGAACGATAGCTGGCGCGTGATCAAGGAATACGCCGCGCGTGCTGACATCCTCATCATCACCCACTACCACTTCGACCACTTCGATCCCACGGAGCCGCTCGTGTTGAACGGTAAGGTGCTCCTCATGAAGCATCCTGATGAGAACATCAATTCAAAACAACGCGAACGCGCGCGCGAACTGATCAGGAACTTCAGGACCCTGCCACGCAGGGTTGAATTTGTCGATAATAACGGATTCGATTTCGGCGGCACCGCGATCCGGTTCTCTCCCGCAGTGCCGCACGGACCAAGCGCAAAAGGCGGGTGGGTCGTCGAAGTTTCTGTTCAGGAAGGGGAAACTTGCTTCCTGCATACCTCAGACATCCAGGGCGCCAGCCTTCCGCAACATATGCAATTCATCCTGTCGGAAAATCCCGATGTCCTGTATCTGGACGGCCCGCTCACGTACCGTATGGAGCACGGCTTCAGCCTTGATGATCTCCGTGCTTCGATCAGCAATATCTGTACGGTGATCGAGACGACACGCGTACATACGATCATTATTGATCATCATCTGCTCAGGGACCCGAACTGGAAAGAAGAGATGGTCGAAGTCTTTGAGAGGGCAGCGAAGGCCGGCAAGAAGGTCGTGACCGCGGCGGGTTTTCTGGGAAAAGAGGACGAGATCCTCGAGGCGCATCGGCGGCAGCTCTTTGCATGGCACCCGGACATGCCCGAGGAAGCGATTAAGCGGAGCAGAACTTTTCAGCTGGTAAAGGAGTTGACGAAACATCTCTGATCATGATTCCCGGAAAGGCGAGATATCTCGGGTCATGATTTTTACTATATCACTCAGGGCAATGGGAGAATCAGACGAAACCGAGAAAAACCCTTAAAAAGGCTTGTATTTCCCCGTTCCATTGTTTATAATACATCCCTTATTTCAGCATTTTGGAGGTTTTGTTATGCCGATTTATGAATACGAATGCGGAAGCTGTGGCGGGCGTTTTGAGGTGACCCAGAAGTTCAGCGACCCACTCCTCTCCACATGCAAGCTGTGTAGCGCTACGGGTGTAAGGAAGGTGCTCTCGCCCGCGGCCTTTGTGCTTAAGGGAAGCGGCTGGTACGTCACCGATTACCCTTCGGGCGACAGGAAAAAGGCCGGCGAATCCGAGAAACCAAGTAAGGAGGAGTCAAAGACGGCCGCCGGATGCACGACGGGCGCGTGCGCGTCAGGCACCTGTGGGTCAAAAAGCTGACCCCGATGGAACCCGTACACATCCATATCCCCTATCCCAAGCTGAAGGATTACTTTGAACTACTGCGCAAGCGCCGGTATGATCTCGAGATATATCTTTCCGCTGCGGTGCTCGACCAGATTGAAAAACCTGACCTCGAGAAACTTCTCGAACGTCTCGACTGGAACCCCGCGCTCACCCTCCATGCGCCATTCATGGACATGAACCCCGGCGCCGTGGACCCCATGGTGAGGTCGGTTACCCAGGTGCGGTTCCGACAGCTCCTGAACGTCGCCGCCATTCTCAAGCCCCGTGCCGCCGTGTTCCATGCGGCATACGACCGGTGGCGCTACAGCGGACGAAAAGATATCTGGCTCGACTACAGCCTCGATACCTGGCATAAGGTTGTGGACGCCGCTTCCAAGATCGGTTTACGAGTCGCCGTGGAGAACGTGTTTGATGAAGACCCCGACGCGCTTAAGATGCTTATCGAGAAGATCGGGAGCCCGGACTTCGGGTTCTGTTTCGACACAGGACATTTCAACCTCTTTTCCACGGTTTCCATGGAACAGTGGTTCGAGAACCTCGGGAAAAATCTGATCGAAGTCCATCTGCATGACAACGATGGTACGACCGATTCCCACTGGGCCCTGGGGCGAGGTGATATTGATTTTCAGCAATTCTTCCGATTGATGCGCACTTATTCGCCGAAACCGGTCTATACCATCGAGGCGCACGACAGGGATGATGTGGAAACGAGCCTGGACCGGGTAAAGGCTCTGCTGCAGGTGCGGTGATCGAAGACAGAAGAGAGAGTTTGCTGCCCACCAACGGCAGGTTTGGCTTGACATGATCAGGCTCGTGCCTTAGACTAATTACATGAAAAATACCATTATTATTACCGTACTGATGATTCTCACCGCTTCCTGTGCAACGATGCCTGCGAAAATGTCCGAGGTGACCGTCGGGAGCATGAGTTCCCAGGATCGCGAACAGGCAGATGCCTATTATCATTTCATGGTTGGCAACCTCCTGGAACAGGATGGGGAGTTCGATGAGGCCATGAAGGAATACGAAGCCGCGTACCGCCTGGACCCCCGTTCCGCCGAGATCGCGCTCTCGCTCTCGTCCCTCTCTCTTCGCAAGGGGCAGCTCGACCAGGCAACGGTGTACGCGCAAAAGGCGGCTGAACTCGCCCCGGACAAGACCGACGCTCTCCTAATGCTCGCCAGTATCTACACCAATAAAAAGAAATACGATGAAGCGGCCGACATCTACCGGAAGGTGATTGCCATTGATCCCAAAAAGGATGATCCCTATATGTACCTCGGGTCGCTCTATGCTGCCATGAAACGATATGACGAAGCGGTGGCGACGTTTAAAGCACTCGAAAAAGTGAATCCCTCCTCGCTGATGTCGCCTTATTACCTCGGCAGGATCTATACGGAACGCCAGATGTATCCCGAGGCACTCGCTGAATTCAAGAGGGCCGTTGCTCTCAGGGACGATTTTGAGCCCGCTTATACAAGCATGGGCTTTGTGTATGAACTCATGGACAGGACGGGAGATGCCATCGAGATGTACAAAAAGGCTCTCGCGCTCAATCCCCACAACCTTGAGATTATGCAGCACTTAGGACAGCTCTATATTCAGCAGAACGCCCTTGATGACGCCTTGGAGCAGTTCAAGCGCGTGGTGGCCGTGGACCCGAAGAACTTCGACGCCTATACCAAGATGGGGCTCATCTACGCGGAGAAAAAACAGTATGACAAAGCTGCGGAATCATTTTCAGTCGTTTCAAGCGCCATGCCCGACGACCTGAAGGTGAAGCGGTACCTCGCTTCCACGCTTGTTGCCATGGGTCGGTACGATGATGCGCTCAAGGAATACAAAGCCATTCTTGCAGCCGCACCCGACGATACCGACACCCTGCTCCAGATTGCATATATCTATGCACAGCAAAAGAGGACTGCGGAGGCGGTCCCGCTCCTGGAGAAGGCACTTCGGGAACAGCCAGGAAAGCCTGAGCTCTACCTCTATCTCGCCAACGCGTACATGGACGTGGACAAGTACCAACAGGCGGCGGACACCCTTAAAAAGGGCATCGAACTCGCCCCGGACCGGGACGATCTGCTGTTCAGCCTCGCGATTGCGTACGAGAAGCTTGGGCGGCACGATGATATGGTTGCTGCCCTTAAAAAGACACTTGAGCTTAAACCTGACAACGCCGATGCGCTTAACTACCTGGGCTACACCTATGCGGAGAAAGGCGAGCGACTCGACGAGGCCATCGTCCTCATCAAGCGGGCGCTTCTTCTCAAGCCGGACAACGGCTATATCCTCGACAGCCTTGCTTGGGCATACTACCAGAAGGGGATGTTCAGTGAGGCCCTCGAAGTCATGAAAAAGGCGATAGCGAAGTCATCTGAAGATGATCCCGTTATGCGGGAGCACTACGGCGATATCTATCTCAAGCTTTCCAACAAAGAAAAGGCCCGTGAGCAGTGGCTGAAATCTCTTGAGCTCGACCCAAAAAACCAGAAGCTCCGGGACAAGTTCAAGAATGCCGGGTTCGGAAATCCCGAAGAGCTGCTCAAAGACGAACAACCGAGGAAGAAGAACAAGAAGTGAAGATATCCCGGCTCATTCCCGTTGTTCTCATCCCGCTCCTTTTTGCATGCCTCCCTAAAAAACCGGAAATTCCTCTAACAGAGGTCCCGTCGGGACCGTTGTTCCAGATGCTGGACCAGCGTCGGCAATCGTTCACCGGGCTCAAGGCCGTTGCGAGCGTGGAGGCGGTAAGGTCCGGCCACAAACGTTCTTATGATACCGTCGGCATCATGGTTGACGACCAGCGGCGGTTTCGTGTAGAAGCCTACGGCCCCCTGGGTCAATCCCTTATGACGCTTGTTTGGGACGGCACCGATGTGGCGCTCCGTCTTGAAGATGGCAGGATAGTAAGGCCAGGACCGGCAGGGCTCGAGAAGATTATCGGTGTTGCAATAGACGCCGGGGACCTCTGCAGTGTCCTGTCAGCAAACGTACCGGCTGCCGTCCAGCCAGTAGAAACGCGGGCGTTCCTCAAGCCTGACGGGAGCTTTCTGATCGAGCTGAGCAGGGGGGACACTCTCCGGCGTGTTCATGCGCAGCTTTCGGAATCTGATCCTGATCGGACCCTCCGGATCACCGCCATTGAATTGTTCCGGTCGGGAAAGCTCATATATCGGGCGCTGTACGAGCAGATGGAGCAGATTTCGCATTACCTGATCCCAAAGACGATTCGGATCGAAAACCCGGAGCGAAAGATATCACTCACGATTGTGTACGATGAGACGGACGTCAACGTGCCTCTTAACGATGATGCATTCAGGCTTCCTGACGCGGAGGCCCCGTGGCAATGAACGAGATTACGATCAGGACGCCTGCAAAGATCAACCTCTGCCTGTCGGTGCTCGGGAAAAGGCAGGACGGCTATCATGAGGTGGAGATGCTGTTACAGATGGTCGGCCTGTATGACGAGGTAAAGGTGGCACAAGGTGACTGGGGAATCACTGTCCGATGTGATAATAGTGCAGTTCCGTCAGATGAAGGAAACATAGCATGGAAGGCCGCGGCCGAGATGCTCAAGCTTACAGAGAGAAAGACGGGGCTTTCAATAGAGATAAGGAAGGCGATTCCCGTTGCCGCCGGTCTCGGCGGAGGAAGCGGGGACGCCGCCGCAGTGCTAGTTGCGGCCAACAGGTTGCTCGGGTCAAGGCTCAATAGTGAACGGCTGGCCGAAGTGGGAGCCGGGCTCGGGATGGACGTACCGTTCTTCTTCTACGGGCCCACGGCCCTGGCACGGGGCAGGGGAGAGGTTCTCACCACGCTGACGCCGTTGCCTAAGTTCTGGGTTTTACTCGTTAATCCGGGGTTTGAAACCTCGACGGCATGGGTTTACAAAAACTTAAATTTGAGGTTGACAAAAAAAGTTGACTGTAATAAAATTGCAAGGCTTGCGGTCCGAAGCATTGCAGAGAGTCTCCATAATGATCTCGAGACCGTAACAGCCACCATGCACCCCGTGATCAACAGGATTAAAGGAGCACTCTTGGCCCGCGGGGCCATGGGGGCATGCATGAGCGGGAGCGGCCCTACGGTATTCGGCATATTCGAGACGGAAGAGGCCTGCCGGGCAGCTGCAGAGAGCATATCCGGAGAAGGGTGGAAGCTTTATCCGGCTGAGACCTTGACCGTATCGCCCCTTGGGGTGTACCATACAGAGTAGAGTTTGGACAGCAGCGGGTGACTTTGACGCTGCGCTTACTCCACGATCTTCCAGCATGAGGGGGAATGAGTATGGAAATCACAGAGGTCAGGGTATTTCCGGTCAGCAATGAAGAGCGACTGAAGGCCTACGCAACGATAACCATCGACAATGTGTTCCTCATCAGGGATCTCCGTGTGATCAACGGCAACGCCGGACTGTTTGTGGCCATGCCGAGTAGAAAAATGAAGGACGGGACCTTCAAGGACATTGCCCATCCTTTGAACAGCGAGACCAGGCAGATGATCGAGTCAAAGGTCCTCTCCGAGTATGAACGAGAACTGGCGAACCCCACGAAACGGGAGCCTCCACCGAAGAGCCCTGAATAGCGGTTGACCGTATTGATATTCGTTCTGCCGATTCTGCATCTGATGCGAGAGGATAGGTGCCTGCCTATCCTTTTCATGTTTATCCGGCTGAAATCCCATTTGAGATTCGGCCACCAGTCGGGGATCGTCTAATGGTAGGACAGAGGCCTTTGAAGCCTTTAATCGGGGTTCGACTCCCTGTCCCCGAACCAGTCTGACAAGAGAGGTCTTTGAAGGTTATGGTTAAAGCACGAGAGATCAAGGTATTCACAGGAAACGCAAATCCGTCACTGGCAAAGGAAATATGCCAGAAGATGAACATTCATCCTGGAAACGCGCTCGTGGGCCGGTTCAGCGACGGTGAGATCAACGTTCAGATCGTCGACAATGTGCGCGGTATGGATGTCTTCGTGGTGCAGCCCACGTCGAG
>DATJAO010000022.1:0-5103 GCA_035516175.1 Nitrospirota bacterium
GGAACCCGCCTTGCCCAACTTGCTTAACGATAAGAACATTTCGGATGCATATTCCTTCACTCGGGAGAGATAGTCTGGTTTTAAACGATTCCTGAACAGGGATCCGCTGAAGACTAGCGCCCAGTTGGATAATGGCATGATGGACTCAGCTGAGATGGGATCATACTGCAACCAATTTTTTACATGTTCTTCCGACCGGAAGAGGTTCATACGGCTTCAAGCCGTACCCCAGGATACTTCTCCCTTCAAAACCTTGGCGAACGGGATATTCACGTGTCCCACGGTTGTCTTTGGATTGACTTCCAGGATATGCTCGTCCCGCATGCGGACGACGATGGGTTGCCCACAATCCAAGCAACTGGTGTCGATACGGATCTCAGTACCAGGGAAGAGCCAGCGCACGGCCAGCACTTCGATTCCTCATTGGCCGTACCACTTTTGGTCCCCCTTTATAGTCACACGGTGATGGGTCGGTACATTAGAAAACGGCGCCCATGACTCGACGTAATCTGTGTCTTTAACAAACCAGCAGGCTATGGATGAGTCGGCTGCCTTGTGCTGCAGCTGCCTGGCCTCTTCGGGTCGCAAACCGAGAGTTGCTGCAAGTTCGGTATAGTGCGGTGCCCGCCCAGTTTTCACAAAATGCTCCACAACAGCAGTGTAAGCTCGTTGCACCAATGCGGTTTCTTCCATATCATTTCCTCCCTTCTGTTTTAAACCGTCATGCTGCTTTGCCATGAATCGACGTGATCACTTCAGGGGTGAATGTCCTCACCTCGATGATTTGTGCCTTGTTAAGCAGGAAGCTGGAGGACGGACTGAATCCAATTGCTGTCCTTCATGCCGTTCGGCTTACGGTATCACTAATTCCCTACATAAGATTGAAAGCTTTGTAAAAGGATATGGTTATCTATTAGACATGCTAAAAGGGAATTCTTTTTAAAAGTATGATTGAGTATTAAGAAATTGTCAAGTGTGCCTACGCATGACATACAACGATAGTTTTAATTGTGGACAATAAATTCAGCGTGAATTATGCATCATATACTTAGAGACGACTTGTGCAGAGTTCAGGAAGGACCTCACGATTTATTATGAATTAAAACAGTGCATATTTCAATCTGAATTTTTGCCCCAGAGGCAATGATACTGATCGTAATATGCTATCTATTCTACTTCCCGTGCAGTACATCCATCCACCGGATTGCCTCGGTATCATTGACTTTGCCAAGGTATACCTGGGTCGTCTTGAGGTCGTGATGTCTTAACAGCACTTTTGAAACGATCTCCAAAGGAACGCCATTCCGACTGGCATAGGTGGCTGAATGTCGCCTGAAATCATGAGGCGATATCTTCACATGGAACTTTGCTGCCAAACGCCTGATCAGCGCTCGCATTGTCGAATCACACACCGCGAAGATACGATCTTCGGGTCCGATATTCTCTGCGATGATATATTCTGCCAGCCGCTTAGCAATTTGATCCGGCATAAAAGCAATCTCGCTTTCCTTCCCAGATTTCGGCTCGTGGATCGTCAGCTTCCGGTCAGAGACATCTGCAGCACGAAGTTTGAGCACCTCTCCAATTCTTAACCCGCATCGCGCCTGCAACTCAAGTATGAGACGGTCTCTGTCCGATGTAGTACTGTAGATCAGCTGATCTACAAGTGCTTTATCTAATATTTCCCGGACTGCCGGTTTGGGATTCTTGTACTGCCTCGCAATCAATGGATGTGAACAGGGATTCTTGATATCCATGAGGCACTCATTGATCAGAAAATTGAAGAACGCCTTAACCTGTGCATATCTCAGCCGACGTGTCGACTTAGCCTTATTCGTGGTCTGGGACTCGAGAAATTGACCGACCTCACCGGCCGTTATTGACTCTATTTCCCCTCCGCTAAAATGCTGCAGAAAGTGGTCGAGCAGCGTGATATAGTGAACTTGCGTGCTCTGTCTCAGAGTTACGATCTGCTGCGTTCTGAAAGTTCTTATGGCATCTGATATTTGCATAGTTCCTCCTTTTCAGTGTCGCCTCTGGGGTGTCTGTATAATATGATCAGGAGGATTGTAGTCGCGAGATTCAATCCGTTTTAATGATATCATAAACAATATGTTAGGTGTTAACAGACACCTGTGCTATATTTATCTCATAAAATAAACTTAAATGTAATCCGGAGACCATGATGAGCAAGGACTTTAATCCATATCTTCATGCGGCTATTTTGGAGGTAGTTGAGAACCAGCTTGCGAATAATACTCCGCCTGAAACGCGACAAACATATGAGCGTTTAATGCGTGAAGGCAGATCGGAGGATGATGCAAAATCACTCATTGGAAGTGTCGTTGCAGTAGAAGTATTCGAAGTCCTAAAGCGTCAAGAGCCGTTCAATCATGAACGGTTTGTCCAAGCGCTCAATAGATTGCCAGAACTTCCCGAAGAATAGTGCATGCTTGGGGAAATCGGGTCCTGTACATATATTCGGCATGAAGCATGCATATTGCGCACAACTATTTTAGTAAGAGGCCCTTCCTGAATCATTGGAGTTTCTATTGATCGAAATTATGTAAAGTTTCAACCCGAATCATGTAATAATAGTGAGTTTGATTGACCTTGATTCGGCGGTATGTTAAGCTTAAATATATTTCCGTTTGCTATCCCTTTTGCTACAAGTTCAGAGGCAGTATCTGTTTTATCCCGATCCTATTTTCCTCCACGATTTTGAAATAATGCTCAGGACGGTAAGGCCTTGACCGAATACACAGCACATCTATCAGTTCGCTTGTACCGCGGCAAGCCCGTCAAGCGCATGCACGTGATGGTGAAGCCCACGGGCGCGCTCTGCAACCTTGACTGCACCTACTGCTACTACCTCTCCAAGCAGGAGCTGCTGGGGAAGCCGGAGCACTGGCGCATGTCCGACGACGTCCTCGAAGCCTTCATCCGCCAGTACTTCGAGGGCCAGAACCACAAGGAAGTGGTCTTTTCGTGGCAGGGCGGCGAGCCGACCCTGCTTGGTCTAGATTTCTTCCGGAAGGCTGTGGATCTGGAGAAGAAATACTGCCCTCCCCATGTTCGGTGCGAAAACGATCTCCAGACAAACGGTACAAACCTCGATGACACTTGGTGCCGGTTTCTACGCGATGAGAACTTTCTGGTGGGTCTGTCCATCGATGGCCCGGAATATTTGCACGATGTCCATCGCAGGGACAGGAGCGGAAAGGGCAGCTTCGACAGAGTGCTTCGGGCAGCACGACTGCTCAAGAAGTATAAAATCAATTTCGAAACGCTCAGCTGCGTGAACCGCATGACCGGAAAGCATCCTCTAAAGGTCTACCGTTTTCTTCGCGATGAGATCGGCTCGACGCGGATGCAGTTCATCCCTATCGTGGAGCCCGTGGGCTTCCGCCAGGTCGCACCCCAGCGGTGGGACCAGCGGCTCATGCCCCTGCTCGGCGTTCCCGAGTCCCGGCCCGGCAACCCCGGTTCAATCGTCGAGGAATGGAGCGTCGACCCCGACGACTGGGGTGATTTTCTCTGTACCGTTTTCGATGAATGGCGCCGTCACGACCTGGGAAAGATTTATGTCAACTATTTCGAGGCTGCCGTAGAGACCTGGATGGGCCACGTCTCGCCGCTCTGCACCCAAAGCCCCCTGTGCGGCAAAGGGATGGCGCTCGAACGGGATGGGTCGGTCTATGCCTGCGACCACTACGTCTATCCCGAGTACCGCGCCGGCAACATTCTGGAGCGGACGCTTGGGGAAATGGCTTATTCGGAGCTGCAGGAGCGCTTCGGCAAGGCCAAGGAAGGGAGCCTCCCGGCGTACTGCCGGAAATGCGAATACCAGTTCACGTGCTTCGGCGAGTGTCCCAAGAACCGATTCATCAGGACGCCGGACGGGGAGGCAGGCCTGAACTGCCTCTGCAGCGGATGGAAAAAGTTCTTTTCCCATATAGACGAACCGGTGCAGAGGATCGTGCGAAGCCTGGGCGCGACGGTGGTGAAAGAGGTCCGGGAGCGGCCTGCAGAGCACTGGATCCCGGTCAAGAAGTAACGATACAGCATGAAGACCACGCGATTAGACGATGACGGCGGGAAAAAGGTACTGCAGGCAGAGGCCGACTGGGCAGAGCTCGCCGCGGACTACGATGACATCATTTCGGCTTACGCACAGATGCAAATACCGGGATTCCGGCCGGGAAAGGTTCCGAGGAGCGTTATTGAGCAGCGTCTGCAGAAGCAGATTCTCGACGACCTTGCGCAACGGGTCGCGCATCGACTAGGAAGAGACGCATTGCGTCAGGCTGGCGCTGAGCCTCTGGGGCCGCTTGAGATCAAGGACATCGAGTGCGCGAAGGGAAAGCCCTTCCGGTTTACCGCCCGGTTCTGGCCCATGCCGGATATAGCCTTGCCGGACCCGGGTTCGCTCACTGCCCCGGATGCCGGGACTGACCCGCGCGACCAGATATCACACCGCCTTCTGGAGCTCGTACATTTCACCGTGCCGGACGACGTGGTGCGGGCGGAGTTGGGAGACGATGACAGGGATGCCGGCAGGGACAGCGGCGCGTGGAACGCAGCATGCGACCGTGTCAGGCTCATGATCATCCTGAAGCGTCTTGCAGGGCAGGAAGGGATAGAGGTATCCGAGGCGGATGTAGAACGGCGCATCAAGGAAAAGGCGATCGAATTCAACACGGATCCTGATGTTCTGAGATCGGAACTTGAGGAAGGAGGTGGGAGACAACGGCTCAAGGACATGTTGCTCGCTGAAAGCACGCTTGATTATCTCGTAGAAAGGACAACACTTGCGAAAGGAGAATCTGCATGAATAAGCAAACAGAAACACGGCTCGGCAAGGCCCGCAGGTGGGCGGCAGTGGGCGGCATCCTCGCCATGGCCGCGATGACGACCATAGCGATCGCACCGGCAAAGGCGGCAGACGCACCCAAGCAGCAGAAGAAACCCAACATCATCGTCATCATGGCGGATGACGTCGGCATGTGGAACATCGGCGCCTATCACCAGGGCATGATGGCCGGGAGGACGCCGAACATCGACAAACTCGCCAAAGAAGGCATGAGGTTCACCGATTACTAC
>DATJAO010000023.1:0-59520 GCA_035516175.1 Nitrospirota bacterium
CGGTTTCCGCAATTACCAGAAGCAGGCATTCACCGTGTCGGCCGAGGAAATGCTGGTGGACAAGGCGCACCTCCTGACCCTGGGAGCGCCCGAGATGACTGTCCTCGTCGGCGGCCTGCGCGTGCTGGGCGCCAACGTGGGACAGTCGCAGCATGGCGTTTTCACGAAGCGGCCCGGGACGCTGACCAACGACTTCTTCGTCAATCTGCTCGACATGGGCACGACCTGGAAGCCCACCTCCGATGCTAGGGACACGTTCGAAGGGCGCGACCGCAAGACAGGCGCGCTCAAGTGGACTGCTACCCGAGTTGACCTTGTATTCGGCTCCAACTCGCAGCTGCGCGCCCTGGCCGAAGTGTATGCGCAGGACGATGCGAAGGAAAAGTTCGTGCGTGACTTCGTCGCAGCCTGGAACAAGGTTATGAACCTAGATCGCTTCGACCTGATCTGATCTTGGCATAAAGGTCTGCACGGGCTTCTAACTGGGAGAAAAACAGTAAGCTAAGGCATGAACCTTACTATTCTAATGAGGAGGGACACAAATGAAGCTATCACGTATCGCTGTAGTTGTTGTCGTGGGTCTTCTGGCGGCGTTTCCGGTGTTCGCCGCCGACGCGGTGGTAACGATGAATCTGGTCAACGAACAGGGTGTCGGAAAGAGCATTGGCACTATCACTATCTCTGAGGGTCCGACGGGCCTGGTGTTCACCCCGAAGCTCACCAATCTGACGCCCGGGCTCCATGGGTTCCATGTTCACCAGAACCCTGACTGTGCGGCAGGCATGAAGGACGGCAAGCAGGTTCCCGGTCTCGCCGCAGGCGGACACTATGATCCAGCCTCAACAGGCAAACATGAGGGCCCTGAGGGCAAGGGTCATCTAGGCGACCTGCCTGCACTCACAGTCGGGGCTGATGGAACAGCCTCAACTGCCGTTACTGCTCCGCGTCTCAAGATGTCCGACGTGATGGGCCGCTCGCTCATAATCCATGCCGGCGGTGACAACTATTCCGATCAGCCTGCGCCTTTGGGCGGCGGCGGAGCCAGGGTAGCTTGTGGTGTTGTTAAGTAAGCGAGAATAGATTACCAATCTGGAGGAAACGCATGGTACAGAAGGCAAGTCCGAAACCGATGGAAATGATGAATCAGGCAATAGCCGGATAGCTCCAGGCCATAGTCCAATACATGTGGCACCATATCATGGTGAAAGGCCTGAACTCCTCATCACTCATGGATGTGTTCGAGGAGATATCTGTGGAGGAAATGAAGCACGCAGAGAAGATCGCCGAACGGCTCTTCTACTTTGATGTGGCTCCGATAACAAAGCCGAATCCCATAGCTGTCGGCGGTTCGACTGAGCAGATGCTCAAGGCCGATGTGATGGCTGAGGAGGAGGCGATCACTCTGTATAAGGATATTATCAGACAAGCTGCTTCGGAGGGCGATTATACCACCGAGAGCCTTTTCAAGGAGATCCTTGCCGATGAAGAGCGGCACCATGATACATTCACGACATTGCTAGGTCAGTAGGCCTTGTAAGGATAGACACTAGGATGATTCAAGGGATCGGAGAAATCCGGCCCTTTTTTCTCTGCGAGAAAAACCCCGCTCAGCTCAAACGCGCTCTACGCCCCAGGAGCACAGCGCAGAGCGCACCATTTCGTCTAAGGTGGCTCGGCTCCGTCACCACGGCTTCTCCACTTCGCGTTGCTCGCTCAAGTGCATATTACGACCGGAATTTTTTACCTTTGTCACAACATTGGCAGTGCAGAGTAGAAGGTGAAGACTATAAAAATGGCAGTAAATATAGTTGCTGTACTATGATGACCAGATTAGTCCAACGGAGTCTTATTTCATCCAGTAATTTGACGGTAACTATTTGGGGTATGTTGTAATATCACAAAAAATAACTGTGGAATATCGCGCGGTTGGATAAACTATTAAATTCCCACTGCCACCAGCCAACCTATTGATTTTGTAGGGAAAGTAATGTAACTATTCCCTTAAGATTGCCATTTCGGCAATCTTATGTCTCCACTTCAACTGTATTCAACTTGTTCAGAGTGTAGCCTATGAATAAGCCGGTATTGACGATGGGGCGCCGGGCGTCAACTGGCCCATGACAACGCTCTCGGCGAACTCTTCATGCGTGAGCCACTTTTTCTTCGTCACGAGTTCCCGTTCGAAAAAGGCAAGCATGGAATAGACTCCACCGAAGGCAAAGGCGCCGATTTTCAAAAAAACCAGGAAGATGTTCTTCACGGGAATAATTGCCATACACGACCTCCCCGATGACAGTGTGCAATAGAAAACCGCCCATGGGACTGATCGGGCGGAGTATGACATTTTTCGTTGAAAAAAACAATGTTATTGCAGTTGCGTTGCAGCCAAAATAACGAAAAAAATCCAAAAAAGATGAGTATGCGCCGTTTCTTTTACACTCTTGGCGGAGGACCCGTCTGCAAGATTTAAAAGGCGGGAGTTGGCAGTTTGCCCCAGCCAGTCTCTTGTGAGAGGTCTTTCATCTGGACGAGTTTTACATCGTGTATATCAACGTCTGCCATAAACAATGGCGTCCTCCTCGTGTTTATGGAGAAGAAATCGTAAGGGCTGCTAATCGTCGAGTCAGATACGCTGAGGAAAATAAGTCTCCTTACCATAATGTTATTCTGCATATCCAACGTCCCCGCCGCATGTTCATGAAAATGACCAGACTCTCCCGCCAAATGACTGAAAGGATGGAATATCCAGTGCATAAATCTCATTATGGTAAAGTGCCGTCTTGTATAGAGCCTCCACTCGGTTCCCGTATCTGCAATTAAGCCCTGCATGATATAATCAGTGGGAATGAAATAGACCAGATATTTATCGCCAGGTTTGAGCTTGGCCCTTATCTCGTCGATCGAAAGGATGTCATTCATCCTGTGTTCCATTCTTTGCTCGTCCTCCGGCGTGATTGATATCGAAGTTATGTCCCCGTTTGTCCAAAGGGGGAGGTGCTTTATCGTGTAATCTCTCAGAAAGAAAACGCCTCCCATTGTGAACGCACAGATTAAGACAAAGAGACCCAACTTCCCTACAACGGATGAAGGTGAGAGTTTTTTCTCTAATTTCCCTGGCAGGAACATTCCGGTCTTTTCGATATATGACCTGTATGTCTCGGGGTGGCTCTTGAGCATTCTCCTTTCTTCGTCTTTTGATAGCAGATAATATAACGCTATCATCACAAGCCAAAGAACAACGGTAAATATCCTCGGCCATAGAATGGAAAGACCCAGGCCTGCGCAGCCAAGCGCCACGTACTGAGGATGCCTTATAAACGAGTAGAGGCCTCCTAATACCGCACCCTTTTTAAGAAACTTGCTTGCATATACCTGGAAAGCGCAGACCAGGAAAACCGCTATGCCCGTAATAAACAGGATTGATCCCATTATGCGGATGAACTTCAAAAAGCCATCCGGTGGGACCACCATGTGCGGTAGAAAAAAGGCAACGAGCCACCGTGTGGCGGCGTGTTTTGACAGTTGAAACAGAAAGGGGGTGAAAACGGAATAGAAGAGTCCGGCAAAAGGACTTATCATTATCAAAATCTCGAAACCAATTATGAAATAAAGCACAATTGCGCTGCCCAAGATTGTCTTCCTATTCATATAAAAAAATCTCCTTTCTATTCAGTCTTTGATATGTTACTGTTAACGTTAACTCTTTTCTTCTTGAAGAATTCCGTGCCCGATCACTCATCCCGATTCCTGATAAGCCTGCCGTCTTTCAGATGGTAAACATGGTCAAAGCCCTTGATCATCCGAATATGGGTCACCGCTGATTGAGAATCGTCTGCACACCAGTATCGGCGCTCATGACCGGACATGCTAATAGGCTAAGCCACAGCAAAATTGCGACAGAAAACCGTTGAGGATGCCTCCCTGTGAGCATCGTTTTCTCCACTGATTGCAACGAAGTCTCGGATTTCAGCAATTTTATTTGGGCACGCATCCTGTTGCTCTCTCCTCTACCATGGCCCTCTCTATCAGATCAAGGAACTTCTGCTGCTGGTCCTTGTCGAGCGAAACTTTGATCTCGAGCACATGGCCGGCGATCTTCCTCTGCATATCTTCCTGTAAATTGCTTATTTCCTTGATTGTGGCACCTATAACTTTTCTATCGGGTTTTTCAAAACGCATAAGCGCTACCAGCTCTTTTCTTTTTGCATCAATTTCCTGCCTGCGCCTGTCAATCTCTGTGTGAAAGGAAATGGCTTTGCTTTTCATTGCAGCTAGTTGTTCCGGCTTCAAGGATAGTTCTTCAAACAGAAAATGGTTCTTCTCCATCACTTTGCCGTAAGGCGATACCCAGAGTCGGGATTGCCGATAATAATGATATCCGGCAGTTGCCACAACCGTCAGGTTCAGGATCAGGGAAGCAACCAGGGCGAATTTGAAAAGGCTATTTTTCATTTCTCACCTCCGTCATGGCAAGATACGCTTTGCCAAGGGAGCCGGGGGGAGTTGCATCGAACATGTCGAGAGAAAGTGATAATGCTATGTTCGTTGATTTCACCGCCAGAGAGCTTTTCGTAATGACCTTTCCTGCTAGAATACCCACGGTGATGACAATGAGCAAGATAGCTGCCTCCGCAAATCTGATGGATCGCGGCACGACCCAGGGTATTTTCTCTTTCCTCAATGCAGCTGTCCGCGCCATAACCCGCGCGGCGAATCCATAGGAAGCTTGATGACGCTCCACGTTCGCAAATGCGGTCCGCAGCGACCGCATCTCCGCTAGCGCAGCACCGCATTGACTACAGCCTGGTAAATGGGCTTCGAAAGCAGTCTTATCGGCGCGCTGGAGTTCATCATCAATGTATGCTGAGATAAGTAAGTATTGTGGACAGCTCATCGTATCTCCTATTTTTTAAACGGACGTATCCGAATTTTGTTCCCTGAATTTTTGCATAAATCTTTGCAGCTCTTCACGCGCTCGCGCTATGCGGGATTTGACGGTTCCCATTGATATGTCAAGCGTTTCGGCGATCTCTTCATAGGACAGTTCCTCAATCTCCTTAAGAACAATGATTGCCCGCAGTTTAGGTGATAGCTTTCCAAGGCCCTCCTGCAACGCTCTGTCTATCTGCTTTGACTGGTAGAGTTTCTCGGGAGAGGGAACGTCAGAGGCGCGATCGTGAATGAGCGTCTCCCCTTCTTCAAAGTGTCCAAAAAGGGATTCAAAAACGGGTTTTCTCCGGTAATCTATACAGGTATTGGTTGCAATGCGGTAGAGCCATGTATAAAGCGATGCATCGGGTTGAAACTTGTGAAGTGCTTGGTATGCTTTAAGGAAAACGTCCTGCGCGGCATCCTCAGCATCGGCGGCGTTGCCGAGCATATGCCTGCAGAGGCTGTACATCTTGTCCTGGTATTTGAGGACGATCTCCTCAAAGGCGGACGTGTCACCCTTTTTGAATCTTTTTATGAGATTAATGTCCTCAGACCTTTGCACAGACAATATCATACAGAAGGATGGAAATTAATGGAAGGGGGCAAAATAGAAACTCCAATGCTTCAGGAAAGAGTCAACAACAGTTGCGCCTTTTAAAAATTGCGCACTCCACCGTAGAGTGGAGCCCTGGCGTAGTGGCTACAGGGTGGGCATATCTGTTTCTGTCCCTTTCGGTTAACAGTGCCGCACTAGCCCAACCATATTCTATCTCCAGGACCCCTCATCAAACCGTACGTTCGGTTTTCCCGAATACGGTTTTCCAATCATCTACTTCCATAGGTTTTCGCAGCGTTCTCCTGCCTTACCTCTGGTATAGTTTCCACCGGAGTTCCAGAATCTGCTTAAGGAGTTTATAGCATTTCTGCAATCTCCTCGATCCTTCCCTCCTTCAGAAACGTGATGAAGGTATTGCCCCTTCCCTCTCCCAAGGTTATGTTGTCCTTGGGATACAAGCGGTACTATGGGCAACTCCGACTCCCTTACCGACCCAGTGGAATTTCGGTTTTTTTGCCTTATATCCACCAGTTGCTGCTATGCAGCATCGACAAGGGTCTCCCGTGCTACCCCGTATCAGGCTGTTGAAAAACTCCTAACGAAATCTGCTATATTACTCGTAAATCTATCTTAACGAGGAGGGACAATTGTTAGGAGAACATAGCCGAAGCGAGCCGATCTTCTGCTATATACGGATGGAAGAATTAGTTCCTGAAGATCATTTTGCTACAAGTGTGTAATTACAGACAGTTAAAACTGTCAAAAAATGCTGTTGGTATCATGCATCCCTGCTATGTGAAAAAATACCACCGCCGAAGCTGAAGCAGATCGTGCAGTTCCACCATGTTTCCCTGGGAAGTGAAAAAATAAAAAAGGGCGGATAAACCAGGATGGACCGATTCATGATGAGCGTCGCGTCCATCCTGGCATTCCACCGAACAACTTAAGCTTTCATCGTCGCCAGTTTGAAAAAATCAATGAGAAATAGCACGACGCCTACGGCAAATCCCCATGCCGAAACCCAGAACACGGCATACCACAGCTTCATGTATACCTGCGTCGTGAGGTAATCCATACCCAGCACTCTCTGGAAGTAAACCTGCACGATACCCGCAACAGCAAGAGACAAGGCTATGAGACCCATGAAGGAGCACATGAACCAAAAGGCCTTGATGCCTAGTGACTGTTTGAAATTCGGCAAGCCTCTCAACTGAGGCATGGCGAAATAGAACATCGTGAGGTTCAACATGGCGTATGCACCGAAGAACGCGAAATGACCGTGCGATGCGGTTACCTGCGTGCCGTGGGTCCACTGGTTAATCTGCGGCAACGTATGGGCAAAACCCCACACCCCTGCCCCGAAAAAGTGCATTACCGCGCAACCGACGGCCCAATAGAGAGCTACCCTGTTAGGAATCTCTGTCTTCCGTTCCCGCACCACACGAAGGGTGTCGACCACCATGAAGAGGATTGGGAGCGGTTCAAGGGCGCTAAATATGCCGCCCCACCAGAGCCAGTAGTTCGGCGTTCCAATCCAGTAGTAATGATGACCCGTACCCACGATGCCGGTGAACAACACAAGGCCGACTTCGACGTAGAGCCATTTTTCTACGAGCTGCCGATCGACGCCCGTGAGCTTCATGAGCATGAAGGCCATGATGGCACCGGTCACGAGCTCCCAGGCTCCTTCCACCCACAGATGGATCACCCACCACCACCAGAAGTACTGGTTCGCAAGATTCTTCATAAAGAACACGCCGAAAAGAAACATCCCCGCAAGCATGACCAGTCCACCCAAAAGCACTCCCTGGATCACGGTCCATTTCTTGGTCTTCAACATGGTCATGAAAATGTTATAGAGGAAGATCAGCGCCACGATGACAATGCCGAACTTCAACACCGTGGGTTGCTCCAGAAACGGCATGCCCCATGTCCAACCGAGTAAATAACCCACGATCGCCGCGACGCCGATGAGCGCGAACAGCGCAAGCTGGAAAACCGCGAGTTTTGCGCTGTGGATCTCGGTTTGCGCCTCTTCTGGAACGATGTAGTAAGTACCGCCCATAAAACCGAAAAGAAGCCATACCACGAGCAGGTTGATATGGATTGCTCGCGTGGTGTTAAATGGTAGGATGTTGATGAGCGGGTCAACATCCCACACATACTTAGCACCTAGGATTAGACCGAAAATGATCTGGAGCCCGAACAGGACCGCCGCAATCAAAAAATAATATAGAGCAATCTTCTGCGATTCGTATTTCATTTCATCCCTCCTTAGCGCAGTCCTGCGAGATAGCCCGCAAGAGCATCAATATCTTTCGGGGCAAGCTTCGAAAAACTCGGCATGATGGATTTAGGGTCATGCGATTTCGGGTCCCTGAGTTGGGCCTCGATCCATGCTTTGTCCCTTTTTCCGCCAACCTTGGTTAGGTCCGGCCCTACCGTACCGCCCACGCCGTCCAACATGTGGCATGCAGAACATCCCTGCGCCTTGTAGACTGCCTCGCCCGGGCTGCCGGAGGTCACCGCCGTAGCCAGGAGAGGCTTCGGAGGCCAGTTATTCGTATCGATGCCGTTCACCCACGTGAGGAAGGAAACCACGTCGGCGACCTCCTGGTCCTGAAGGTGAAGGTTAGGCATCTTCCTGGCGTTTGGCCATACTTTCTCAGGGTCTTTCAGGAATCTGGCAACCCACTCGCTATCGCGAGAGCTCATTACCTTCGTCACATCAGGAGCATAATAGCCTCCGATGCCGAGAATCGTATGACAGTCGTTGCAATTGTATTTCTGCCACACCCACTTGCCTGCGGCGACATGGGCATCCATCTTCTGCTCTCCGGTTCTCATCGGCATTTGTACCAAAGAGTCGTAGGAGAGGACCAGAAATATCACAGCTGAAATCGCTGTACCCCAAATAAAAATTGCTTTTGCCTGCGACAGAGTCATGATTCCTCCTTTCGACTAAAAGAATTTTATTCCCCTGATTTTGGAGCTGCTATACGCGCCAGGTTATAGATTGGGCAGGCATCTATCGAATCCTGGCGATTACAGGTCCCGCAATTGTCCGGGCCGATGACCAAGGACTTTTATCGGCATCACTGCCCCTCACATGCCTCCCGGCATTCTCAGGGTCTTAGAATATTCTATTGAAGGGTAAAACATTAAGATGAATTGCAAGCCAACACAGTGATACCTTGATTAAATTACTATCAGTATGGTTGGAATTATTTAATTTCTTAGAGAATATACCAAAAGATATGATGCCCAAAATTATAGCACCATGGAAGGTATTGTCAAGGCAACAAGTCAGGCCTACCAATGATTTTGTCGAATCGTTTGGGTCTAAGGGGTAAAAAATGGGTAGAAGGCTAACGGTTACAGTTTGATAATTACATTATTGCAAAGATTGGAAACTCGTGAGATACAGAAAGTATTCGAGAGAGCTTCAGGCATTTGAAACTCGTTTGCTTGTAGATGAAGGTCACACTCTTCGTTCTGCATAATCGATAAAGAATTCGTAGGTCAGAGATGGTTGCGAGTTATCTTTACAACAAGTGTCAACGCAAATACTGTTCACTACAAATTAGGCTAACGCGGCGTCCACACTCATCGTTAGCATCTTCCACTTTGTAATTGAGAGGTGTTTCGATTTAGCCAAAGTACAATGTTATAGGTGAAGTTGAGTTTCGCGGTCCCAGATCCGCCCTTCCATTTTCTTGCACTTTTGGCAAGCTCATGCTTCCATTCTATACTTTCGGCAATTTTATGGTTCCATGATGAGGTCCAGTTGTTGTAAATAAACACCGTTAAGACCATTTTCGGCAATCTTATGCCTCCACGACGGGCAAGGACGCTGGCATGGTCACAAGTAACACAATGAATTCGTACCGAAGTAGTAGTACCATAACCAAAATAAGTATTATGAATATAAAAAGGCTTAGAGGATGAACCTCTAAGCCTTTAATATTTTTAAACACAGTAGTATTTTTATCGGCAAGTTCGAAGGTGGATCCCTCTGCTGCTAGGGAAGGTGTAGCGATATTGATCTTTCCTTTCAATCGACGCTTGGTTGGTATTTGCCAACTCCAGCTGAATTCGCTATTTATCCGATAGAGACTAATTTCGTCTTCTCTGACGCAAGTTCCCAGCAAGGCGGAGTTGATCCGATAAGTGGCTCATTTAAAGGATTTGGAATAGCTCCGGGAGATTTTGCTGCAGCCATGTCAAACTTCCCTAACAAATGGCATCAAGCTGATATTTTAGATGGCGCCTCCGGCTATTGGTAAACTCCGCAACTTTCTGCCTGCCCTCGGTAGGGTTAACTGCAAAATGAACCCGTACCTCCATGTTTCCTCATGTCCCAAATAATCATAGATAATAGGACATCAGTTTGATAAAATAAGTTCATCTGGTATGTGTTCAGGGAAACACGGTCATGCCCCTTTAGTGACCTGCACCAAAATAGGTTTGCTCCGGCGCGGAGGTCCATGTCGCATGAGCGGAAAAGGAGGCAAATGATGGAAGGAAAGCGGGTAACGGACAGCAGCGTCATCATGGCCCAGATGATGATTCCCCAAGACGCCAATCCCGCGGGAAATATCCATGGCGGCGTGGTTGTCAAAATCATCGATGAGGCGGCAGGCGTTGTGGCTGCCCGACATTCACGGAGCAATGTAGTCACCGCTTCAATCGACCGGATGGACTTCCATCACCCGGTTTTTGTCGGCGATGTTCTTTTTGTCAAGGCAAGCTTGAATCTGGTGGGAAGGACGTCGATGGAGATCGGGGTCCGCGTAGAGGCTGAGAACCTTTTGACTGGCGAAGTGCGCCATGCGGCCTCTGCGTATCTGACCTATGTTGCGCTTGACCAGCACGGAAAACCCCGGGAAATTCCGCCGCTCATCCTGGAAATCGAAGATGAAATGCGGCGGAATCGCGAGGCAAAGGCGAGGAGAGAAATACGACTTGCCGAAAAAAAGCGCGAAGCAGGATGCCAGAGTAACCCGGGAACCTGCACATGAGGACGAGGGCTTGTGCCACTATCCGACGATAAGACCTTCGCGGAGGTCGCTCACCTGAGAGAGGAGGTCAAGCGGCTCCGTGCCTCTCTTAATCTCCTAACCCCGCGCATAGATATCCTTCTGAAACGGCGGGGATTCGCAGTATATAAGAAAGAGCCGTCAGAAGACCGCCTGATCCCATCAAAAAAATATCTGCACTCTTATTTCCAGATGTTGCATAAATATTCTTTTCGGCTCTTCCTGCGGGACGTGATCAAACATCAGAGGCTCTTTACGCTCGAACAGGTCGCAAGGTATGCGACCCCGGGCGTAACGAAAAACTACCTCGAATACCTTATTTCCATCAAGCTGATAAAAAAAAGAACCAATGCGTATGCCCTCATCAAAGGTCCGATCAAGAGCTTTGGCGTGACTCTTGAATGGTATATCGCTGAAGTATTCAAGCGAGAGTTTGGCTCCGAGGCAGTCTGGGGAGTGAAGTTTAAGCGGCCAGAGGTAGGAGGGGACTATGACGTGATCGCGAAGTTCGATGGAGCGCTCCTCTATATGGAAGTGAAATCATCGCCGCCTAAGCAGATCTACGACAGCGAGGTCGCCGCTTTCCTTGACCGTGTTGATGACCTTTCACCCGAGATCGCGGTCTTCTTCATGGACACGGAGCTCCGGATGAAGGACAAGATCGTACCCATGTTCGAGGCTGAGCTTGCCAGACGGCATTCCTCTCCTCCCGAGGTCACGCGGATGGAGCGGGAGCTCTTCCAGATACGGAACAGGGTATTCATCATCAACGCGAAAGAGGATATCATCAGGAACTTGGAGAAGGTGCTCTATCACTATTACAAGACAAGAGAGCCTGAGTTTTCTAAAAGGCAGTGAATAGAACAGGTATGGGAGCAGAAAGTATTCCTTAGAGAAAAGGTGCTATTTGTTCTGCAGTCCCTTGTGCACATATCCGCGTACTGTGGCCAGTGCTTCGCCGATTTTCCCCGTCCTCGGCAGGGTCGCGGCAATGCCATCGATATACTGCCTCGACTCCACAATCCGCAGAGAACTCGCAAAGTTGAGATCATAGATCCATGCCAGCTGGAGCAGTTTAAAGTCGTTCAGAGTTTTGAGCGTCGACATCTGGACCATCTGTTCGTTCTTCAAGGCTGTCAGAACCTCCGGCGAATATCCGGGAACATCTGGAAGCCCGAGTCCCACCGCTGAGGCCCTTCCATCCTCCGGCTGCCCGTAATACTCTATGGCAACCCTCCAGATATCGAGCTTGTCGGCATCGCGCACCAGTTTAAGAAAAAGGAGCAGATCCTGGTCAAGCCCGCCTGGTATCGAATGGACATTATGTAGGGCCACGGCACGCACGATGATGTCCTGCTCATGCTTGGGAAGGCCCTGCAGGACATTATTCTCAATCAGCACCTTTGCTCCCAGGGCAGCATGATTTATCGAAACGCTGTCTTTGAACGTTTTGAACCTGTGATACTGCGGAAATCTGCCGATGTCGTGGTACAAGGCGATCGCTTCAGCGAGCTTGATCCTGGCCTCGTCTAGCGAAAGGGTCCGTGCGATCTGCACGATGTTCCCACAGACGTTGCGGGTATGTTCTTCTTTGAGGGCGATATTTCGCTGGTCTTCACGGTTTAATGAGTAAAATGACCCGCAGTAATCAGTGAACCAGCGTTTGAGAGCATTTAATTCGTGTTGGTCCATGTACTTTGTATCCGTTCATGATGACTGATTGTACTGTATCGGCTTCCTTGCGTCAAGGCCGTTCGGGGCTTCGTGCTGAATTCATCGCTGTGGATTTAAGCGAATGACAATTACGTGGCATTTCTTTAACCGGTGAAGTTCTGCCAAGAAGGATCATAGGCAGGAGAAAAATCACTATACATGAGGATGTTTTGAAAAAGGCTATAATTATGATAAAGTTGAGTCATGCAAATGATCAAATCGGCAAATTGAAGAACCAGAAGGAGAAGCCTCTCATGTTCATACGAAACTTGAAAGACTGCACAGAATTCATTGCGGGGGACAACAGTATCTTGCGGGAAATCCTCCACCCCGACAAGGCCGACCTCACGCTCCGTTACAGCCTGGCGCACGCGATCGTGAGGCCGGACCAGACGACGAAGCCCCACCGGCTCAAAACATCCGAGGTATATTATATCATGGCAGGCGAAGGGGTAATGCATATCGATGGTGACACCGGGAACGTGCGCCCCGGCTCTACGGTCTATATCCCTCCGAGGACAACGCAATTTATCCGCAATTGCGGGAAGACGGACCTTGTCTTTCTCTGCATCGTTGACCCGGCTTGGCGTAAGGAAGATGAAGAGATTTTGCAACAATCGTGACAGGACTGTGATAAGGGCACATTCTCTTGCGAATTCCGCAGGTATGGAGTAATATGCGCATACATCACGATCATATCAGGGAGGATGAGGAAGTACATGCAGGAAATAAAGTTTGTAACGCGAAAAGATGGAAGGGGGACACAAAGCGGTATATGCTGTGCGTTCGATAGCGGTTGCACGCCCAGCCCCGTCTTGACGCAAAACACATGCTGCGCCGCGGAGGAGAAGGACTTACCTCTTTGGGCAACGGGAACCATCATGACTCCGGCGGGAATGGTTATGAAGGTATCGACCGACTGGTCTCGCGGCGACCACTGGGGCATGATAAGGAGCAGGATTAGCGCGTACCGCATGAGATATGCTATTATGCCTGGGCTGTATGCCGTTGGCGAACCGAATAAAGATTCCGACGTCTTCGTCAGCGCGAATTATAAACTGAGTTTTGATGTCCTTCGGCGAGAATTAAAGGGACTGAATGCCTGGATTCTTGTACTCGACACCAAGAGCATCAACGTTTGGTGCGCTGCGGGTAAGGGGACGTTCGGTACGGACGAGCTGGTTAGACGGATCGCGGAAGCTCAGCTTGGTACGGTAGTAAACCATCGACGGATCATCGTGCCTCAGCTCGGTGCGGTAGGTGTCAGTGCAAACGCGGTTCAGAAGCGGGCCGGGTTTCGAGTCTACTTCGGTCCCGTGGAGGCACGGGACATCCGCGCCTACGTTCAGGCAGGCTACAAAAAAACAAAGGAGATGAGAACCATTGAGTTCTCGATGTTCGACCGGCTAGTCCTCACGCCCATGGAAATCAATCCAATCACGAAAAAGTATCCGTGGTTTGCAGCAGGTATACTGCTCCTGTTCGGGCTGCAGCCCTCGGGAATTCTGTTCGAAAAAGCATGGGCCGGCGGCGCCCCCTTCCTGCTGCTGGGACTGATCTCTATCCTCGCTGGAGCTTTCATTACGCCACTGTTGCTTCCGTTCATTCCCTACCGGCCCTTCGCGATCAAAGGATGGCTGGTGGGCATGCTCTCGGTCTTGCTTGCGATCCAGGTCTTCGGCCTCGTTGACAGGCATAACACGATCATGCTTGCGGCAGCCTATCTCTTCTTCCCCACGGCGAGCTCGTACATTGCGCTCCAGTTCACGGGCTCGACGACCTTTACCGGCATGTCGGGAGTTAAGAAAGAACTCAAGATCTGCATTCCGGTCTACGCGACCACGGCTGGCATATCGCTGCTGCTGATGGTCCTCTTTAAGTTCAGGGAATGGGGGCTCGTATGAAATACCTTGCGAATGTGAGCACCCTTGCATACTCATTGGACAGATGCACGGGTTGCAGCCGTTGTGTTGAAGTCTGTCCGCAAGGCGTTTTTGAGATGCGTGACGGAAAGGCCGCAGTCATGGACAGGGACCTCTGCATGGAATGTGGGGCCTGCGCCATGAACTGTGAGTTCGGCGCGATCACCGTTAATTCCGGTGTGGGCTGCGCCGCGGCCATCATCAACGGGATGATAACGGGTGGCGCTCCTTCCTGCGACTGCGGCATCGGCGGGAACGGGTGCTGCGGGTAGTATGTTCACATGAATCAAGCACCAGCATATATCTTATGAAAAGCTAGTCCTGCGCATGGAACAACGGATCCGCCGGCCGGTTGATACTATGCCGATCTGGTTTTAAAAAGCGATATTTCAGAGGTTGTTTAGCGTGACTGTTGTTCGGCAGGCCGATGGGTGATAGAGAGCTCGAGCACTCGGCCTTATCTTACTTTCTTATCTTCCCAAGCCTCACGGCTAGCAGCGTGGTTTCGCGGAGCAGGTCCTCGACCTCATCCAGCCCTCTGTCCCAAAACGTTCTATCGGAGATATCGATCCCTAGCCTACCGAAGATGTTTTTCGGGGAATCAGACAGCCCAGCGGACAGGAACTCCTTGACCTTGGCGATGAAAGCGGGGTCTTTCTTCATCGTGTTCTGGAGGGACTTGGAGATCAAAAGACCGCTTGCGTAGGAATAAACGTAGAAGAAATACCGGATATGGTGCCAGTATACCCACCAGTTCTCGGAGCCCGGTGACTGCTCAACGGCAGGCCCCATATACGCGGCCATGTGCCTCTGGAAGAGCTTCCCGATTTCTTGCTTTGACAGGTAACCTTTCTTCCTGAATTCGACATGCAGGTCCTGCTCGAACCGATAGCAAGCGACCTGCCGGAAGATGGACGATACATCATCGTTCAACTTTGCCATCATGATAGCAAGCCGCAGTTCGTTGTCTGCCTCGCGGAGGATATCCTCAAGCACGAAGTCCTCCAGGAAGGTACTTGCTACCTCTGCAGTGGAGGTGGGAGTGCCAAAGTCGAGGGCGTGCTGCTTTTCCTTGATGAGCTCGTTGTTGATGCCGTGGCCCACTTCGTGCGCGATAGTCAGGACATCGTTCAGCTTGCAGGTATGGTTGAGGAGGATGTACGTGGGCTGCGTGATGAGGTGGTGGGTGCAGAACGCGCCGCTGTCCTTGCCTTTCCCGGGGTACGCGTCGATTTGCCCGTTCTCAATGAATCCTTCAAAGATACTGGAGAACTGATTGTCAAGCCTTTTCAGCACCCCATGGACAAGATTGACGGATTTCTCATAAGGATAGCGCTTGGCGACTTCCCCGTATTCGACGTTCCGTTCGTGGTATTTGAGTTTCCTAACCCTGAATAATCCCGCCTTGAGCTTATAGAACAAAGAGGCGATATCGAAACGTTCGGACACTGAACTTATCAGCGTGTCCACGATCTCGCTCTCAATATCATCGCTTAGGTGTCGGAGGCTGTCCGGCCGGGGAGCGCCGCGTAGCTCATCGTCGATCTTTTTGTTCGCAAGTACGGAATTGATCTCTGCTTCGGCCACGTCGACGTTCTTGCTCAGGATGTCATTAAAGGCTTCGGAGGCGGAGTCGCGCGTCCTCTTTTTCCTGCTGTTCATAAGGCTGATGATCTCCGCGAACGGACGGGTCCTTTTCCTGCCGTCCTCCATGACGACCGGACGTTCTTCCTTTGAAAGGAATCCGGCGGTCATTTTGGTCCAGTTCGAATAGGAAGTGGCGGATTTGAGGTTCAGGATTTTCTCCTCGGGCTCGCTCAAGTGGTAGCGGGATTCGGCAAATATCCGCTCGAGGAAATGCCGGTATCGTCCGAGGGCGTCATGATGCAGGAATTTTGCCTGCTCCTCACGCTTGATCCCGGCGATGCGCAGGCGGAAGAACTGGCTGTCGTTCTCGACCTTCCTGTTGAACTCCTCAATCTTGTTGAACCGTGCCTTGAGATTCGGATCGTTCTGGTCCTGGTGTGTCCGGAGCAAGAAATAATAGCCTTCATCGCCGTCCGTGCCGTACCTTCGCTGCCAGGATTCGTAGTCGTCCAGAGCCTTGCAGAGCGCCACAGGGTTTTCGAGATAATCGGTGCGGTCTTTCCAGGCGTTGATGAACGCGTAGCTCTCCTGTTCGAGGATCTTGCGCTTTTTTTCCATCGCGGGGTCATTGTCGCCCGCGAAGAGCGGATTCAGGTTCCAGCCCGTCCGTTTTATGATCAATACTTTTTTATATGCATGAGGCATGGCATTTGCTCCTTACCAGGAATGCCTAAAAAGGCTCTCACCTATCAGTATACTCAGTCTCTTTCTGCGAGTCCAGTCAGATCCCTTTCCCTGCCCGTATGTTGCTAATTCCCTCATATACGGACAATAATGCTTGACTTTAACGCGAAGATATGCAATTATTTTTTTGAAGTTCGGAAGTCTTTGTTGTGAGAGAGGCCGCAAAGATTGTACGCTTTGCGGTTTTTTTGTGACATTTGCGCAATCTTCGATATCCAAAGAAGGAGGTTCAACCTGAATGGCAAAAGGTACCGTTAAATGGTTCAATGATTCCAAGGGTTTTGGATTCATTACTAAAGAAGATGGCGGAGATGTTTTTGTCCACTTTTCCGACATCCAGGACAGCGGTTTCAAGTCGCTGGCCGAAGGCCAGAATGTGACGTTTGACGTTGTTGACAGCCCCAAAGGCCCGAAAGCAGCGAATGTCGTAAAATTCTAAGCCAAACCTTAAAAAAGCCGCTCCTGGTCACCGGGGGCGGCTTTTTTTATCCATCCGAAGTTCTCTTACCTTTCTACGCCGCTTTGGCCATACCGGATATTTTCCCGAGCGCTTCGAGAGCCTTGTCGTAGTCAGGATGGTTGGACTGGTCCGAAACAATCTCTTTGTACCGCACAACGTTGTTCTTGTCGATGATGAAGATCGATCGCGCCAGAAGCCGAAGCTCCTTAATCAAGACACCATAGGCGATGCCGAAAGAGGCGTCCCGATGGTCCGACAGCGCCGTCAGCCGATCGATCTCAGCCACGGTACAGAAACGCGAAATCGCAAAGGGAAGATCCATGCTGATGTTCAGCACCATGACATCGTGCGGCAGCGATGCCGCTTCATGGTTGAACCGACGGGCCTGCAGATCGCAGACCGGCGTGTCAAGCGACGGTGTTACGCTTACCACCTTTATCTTTCCGCTGAAGTCGTTAAGCTTCACGTCGAGGAGTTCGCCGTTCAGAACGGTAAAATCCGGGGCCTTGTCCCCGACCTTGATGTCCGGCCCGATAAGGGTGAGCGGATTTCTTTTCATGGTTATTATGCCCCTTCTTTCCTCCATGATGTCACCTCCTTCTCCCACTTTCTTTTTCTTACGATAACTGAATGGTCGCGAGTTTGAGCTCATTTAGCCTGCCCACCAGTTCGCGGCGTCCTGCCTCGCTCGCGCCGAGAAACGATAAGAGGTACCTCGTAATCCTCTGCTCCTTCTTGTCAAGAGTAGCCATGACGCGCATCAGGGATTCGCTCTCCTCCGCCATATGCGTGTTAAGAACCTCCTTGAGCGGAGCAAATTCTTCGGGGGTCAGATGAATCGCCTCCTTCGTCAGACTGTCTATAACCATCTGCTGGATAATCTTGTGCTTTTCCGCGTCGTGGATGAGCATCTCCATGGTCATCTTGATATAGGGACTGTCAGCTTCATTCTTCATATATTCCGCATCCTTAATGGTCTGGTCCTCCGAATCCATCCATGCTTCCATGGCTTGAATCAGGTCCTGGTAGTAGAATATTTCTTTCATCACTAATCACCTCACACTGCACGATACTTGATCAAACGCCTGGGGCAGGTTACCATGCTCTCCCCCCGCGTGTTGCACTCCAGTTGCATCATAACGCAGCTCGTTTCCTCTAATTGACTTCCGACCAGACCCCAAGTTCCGAGATTGTATTAAGGTCTATAAATAGGATAGAACATATCCTGTATAATGTCAAGGGCGTTCTCCGACCCCTGCCTGTCGTGCTCAGTGGTTAGGCCACGCTGCGGGGGACGAGTACGGCGTATATGATGGAAATAAACGTCGAACAAAAGTAGGAGGGGCGCTGGAAGCAATGAAGGCAACCTGCCCACATGCTGTCATGTTTTAAGAAGAGGACTACGCTTTTTTTGTTTCTACTGCCTTATTTACTATGGTATATTTTATTGTATGATTAAGGAAATACTTACCCTCGATCAACTCCTGCGGAAGCGCGCCGCCCTTACCCCCCGCAAAACGTTCGTAAAATTCGAAGGGGGAAAATATTCTTTTCGAGACATGGACCGACTTGCGGACGTATTTTCCTCATTCCTGATTACCCGGGGCATACAGTCCGGCGACCGGGTAGCCATTCTCTGCCATAACTGTGCACTTTACATCCCAGCATACTTCGGCATCATTAGGGCAGGCGGAATAGTGCTGCCTCTGAACAGCCTCCTGACGTATGAAGAGATCGATTACATCCTGAATGATGCCGGTGTTCTGACCTGCTTCTACGACGTGGATTGCAGCGGAACCATCGAAAAGCTGGGCAAGAAGGGATCGCGGTCGTTCGTCGTGATCGGCGATGTCGCAAGCTCGGCAGGGACCGTAGCCCTGGCAGCATATCCATCATCGCATACTGCCGAGGATGTTTCTACCATTCTCTACACCTCGGGAACAACGGGTCGGCCGAAAGGGGCCCTCCTCACGCACCGCAATGTCGTCTCCAATGCCCTTGCCGCCACTGCAGTTATTCATGTAACGCAGAAGGACCGGCTTGTCGTCTTCCTGCCCCTGTTCCACTCGTTCACCTTTACGGTCTGCGTGATCCTTCCGGTCATTGTGGGAGCTAAGATCACCCTTCTGCCGTCGGTACGGCCCTTCTCCCGGGTAGTGAAAAGTCTCATCATCGACCGTATCACGCTCTTTGTGGCGATCCCGACTATTTACAAGATACTTGCCGAAAAGGATATGCCGGTCCTCGTTAAGTTCCTGCTTAATTTGCGGCTCTGTGTTTCAGGGGCGGCGCCTCTACCGGTGAGGGTCCTCCGCGACTTTGAGAGAGCCTTCAAGGTGCCGCTCCTTGAAGGCTACGGCCTTACAGAGGCGTCTCCCATTGTCTCCATCAATCCCTTTGAACCCGGCAGGAACAGGCCTGGCACCGTGGGCCTGCCACTGCCCGGCCTGGAAGTGAAGGTAGTAGATGATGTAGGAAAGACATTGTCTCCCGGGATTCCCGGAGAGCTCGCGGTGAAGGGGCCGAACGTCATGCAGGGGTACCTCAATCGTCCCGAGGATACGGCACAAACCATAAGGGACGGATGGCTCTACACGGGTGATATCGCATCCATAGACCAAGAGGGGTATATCAGGATCATCGACCGCAAGAAAGACATGATCATCGTTGACGGCCTGAACGTATATCCCCATGAAGTCGAGGAGATCATGTACCGCCATCCGGCAGTTAAAGACTGTGCCATGATCGGCGCGCCCCATGAACACGAGGAGGGGAAGGAATTGCCTATTATGTATGTTGTCCCGCAGGACGGCCAATCGGCGGCTCCCAAGGTGTTCCGGGAATACCTCTCCAAGCATGTCGCGCATTATAAGATCCCGCGCCGGTTTATTATGATTCAGGAGCTTCCTCGTACCGCGACGGGAAAAATCCTGAAGCGTGATATCAGGAGGATGTATAAGGAAACGGAGAGTAGGCGTCATTCTTGAACCGGACAAGGTGGAACTCTAGAATTGACCAAAAGTAGGCGCTTCTCAGCGACATGAAGCATGACTTATACGAAGAGCACATATGATATCCTCGGACTTCACCGTGGAATGCGTTCCCTTTGCGACACGCGTGCTAGCGGTTTAAGAGTTTTCTTTTCTCATTCGCCGGGAAGTTTTGTTGGGAAGTTCATGAGGGAGTCATTGCGTTGCGAACAGCGTAGCAATAATCAATCACCCATGACAAAGTGAACCTGCCTGGCACAAGGCACACTCTATGACAACCGTTTCTCGAGCGATCCAGTCCCCGCCGCGATCATCAATCCCCGGAACTATTGTCATCATCGCAACGGTCATTCTTCTCTCAATAATCCCATTCTCGCACCGCGTGACCCCCCCGGCCGTTGCATTTGCCACTCTGCTCGTCCTTGCCGCGGCTCTTGTGAAGGAAAATCAAGCCTTTCACCTTTCATTATTCACCGCTGCGCTCGCCATCATGCCGCTTCTGCATTCATCATTACGTGAGTGGCCTTTTAATCTTGTCGTGCCGCTCCTTATCTATGTAGTCGTCGTGCTCGCCGTTCCGCGGTATCGCAGATCCATCTTGTGGCTGCGCTTCGGGCGATTCGGAAAAGACATCCGCCTCCTCGTGATCGCAACGGCCGCGGCCTCGGGCATTGCACTTTACAGCTGGTCCCGTGTCCTCAATCCGGATTTGTCGATACATCTGAAATATATCCAGAACATGCCGATCTGGCTTTTCCCGCTCGCTGGGCTCGGATTTCCCGCGGTTAACGCGGCAATGGAAGAATTCGTGTTTCGCGGTGTGACCATGCAGGCCCTTGACAGCGCTTTCGGTCCCGGCATCCTTTCAATTGTGTTACAGGCATGGCCTTTTGGAGCCATGCATTATCGTGAGGGGTTCCCGAATGGCGCATGGGGACTCGCCATGACCTTCGTCTACGGGATCCTGCTCGGCGCGCTTCGCCGCCGTGCACAGGGGATGTTCGCACCCTGGATCGCGCACGTATGCGCAGATATGACGATCTTTGCGATCCTCGCGGGGCTCGTCTTGGTGCAATAACGGAGCAAAACCGTTTAACACGATCCCCCGAATGAGGTCACTAACATCTTTCGTCTTGACTTTGCCGGGACGCGCAGTATTAATAGAATCACTATGCGCAGGGAGCACCGATCATCACGAATGGTCCGAGAATCGCCGTCACAGTACTGCGATATGGCCCAAACTATTGACGAGAGACATCCACTCCCGTAAGGTTCCCTAGATTATTGTTGAGCGAATGTAGCGTTAGGCTCCGTAGGCCCTGACAGGACAACCACATGAATTCTTACCCCATAGACAGCATTCTGCCAAGGCTGAAAGAGACGGTGCAACACAATACGTCAGTCGTCCTGCATGCGCCGCCTGGCGCGGGGAAGACCACGCGCGTCCCGCTTGCGCTGATCGATTTGATTCCACCTGCAAGTGGCCGTATCGTCATGCTCGAACCGCGAAGGATAGCCGCCGTTTCCGCTGCGCGCTGGATGGCGAAATCGCTGAACGAGCAAGCTGGCGAAACGATCGGATATGCCATTCGCTTCGATAGGTCGGTATCTACGAAGACCCGCATTGAGGTCGTTACCGAAGGCATCCTCACTCGCCGCATTCAGTCCGACCCCAGTCTCGAAGGGGTGGCAATGATCATCTTCGACGAATTCCATGAACGAAGCATCCATGCAGACCTGGCGCTCGCGCTCTGCCTCGATATCCGCAAAGGACTGCGACAGGACCTGAAGATTCTGGTCATGTCTGCCACCATGGACTGTGGCCCCATCGCCTCGCTTCTCGGCAACGCGTTAATAATCACCTCCTCTGGAAAAGCCTTTCCCGTAGAAGAACGCTACCTTGAGGACAGCACGGGACCTCTCCCGGTGCGTATTTTCGGGGCTGTCAAGACCGCCCTGAAGGAGACCAATGGCGACATCCTCGTATTCCTCCCCGGGTCAGGCGAGATACGCGCCTGTCTCAAAGAGCTTCAGGAAGCGCTGAACATGAACGAAGACCGTATTTCCCTCCATGCGCTCTACGGCGACCTGCCTTTCGAGGAACAGGAGCGCGCCATCATGCCATCGAAGGACAAACGGAAGATCGTGCTCGCCACGAACATCGCTGAAACGAGTCTAACCATAGAGGGCGTTCACGTTGTGATTGACACTGGTCTGACGCGCATGCTCCGGTATGACGCGTCCACAGGCATGAACCGGCTGGTGACAGTGTCCGTGTCCCGGGCATCGGCAGAACAGCGCAAGGGACGTGCAGGCCGGCTCGGACCGGGTGTGTGCTACCGGCTCTACAGCAAGCATGATCTTCATAGCATGCTGCCCTTTACCAAGCCGGAAATCCTGGTATCCGACCTGTCGCCACTGGCCCTTGATCTTGCAGTCTGGGGCGTAAAAGACCCACATACGCTCTCATGGCTCGATATACCGCCTGCGCCTGCATGGGATTCGGCCCTGCGACTTCTTCGGAACCTCGGCGCTCTTGATCCTTCGGGCTCGGTCACTTCCATTGGCAGGGCAATGGCCCGCCTTCCGCTTCATCCGAGGCTTTCACGTCTAATGATGAGGGCAGAGCAACTCGGCTGTGTACGCCTTGGAGCAGACCTTGCGGCCATCCTTACGGAGCGTGACGTCTTCAGAAACAAGGGCGCGGACGTTATTATCAGCAAACCGGATGTTTCAGAAAGGGTTGACATACTGCATAAGTGGCGGAGGCAAAAGGAATCGGGCGAATCAACCGATCCCCCGGCGGATGTCTCTGCGCTGAGGGCCGTAGAAAGGACTTCAAAAGAGCTGATGCGTTTGCTGCCCGAGACGACTGGCAGATCAGCAAAAGATAGCGGGGATCATGACGTAATCGCCCGGATCCTGCTCTCTGCCTATCCGGACAGTATCTGTAAGCGCCGCGAAGAAGGGGGTGGTCGTTTCGTCCACGTTCAAGGTAGGGGTGTGAGGCTTTCATTGGGCAGCCACTTGGGCAGCAGTTCCTATATTATCGCGGTTCACGCCGATGCCGGTGAAAAGACCGAAGGCTTTGTCCATATGGCTGCGCCGGTTACCGTGGAGCTTATCCGAGGCGAATGCCCCAATCTCATCGAGACCAATCGGAGGGTGGAATGGGACGGGAAGGAAGGTAGGATCGTTGCTGCTGTTGAAGAACGGCTTGGCGCCCTGCTTCTTTCTACGCGGCGCTTGACGCCTACTGACGAAGAGGCTGCGTCAATATTGTGCGAAGTTATGCGGACGAACCCCGGAATCCTTACTTTCAGTAGAGAGGCGAGACAGTTCCAGGGCAGGCTGGGCCTCATACGCAGGACATTCCCTGAAGAGACGTGGCCTGACCTTTCGGACGAACAGCTCCTCTTCAAACCAGAGAAATGGCTACTGCCATGGCTAGGCAGCATCCGAAGTGCTCAAGGCCTTAGGGGTCTGGATATTCTTCCGGCGCTCAGAGCAACGCTTTCCTGGGAGCAGCAACGGCTTCTGGACGAACGGGCTCCTGTGTTAATTATTGTGCCGAGCGGTCATGGCGTGTCGCTCGATTATACTTCAGGCGATCTGCCGATACTTGCCGTAAAACTGCAGGAGATGTTCGGCCTTGCGGACACGCCGCTGATAGCAGCTGGCCGCGTAAAGATACTGCTCCACTTGCTTTCGCCGGCATGCAGACCGGTCCAGATCACGCAGGACCTGAAGGGGTTCTGGAGCAACGGATATCCACAGGTGAAGAAGGATCTGAAGGGGCGCTACCCGAAACATCCCTGGCCTGAAGATCCATGGAATGCTGCGCCTACTCGCCGCACAAAACCCCGCGGGCCCTGAAACGATTCGAGAAGAAGGACCACAAGTGGAGCATGGATAATGTACATACCACGGAATTTTCTCTCGTCACAGGCGACGCTTGCCTTTTAGAGATCACGCACTCCAGGTCATGCGAAATTAATGCAAAAGACGAACGTTATTGCAGAAATTGACATTGACGCTGCCATCTCAGACGAGAAAAGCCCAGAACACTTTTGTACAATTCGTATCTGACCTATTATTTAATTATCAGTAACAGCTTTAGACCTCAGTTTATTCTTGGCCCAAAGAGGTGTTCTGAAGTCGCGACTAGCTCTATGGTGTAAAGGAGCTTAGTTTTTCATGGCTAGACTGCGGGCCAAAATGCTCGTCCCGCCTATTGAGGTCATTGATGCAGGTCATGTTCTTGCAGAGCCTGAAGGCGAGACAAATGCGAAGTACAAGATGTCACTAGCGGACCATTTGCTGAGGCGCTTAAAAACAAAATAAGGCCTAATCCTATTCTGACAACCAGGAGGTTCGGGCTTTTAAATAGGAAATGGAGTTCGTATGGTTATGAATAGTATTGCATTTGACTGACTGAGAGGGCAGAACGACTGACGTCCACTCATGGCTCTCCTACCTTATTGCCGGGAGGAGGTGGCACGCTCTCACGGCTCTGTTGCTGCACTCCCGGCGTCTCTTTTGAAGCAGCCGCAGGGGGAGATAGTTTTCCCTGGGTTCTTGGCTTAAACTCCTTCGTAATTTTTCCTGCAGACTTGGCAGGGGCTACCGAAGCCTTTTCCGATTCAGGAGACGAGATCTGCTCAGATTTTACCACCCTCGTTATATTCGGGTCATCGATGAAGGGCTTGTACTTCTCGAGGGTAAATTCGACGCCATCTTTTTCGTTGATCAGGAGATTGACTTCGTCTCCCTTCTTCGTGAAGGTAGCCAGCAGCGCTCCCTGGGATGTATTCACCGCTAAGAGAAGGGCGTTCCCTTTTTTCTCCTTTGCCATGACAGTTCCTTTGACAATCGTTTCTTTCCCCATAACCGATTCCGGAAGGTAGGGGCGCACATATTTCGGCAGGAAGATTGTGCAAAGTACACCCAGTGCGAGACCGAAGACGAAGGGAACCATTCTAGACTGCCTATGCATGACGTACCCTCCTTATTGCAGAATATGGCCTGATTATACCGCAGCCCTGCCCGGATTGTAAAGAAACTTTCAGCAAGCAGAACCTCACGCTTTGGAATTTGATTCGCTTCTCCAGTAGGACAACCCCATGCAGCCTCACCCCTCATGACAGGGGGCTTGATAAGCTGCATTTGCATCGCTATAATATTAGGCCTGTTCTCGATATTGTTATTTTCAGGCAAAAGGAAGATTGCGAAGATGGATAAAAAAGACAACAAGCAGATTATGCGGGAGTTCAGATTGCGCCAGGGCCACCAGATCCTTGCGATAGCGGTGGCTCTGTTCCTCGTTTTATTTCTTGCCGTGCTTTATAAACGCCCCGATCGTTTCGGAGAATTCTCAAAGAATACTCTCTCTGCGTTACAATTCGTGCTCATTGTTGCCTTTATCGGTTTTACTGCCTTTAACTGGAGATGTCCATCATGTAACAAATATCTGGGTGGAGATGTCAACAGACGTATATGCAAACAATGCGGCACCAGATTGAGATAACGCTGGCAAGTCAGCTGGAAATGTTCCATCTTGGCGTTTCCGTCCCTGACCAGTTCGTGGCCCGCACGATGAATTCTCCGTATATCGCTGAATCTCCCGGAGATCCTGCGGATGCCTTTTCGCCGTGGCGCTCCGCCCACTTCCTGACGCTTTCTTTACTAAGGATCGCGCGTTCCCAATTTGACCTATGGCCGATCTCGATCAGTCCATCACCCAATTTTCGGCCCGCATCTCCGGAACCAAGTATTCCTGCATTCATAGGTCACTTCCCTGGCCTTCCCTGTCTAAAATATAGCAAAGGAGACACATGAAATCTTGAAACAAGAATTATGATGTTCAACTTCGCGAAAAACGCTGATACAACCGGAAGAGGTGGTTCTTAGTCACCTGCGACTTCCACGAGGTACGAGGGATTTTGTATGCCGTTAGAGGAGTGATGCCAATGGATCAATAGCTCGTATAGTTGATGAGATTATCGACCCATTTAACTAGATCCGTCTTCTCCTTCGGCGCACCATCTACACGAATGATCCTCACGCCATTTCGATAAACAATGAAGGTTGGTGTTTTCGTAATTGTAAAGCGTTGTGACAGGTACTCGTCTATCTCGATATCGACCTTCATCACCTTAAGTTTTCCCGGTCTTTGCGCGGCGAGTTCATTCACTACTGGATCGAATATCCGGCAGTAAAGACACGACGATGACGTGAATACGACGAGGAGGGTTTCCGGCCAGTATGCAACGGCGCGGTCGAAGCTTTCGAGTTTCGCCCATACGGGTTGCCGCGGGACTTCCAAAATAGTCTTGCAATTGCCACAGGCAGGTTTGCTCCAGAGTTTGTCCTGGGGGACGCGGTTCACCATCAGACAGTTGTTGCACCGGATAAAGACAGGATCATCTGACATGTTCGATTTCAACCTCTTGCTCTTTGAAATAGTTACTTCGGCATGAAAGTTTATGATACCAAGCTTGTCACTGGGTAAGTTTAAGCAAAAGAGCGAAAATAGTCAAGAGGTGGGACGAAGGCCATTAGCAGTGATCATCTCTTCTTCGACTCTATCAATGCCTTAACAGGCTTGAGGCTGTAAGGGCTGCCATGCTCTATTGCCGTCAGCACAGTGCCTCCTCCGGTGAAGAAGTAGTAGCTCGCATCATCCATGACAGAAAGATAGAGGCCAGGCAAGAGGTTCTTGAATTCCTGGAGAGTGTCTCCGCCACCATACATTTTCATGGCGTCCCGGTTCAGGTCTATGGTGTTGTCGAGCGCCTGGGAGCCGGCGGCAAAGTGAGGGGTGTATCCCATGACGGCATTGACGAAGATGGTCTTAGCCGTGCCGATTGCCTCGGCCACAGTTCTTTCCTCGAAAGATCGAGGGTCGATATCTAGGACGTATCCATAAGCATCTCCGGGTTTAAAATTATTAATAGAGATGGTCCTGTATTTGCCCTCAATTCTTATATCCATGGCGTCTGATTCGACGATCGAGGGGAACTCGATGATCTTTTTCCGGACACGGTCCTTTTCAACCAACTCTTTCGCTAGCGCGCAGTCTTCGCTGCTCACACCTTTGATCACCACCTGATACTTGGCGCAGAGGTAAGCGTTATAAATGACGCCGCCGAGCATCAGACGGTCCACCTTTTCATAGAGGGTATAGAGTGGCTTGATCTTGGTGTCATACTTCGCGCCGGCGACTACGGCAAGGAAAGGCCGGCCGGGGTTCATGACGCTTTCGAGGTGCTCGATCTCCTGCTGGAGCAGGTAGCCCGCATAGGAGGGGAGGTGCCCGGTGATGTTGTATGTGGAGGCATGGGGTTGCCACGAGCCGAACGCGTCGTTCACATAAATATCAGCTAGGCCGGCAAGCTGGAGCGCGAAACGTTCCCGGAGCTCTCCTTCGGCCTCCTCCCCCTGGAACCACCGCATATTCGGAAGATAGATTCCCCCGATCCTCCGTTCTCTTAGTTCTCTTATGGCAAGATTAATGGATGTGTCGATCCCCGATATACCTTTCTCCGGATCTAGGGGAAATTTCGGAATGTAAAATTTTGCATGGAGCTTCTGTTCAAGGTAGCGTACGACAGGCTCAACGGACTCTTCCGGTCTGCAGGTTATTATTCCCGTCTTTTTGTCTTTGGGCCTGCCTATATGGGTCATCATGATTGGCCTGCCGCCGCGTTCCACGATGTGAAAGAGCGTCCCTATGGTACGGTCAATCCGGTAGGGGTCCCGTATTTCTCCTCCCTTCACCACATTATGATCAAACCGGACGAGGACGACTTTCCCTTCAAGGTCGGCGTCCTGAATCAGCGGCAATTCCGGGTGTAAAGTTGTACTTATCATGTAAACCACCTTTATCGGATCTGGCAAAAGAGAATCAAGTAATGAATTTCATTATATCACAGGCTGGCTTATCGTGTCTATTGAAGGACGGTTGCGGACCAGAATGGATCATCACTATTTGAAGGCTTTGCTAAGATCAATGTTAAGGATATCGGGATGTGGGGCAATTTGCACCGAGGACAAAGTTCAGAGTTTGGCATTCGGATTATTGAGTATAGAACGGGTTCGTTCAGGCGCCGTGACGGGGAGATGGAGTGACAAGAAAATCGTAAAGGAGGAACAAAAATTTACCTCAAACCAATCATGATCCGTCTTATTCAAAAAAAATCTGTATCAAACCACATGATTTAGTTGAATTTCAGATTATTACTTTCTCTTCTTTTCTTTGTCCGCTTTTATGATAAAATATGACGTATGAAAAAACATAATGATCCAACGAAACCTGAGGATGCAGGTGAGCCTGCTCCGTCTGACACTGCTGAGGAAATAAAGCCTTCTGATTATCTGCGGGCGGTGAAGGCCCATCTCAGGAGCGGCGAACAGAAGGATGCATTCAGTCTCCTGCTGCGTGCCTCAGTGCAGTTTCCGGACGAACCCCTTATCCTCTCCTATTACGGTTGCCTCCAGGCAAGCGTTGATAAAAAGTACCGGAGCGGCGTTGAAGCCTGCAAAAGGGCCATTGCCCTGTTTAAGGAGAAAAAGTCCTCTGGTGAAGGGGTGCTCTATCCTGTGTTCTATCTCAATCTCGGCAGGGCATACCTCGCTGCGGGAAAGAGGAAGGATGCGATCGATGCTTTTCATAAAGGGCTGCGGTACGACAATAGCAACAGCGATCTCAGGAAAGAATTGCGGGGACTGGGGATGAGAAAAAAACCTCTCGTGCCGTTCCTTGATAGGGCAAACCCGATCAATAAATACATCGGGATGATCCTTCAGAAAACAAAGAAGGAACCAGAGAAGCGTGGAGGGAAAGGAACAAAGGGAAAGTAATGCAGAATGGACCGAAGAGGGCGAGGAGAAATCACTACTGATTTTGGAGTACTGATTTCGGAATCAAAAAAAGGTGCAGGCCAAATGCTAGCCGAAAAAGGCACCCTACTCACCAAGATGCTACGATCGCAATGGTCAAATCTTGAATCTTAGATGCGCGGCGTGCTCCCTTCTTTGCGTCTTTGCGCGAAATCAGACCAGGTTTCATCGACCTCTTCGTGGTTTTTAAGTACTGCACTTCCTTCGTGTCCTCTGCGCCTCTCCGAGTAATCTGCTTTTTTTGCGCAGCATCATGAATCAGACCTTGTCCAAGGCTTGTTTGATATCCGCAACCAGGTCGTCCACGTCCTCCAGACCCAGTGCAAGCCTGATCAGGTTGTCCGCCATTCCGATCTTCTTTCGGTAGTCTTCGGGATAGTCGAAGAACGACATCATCCACATCTGAGTCACGAGACTTTCGCTTCCGCCGAGGCTGGGCGTTATCAGGAATAGTTCGAGGGCATCAATGAACTTTCTCGTTTTCGCATCGTCACCCCGGAGCAGGAACGTGACCACGCTGCCGAAGCCCCTCATCTGGTCTTTCGCGATCTTGCGGTCCGGGTGCGATTCCAGGCCAGGATACCAGACCTTCTCGATCTTGGGATGTGCTTCAAGCATACGGGCGATGGTCAGACCGGCGCGGTTGTGGTGCTCCATGCGCAGACCGAAGGTCTTGAGGCCACGCTCCAGCAGGAAGCAGGTGAGCGGGCCGGGCGTCGCACCAATCATGCGCTGCATGCGGTAGACTTCGTTTATGAGGCTGTCTGAGCCAAGAGCGACACCGGCCAGAAGGTCGTTATGGCCGCCGAGATACTTCGTGGCAGAATGGATGACCACGTCCACTCCGAGATCCAGCGGCTTGATGTTGTAGGGCGTGGCGAGCGTTGCGTCGATGATTGTCATGACTTTGTGCTGCTTTGCGACCTTTACCACTGCTGGGAGATCCAGACACCGCAGGTAGGGGTTGGTGGGAGATTCAGTGAATATGATGTTGGTGTTGGGCCGGATCGCTTTCTCGATGGCCTCCGCTGTCGGGTCCACGAGCGAAACTTGGATACCGAACTCGGCCAGCAAGTTCGCAGCGAAGTCGCGCGTCTGCCGGTAGCAATCATTGGTGAATATGATGTGCCCGTCGCGTCGCATGAAGGTCATGAGTGTCAGGATGACGGCAGCCATGCCCGTGGAGAACATCACTGCTCGTTCTGCATTCTCGACAGCGGCCAGCTTGCGTTCACACTCCGTCTGGGTAGGGTTTCCGTAGCGGCCGTATTCGTGTTCACGGATAACCCGCCCCTCGCTTTTGGCCTTCATGAACTCGAACACTTCGTCGGTGTTGTTGAAGTAATAGTTCGAGGTATGGACGATCGGTGTGGAGACAGCGTAGTGAGCATGGTGAACGCGGTCCATGCCATGAATGCCGAGGGTGGCCGGGTTCCAGTTCTTGGGATTTGAAGGTTTTTTAGCCATTGACCGCTCTCCTCTTCTGTAACGCCTGCTGCAGCGCTTCCCTAACGGCGTCCACGCGCGCCGGCAGTTCGATCGGTTTATTCGCGAAACGACAAGGGAAGTCGAGCTTCTCCTCGTGGTAGTTGACCTTGAAATCAGTGAATTTCAGCCCATGGGCCGTGGAGATGACCACGACGTGTTCGGCCCTGTCGATCTTACCGGCCTTAAGCAGCTTAATCATACCTGCCAGCGCGACGCCAGTGTGCGGACAGTTGAACATGCCGGTGGTATCGCCGAGAGCGGCCGCGTCGGCAAGTTCCTGCTCGGTGGCGTCCACGACGATGCCGTTGAACTGCTTCAACGTGCGGATCGCCTTCGCGATACTGACAGGGTTGCCGATCTGGATGGCGCTTGCCAGCGTCTTCTGGGCCTCGATCGGCTCGAAGGTCTCGAAGTTCTTCAGATAGGAACGGTAGAGCGGATTGGCACGCTCGGCCTGGGCTACTACGATTCTCGGCAGTGCGGCGATCAGACCGAGCTCGCGCATCATGAGCAGGCCGCTGCCCAGCGCCGAGACGTTCCCTAGGTTTCCTCCGGGGATGATGATCACGTCGGGGATCTCCCAATCGAACTGCTGGACGATCTCGATGCCCACCGTCTTCTGTCCCTCGACTCGCAACGAGTTCATGGAATTGGCCAGGTAGAACGTTTCGTCCTTTGTGATCTCCTGCACGACACGCATGCAGCCGTCGAAGTCCGTGTCCAGCGACAGCACAAGGGCACCGTTGGCGATAGGCTGGACGAGCTGAGCGATCGAGATCTTGCCCTTCGGCAGCAGCACAATGGATTGGATACCGGCAGCGGCACAGTAGACCGCCAATGCAGCCGAGGTGTCACCGGTGGATGCACAGGCCACAGCCTGGATCGGCGCACCCTCGCTGATCATCTGTTTGACCTGCGAAACGAGCACCGTCATGCCGAGGTCCTTAAAAGACCCGCTGTGGGAATTGCCGCAGAGCTTGATCCAGAGGTTGTCCAGGCCGATCATCTTGCCGAACCGCTCGGCCCAAAACAGGTTTGTTCCGCCTTCGTACAGCGAGACGATGTTATCGTTGTCGACCTGCGGAAGGATCCATTCCTTTTTGCCCCACACGCCCGAGCCGTAGGGCCACTGAGTGGATTTATAGCGGTCCTCGAACAACTTCATCCACGCCTTGGCATCGCGGCGGGCGAGTGTGTGCATGTCATGCTGTACTTCCAGGAGCGAGTCGCAGGTCTTACAGCGGTAAATGATCGTGTTGAGCGGATAGCGCTCCTTGCACTGCTCGTTGATACATTGAAACCAGGCTCTGTATGGCATAGACTCCATCCTCGGTTGTCCGTATTCACCGACAGGTTCTCTGGTAATCAGCTGCTTATGAGGGCAGGTCATGGAAAGGTCCGGCGAAATACAATTCTACTCAAGTAGTGGGAACTATATCATAATAACCTGCCAATAATCAATCCAAAATTGCCGATCCGGCGGGCTGGCGTCCATAGGCACTAGACAGAGAATAGAATGGTAAACGAAGCTCCATCCCTTCCAACCACGGAAACGCCCGAGTTTACAAAAGTACATATATGGTATGGCCAGGTCATAATTATCGAGTTCAAACACATAAGTATCCAAAGAGATCCATGGTTGCCCAAGCCTCTTTGTCCCAACTCTTTCCTATGGTTTAAGAAGATTTTTGCAAGGGTATGCGCCGGCGGATGCTCGATCAAGAAAAGTATCACGACCGATTCGATAAGGTCTCCGGATACGTGGTAGAATAATCGATATGGACAGCAACCTTGATTTAGAGAATAGGATACGTACAACGGCTCAAGAGATCTTTTCGGCGGTCAGCGGGGTTCCACCGGTTTTCGACACCAAGCGGTGGATCGGTCGAATCATGGAATGGTCTATGAAGAATGAAGACTTCAAAATCAGGCTCTTCCGCTTTATCGACGTTTTGCCCTCGCTCAAGACCGACGATCTGGTGGTCAGACTGCTGCATGAATATTTCAGCGGTGTGACGGAAGTGCCGAAGATAATAAGTGGCGGTATCGGGATGATTACGAGGAAGGGCATTGCTCCGCTTGTTGCAGGGCGGGTGATCAGGAGGAGTGTCGAATCCCTTGCCCGGCAATTTATCGCCGGGAACAATGCCGATGACGTCTCGAGCGCGCTCGACACCCTGAGCAAAGACGGCACCGAATTCAGCATTGACCTTCTGGGTGAGGTCGTGGTGAGCGACAAGGAGGCGCGGGCGTACGCCGACAGATATCTGGCGCTTCTCGACATTCTGCCTAAGAGGTACCCCGGAGAAGCCCCGTCCGACGTTTCGATTAAGATCTCTTCTTTTTATTCCCAGCTCGACCCTGTTGACTGGGAAGGCTCGATCACGAGGACCAAGGAAGGCCTGCGGCCGCTTCTCCGAAAGGCAAAGGATCTCAAGATTTCAGTCACCTTTGACATGGAGCACTGCTATTACAAAGGCCTCATTATCGAAGTCTTCAAAAGCATTTTGGAGGAAGAGGAATTCAAAGAACTCCCGTCCGCGGGGATCGCCCTTCAGGCCTACTTGAAGGATACGAGCGATGATATCCCGGAATTGATACGTTGGGCACGGGAGCGGGGAAGGAAGATCAGCGTCCGCCTCGTGAAGGGCGCCTACTGGGATTATGAGGTTGTCGTAAACCGACAGAAGGGATGGCCTGTACCTGTTTTCCTGAACAAGGGAGAAACGGACCTGTCCTTTGAACGGCTGACCCGGCTCCTCTTTGAAAACAGAGACATTGTCCATCCTGCCATTGCCACCCATAACCTGAGAAGCATAAGTCATGCGATTGCCCTTGCTGATACTTTACGCATCTCCAAGCAGGCCTTCGAATTCCAGATGCTTTACGGCATGGCTGAGCCTCTTCGGAAGGTTCTGCGTGAGCGTGGCTTCAGGATACGCGTATACACCCCGCTGGGAGAATTGATCCCTGGCATGTCCTATCTCGTGAGAAGGCTGCTCGAAAATACATCGAATGAATCGTTTCTGAGAAAATCCTTCATCGAGGGGACGTCATTTGAAGATCTCATACAAGCGCCACAAGTGCAAAAGGTAGCCTCCGGAGAGGAAAGGTCCGATGAGCACTTCAGGAATGAACCTCTTCTCGATTTCTCGATCACCGTGAACAGGAAGCACATGGCCGATGCACTTGAGGCTATTAAAAAAAAGATCAATAGAGAATACCCGCTGTGCATCGGCGACCGCGTGTTCCGGACAGACCAGGAGATACTGTCGCTCAATCCCGCCCGTCCCCATGAGGTGGTCGGTAGGGTTTCTTCCGGCGCGAGAAAAGAGGCAGATGCCGCACTGGAGGCAGCGCTCAAGGTCAGTAAACAATGGCGAAATACAGATCCAAAAGACAGGGCAGCCTATCTCTTCAAGGCTGCCCAAGAGATCAGAAGGATAAGGGTCGAGCTTGCAGCGCTTGAGGTCATTGAGGTTGGGAAGACATGGAAGGACGCAGACAGCGACGTGTGCGAAGCGGTCGATTATCTTGAATATTACGGTCGCGAAATGCTTCGGCTTGGCAAACTCAAAATTCTAGGAGATTACCCAGGTGAGGATAACGAATATCGATATCTGCCGAAAGGGATCGGTGTCGTCATCTCTCCATGGAACTTCCCTCTTGCGATCGCGACGGGTATGACCTCTGCGGCGATCGTGAGCGGGAACTGTGTGATCTTTAAACCCTCGGGACTCTCGCCCATCACGGGATATAAACTGTTCGAGGTATTCAAATCTATCGGCCTCCCCTCCGGAGTCCTCCAATTTCTTCCAGGACCGGGGAGCAAAATAGGAGAATATCTCGTTTCCCATCCTGCCATCGATTTCATTGCCTTTACCGGATCGAAGGAGGTGGGTCTCCGGATCGTACAGCTTGCCAGCGAGACAGCAATGGGCCAGCGAAATGTAAAAAAAGTGATTGCCGAAATGGGTGGGAAGAACGCGGTCTTGGTCGACGAGACCGCAGACCTCGATGAGGCGGTGCAGGGCATCATCGAATCGGCCTTCGGGTATCAGGGACAGAAATGTTCAGCCTGCTCACGGGTGATCGTCATAGGTGATATATTCTCCATCCTCTGTGAACGGCTGAGGGAAGCGATCGAGAGCATGCGGTTGGGACCGCCCGAAGAACCGGGCATCTTCCTGGGACCGGTGATTGATGGGGTCGCACAGAAGAAAATTATGGAATACGTAGAGATCGGCAAGCAGGAGGGCAAGGTGTTACTCGAACGGAAGGTCTCGGGTGACGGATTTTTCATCGGTCCCGCCGTATTTATAGATGTGAAGCCCGAATCCCGCATTGCAACAGAGGAAATATTCGGTCCCGTGCTTGCAATCATGAGGGCAAAGGATAATGATGAGGCGATCCGGATGGCAACCGAAAGTCTCTACGCCTTGACAGGGGGCCTCTATTCGCGCAGTCCCGCAAACATTCAGAAAGTCAAAGAAGAATTCCTGGTTGGCAATCTGTATATAAACAGAAAGATCACTGGTGCACTCGTCGGCAGGCAGCCCTTTGGGGGATTTGGCATGTCGGGAGTCGGCTCGAAGGCCGGCGGGCCCGATTATCTTCTTCAGTTCATGAATCCCGTATGTACAAGCGAAAACACCCTCAGAAGGGGATTTGCACCTCACAGGAAAGTGAATTAACGCCCTGGACCAGTCCGAGGGCGGCTTTCAAAATGTCATTTAATTTTTGCCTATGGTCTTTAGAAATCCATTGTGACGATTGTCTCTTAAAGGGAGAACACTATGCAGAAACGATTACTTGGGAATTCCGATCTTGCGATCACAGCCGTAGGCTACGGGGCATGGGCAATAGGCGGCTCTGGTTGGGAGTACGCCTGGGGACCGCAGAACGACGATGACTCGATTGCCGCGATACGGAGGGCCCTTGATATGGGCGTCAACTGGATCGATACAGCAGCGGTCTACGGCTTGGGCCACTCCGAAGTGATCGTGGCACGCGCTCTTTCAGGGCGGCCGGGACCGCGGCCGTACGTGTTCACTAAGTGCGGGCTGCGCTGGAACGTGCAAGGGCGGGTGTACCGGTCGCTCAAAGCCGCGTCGGTCCGCCAGGAATGCGAAGCAAGCCTGCGCCGGCTCCGCGTCGATGCGATCGACCTCTATCAGGTCCACTGGCCGCCCGAGGACGACGGGCCGGAGCTCGAAGAGGGGTGGGCAGCACTGGCTGCCCTGCAGCGCGAGGGAAAGGTACGCTGGATCGGCGTGTCGAACTTCCGTGTGGAACAGTTAAAGCGGGCGCAGGCCATTGCGCGCGTTACCTCGCTGCAGCCGCCCTATTCACTCATCCGGCGCGGAATTGAGACGGAGATCCTCCCGTTCTGCCAGCGGGAAGGTATCGGCGTGATCGTCTACGCGCCGATGGCGTCGGGACTGCTGACCGGAGCAATGACTCGCGAACGGGCTGCGAATCTCCCTCCTGACGACTGGCGGAGCAGGAATCCTGAATTCAATGAGCCGAACCTCTCCAGGAACCTTGCCTTGGTCGAGCGGCTCCGCACGGTGGGCAATCGTCACGGCCGGTCACCTGGCGAGGTGGCAATCGCCTGGACACTCAGAAATAGTCTTGTCACGGGTGCTATCGTCGGGGCGCGCAGCGAGATGCAGGCCGAAGGCGTGATGCGTGCGGCGGAGCTCCGTCTCAGGGAGGACGAGATAGCCAACATTGAAGGGTATAACGGGGATCAGAAATTTAAATGATACTAGCCCGTATCGAGATGAAGATTATCAAGGTTAAAACGGGCTGGAGAGAACCACCTATTACACCATGGTGAGGAGTGATTTTCGTGACACGGCAATCGTTCACTAACTGCATCTTAAATGCGAGAGATCATTGCTCCGCTCCCAAAGGGAAGAGCAGAGAGATTTTTGAACAGCCCGTCACTCTTCTCAGCCACCGATAGCCTTTTTACAAAAAAAGACCGGCGAAAGCTCTTCAGCCGGCCTTCAACGCACTGGTTCCCGGATCCGGTTACCCACCGAGATAACCGCCGGAAAAATCGATCTCCGGAGCCCTTTCAGCCGGACCGACCGAGACGATGTTATCATTGTATTCGGTCGAGCCCTTCCAGTCGAAGGGGCATGCATGCGAAAGGATCTGGATTTTCCACTCGATCTGGTCGGCGAGCTCTCGGAGATGGCGCTCGTACACCCCGAAGACCTTGGTCTTCGCTCCGTAGGTACGAGCAAGATCATCCCGCGTGTCAAGTATCTTCTTTTTCATTCCCGAGAGCTCTGTGTACGCTACATCGCAAAAGCCCCTAACGTTTATGTCTTTTACAGTTGCCATGGATACCTCCTTGACTTAACGTTGCACCGGGAAATCAGGCTTTGCTCAAGCCCCTCCTTCCCCTGCCATCAAGTCATATCGTTTACAATCAAATCTTATGATTCAAATATAGCATGATATCTGCGGATACGCAGAAAAATATAGGAGTAAATTGGTACTATTTATGCGCGTTACCTGCCTAAAGGCAGGAATGACCACTGTCTGCTAAATCGGGATCGGATGAAAGTTTGATTGGGGTTCGTATGGGGGGCTAGTCGGCAGTGTTCGACCTTGAGCGCTTACCTGCATTCGAAGGATTTGCAAGGACACACGGACTCCCTGCACCCTTTCACTCATATCAACAATCACCTCCCGAAGGCTGGATCTGTGGTGATACCTTTAGGAAGCAAGAGAGAACATCCTTTCGTCCCAGCATGATATACTTAAAACAGTCGTACATTTTATGATATGGTTCCATAACAACCAATGCAATGAATGCACATCCTACCTTAATGTTGATTAATGGGCGGCTTCTTGAAATCTCCGGATCTGTGGCCTTCGGAATGGGCTGTGTAAGCTGGTATGCAGCCTTGCAGGGACTCACAGCAACGCGGGCGGCTACTGTGCAACTTTCGGCTTCGTCATTGCGGCTTTTAGTGGAGTGGTCTTTTTGTTGGAGGCCATTTCAATACGGCTGGTCACAGCCAGCCTGCTTATAATCGGTGGTGTGGGGCTGACCGTCCTGGGGAAAGAGCGCATGAGTCGTAGACAAACAGCATCCCGGCAAACTCACTAACACCGGCCCCCTGGGGACATGCGGTCGACGCTATGAATACATCATCCTCCTATACAATTCTTGTAACGGGCCTCGGCGCACTAGGAACCGTGTTCGCAACGCTCTTGAAAAAAGCTGGCTGTTCTGTATTCGCGCTCACGAAGGACAAGTATCTGCCCGCTCATTCTAACCGGAGAGTCCGTGTCACAGGCATCTGGGGTGAGCATGAGGCGGCTCTCGACGGGATATACAGCTCCATCGACCCTCTCAGGAAAAGAAAAATCGACATCATCATCCTCACTGTCAAGTCTTACGATACGGCAGCAGCGATTGCACAGGTGAAACCGCTCGTGGGAGAGCATACCCTCGTTATCACAGCCCAGAACGGATACGGAAACTACGAAATAGTGTCAACCGTTGTCGGCAAAGAACGCACACTCTTGGCGAGGATCATTTTCGGCGTAAAGCTACACGCGCCAGGACAAGCAGAGGTCACGGTCATCGCCGACGATGTCCGGATTGGCCAACCCCACGGAGCGGTGGACCGTAACAGGGTTCAGAAGGTAGCAGTGGTGCTCACCGCAGCCGGCATTCCAACCTCATACGCGGAGAACGTCTACGCTATCCTCTGGGACAAGATACTTTACAATGCGGCGCTCAACCCGCTCGGTGCGGTCCTCGAGTGCACCTACGGCCAGCTCGCGGAGAATGCCGAAACGCGGCAGATCATGAACTCGATCATCGACGAAATATTCCGTGTTGCAAAGGCGCATGGAATGCCTCTGAACTGGAAATCAGCAGAGGAGTATCTCAAACATTTCTACACCAACCTTGTACCGTCCACGTCAAAGCATTTCCCGTCCATGTACTACGACGTCAAGGCGTTTAAGCGGCTCGAAATCGACGCACTGAATGGCGCCATCGTCATGCTCGCGCGAGACATGGGTATTCGCGTGCCCGTAAACGAGACCATCACGGGACTTCTCAGGGCAAAAGAAGCGCTGACGGCCGCTGCGAAAATTTCATGTCAAAGCTGAGAGGACGGAGATCATCGAGTCAGCCCTGTCCGAGATCCTCTATCAATAAAAGTGAGAAGATTTATTCACGGGGGAATAGAGGCGCTGTTTCAATCTCCAACAATGTGAAGGATTTAAATTTATCGTGAAAGTAGCCGATAAGAAGTATATTGCGGCAGAAAAAATTGCAGATTCGAGGAGCAAACGAGCACGGTGTAAGACTATATATAATTGAATTGTTGAATAAAAAAATATGTCATAACAATTTTCCCTTGTCAAAATAGATGGTTTACGGTATACTTTAGTATTACTTTGCTAATTTACATTTCTACCCGGTGATGCACTGATAGTCCATTAATTAGAGGATTTCATATCGACATGCTCACCAAATTTAACAGCATCAGATTCAAAATTGCCGGCATGGTGCTGCTCCTACTTATTGTTTCCGCCCTCGCTTTCTACACCATCACCCTCACGATTATGAACCATAATCTCCTCAATGAGGTGCTCAAAAGATCGGAAGCGCTTTCAAAGAGTGCGGCGGCATCTGCGGGTTACAGTCTGCTCTCAAAGGACTTACTCGCCCTTGACAACATGGTTTTCAGGATACGCGAGACCAATCGGGATGTAGAATCTATAGCGATAGTGGATCCCGATATGAAAATCATAGCGCACAGCGATATAGCCAAGACCGGAAAGACACTATCGCCCCCTCAGGGGCGCTTACTCCAGCAAGGCGCTGATGGGACTACGATAACGGAATCAACGAGCCCATCCGTTGAAAGTTTTAATATCGTAAGCCCCATTAACACATTCAATAAGCGGCAGGGTACGGTTATTCTCAGCGTAAACAAATCGTCGCTGCAGGACGCACAGCATGCGGCGCGAAAGGGAATCATGGTGTTCTTTTCGGTAATTCTGCTGCTTGGCATTGCCGGCAGCATTACCCTTTCATCGTTTTTGACCAGACCGATTCAAGAGCTTTCCGCAGGCGTGGACGACCTCAAAGAGGGGAAAAAGTATCGACAGCTCAAAATCTATTCGCAAGACGAGTTCGGGAGGTTGACTGCAAGCTTCAATGAAATGATGGTATTGATAGACGAACAGAGCAGCAAGCTCAATAGATACGCTAAAGATTTGGAGGACTCATATGTTTCCACGGTGAGGGTGCTTGCCGCGGCAATCGACGCAAGAGACCCCTATACCCACGGGCACTCAACGAGGGTTTCGATGCTTTCTCTGCAGCTCGGGAGGGAAATCGGTCTGAACAACGCGTCGTTGGAAGAACTCGAGGTCGCGTGCCTGTTCCACGACATTGGCAAGATCAAAACGCCGGATTTGATCCTCCAGAAAAGAGAAAAGCTGAACGCATGGGAGTATAAGGAAATGATGCGCCACACCGAATACGGGGCTGCTATTCTCAGCAAAGCATCGTCACTGCAAAAATATATACCGCCGGTCAGGCACCACCACGAATGGTTTAATGGCAAAGGGTATCCCGACGGCCTGAAGGGTGACGCCATTCCCCTGTTTGCCGCAATTATCGCCATATCCGATTCCTATGACGCAATGACGTCAAACAGACCCTACCGGAACGCCATTTCAGAAATGGAGACGCTGGAGGAACTCATGGACTGCGCCGGCACGCAATTCCATCCCGATCTCGTGAAGGTCTTCACCAGGATCATGGATAAGCGGATTACCCGGGAAATGCAAGAGACTCGAGGGTAGAAAAGAATGCAGCTTCTTTCCTGGAAAATAATAACTCTCCATGCGGTCCTGATATTTTTGGTGTTTCCCTCATGCATGCCGCAGAAAAAAGCAGCGATTGAACGTGCGACGACAGATCGAACACGCATGGAAATCGAACGAACGCGTATGGAATCCGAACAGTATCTAGCCGAGGGTGATTATAAAAGCGCTATGGACGTCTATGCCGATGCCTGCCGAAAACATCCTAAGCATCCGACGCTCAGCACGAACTACCGCAAAACCATAGAGGATATTCATCGTCTCGCCGATGAGGCTTTCACCAGAGAGGATTTTGCCTCATCAGGGCGGGCATATTTTGTCTTATCGAAAAACTATCCGTATTATCAGGAACTCATCCCGGAGCTGTCGTTTGACAAGGGATTCCTCAATGCAAGATTGGAGGATTGCAGTTCGCACCTTTCGCAACGAGCACTGGCCTATTACAGAAAAGGCAACCTCGCCGAGGCGATCTCCATCTGGAAGAGCATCCTTGCATTCGATCCGAACAATTCAGGCATTGCAAAAGCAATCCATACAGCCACTATCCAGTTGAATAATCTTCAGAATGAGAGAGAATGAACACTCCTCTTCCTTGTTCCTCCTGAAGTTTAAATTCCGTTCATGTATAGCCGCCCTCGCCTCTCCTGTTGCAAAGCCCCGTTATTTGTGATACGGTGAACCTTCCTTTTAAGAAACAAGGATCATGGATTCCCGCTTTCGCGGGAACAACGAAAAAAATGGAAATTGTTCTCGCGACACGCAATAAAAAAAAGATCGAAGAGATCAAGCGGATTGCTGCTGACCTGCCCGTAACCATCCTCTCTCTCGATAATTTCCCGAATTGCCCTGAAACGGTGGAGGACAGGGACACCTTCGAGGAGAATGCGGCCAAGAAAGCAATCGAGGTCTGCCAATGCACGGGTAAACACGCCCTTGCCGACGACTCAGGACTAGAAGTCGATGCTTTGAACGGAGCCCCCGGGGTCTATTCCGCCCGATACGCCGGCGGCACCAGCGGGAACGACATCAGAAATTACGAGAAGCTTCTTGCCGAACTCGAGGATGTCCCGGACGCTGAAAGGAGTGCCCAATTCGTCTGCTGCATAGCCCTCGCCTTCCCTGACGGCACGGTAAAGACTTTCTTTGGCTACGCCAAAGGTCGTATTGGACATGAACCCAGAGGCAATACCGGGTTCGGCTATGACCCAGTTTTCATCCCTGATGGCCATAAAAGAACTTTTGCTGAGATGTCCGGAGAGGAGAAGGACCGCCTCAGTCACCGTGGCAAAGCTCTTGAAAAACTGGCCGATTTTCTTCACGAGGAACCCCATTTATAAACAAAACTAATATTCAAATTATAATTTTTAACTTGAAAAAAAACTCTTTTTCAACGATTATAGGCCGGTTAAAAACTCAAGAAGGTGTTATTGCGCCTTTTATCATTCTCTCTTTCTGAAATAAATCTTTTCTACGGAGGATCCACCTGATGGCAAAGAGGGTAGTGCTGCTCGGAGCTCCCGGTGCCGGCAAAGGCACGCAGGCAAAGATGCTGACTGAGAAGTACAAGATTCCACAGATCTCTACGGGAGACATCCTCCGCAAAGCCGTTGCTGACGGCACGCCTCTCGGCAAAGAAGCTAAGGTTATCATGGATCAGGGCGGTCTCGTGTCCGACAAGATCGTGCTGGGCCTCGTTGAAGAGCGCATCAAACAGCCCGATTGCAAAGCCGGCTTCATCCTAGATGGGTTCCCGCGCAATACAGCCCAGGCAGAAGCGCTTGACAAGATGCTCGCCGCGATGGGGGCGCCGCTCAACGTGGCCCTTAACATCGACGTGGACATGAACGATCTCCTGAAGCGCCTTACCGGCCGCAGGACCTGCAAAGGCTGCCAGCAGATGTACAACATCTATTTCTCGGCTCCCAAGAAGGACGGTGTCTGCGACAAGTGCGGCGGAGCGCTCTTCCAGCGCGACGACGACAAGGAAGAGACAATCAAGAAGCGTCTCGACGTATACCAGAAGCAGACTGCGCCGCTTATCGATTACTACTCAAAGAAAAAAATCATGAAGACCGTCATGGGTGTGGGCAGCATCAACGATATCTTCAACAAGGTGACGGCGGTCCTCGGGTAAGAGTTGTGGCGTTAGGCCACAGTAGAATATATTTTAAAATTCTTTAAAGGAGGAACATGTTATGGCACTGGTAAAACCTCACGGCAAACAGAAGAAGCTCATACCGCTTCTTCTCACCGGCACGGCCCTTCAGAAGGAGCTCAAGAAGGCCGCGAAGCTGAAGCAGCTCAAGATCTCATCGCGCGAGACCGCGGACCTCGTGATGATGGGCATCGGCGCCTTCACCCCGCTCAAAGGCTTCATGTCGAAGAAGGACTGGAAGGGCGTATGCGACAAGTACAAGATGACGGACGGGACGTTCTGGCCTGTACCGGTGACGCTTTCCGCAAGCGCAGAGTTCGCGAACTCGGTCAAGAAAAACGAAGAGATCACCCTCGTCGACGACGAGTCTGGCACGATCATGGCCACCATGAAGGTGACCGAAAAGTACGCGATGTCCAAGGCCGACAAGGAGCATGAGTGCAAGCAGATCTTCCGCACCGTGGACGTTGCCGGCCATCCGGGCGTACAAAAGGTCATGAACCAGCCCGACTTTAACCTGGCCGGTCCGGTAAAGGTCCTCTCCGAGGCTCACTTCCCAGAGACATTCAAGGGCATCTACATGACCCCGGCCCAGACCCGCAAGATGTTCGAGGAGAAGGGCTGGAGCAAGATCGCAGCGTTCCAGACCAGGAACCCCATGCACCGTTCGCACGAGTACCTCGCCAAGATCGCCATCGAGACCATGGACGGAGTTCTGATCCACCAGATCCTAGGCAAGCTCAAAGAGGGTGATATTCCGGCCGATGTCCGCGCCAATGCTATCGATACCCTCATGGAGAAGTACTTCGTGAAGGACACCGTCATCCAGTGCGGATACCCCATGGAAATGCGGTATGCCGGCCCGCGCGAAGCGCTTCTGCATGCGCTCTTCCGCCAGAATTTTGGCTGCAGCCACCTGATTGTCGGCCGCGACCACGCCGGCGTCGGCGACTACTACGGTCCGTTCGATGCCCAGAAGATCTTCGACGAGATCCCGAGGGGCGCGCTCGAGACCCAGCCGCTCAAGATCGACCATACGTTCTACTGCTTCAAGTGCGACGGCATGGCGTCCATGAAGACTTGCCCGCATCAGAAGGAAGACCGGCTCATGCTGTCCGGCACCAAGCTACGGAAGATGCTCTCCGAGGGCGAGAACGTCCCCGATCACTTCAGCCGCCCCGAAGTGCTCGAGATCCTCAAGAAATACTATGCGGGTCTCACCGAGAAGGTGGAGATCAAACTGCACGGTCACGCAGAGGGCATCCATACGCAGAAGTAACCACGCTTTAACGACTGCAAAATGCAGTTGACTACATTCCATAGATAGGAGGTTTAGAAACATGCCGAGTTATGTGATTACAGAGAAGTGTGACGGCTGCAAGGCGCAGGATAAGACTGCTTGCCAGTATATCTGCCCGAACGACCTCATGACCCTGAACAGGGACCTCATGAAGGCGTACAACCAGGAGCCAGAGCAGTGCTGGGAGTGTTACAACTGCGTGAAGATCTGCCCGCAGCAGGCGATCGAGATCAGGGGCTACCAGGATTTCTGCCCCCTCGGAGCTAACGTTATCCCGATGAGGGGTACGGACTCCATCATGTGGACCATCAAATTCCGGAACGGGATCCTGAAGCGGTTCAAGTTCCCGATCAGGACCACTGCCGAAGGTTCGGTCGATCCCTACAAGGGCAAACCTGAAGCAGATATGGCAAAACTCAAACAGCCGGGCTACTTCACTACTGCGAAGGCCATGCCGGTTATCAAGAAATAAGGAGGAAATGACAAATGGAAAAAGAAACCTGTACATTTTCGTTTTGCGCAAAACCCGCAATCGAAGAGGTTGAGACCGATCTCCTCCTCATCGGCGGCGGTATGGCATGCTGCGGCGCGGCGTTCGAAGGTGCCCGCTGGGCAAACCCCAAGAAGATGAGAATAACCATGGTGGACAAGGCCGCGACCGACAGATCCGGCGCCGTCGCCATGGGTCTGTCGGCCATCAATACCTACATGGGCGAGAACGATCCGCAAGACTATGTCAAAATGGTAAGAAACGACCTCATGGGAATCATCCGCGAGGATCTGGTCTATGATCTCGGCCGTCACGTTGATGATTCCGTGCAGCTATTCGAGGAGTGGGGCCTCCCGATCTGGAAAGTTGGCGACGACGGCTTCTCCCTCGATGGCTTCCAGGCAAAGGAAGCTGGAAAGGCCATGCTGAAGGATGGCGGCAAGCCGGTACGCTCCGGCAAGTGGCAGATCATGATCAACGGTGAGTCCTACAAGGTCATCGTTGCGGAAGCCGCGAAGAAGGCCCTCGAGACCAACAGGGCAGCAACGGGTGTAAAGCAGAATCACTACGAACGCGTGTTCATCGTGAAGCTCTATAAGGATGCCAAGGAGCCCAACAGGGTCGCCGCCGCAGCCGGCTTCAGCGTTCGTGAGAACAAGATCTATGTCTTCAAGGCGAAGGCGATGGTGCTTGCGGCCGGCGGCGCAGTGAACGTGTTCCGTCCCCGTTCGACCCAGGAAGGCCAGGGCCGCGCATGGTATCCGGTGTGGAACTCCGGTTCCGGTTATGCCCTTGGCCTGCAGGCAGGCGCAGAGCTGACCATGATGGAAAACCGCTTCGTGCCCGCCCGATTCAAGGACGGTTACGGCCCAGTGGGCGCCTGGTTCCTGTTCTTCAAGGCCAAGGCGACCAACAGTCTCGGCGAGGACTATTGCGCCAATGCGGAAGCCCTGGCAGAGGCCAAGGCGAAGTACGGCAAGTATGTCGATGCCCTTGGCACGGCTATCCGCAATCACCTCATGATGCGTGACATGAAGCTGGGCAAAGGCCCCATCCTCATGAGGACCGATGATGCCATGGCGGCGATCAACAAGACCTTCAAGGAAAAGCTCGGCGACAAAGAGGGCGCCAAGAAGGTGAAACACCTCGAGGCAGAGGCGTGGGAAGACTTCCTCGACATGGCCATCGGCCAAGCCGGTCTCTGGGCCGGGAAGAACATCGAGCCAGACAAGACTCCGTCCGAGATCATGCCGACCGAGCCATACCTCCTCGGTTCGCATGCTGGCTGCGCGGGCTTCTGGTGCTGCGGTCCCGAGGACCTCGGCGCTCCGGAAGAGTGGAACAAGAAATGGCCGGCGGGGAGCTACAACCGCCAGTCGACCGTAAAGGGTCTCTTTATGTGCGGCGACATTTGCGGAGCGTCGGGCCACAAGTTCTCCTCGGGTTCGCACGCAGAAGGACGTATCGCGGCCAAGAACGCGATCGCTTTTATCGTCGACCACCCGAACTATACACCGACCATCAAGGAGACGGCGGACCACCTGGCGGCCGAATTGTACCTGCCCTTCGAGGTCTATGAAAAGTACAAGACCTACACCACGGCACCGGAGATCAACCCGAACTACATCAAGCCGAAGATGCTCCAGACCCGCCTGCAGAAGATCTCCGACGAGTACTTTGGCGGGATCTCGACCTGGTACATGACCTCCAAGACCATGCTTACCGAAGGCCTCAAGCAGCTCCAGATGCTCAAGGAAGACACGTCAAAGATGGCTGCAGGCAACCTGCACGAGCTGATGCGCTGCTGGGAGAACTATCACCGTATCCTGTCGGTGGAAGCCCATGCGCGGCACATCCTGTTCAGGGAAGAGTCGCGGTACCCTGGTTACTACTATCGCGGCGACTTCGACCTGGTGGACGACAACAACTGGAAGTGCTTCGTGAACTCCAAGTACGATATCGAGAAGGACACCTGGGAAGTGAAGAAGGTTCCCTACGTACAGCTGGTTCCATAAGTTGAACATCAATCCGGGGAGGGGTAACCCTCCCCGGAGATTTATTGAAAGTTGAAAATTCTAAAATGCTCAGTGTCCGATAGTTTCGCTCCGCATCGCTCCAACTTTTAAAATTTCCAATTTTCAATTTGTGATGGTGAATTATTTGCTGCCTTAAGGAGGAAGAAGATACCATGGCGGAAAATAAGGTTTTGGTTGTCGGCGGAGGCTTCAGCGGCCTCACGGCGGCGGTAGAGGCCGCGGAAGCGGGTTCCGATGTGATTATCGTGGAAAAGAACCCTTATCTCGGTGGCCGGGTGACGCAGCTGAACAAGTACTTCTGGAAGCTCTGCCCGCCGAACTGCGGCCTCGAGATCCAGTACAAGCGGATCAAGAACAACGGCAAGGTCAAGATCTATACCATGGCCGAAGTAGAGAAGATCTCGGGCTCAGAGGGCAATTTCGACGTGACCATCAAGGTGCAGCCCCGGTTCGTGAACGATAAGTGCGTTGCGTGCAACAAGTGCGCAGAGGCCTGCGAGATCGAGCGGTCAAACGATTTTGACTTCGGCATGAGCAAAACCAAGGCGGCCTATCTCCCGCACAATCAGGCATTTCCGCTTCAGTACGTCATCGACGGCAAGGTCTGCAAAGGTCCGGCCTGCAACAAGTGCGCAGAGGCATGCAAGTACGACGCGATCCACCTCGATATGAAACCCGAGACCGTGAACGTCAAGGTTGGCGCAGTCGTCATGGCGACGGGCTGGAACCCCTATGACGCCGCGAAGATGGATAATCTCGCTTTCGGTAAGGTCCAGAACGTGATCACCAATATGATGATGGAGCGGCTGGCATCTCCCAACGGACCCACGGCAGGCAAGATTGTGCGCCCGTCAGACGGAAAAGAGGTGAAGAACATCGCCTTCGTGCAGTGCGCCGGTTCGCGGGACGAGAACCATCTGCCATTCTGCTCCTACATCTGCTGCCTGGCTTCGATCAAGCAGGCGACCTATGTACGAGAGCTCTACCCTGATTCTAAAGCAAAGATCTTCTATATCGACATGCGAACCCCCGGCCTCTATGAGAACCGGTTCTATACCAAGATCAAGGAAGACCAGAGCGTGTCCTTCCTCAAGGGAAAGGTCGCCAAGATCGAGCAGGCACAGAATGGCGACGTGGCTGTGACGGCCGAGGACATCCACGGCGGCGGCAAGGTTACCGAGGCCTTCGACATGGTGGTGCTGGCGACGGGCATGCAGCCTGCGGTAGAGTCCCTCAAGAGCGCAGGTATTGCCGCGACCGACGACGGATTTGTGGACCAGGCAACGCTCCCGAAGGGAATCTATGCCACCGGGACGCTCAAGACCCCCGTCGACGTTGCGCGGTCGGCGCAGGACGCCACCGGTGTGGTGATGAAGAGCATCCAGAGCTTGAGGAGGAAATAAGGATGGAGAAGAAATTCGGCGTATATATCTGTAAGGGATGCGGCATCAAGGAGGCGATGGACGTAGAGAAGGTCGCCGGTGCGGCCAAAAAAGTCCAGAATTATAAATTCCACGATGCGCTGTGCAGCCCCGAGGGCGTTCAGCTGATAAAGGACGACATGGCGAAAGAAGGCGTGAACACGGTCATCATCGCGGCCTGCTCGCCCCGCGTCAAGTACGAAGAGTTCGATTTTCCCGGCGCGCTCGTCGAGCGCGTGAACATCCGCGAGTTCGTGGCCTGGACCATGGAACCGAACACGGATGCCACGAACGATGCCGCCTACGATTACCTTAACATGGGGATCGTCAGGACCCAGAAAGGCGATCTGCCTGAGCCGAACATCCTGCCGGATTTGAGCAGTACGATCCTCGTGATTGGCGGCGGCATCGCCGGCATGACCGCGGCCCTCTCGGCCGCAGACGCTGGCCAGAAGGTCGTGCTCGTTGAGAAGGACGCCCAGCTTGGCGGCATCGTGAATAAACTCTATAAGAAGATCCCGACCGGTTCCTATATCAATAAGCCACTCGTCGTTGATACTGATATTGCCAAGACCGTGAGTGAGGTTGAGAGCAACCCGAACATCAAGGTCTACAAGTCAACAACGGTCTCCAAGACGGATGGCCAGCCAGGCTTGTATGACGTGACGCTCTCAAACGGTGAGACCATGAAAATCGGGGCCATAGTCATGGCATCTGGATGGAAGCCATACGATGCGAGCAAGCTCGACTACCTCGGCTACGGCAAGATGAAGAACGTGGTCACGAACTTCGAGCTCGAAGAGATCGCAAAGAAGAACAATGGAAAGCTCCTTCGTCCTTCGGACGGAAAACCCGCAATGAAGGTTGCTTTCGTGCAGTGCGCTGGGCAGCGCGATCCGAACCACCTTCCCTATTGTTCGTCCATGTGCTGCGCCACCTCGCTCAAGCAAGCGCAGTATGTCCGTCAGAATGAGGACGCCCTTGCCATGATCTTCTACAAGGACATCAGGACGCCGGGAAGGACCGAGCTCTATTATAAAGAGGCCCAGAACAATCCGGGCGTCATGCTGACGAAGGCCGATGTGACCGGCATTTCCGAAGCGGTGAACGGCAACCTGTACGTTGAAATGGAGAACACGCTTTTCGGCATGAAGACCGGCGAAAAGGTGAAGGTCGAGGCCGACCTCGTGGTCCTTGCCACAGGCATGGTCCCGACCACCCGCGGACCCCAAGAATATGCTGACGGCCTTACCAAGGCTGCAGGCGCCGGTGACGAAGCCAAAAAGAATTATCTTGACCAGACGCCCAAGCCCGATTACATCCTGAACCTCGGCTACCGCCAGGGTCCAGAAATCCCGACCCTCGAAGGCGCGTCGGGCTTTGCGGACTCGAACTTCATCTGTTTTCAGTACGAGACGCGCAGGACCGGCATCTATGCAGCGGGAGGCGTGCACCAGCCCATGAACATGGCCGAAGCGCAGGAAGACGGGGCCGGAGCGGCATTCAAGGCCATCCAGGCGATTGACCATGTCGCGCGCGGCGTTGCTGTGCACCCCCGGGCCTGGGACGTGACCTTCCCCGATCCGATGCTGATCAAGTGCACGGCCTGTAAGCGCTGCACGGAAGAGTGCCCCTTCGGAGCCATCGACGAGGACGAGAAAGGCATCCCGTTCTACAAGATCAACCGCTGCCGCCGCTGCGGCACCTGCATGGGCGCTTGCCCCGAGCGCATTGTGTCCTTTAAGGACTACAGCGTCGACATCGTGGGCTCCATGCTCAAGGCCATCGATGTGCCCGATGACGAAGACACGTTCCGTATAGCCTGCCTCGTGTGCGAGAACGACTCCTACCCGGCGCTGGACACGGCAGCCATCAGCCGGAAGAAGATTGACCCGAGCGTGCGGTTCGTATCCATGCGCTGCCTGGGCGGCATGAACCTCGTATGGGTCGCCGACGCACTTTCCAAGGGCATTGACGGCATGTTGCTCCTGGGATGCAAGTTCGGCGAAAACTACCAGTGCCATTTCGTCAAAGGCAGCGAACTTGCGAACACACGTTTCAGCAAGGTGAGCGAGACCCTGAATCGTCTCCAGCTCGAGTCGGAGCGCGTCCAGTTGATGCAGATCGCCATCAACGAGTACGACAAGCTCCCGGATATGATCAATGAGTTCGTGGAGAAGGTGAAGGAAATTGGGCCGAACCCGTTCAAGAGCATGTAAACCGACTGCGGAATGCGGAGTGCGGAAAAAAGCGCTAAATCACTCTCCTAACAAAGTTATTGGAGGATAAGGTATATGTCAGAAGCAACGGTTATCAAACCCGATTTACAATTTGTGAACGAGATCATCAAGGGCGGAGGGGAGTCGCTGAAAAAGTGTTATCAGTGCGCCACCTGCTCGGTGGTCTGTAACGTAACGCCCGAGGGCAACCCCTTCCCACGCAAAGAGATGGTCCTCGCCCAGTGGGGCCAGAAGGACAAGCTCATCGCCAGCCCCGATGTGTGGCTCTGCCACCAGTGCAGCGACTGCACTGCCTATTGCCCGCGCGGCGCAAAGCCCGGCGAAGTACTGAATGCCATCCGGAAGCAAAGCATCAAGCACGTTGCGATGGTGCCTTTCTTGGCAAAGGTCGCGACGGACGCGAAGCTCCTGCCGATCCTGTTCGCAATCCCCATGGTGCTTTTTTATGCCATTCTGGTAGTGCTTGGAAACGGTAACTTTTCAGCCCCCAGGGCAGAAGGCAACATCATGGCCTATCACAAGTTCGTACCCGTTCCGGTGATCGACACGGTATTCATCCTGACGGCCATCTTTGCCGCGGCATCGGCTTTCGTGGGCATTAAACGCCTCTGGAGCGGCATGAAGGCGCAGGCAGGAGAGCTGAAATCAACCGGTAGTCTCGGGGGAGACATCATTTCCTCCGTCACTACGATCCTGGCCCACTCGAAGTTCGCAGACTGCAATGTGAACCGGATGCGGCAGTGGGGCCACATGCTTCTCTTCTACAGCTTTATAGGTCTCGCGGTCGTGACCACGTGGGCGATTGTTTACCTCTACGGTTTTGAACTGCTCGGCATTAAGCCGTTCGGGCCCTTCCACTTCGGGGAATCCCCTTATCCGAACAGCGATCCCGTGAAGATCCTGGCCCTTATTAGCTCCATCGCATTTGCAGCCGGCGTCGTGATCCTCCTGCTTAACCGCTTCGCCAAAGCCGGTAAGGCAGGAATGGGCTCTTACTTCGACTGGATCTTCCTGCTGATCGTGGTGGGCGTTGGTGCGACAGGCATGCTCTCCTGGGCGCTTCGGCTGGCTGACATGAGCGCCGGATATCTTGTATACTACTTCCACCTCGTGTTCATATGGTCGCTGTTCGCATATGCACCGTATTCAAAGTTCGCGCATTTGTTCTACCGCACGACCGCGATGGTGTTTGCTCGTCACAGCGGACGTGATAAGAAGTAAACTCCTTTAGAATTATAGAGAATGGAATTCTCAAACGATTTATAGATGGCAGCCTTATGCTGCCATTGCCAAGCAACATCGTATGCCGCCGGGATGATTCGGCAGCTTTCTCAAACTGAGCAAACCGTTTCACCTCATTGTGGAGTAAGCCATGAAAGTTAAAGAGCTATTAAGTATAAAAGGCATTGAATGCTTCAGCGTTATGAGCGACCAGACCCTGCTTGATGCCGCAAAGCAGATGACAGAGTGCAAGATCGGCGCACTCCTCGTGATGGACAAGGGGTCGCTCGCGGGGATCATCACCGAGCGCGATATCGTAAAAAACGCGGCGAATGAAGCGCGCCAGTGCAAAGATGTGAAAATCAAGGATGTCATGACCACCAACCTCCTGGTCTCAAAGCCCGGTGATGACCTTGAGTACGTCATGACCGTTATGACCCAGAACAATATCCGTCATTTGCCGATTGTAGATCAGAGCGGTCTTGTCGGCGTGCTTTCGATGCGTGATGTGGTGAAGATCATGGTCAAGAATCTCAAGGCAGAAAACCAGTACCTTAAGGACATGATCGGCGGAAAGCTCAGCGAACTTGGAGATTAAAATTTTGTTTGTTAATACAGTCTTCCAGAGGGAGGGATGCCGTATAGAAAGAATCGCATCAGGCAGTTTATTGAGAAGGAATAATTCACTGGACATTTGAACAGCGTATTAATCTGTGATATGCCAAATAATTTTATTTAAAGGAGGAGATCAATGAGTAACACGATTTTATTTGCCCTGATCTGCGGCGTGGTCGGCGTCATTTACGGCATCATAACCGCGCTGTGGGTGAACAAACAGGATGCAGGCAGTGCCAAAATGAAGGAGATTTCGGATGCGGTGAAGGAAGGCGCATACGCGTTCCTCGCGCGCGAGTACAAGACGGTTGCAATCGTTGCGGTAATTCTGGTGATCCTTCTGTCCTTCCTGGGCACGTGGACGGCTGTCGGGTTCATTATCGGCACGGTCGGCTCCGCCCTCGCCGGTTTCATCGGCATGTGGGTGACGGTGCGTGCGAACGTGCGTACCGCACAGGCAGCGAGCAAGGGCCTCCAGGCCGCCCTCACCCTCGCCTTCAAGGGCGGCTCGGTGACGGGTATCATGGTGGTGGGCCTCGGCATTATCGGCCTCTCCGGTTTCTACTTCATAGCCAAGTCTTCTGCACCCGAGCAGGCATTCCATGCCCTTATCGGTCTCGGCTTCGGCTGCTCACTCATGAGCGTGTTCGCCCGTATCGCGGGAGGCATTTATACCAAGGCTGCCGACGTGGGCGCCGACCTCGTGGGTAAGGTCGAGGCGGGTATTCCCGAGGACGATCCCCGGAACCCTGCTGTGATCGCCGACAACGTGGGCGACAACGTAGGCGACTGCGCAGGCATGGCGGCTGACCTCTATGAGACCTACACGGTGACCCTTGTGGCCGCCATGCTTCTCGCCAAGACGATCTTCGGCGAGGGCAGCCAGTGGATCGAGTTCCCGCTCATGCTCGGCGGCGTTTCGATCATCGCTTCCATCATCGGCACCTATGCAGTCAAGCTTGGCAAGAACAACTACATCATGGGCGCCCTTTACAAAGGACTTGCCGTGGCCGGCGTTATTGCGGCCGTAGTGTTCTACTTCATTTCGAAGACTTTCATCGCTGGTCTGACCGGCGCTGATGCCAACATATTCACGCCAATGTCCGTGTTTCTGACCGCCCTGATAGGACTCGTTCTAACAGGCCTGATCGTGGTCATCACTGAGTACTTCACGGCCAAGGAATATTCCCCGGTGAAGCACATCGCACAGGCCAGCCTGACCGGCCACGGCACGAACGTAATCGCCGGTCTCGCGGTCAGCATGAAGTCCACCGGCGCTCCGGTGATCGTGATCGTGGCATCGATCCTCTGCGCCTTCTACCTCGGCGGCGGTTTCTCCGGCAATCCCGGGGGCGGTCTCTTCGCAATCGCGCTCTCGGCCGTGTCCATGCTATCCATGACTGGCATCGTGGTCGCCATCGACTCTTATGGCCCGATCACTGACAACGCCGGCGGTGTCGCTGAAATGGCTCACCTCCCGAAAGAGATCCGCGACATCACGGACCCCCTCGACGCGGTCGGCAATACCACCAAGGCCGTGACCAAGGGCTATGCCATCGGCTCCGCGGCCCTCGCTGCTCTAGTGCTCTTCGCGGAATATTCACGGTCCTTTGGCGCAGATGTGAAAGTGCTTTTCGACCTCTCGAACCCCATGGTGCTTGCCGGCCTGTTCATCGGCGGCCTGCTCCCCTACTATTTTGGCTCGCTTCTGATGGAAGCCGTGGGTAAGGCTGCAGGCAGCATCGTCGAGGAAGTACGGAGACAGTTTCGCGAGATCAAGGGCATCATGGAAGGCAAGGCAAAACCCGAGTACGGCAAGTGCGTGGACATCGTGACTAAGGGCGCCATCAAGCAGATGATGGTCCCGGCCCTCATTCCGGTGGTTGTGCCGGTGGTCGTGGGCCTGCTCCTCGGCCGTGAAGCCCTCGGCGGCGTGCTCATCGGTTCCATCATCACGGGTCTGTTCCAGGCCATCGCCATGACGAGCGGCGGCGGCGCCTGGGATAACGCCAAGAAATCCTTTGAAGATGGTGTCACCGACAGCAAAGGCGTCGTGCATAAGAAGGGGAGCGATGGACACAAAGCCTCAGTTACGGGCGATACTGTCGGGGATCCCTACAAGGATACCGCGGGCCCGGCTATCAACCCGATGATCAAGGTCATCAACATCGTCGCTCTTCTGATCGTTCCGATCATGATCAAGCTGGGTAAGTAATATCGCTGACAAACCATGAACACACAGGGGCTGGCCTCATGGCCAGCCCTTATTTTTTCTCTGGAACGGTGCCTACGGGAACTGCTCATTCGCACCAAATTCGTTGAAATTTACCGTCAAAGTGGTATTATGCAGCGGCAATGAATAACGCTGAGATTCTTATCCATGCAGGATGTTCTGCAGACGTTGTAGCACACTGCATTGTGGTCTCCCAGTTGGCCCGTTCCATTGCAGAGCGTGCAACGGTGGCCCTTGATCTTGAGCTCGTGCAGCAGGGTGGGCTGTTCCATGACATTGGCCGGTCTCGTACGCATGGGATTGAACATGCTTTAGCAGGCGTCGAAATCGCGAAGAAACTGGGCTTCTCTGACAGGCTTGTGCATATTATCGAGCGGCACATCGGCGCCGGAATCACTGAAGAGGAGGCCGTGAAGCTGGGGCTGCCGAGGAGAGACTATATTCCTCTCACACCTGAAGAAAAGATCGTATCATACGCCGATAATCTGATCAATGGCGTGAGGAAGATGATGTTTTATGAAGCGCTCGACCGTTTCAAGAACATTCTCGGGCCGGACCATGAAGGCGTCGAGCTCTTCATAGAGCAACATCGTGAGATACAAAGCTGGATGAAGTAAGCTCAGAAGTCAGAAGCGAGAGAACAGAGGATAGGCAAAGGTTGCGGTCCCGTACCAGCAGGGCGCTGAGAGGGTTGACATGAAAGATAAGAAAAAAGAAATGGAACCAGAAGATTTCGATATCGAACCCTTAAAAAAAAGCAAGACTGATAAGGTTGTACCGGTCAAACTCACGGGGAAGAGCCGGTTTAAGTTCCGCTGCCACAAGGGGGTTAAGTGTTTCACCGCCTGCTGCAGCAATATCAATATCGTTCTCCCTCCCTATGATCTCCTGCGGCTTCGGAAACGGCTTGGCATGACGACCGAGGACTTCATCAACAAATACTGCGAGATAGAGATCCTGGCCAAGACCCTCCTCCCTGTAATAACGCTTAAGATGGGGAATGATGAAAAGAGGAGCTGCCCTTTCGTCACACCTGAAGGCTGTACTGTCTATGAAGACCGGCCGAACACCTGCCGCTACTATCCCGTCGGCATGGCTACGCTCAGAAAGAGGGACGCCGAGGGTGGCAAAGATGAATTTTATTTCATGGTCAAGGAAGACCACTGCAAGGGCTTTGAGGAGGACAAGGACTGGACCATCGACGAATGGCGAAAGGACCAGGAGGCCGACCTCTACGACGACATGAACCGCGGCTGGATGGAGATCCTGATCAAGAAGAAATCATTCGGTGAGAGGGAGTTCCCCGAGATTAAGAACCAGATGTTCTTCATGGTCAGCACGAACACGGACTACTTCCGTGAATTTGTATTCGGGAGCAGCTTCCTTGAGGCCTATGATATCCCGCAGGAGCGGATCGAAAAGGTCAGGACTGATGACGCCGAGCTCTTGAAGCTCGGGTACGAATGGCTTCGGTCCGCCATGTTTGCTGAGGAGACGCTCATGCTCAGAGAAGGCGTCGCCGAGGCGCGCAAAGACCGCGCTGATAAGGTGCTCAGAAAGGTCTACGGGGGAAAAGATAAGGAATCGAAGTAAGGGGGCATAGGCCGCCTCGCTTCTACACCTGTAACATTGCGCTCATTTCCTCATAAATTGCGTTCCCGATAGTAACTCCCTGGTCAATGAACTCCGGACCGTACCGTTTTCCGGTTGCGGTTCGGAACGTTTCCTTTATCCTCTCGATACCCATCATTTTTTCCTTAAAGGTTTTGTGGAGCGCTTCGGGCGGCATGTGTTGGGCCTCGACCATGAGCCAGAGTGTGCCCGTGAAGTTCTCCGGTCCCCAGCGGAACTTGTCCGCGTCGTAGAGTGCATCGCTTACCATGCAACCTTCCTCATCATCAAGATCGCACGTAGCCTTGAACGCTTCATGGTTCCTGATCGCATAGGTGATATGGGAGCGGCTACGCTCGTCCACATCCAGCGCCTTAAGGATCTTCTCTGCCTCAATGCTTCCGCGCACCGCGTGGTCTTCCTCCCGGCGCTTGATGTCATGGAAAAGGCCAGCGATGATCGCAGCGGTAAAGAGCGGTTCGATCACGGACTGGCTCATGCCCCGCCCGCGACCCTCGACGAGGACAATCGTCCCGGCATCCCTTGCTACGGCCTCGCAGTGACAGAGCCCGTGCGCGCACTCCAACTGAGATTCGTCCAGATAGGCGCGGCATTTCCGGATGAGTTCATGAGTTTTGAGCATCTCCTCGGCGAGGCCGATGAGCATGGTGTGCTCTCCGTAGAAGGCGGGACGTGGAAGGGTCCGGGCTATTTTGAGCGCTGTGTCCTGAAGTTTCTGGTATACCGTTTGCGGCATGAGTCATAATAAACGCTAAGGAAGATGATTGTCAAGGCGAGTTTTAGAGAGCATTATCTTCAGATTGACATGCCTTTGCCACATAGGGTAATATGCCATTACTTCCCGGAATTGAAAGGAGTTCTTCTTGTCCGACATCCATAGCGAACGAATATTAATACTCGACTTCGGGTCCCAGTATACCCAGCTCATCGCGCGCAGGGTGCGCGAGGCAAAGGTATACTGCGAGATATTCCCGTTCAATGCCGGGCTTGAGAAGGTCAAGGTTTTTCGGCCGAAGGGCCTGATCCTTTCCGGCGGCCCGTCAAGCGTCTACGATGCGGGTGCTCCGCTCATTGATAAGACATACCTCGACCTGGGCGTGCCAGTCCTCGGCATCTGTTACGGCATGCAGCTCCTGACGCATATCCAGGGCGGGGTCGTTGCCAAATCGCAAAAGCGCGAGTACGGGAGAGCGGAACTCACGATCCACAAGAACGAGGGGCTCTTTACCGGGATTGGCGAGGAAGGCAAGGCAACGGTCTGGATGAGCCACGGTGACCGCATAGAGAAGATGCCGGAAGGGTTTCACGCTATCGCGCATACCAGCAACTCCCCGACAGCGGCCATGGCCGATGAAAAGCGCAAATTATACGGCGTCCAGTTCCATCCGGAAGTGGTACACACGCCCCAAGGGACCCAGATCCTCAGGAACTTCGTGTACACGATCTGCGGATGCAGGCCTTCCTGGAACATGGCGTCATTCGTTGATTATTCTGTTGGCCAGATTCGTAAGACAATAGGCGATAAAAAGGCTGTTTGCGGCCTCTCCGGCGGGGTGGATTCTTCCGTAGCCGCGGTGCTTGTGCATAGGGCTATTGGGAAACAGCTCACGTGTATCTTTGTGAATAATGGCGTTCTCAGGAAGGATGAGGCAGAAAAGGTGCAACATTCCTTCAAAGACATAGGGTTGAACCTCAAGTATGTTGATGCCTCATCGCAGTTTCTTGACAGGCTTAAGGGTGTTGAGCATCCCGAGAAGAAGCGGAAGATCATTGGTAACACGTTTATCGAGGTGTTCGAGCAGGAAGCGCACGCTCTTGGCGGGGCCGAGTTCCTGGTCCAGGGGACGCTCTATCCGGACGTGATCGAGAGCGTATCGTTCAAAGGCCCTTCGGCGGTCATTAAATCCCACCATAATGTGGGTGGGCTGCCGGAGAAGATGAAGCTCAAACTTGTAGAACCGCTGAGAGAATTATTTAAGGATGAAGTACGGGCTATCGGCCGTGAGCTCAAAATGCCCGATGACATCATCGACCGCCAGCCTTTCCCCGGGCCCGGCCTCGCCATACGTATCCTGGGCGAGGTAACCGAGCAGAGGCTGAAAATATTACGCGAGGCAGACGTCATCGTCATCGAGGAGATCAAGAAAGCAGGGCTGTACAAGGAGATCTGGCAGTCTTTTGCCGTGCTGCTTCCGATCAAAACCGTGGGGGTTATGGGCGACGAACGGACCTATGAAAACGTGGTCGCCATCCGTGCGGTCACGAGCCAGGACGGTATGACCGCGGACTGGGCGAAGATCCCTTACGATCTCCTGGGGGTTATGTCGAACCGGATCATCAATGAAGTAAAAGGCGTGAACCGCGTGGTCTTCGACGTCTCATCCAAACCGCCGAGCACGATCGAGTGGGAGTAAGGGGGAATTTTCTCCGCATTGGATGCAACGAGAAGATGAAACACCCAAGTAGGACTTACTAGTCGTTTGTTTTAGGTTCGAACGAACTGAACTCCTGGCCGAACTGGTTCGCTGCCGTGATACCTGCTTCCTGGAGCATCCGAGCCTGTGCTTCCTTGATGAGGTCGAGAGAGACATCAAGAACCTTGGCCACCTCCTCGAGCGACTGGCCTTTGCCGAAGTGGGATTCCGCGATCAGTATTTTGAGAAAATCGGCCTGGATGAGCGATTTTAGATTCGGGTCTGTTATGGAATAGCTTTCGTACGCCTGCTTGAGCGTCTTTCCTGCAGCGATTGCCTCCCGGTACTTATTCACCGCCTCTTCGTAGATATTGCTTTCTTCAGGAGTAAATTCCTTAAAGCTGAATTCCGGCATGTCAGATTTTTTTTTAACTTTATCTTTCTTCTTCATTGCTCTTTCCCTTTGCTTAGCTATGCAATATGTGAGTATCTGGTTCCGCATCGGGCATAACGTTAAAGCCCTCTGCGCATTCTACACTGCGGGTGAAAAGTCTTCCTACATCACTCTCTTCTCTTTCGGCCTTCGCTCCGGCACCCGTCGATGCTCAATCTCTCCTTCGTTCCACGCTACGGACACGTACAAACCGCAGAAGCAGCTCCCGTAGTCCTTGATATCAGGATCGCGGTACACGCAGGGGCAGATGATGTCCGCATCCTTTTCCTTGACACCCCATGCGAGACGGCAGGGGCAGGAACGGTAGCCGTAACGAGCCTCGTTGGTAAGGAGGCCCTGCAGAATATCCATTACGAAAGGCTTATCCTTGTTCAAGCGGATGCCCTGCGACTCGGCATATTTAGAAAGGATCTCGTAGAGTTTTTGGGAAGTCAAGGTATGTTTAAAGCTTTTTTGAGCTTTTCCTCGTTAAAACCGACTATGATGATGTCGCCGATACAAATGGTCGGGAAGCTGCAGTCGGGATTAAGCTTCCTCACTTCGTCCATGACGCTCTCACGTTCCGCACTGGTGAGAAGGTCCACATCGATGAATTCCATGTCGATTCCCTTGTCTTTGAAGAACCGTTTAGTGCGTATGCAGTGAGAGCAGGTGCTGAGGGTGTACAGCTTAATTTTTGATTTCGATGGCCCCATCAGTGGCCTCCTCGCTTAAGAATTCCAATAATATAACATGGAGCTCGATGGTATGCAAATGAATTAGCAGATCGTGTCAAGCCAAAAAATATTCTATGAATTAGTTGATCGTTTATCATCTGCGCTTTAAAACCCCGTCTCTTCAGGGCGAGGACATAAGGCGCCAAGCTAACATGGTTGGATGCACTTCGAGGCCACTCCTGTCTGTTTGACAAACAATAAATTACCCGATACTTTGGAAGTAGTCACATTACGGGAAACGAACCCTGTTTTGCTCTGTGAAACCATAAGTAGGGGGTTCCGGCAAGAAGGTTGCCGGGTAAAACTTCTGCCGTCAAAGAAATAACCATGACGCCGGACCATGAGTTTCACCAAATCTACAGTTCGCGATGCATATGCTCGC